>CAYGRU010000013.1:0-73047 GCA_964352385.1 uncultured Candidatus Planktophila sp.
TCCTGCGCGGCGATGACAGCCAGGGCGAGTTCTATTCCATCGCCATCGCCAACAATGCCCAACAGGCCGATACCGGCACGAAGATGATCCATCTTGGCAAGCGCACGAAATCGCGGATCGTGTCCAAGGGCATTTCGGCTGGCCGGGCGCAGAACACCTATCGCGGCCTCGTGTCGATGCACCCAAAGGCGAAGAACAGCCGCAACCATACGCAATGCGACAGCCTGTTGATCGGCGGAAATTGCGGCGCGCATACGGTGCCTTACATCGAATGCAAGAACAATTCCTCGCGCGTGGAACATGAAGCGACGACATCGAAGGTGGATGACGATCAGCTTTTCTATTGCCGCCAGCGCGGCATGAACGAAGAGGAAGCGGTGGCCTTGGTCGTCAACGGGTTCTGCAAGGAAGTGTTGCAGGAACTGCCGATGGAATTCGCCGTCGAGGCGCAGAAGCTGGTCGCGATTTCGCTTGAGGGGAGCGTGGGGTGATTTCGCTGGCGTTCAGTGATCGAGCGGCAATGCCGTTCGGATGCCGGGCGCGTGTGCGTCTTGAGGGCGGTTCATGTGATTGCGCGGTGCAAGCCTGCGTGCACAACGTGCTGCAAATGGCATCTTCCCCAAACAGGGCAGTGATGCCATGACCCTGTCGCCACAGATCACCCCGATCATCCTGTTGTCGCTCTCGAATGTGTTCATGACCTTCGCGTGGTATGGCCATCTGAATTTCAAATCGACCGCGCTCTGGATCGTCATTCTGGCAAGCTGGGGCCTCGCGTTCTTTGAATATTGCCTTGCGGTGCCTGCCAACCGGATCGGGCATCAAGTCTATTCGGCGGCGCAACTGAAGACGATTCAAGAGGTCATTACCCTGACCGTCTTTGCGGCCTTTTCGGTTCTGTTCCTCAAGGAAAGCCTGAGCTGGGGCGTGCTCGCCGGGTTCGCTCTCATTGCCGCAGGCGCTGCGATGGTGTTTAGGGGGTGATGCGAATGATTAACGCCTCGGTTACCATGTTCAGCCAATGTTCCCCTGTGGCGCACGCATGGCGAATCCATGCCGGATCGCCCGCGCGCCGGCGGAGGCAGGACAATGGTGTTTCCGTTTCACTTCACATGGCTGCCGCAGTCTGCCGCTGCCGCCGACACTGCACCGGCCTAGGCAAAAGTCTATTTGCTCCTGTTGATCGTGACGTGAAGTTTTGTGCAGTGGACATTGTGAGCCTTTTCAGGTTGCTCGTGGTTGAGCGAAGGATACTGCGATCTGGCGAACTGATGCCTTCGGCACGGAGGATCAGTACATCCATACTTCGGGCTTTCGGAACAAGCCTTGCCCCCCGGAGGACCTGAAAATGAATATCCTTTCACTCCGCGCGGGCTGTTTCCCAACTGTCGAATGCGGTTCATTCAGTCGCAAAGTGACACGATAAAACAATGATGAATGGCCAACGACGATGAAGTCTTCACCAACAATTGCTGTGATCAGAACGTATCGATGGACCGAGAACGAGTTTCACATTTCTGATGCGTTGTCGCGGTTGACCGATGTCGATGTTGCCGTTTGTTTTCAGGGGGACGGTGACATGTCAGCGTGCCCCCACAAGGTTGTGCGGATGAATGCGGAATGGGTCAATGAATCAGGATTGACCGCTGTGTTTGATTGGGGGTGGCGATGTGGCGACTATGCGTTGTATCGCGCGCGGGAAGCTTGGCCTGATTACGATAATTACTGGTTGATCGAGCCAGATGTTTGTTTTGTTGGCGGATGTGCGCCTGAATTTTTCGAGATCATAAGCAGACTCAAAGCCGATGCATTGGGATGCAACCTGAGAACGTTCGAAAAGAAGGAAACCCGGTTTGCATTTGGCTTTCCTGGTGAAGACTTGTGGGGCGCACAGTTTTCCATGGTAAGATTTTCCGCAAAGGCAGTAGATCATTTGTTCGAAGCTCGCAAAAAGTATTGCGAATTAGACACTGAAGAACAGTATTTTTCGAACGACGAGATTTTCTCTTTTTCGACGTTGAAGCGTGACGGATTTGACGTCAAGGCGATTGAGCCTTCTGCACCACGATTCTTTGTTCCCAACGGATTTGCCACGAATCCTGATCGGTTGCGTTCGCGAATCGAAGGGTCAGGGCAACACAACGGGTTGATCATTCATCCTGTCCTACTGGAAGAAGCGTTCCTGGATGCGATCGCTGCGCGCATTGTCAGAGCACCCTGGATGCATCGCATGGCGGTCGATATCAAAGAGATTTCACCGGAAGGAATGGATGCGCTTGGGGCCAAACTGGCAGTTGAAATGAAGCGTCATTATCATGGGTGAACTGCGCGCTTACTGGTGGAACGGGCGGCCGAATTTCGGTGACCAAATTAATCAGCGGATCATCGCATCTCTGAGCAGCAGAACGGTGGTTCTCGTTCCGCCGCGCAAAGCTGAAATCTTTGCTATCGGAAGCGTCCTTGAATATGTGCGACGTGGTTCCTTTGCCAAGCGAGCGGTAAAACCAATCGTATGGGGCGCGGGTGCAATGTCGCCTGTTCCGGTGGATTTTCTAGAAAGGGTTGACATACGGCTTGTTCGTGGGCCGTTGACCGCTGCTTTACTGGGAATTGACGGCATTCCGACCGGCGACCCTGGCCTTTTGGCACCAGAAGTTGCGGGTATTCAGCGAGATGAGCCCCGATACCGCCGTATCGGTGTCATTCCCCATCACAGCCAACTGAAAACCTATAGAACTTTGATGGCGGGCCGGATCGATGCGGAACTGATTGATGTCGGTCTCGAAGATCCCTTTGATGTTGTCAGGGCGATCGCTCGCTGTTCTGAAGTCTATTCGAGCAGCCTTCACGGCCTCATTGTTGCAGATGCTCTCGGAATTCCGAATGTTTGGCTGGAAGGCGCTCGTATTCACGACATGCCCCGATTCAAATTTTATGATTACGCAGCTTCGATAGAACGCCCATTGCCACCACCTCTGCCACACGCTCATCTGGATGCCGCAATGCGTCAGCCAATTCCAGCTATCTCATATCTTGCGGGAGTCAGCGCCGCGATTGCGAGAGTAAAGGAGACTTTCCCTGCGTCTTTAGTTGAGGATGGGGGAGGAAGCCTGTGAGTCTTTCGCGAAGCGTCACCACCATCATTGCTCACTTCCCGTTCTTGACATGTTCTTCCAGTAAGACCATCTCAATGATTAACGCCTCGGTTACCATGTCCAGCCAATGTGCCCTCGTGGCGCACGCATCGCGAATCCATCCCGGATCGCCCGCGCGCCAGTGGAGGCAGGACAATGGCGGAACAGAATTTCGTGAAGATGGGCGACGCGGAGGAGGTGAAAGCCACCTCTCAGCGCAGGGTGTCGGACATCGTCGCAGTGACCATGCGCATCGCGGTGGAGCGGTTGTCGGGCATCGACCGCGACCCGATCCTGCGCGAGGCGATCGGGCGGATGGGAGTTCGGGATTTCGCCCGCGCGTTGCAGGAATTTTTCCCCGATCAGGAAAAACAGGTTCCCGAATACCTGATGGCTGTTGCGGCAGAGGCCGCTTCGGGCGAACAGGACAAGCAAATCAGATCCGCCACATTGCGGATGACAGGAGGATCAGCAGATGCTGAACATCGAAAATCTTCAGGTAAAGCTGGAGGATGAAGACAAGCAGATTCTGAAGGGTCTGACACTGGAAGTGCCCGCCGGGCAGGTGCATGCGATCATGGGGCCGAACGGGTCGGGGAAATCGACCCTGTCCTACGTGCTGGCCGGGCGCGGCGGATACGAGGTGACGGGCGGGTCCGCGACCCTGCTGGGCCAGGACCTGCTCGGGATGGAACCGGAGGAGCGTGCGGCGGCGGGGCTGTTCCTCGCGTTCCAGTATCCGGTGGAAATCCCCGGCGTCGGCAACATGACCTTCCTGCGCACCGCGATGAACGCCCAACGCAAGGCGCGCGGCGAGGCGGAGCTTGACGCGGCTTCCTTCATCAAGCTGGTGCGGGCGAAGGCAAAAGATTTGCAGATCGACGCCGACATGCTGAAACGCCCGGTAAATGTCGGCTTTTCGGGCGGCGAGAAAAAGCGCAACGAAATCCTTCAGATGGCCTTGCTGGAGCCGAAGATGTGCATCCTCGACGAGACCGACAGCGGCCTCGATGTGGACGCGATGAAGCTGGTATCGGAAGGCGTGAATGCGCTGCGCGATGCCGGTCGGTCGTTCCTCGTCATCACCCATTACCAACGCCTGCTGGACCATATCGCGCCGGATGTCATCCACATCCTCGCCGATGGCCGGATCGTCGAGACGGGTGGGCCGGAACTGGCGCTCGAGGTCGAGAATAACGGCTATGCCGATATTCTGGCGAAGGTGGCGTAATGGCAGTTCCGGCAAAATTGCAGGAAGCGAAGGCAGCAACCGCTGCGGCGATGTTGTCGCGGCACCCGGCCCCGGTGCAGGCTGCCGGATGGGCGCAGACGGCGCGTCAGGCGGCGCGTCAGCGATTGTCCGCGATGGGCGGCCCGGCGGCGCGGGATGAATACTGGCGCTATACCAATCCGGCGCACCTGATCGCCGATACCGTCGCTTCGGCTGTTGCGGTGGAGCCGGAAGAGCAGGTGTTCGGGGATGTCGATGCACTGCGTCTGGTCTTCGTGGACGGCGTGTTCAACGCCGATCTGTCGGATGATCTGACGCTGGCGGGGGTGGAGATCACCGGGCTTTCGGATGTGCTGGCGACCGATATTCACTGGGCGAAAGAACTGTTCGGCGTGCTGGAGGGGATGGGGCAATCGCCCGTCCCGCGCCCGCTCGCGGCGTTGAACACGGCCGTTGCCGATCAGGGCATGGTGATCCGGGTCACCGGCAGCCTGGCCCGGCCAATCAGCCTGCATTATCTGCATGAAGACCCGCAGTCCGATGCGCTGATCCGCCATCTGATCCGTATCGAGGCGGGGGCTTCGCTGACCGTGCTGGAAAGCGGCCCGGCGGCGGCGCGGCTGAACGCGGTGATCGAGGTCGATATCGCCGACGGCGCGTCCTGCCACCACATCCGCGCGCAAGGCCGCGATGCCGGGCGCATCACCGCGACCGCGACCTTCGCCCGACTGGCGGCGCGCTCGGTATTCAAAAGCTTTACGTTGACCGCCAATGGCCGTCTGACCCGCAATGAAACGATCATCTGGTTCACTGGCGACGATGCGTCGGGCTCGGTTGCGGGCGCAGCGATCGGCGAGGGCGACTTTACCCATGACGACACGGTGTTCGTGACACATGACGCCCTGAATTGCGAAAGCCGTCAGGTGTTCAAGAAGGTTCTGAAAGCCGGTGCCAAGGGGATTTTCCAGGGCAAGATTCTGGTCAAGAAGGACGCGCAAAAGACCGATGGTTATCAGATCAGTCAGGGCCTTTTGCTGACTGAAGATGCCGAGTTTCTGGCGAAACCGGAACTTGAAATCTATGCCGACGATGTGGCCTGTTCACATGGCTCCACCTGTGGCGCGGTGGATGAGACGGCGCTGTTCTATCTCCGCTCGCGCGGTGTGCCGGAGGCTGCGGCCAAGGACATGATGGTCCTCGCCTTTGTCGATGAGGCTGTGCAGGAAATCGCTGACGAAACCCTCGGCGACCGCATACGCGGGCGCATCGGGTCCTGGCTGGCCCGGCGCAGCGCGGCTTCGGCAGCGGCTGCATGATCGGGCGGCGTTCGTGATCCTCGGCCTGCCCGGCCGTCTGGTGGCGGCATGGCGTGATCCGGCGGCGTCCTGGCAAAGCGAGTTTCCGGCGGGGGAGCCGCGCCTGCTGGCCTATGCGTTCGGCGCGAGCCTCTTCCTGACAGTGGCCCGCATCGGTGTCGAATTGGCCGCGCCGACCGTATCGCAAGGGGTCGAAGGCCCGGCATGGCTGGCGGCGCAGGTGCTTGCGGGGTTTTCGTTCCTGCCGCTGGCGCTTTATGGCGTTGCCGCGCTGATCGCGCTGTTGTGCCGTGCGCTGGGCGGGGGCGGCGATTGGGCGGGCACAAGGCTCGCCTTCTTCTGGTCTGGCTTCGCCGCCGGGCCGGTGGCATTCGGGGCCCAGATCCTGATCACGCTGGTCGGGTTCGGGGCGTGGGCCAGCGCCGCCGGAGGGGTGGTCTGGTTCTGGCTGCTGGTGCCCATGTTGGCGGCGGCGCATGGCTTTTCCGTGCTCCGCGTGGGCCTTGCCCTCGCTGCCTTTACCGGTGCCGTCTTTCTGCTGCGTGCGGTCGGGTGACATGGTATACAGCCCTGCCGACGGGGTGAGTGTGAGTATTGGGTGGGGTAGGCGGGCGTGACCGATCAACAAACTGAACAAAACAAGGCATTGCATCCGCTTTCGCGCGTCGACCAGATCGCGGATGACGACCCGGATTTGCGGTCCGACCGCTCCTATTACGACCGGATTCTCGATGCCTATGCCGACATGCGGTGGTCGACGCGGTCGTTCATCAACAGCCGCCCATCCGAAGGGCGGTTGCTGTTTCTGGCGCTGCTGTCGGATGTGATCTTCTTTCTCGCCCGCTCGATCTCGATGGTCGTGCTGCCACCGGACGAGGTCCGGTTGGCGCTGCCGCATTTTGTCGGGCTCGGCCTTGTGGTCGCCTTCCTGTTCCGCACCTCGTTGTTCTATGTGATTGCAGCCATCGGCAACATCATCTCGCGGGCCTTTGGCGGCGAGGGCACCTGGTACACGACCCGTTGCGCCGTGTTCTGGGCCGCACTGGTGTCCGCGCCGGTGGAGGTGTTCGCCGCCATCGTGACCGTCGGCGTCGTCTATCTGCGCCCCGAGGTCGCGTTCCTCGATGTCGACTGGCTGATCGAGGCGCCCTATTTCATCGGTCCCATCGCATTCGGTTTTTTCCTGTCCGCCGGGGTCGCAGAGGCGCATGGGTTTCGGTATACATATCGGGTGATGGCTGCGCTCGCCATTCTGACCATTGCGTCCGTGTGGGGCGTGCTTTCCCTCGGATGACGAAGGCCGGTTCATGCTGAAGACTTTTATTGACGTGGTGGTTGAAAGCTGCGTCGCGCCCCGCAAGGGATTTCGCCGCGTCCTGTCCTATGTCAGCGGGTTCGAGGCTGTCGCGCTGATCTATGCGCTGTCGTTCTGCCTTCAGGCGATCCTGTTGATCGTGGCGGAGCAGGTCTTTGCGACAGGTGGCGCGGGAAGCAATGCGGGGTCGCTTGTCGCGAGCATCTTCTTCAGCGCGATTTCCTTCGCCATTGTCGTCGCTTTGGTATTCTGGGTCGGGCGCGCGCTCGGTGGCAAGGGCAGCCTGCTCGACTGCGCGACGGCGATCGCGTGGCATTCGCTGGTCACGGTGATCTTCGCGCCGATCATATCCTTCGCCTTGTTGGCGGAAACCGGCAGCGAAAGCGCGGCACTGGTGCTGATGCAACTTGTCGCGATGGTGGTGATCCTCTGGCTGATGGCAAGCTATGTCGCCGAGGCGCATGGATTTCAAAGCACGATCCGGGTTGCGTTCACCATGCTGGCGATGGTGTTTCTGTTCGGGATCGTCCTTTCATTCCTTCTGATCGGAACTATGTCAGCGCCATGAGCACATATGATGTCACCAAGGTCCGCGCCGATTTCCCGATCCTGTCGCGCACCGTCCACAACCGGCCGCTGGTCTATCTCGACAATGGCGCATCGGCGCAGAAACCGCAGGCGGTGATCGACGCAGTCACGAAGGCCTATGCGGAGGAATATGCCAACGTGCATCGGGGGCTGCATTACCTCTCGAACCTCGCGACCGAGAATTACGAGGCGGTGCGCGGCAAGATCGCGGCGTTTCTCGGCGCACCGCATGAGGACGAGGTGATCTTCACCACCGGGTCCACCTTCGGGCTGAACATGGTCGCGTCAAGCTGGGCCGCGCCGCGGATGCAGGCGGGGGACGAGATCATCCTCACCGTGCTGGAACATCATGCCAATATCGTGCCCTGGCATTTTCTGCGCGAACGTCAGGGTGTCGTCCTGAAATGGATCGGGCTGGAGCCGGACGGGTCGGTCGATGCCGCCAAGGTGATCGACGCCATCGGGCCGCGCACGAAACTGATCGCGATCACCCATATGTCGAACGTGACCGGCGCGGTGATCGACATCAAGACCATCGCGGCGGCGGCACGTGCGCGTGGCGTTGCGATCTGTGTCGATGGCAGCCAGGCGGCGGTCCATATGCCTGTCAACCTCGCCGACCTCGGCGTCGATTTCTATGCCATCACGGGGCACAAGCTTTATGGCCCTTCCGCCAGCGGCGCGATCTGGATGTCGCGTGACCGGATGGCGGAGATGCGGCCCTTCATGGGCGGCGGCGACATGATCCGCGAGGTGCGGATGGACGAGGTGACCTATAACGACCCGCCCTTCAAGTTCGAGGCAGGCACCCCCGGCATTGTTCAGATGATCGGCCTCGGCGCTGCCATCGACTATATGCAGGGCCTGGGGATGGAGGCGATTGCCGCCCACGAGGCCGACCTGCGCGAATACGCGCAAGGCCGGCTGGCGGGGCTGAACTGGCTGACGGTCTATGGCGATCAGCCGCAGAAAGGCGCGATCTTTTCGTTTTCCATGTCCGGGGCGGCCCATGCCCACGACATCTCCACCATCATCGACCGCAGGGGCGTCGCCGTCCGGGCGGGCCACCACTGCGCGCAACCGCTAATGGAGGCTTTGGGCGTCACCGCCACTTGCCGCGCCAGCTTCGGGCTTTACAACACGCGCGAAGAGGTCGATGTGCTGGTCGATGCCCTGACGGCCTGCCACGACATGCTGAGCTGATCAGTTCCGCTTCGGGGTGATCTTCATCACCCCGATGGCACCTGCCTCGATATCGTCGCGCCGCATCGACATCGGGATATATTCGCCGATCCGCCACTTGCGCGACAGGTCTTCGTAGTTGCGGGACAGAAGGTGGCCGGACTGGCCCGTCGCGATGATGAAGACCGACCTGTCCAGATCAGCGAAATCGTAGACCGCGCGATAACCGGCGGCATGGACGTTGCGGTAAGGCTCCGGCCCGGTGCCGGCCGTCTTGGCCCGTTGCAGCGTGTAATCGCCGCCCGACGTTTCCTGTTCGATATTCACCAAGAGGTCGAACGGCCATTGCAGGCCGAGCGGCGTTGCCACATGGCGCGCCACATGCGCCTCGCCCCAGCGCCACGCATCGAGGTCAGTGCCATAGGCCGTAACCAGTTCGTCCAGCGCATCATCGAGCGCGATCTTCGCGATCTCGGCGCAGGTTTCGCGCCGCTCCGTCTTGTTCACATCGCACCAGATCCCGGCACCGTTCACGTCATAGAACACCCGCTCGACAAAAAGCGGGCGCAGCCCCTCCACCTCGGTCACCAGCGGGCCAAGCTCATCGCCCGCAATCCGCCGCGTCAGGGCGCGCATCCAGGCGGTGAAGATCAGCGGCTCCGGCCCGTGTTCGGTCATCTCGCCGTTCCATTCGCCGAGACGGGCGAGCGCGGCCTCCCGCCGGTCACCGCGCTGGTCGCCGACGGCCTCGTCCCGGGTCCACCACATGTCGCGGGCGATCAGCGGCAGAACCGACCGCGCCATTTCGGATACCGTGTCGTTCTGAAGTTCCATGAAACTGTCGGCGGTGTGGAATTCGCGGTCGTTCAGTTTCTGTTCGATCCGCCGGATGCGATAGGGCGCGTCCCAATCGAATGAGATATGGTCGGGAAACGCGGCATTGGTGATGCGGTTATTCGCATTGGCGACGATGCCCGACCGGGGCCGGATGGCGCGCGGCGTTGCGTCGGGGTCGCCAAGCCCCTCCCAATCGTTTTCGGCAATCCAGCCGAGTGAGGGGATGCGGCCCTGCGTGCGGTTGCCCGGCCTGCGCTGTGGCGGCTGGCCGGTGGAAAAGATGCCGACGCCGGACATGTCGGCGACCGTGACGTTCTGACCCGGTGCGATGACATGACGACCGGCGCGCAGCGCGTTTTCGATGCTGTCTGCGCGCATCAGACCGATTAGCGCCTCGATTGACCGGTCCTCGCCCGACAGCGCGGTCCAGGCCAATGCGGCGACATGGCCCTCCGGTGTGACCGCGCCCACTTCATAGGTTTCCGGGTCGAGGATCGGCCCGTGGCGGGACCATTTCAGTTCGATCTGTTCCGATGTGCCATCCTTTACGCTGATCCGCTCCGACCGGGTCACGAAAGGTTCCCAACCCGAAGGTGTCAGATATTCTGCGGGATTATCCGGGTTCAGTTTTTCGATATAGATGTCCTGATCGTCGACACCGACGGTGGTCAGCCCCCATGCCAGATCGCGGTTCCGCCCGGCAAAAACCGCAGGCACCCCGGCGATGGAGCCGCCGATGGTGCCGGTATCGGGGAACTCCACATGCACCAGCATCCAGATGCTGGGTGCGGACAGCCAGAGATGCGGGTCATTCGCCAGCAGCGGCGCGCCGGTGGCGGTGCGGCTGCCATCGACCGCCCACGCGTTTGATGCGCCTGCGAAATCGGCATCGGGAAAGAACATTTGCGTCAGGGGATGGGCATCGGCGGTCTGCATCAGCGGCGCACCGAAGGGGAGCGCAGGATAGGCTTCGGCGAAGGTGGGCAGGGCGAGGATGCCGGTATCGGGATAGGACGGGAAGATATCGTCAAGCCGTTCCGGCGGGATCTGGCGCAAGAGGCTGGCGCGCCGGGTCTCGGACGCGGCGGCGCCGGTCAGGCGCAGCGCCATGACCTTCAGCACCGCGAGGCTGTCCGCGGGGGTCCAGGGCGACAATCCTTCATCGAAGATGAAGAATTCCGGCGCGCCGCGCCCCAGCGCCTTGTCGTTGATGGTGCCGATCCACGCATTCACGCCATCGGCATAGGCATTCAGGGCTGCCAATGTCTCCGGGCTTTGCACCGCCACCGATTGCCGCGCCAGCGTATAGAGGTCGAAGCGCCGCAAGCGCTTGTCGAGCTCCAGCGTCGCCGGGCCGAACAGTTCGGACAGTCGCCCCTGCGCACCGCGCCGTGCCAGTTCCATCTGCCAGAGCCGATCCTGCGCATGGACCACGCCGAGCGCGAAATAGGCGTCATGGTCGGTGGTGGCATAGATATGCGGCACGGCATTGGCGTCGCGCACCACCTCGATCACCGCATCCGGGCCGGTCATCGTGTGGCTAGCCGCGTAATCGGGCAGCGAGCGGGAAACCAGATACCAACCCAGCCCGACGCCAAGAACCATCACCAGGCTGAGACCGGCCATAAGCCAGAGGAGGGTTCTGAAAAGGGTCCGCACGCTCGCTCCTGCGTCATTCATGCTTGCCGTCCGATGCGCCTCAGACTTGACCGAACCGGCAGCGAGCGCAAGGGTGCGCCAGAGTTTTGGATCAATTGGCGGAGAGAAAACATGGCGAAAACGGCATTCATCGGTCTCGGCGTGATGGGATACCCGATGGCGGGTCATCTGACCAAGGCCGGGCATGACGTCACTGTCTATAACCGCAACGCGGCGAAGGCCGATAAATGGGTCAAGGAATTCGGCGGAACCGCCGCGCCGACCCCGGCCAAGGCCGCTGAGGGTGCCGAATATGTGTTCTGTTGCGTCGGCAATGACGACGACCTGCGATCCGTCACGACCGGTCCCGACGGGGCCTTCGGGGGCATGGCAAAGGGTGCGGTTTTCGTCGATCACACAACGGCATCTGCCGATGTGGCGCGAGAGCTTGCGGCGGCGGCGCACGAGGCGGGATTCGGGTTTGTGGATGCGCCCGTGTCGGGCGGGCAGGCGGGGGCGGAGAACGGTGTCCTGACCATCATGTGCGGCGGTGAAAGCGCGGATTTCGACCGCGCCGCGCCGGTAATGGATGCCTTCGCCCGGTCGCGCCGCCTGCTCGGGCCCGCCGGTGCGGGTCAGTTGACCAAGATGGTCAACCAGATCGCCATCGCGGGCTTATTGCAGGGCCTGTCGGAGGCGGTGAATTTCGCGCAAAAGGCCGGGCTGAACGTGCCGGACGTGATCGACGTCATTTCCAAGGGCGCGGCTGGGTCATGGCAGATGGAAAACCGCGCCGTGACAATGGGCGAGGACAGGTTCGATTTCGGCTTTGCGGTCGACTGGATGCGCAAGGACCTCGGCATCTGCCTCGGCGAGGCCAAGAACAACGGCGCGCGCCTGCCGGTGACGGCGCTGGTCGATCAGTTCTATGGCGATGTGCAGGACATGGGCGGCGGTCGCTGGGATACCTCGTCGCTGATCCGCCGCATCAACAAGTGATTTTCCGGGCCGGGGCCTGATCCCGGCCCGGTCGCCTGCCCGGACCCGGAGAAGAACGCCATGCCGCTGCCACCCTTCGATCCCGCCCGCCCGATCCGCATTGCGCCGTCGATCCTCGCCGCCGATTTTGCCCGTCTGGGGCAGGAAATCCGCGATGTGGAGGATCAGGGGGCGGATTGGATTCATGTCGATGTGATGGATGGGCATTTTGTCCCCAACATCTCCTTCGGGTTGCCGATCTGTGCTTCGGCGCGCCCGCATATCCGCACGGTGATGGATGTGCACCTGATGATCGCCCCGGCGGACCCGTATCTGGAAGGGTTCGCAAAGGCCGGTGCCGATATACTGACGGTGCATGTGGAGGCGGGGCCGCATCTTCACCGTTCATTGCAGGCGATCCGGGCGCTGGGGTGCAAGGCGGGGGTGGCGCTGAACCCTGCGACCCCGGCTTCGGCCATCGCGCATGTGCTGGATTTGGCCGACCTCGTCTGCGTGATGACGGTCAATCCCGGTTTCGGCGGGCAGAGCTTCATCGAATCCGGCGTCGCCAAGACCCGTGAGATCAGGGCGATGATCGGCGACCGCCCCATCCATATCGAAATTGACGGCGGCGTGACCCCAGACACCGCGCCGCGCGTTGCCGCCGCTGGTGCGGATGTTCTGGTTGCCGGATCGGCGGTCTATGCGGGGAAAAGTGCGGCGGATTACGGCGCACGCATCGCGGCGATCAGGGCGGCGTCAGAGGCTGCGCGCACAAACGGTTCCTGATCGGCAAAAGGCCACCGCCGCCCCGAAGGACGGCGGTGGATCGTCAGGTCAGCGCGCGATGCGGGTGTATTTCGCGCCTTCAAGGCTTGCGCCTGCAAGCAGGCCGTCCTGCGCATAGATGATCGCGATCACCGGGCTCTTGATCGTGGTCGAATCGAGGTTCAGCGAAATCCCGTCACCCGGCACGGTGAATTCGGCATCCGCGCCCAGTTCCCACCCTTCGGAGGTGCGGAATTTCTGCAACGCCTCGTCGGTCATGAAGAACAGGGCGTGCGACGTGCTCTGCACCCCGATCTGATACCCGATGGAGGCGGCGGCGACGCTGTAATAATTGTCGGTCACCCCCGCGATCTTCAGCGCGCCTTCGCCATAGGAGCCGCCAATGATCAGACCGCCCTTGATGACATCGGGCATCACCAGCACACCGCGCGCCCGCGCCGCGAGATCGCGGGAGCCGGGGACGGACGTGTAGAGTTTCTGAAGCGAATAATCGACATCCTGCTCGATCTGGGCGGCGCTGTCCGCCTGTGCGCCATGCGCTGCCAGCGCAAGCACGCCGAAGGCGAGCGAGGTCATGGCAAGTCTGCGGCTGACGGGTTTCATCATCTGCTCCTGTTTATTGGACTGCTGCCCATATATGGTAGCAAAGTTCATGAATACAAACGAGGGGTCAAGATGCGAGAGTTCGAGGCCGATGCGTCGGTGAATGTTCTGGGCGGGCCGCTCAAGCCCTGTTCGATGGATCCGGTGACCGGGTTTTTTCGCAATGGCTGTTGCGACACCAACGATGCTGATCAGGGGTCGCACACGGTCTGCGCCGTGATGACTCCGGCGTTTCTCGAATTCTCAAAGGCACGTGGCAACGACCTGTCCACGCCTCGCCCCGAATACGGCTTTGCGGGTCTGAAACCCGGCGATCAGTGGTGCCTTTGCGCCGCCCGCTGGGCGGAGGCGGACCGCGCTGGCAAGGCCCCCCGCGTGCGGCTGTCATCAACCCATATCCGCGCGCTCGACGTGGTTTCGCTGGATGCGCTGCGCGCGGCGGCGGCTGATCTGACCTGAGCTACGCCGCCGGGCCGCGCCATGTGATGGCGAGGATCGTGGTATCGTCGGTCGGTGCACCTCCCGCCTGATGTGCCAGAACCTGTGCTTCGAGACGGGCAACGACGCCCCGCGCGCCCGCGGCGGCTGATCCGGCGGCGATGTCCTCGGCGGCCTCTTGCCCGAACAGCGCACCCTCCGGCGTTTCCGCCTCGGTCACGCCATCGGTGAACATCACGATGGTGTCGCCGGGCGAAAGCGTCATCCGGGCGGTCTGGAATTGCGCATCCTCGATCCAGCCGAGCGGCGCGACCGACGGCAGATCAACCAGCCGCCGGGTGCCATCAGCGCTGATGACGGTGGGCGGCTCGCAGCCGGCAGCGGCGAATTCGGCCTCACCGCTCACCGGGTCGATGCGCGCCGCGACAAGGGTGACAAAGCCACCCTTTTCCTGTCGCCAGACGCGTGGTGCCTGCCGGATGAATTCGCGGCTGACCTCGGCAAAGCCCTTGCCCAGCGGCCCTTCGACCCGGTCCGTCACCGCGCCGGAGATGGATTTTGACAGGGCGGTGACAAGGCTCGCCTCCAACCCCTTGCCCGACACATCGCCGACAGCGGCGAATAACTGACCATCGGACATGCGGAACAACTCGAAAAAATCGCCGCCGACCTCCTGCGCCGGGCGGCAGAGCGCGGCGGTCTCGAACCCGATATCGGAAAAGTCGGCATCGAAGGGCAGGGAGCCGAGCTGGATCTGCCGCGCCGCATCCATCCGTTCTTCCTCGCGCGCGCCGCTTTCGCGGGCATCGGCAAGGTCGCGGCGAATGGCGCTGATCCGACCAAAGACGACAGGCGCACCGCCAAGCAGGGCCGCGAGTGCCGATTTCGCGCCGAATACCACGGTTTGCGCAAATTCGAACGCGGCCCAGCTTACGAAGATCGGGCCGACGATCAGGACGAAGCCGATGCCGACCATCGCGGAAACCGAGGTGACGCCGAACCGCACAAGCGCAAGCCCTGCGATCAGCAAACCGAATCCGGTGATCGCATAGGACACCCAGGCCGGTTCGGACAGGATGCGCCCGGCAATCAGATTGTCAGCCGCCAGCGCCTGAATCATCACCCCCGGCGTGCCGCTTTCCGCCGCGAGCGGGATCGTGTGCTGGTCGATGGAGCCGAGCCGCGTAAGCCCGATGATGACATGCCGGTCCTTCAGGCGCGCGACATCCACCGGATCACCCTGAAACAGCGCAGCGGCGGAGATCAGCCCGGCATGGTCCGGCGGCAAGTCATCCGCCGTCTGCGGCCCCAACGCGGGCAATGCGCCATAATCGAGCCAGATGCCGAAGCTGCGCGTCAACGGTGCCGCAGGCGGAGAGTCGCCCGATACCCGCGCCAGTGGCAGATGGAACCCGGTCCAGTCATTCGCGTCTTCGGTCAGGAATTTGACCTCGGGATCATAGGTGAAGCAGTTCGGATTGGTCGCGGCGCAAGCGGTCAGCGCCGCGACAGGCATGGCGGTAAAGATCGCCTCCTCCACCGCCCCGGTTTCTGTTCGGTAAGGCTGTGTGGCGAAGGCGCGGGCGCGGCGGACCACGCCGTCCAGATCCTGTTCCGCGAACGTGACGGCATAACCGGCGGCCTGCGCCTCGAATTGCGGCAAGGGGAACAGCAGGCATTCGACATGGTAATCCTTCGCTGTCTCTCCGGTCAGCAATTCGGGGTCGGCGCATTGGGTCAGGCCCGACAATTCGTCGATCGCGCTGGCCGATCCTCCGGCAACCGCCAGCGCCACCGGGATCGACCCGAGCGATTGCGTCAGGCGCTGATCCGGGTCGGCGGGCATCAGGGCAATCGCCTCCGGCCCGTTCTGCCGGAAGGTCCGCATCAGATTCACCGGGCTGTAGGGTCCGGGTTCGGTCAGCAGGATGTCGAGCGTGACCGACCGAGGTTCCGCCGCTGCGATCAGGTCCACCAGTTCCGCCAGATCGGCGCGCGCCCAGGGCCAGCGCCCCTTTTCACGGATCGACGCGCTGTCGATCCCGACGATGACCACCTCACCGCTCGGCTGATCCGGGCCGGACAGGCGCTGCCATTGGTCTATCAGCCGCGCGTCAAGCCGGAACAAGGCGTTATAGGCAGCTTCGCTGGTCTGGGAGAGGACCAGAAGACCGATCACCAGCACCGCCCCGAGGCCCCGCCACAGCGGCGCCACGGCCCAACCTTCGCCCGTTATCCACTGTCTCATCATGCGGCACCCTTCAGAAGAATGACGCGAGCATAGCAACAGACCGCGCGGGGCAGAAGCCCGATCACGGTGCGATCAGACCCGCGACGAGCAACGGTCCGATGGGCGTCAGTTCAGTGACAGATGGCGGGAAACCGTGCGGAACCATTCGCCGGAAATCTTCTGGTCGATCAGAACTTCATTCATCTGGCGAAGGGTTGCGACCGCACCCGGCTTCGATGTAGGCGCGATGGAATGAATGGTCCAGAGCACGCTCAGCGCGGGCAGTTCTTCGACCCGACCCAGCGCATCAAGTTCGGTAAGCGCAGATTCCAGTTCGGACACCTCGCCACTGATCGCGTCCACATCCTTGCTCAGCAGCAAGGCCACGCAGGAGGTCATCTTGGTGGGGCGGACGAATTTTGCGCCGACATATTCGTCAGCGATGATGCCCCTGACTTCCAGATCGGTCATCGACCCGCCGGCCGGACGGCAAATGCGCGTTTCGGAGAAGGCGGCGAATTCAGTGCGCGTATCGGCATATTCGCCGGTGCGCACGAAAAAGCCGTTCACATACTCATAATAGGGTTCGGAAAATTCGAAGTTGTCGCAGAGATAGGCTTCCTCCGGTGCCAGTTCGGCCAACTGGTCGCGGTCTTCGCAGGGGGGGCGGGCCCACGGATAACCGATGTCATAAGGCCCCTCGATCAGCAGCGCCTCAAGATGGCTGGGCCGGTAATCCACAGTGGTGATCTTGTGATCTTCGATGCCAATTCTGGTGATCGCCTGACGCATCAGTTCAGTCACCATGCCGCCCTCGCGGCTGGCTTCGCTCGAATACAGCGGCATGTCGCTGGCGGTCAGGATGCGCAGTTCCGGCGCGGAAAGCGCAGGCGATGGGACCGCCGGCGCGATGTTGGCAGCTTCTGTTTCGGCTGGTTGCGGGTCCGCCTGCCCTTCGGCCTCGGTTTGTGCTTCCGTCTCGGCGGGGGGCGCTGCCTCCGGCTCCGGCGCGGCCTCTGCCACGCCCATCGCGAAGTTGAGCGCGACGGCGTCAGGTTCCAGATCGCCCGGAATGCAGGGGATCACGATCACCTCGCCGACGGGCGGATTGCCGATCCTCCCCGCGAGGTTGGGATTGCGCAAGAATATGAAATCGTAGTTCGTTACGCCGTAGGCGATGGCCGCGATCGAGGGCAGGCTATCCCCCTCCTGAATGGTGTAGTTGAAGTCGCAATCGGCAGCATTCGCGACCGTCGGCACCGCGCCGAAACACGCAAGGCCTATACAAAACCCAATCACATTCTTCATGACCCAACTCCCACCCGAAACCCGCGATCGCGTTTTCAGCACCCGAAAAACGCTGCGGATGCATGCGAAGCCCCCCGTTAGGTAGACTCCATTAAGTCGAGTGGCAACCAGAATAGAGCCGAAAAACCCATCGGCCAGTGCATGGCAGGTATCGAAAATGTGGTTATTCAGAAGGGCTTTGCGGTGATTTCATCATCTGCATTCGGCATCGCAGCACAATCCCACAGGTCATGCATTCACTTCACAGATCAGCAACATGCCGTCCGCATCAATGATGGTCACCGTCTGTCCTGCCTGCGCGGTTCCATTCACCAGTCGGGCACGCCAGCGGATGCCATCAACGATGACCGTTCCCTCGTCATCCTCGAATGCCGCCAGGGCCTTTGCTGTGCGCCCGATCACCTGCTCCGAC
This sequence comes from uncultured Candidatus Planktophila sp., assembly GCA_964352385.1. GTDB lineage: Bacteria > Pseudomonadota > Alphaproteobacteria > Rhodobacterales > Rhodobacteraceae > Pikeienuella. The sequence continues at coordinate 18,000 of CAYGRU010000013.1, forward strand.
CGCCGGTTCAGGCCGGGAATGTCGCGCCGCACCGCCTTGCGGTTCATCTGCCAGACCCGCCCGGCGATGGTTGTCACGACGGCCAGAACCGCAAAGACGCCAAGCTGCGCGACGCCCGAAAGCGCGGGCGCAAAGGCCAGCACCAATGCGGTGCCGAAGGCCGCAAGCGACAGCCAGATCAGGAAAAAGGTGAAGGTCAGCATTTCGACAGCGCCGAGCGCGACCGCGAAGGCCACCCACCACCACGGCGAAATACCGTTCAGGAACATCAGGATATCCACCGGATCAGCCCTTGCCGTTCACGGTTTTTGCCAGTTCCGCAATGCCGCCGATCGACCCGATCAGGCCCGAAGCCTCCAGCGGGATCATGATGGTCTTGGCGTTTGGCGCAGCGGCGATATCGCGCAACGCCTCGGTATATTTCAGCGCAACGAAATAGTTGATGGCCTGCACATCGCCCTCGGCAATGGCTTTCGACACCATTTCCGTGGCCTTCGCCTCTGCCTGTGCTGACCGCTCGCGCGCTTCGGCATCCAGAAATGCGGCCTCGCGGCGGCCCTCCGCCTCCCGCACCTGACTTTCGCGGACGCCTTCGGCCTTGAGGATGGCGGACTGTTTCATCCCCTCTGCGGTCAGAACCTCGGCGCGTTTCAGGCGCTCCGCCTTCATCTGCCCGGCCATCGCGTCGATGATGTCGCGCGGCGGGGCAAGGTCCTTGATTTCGACCCGCGTGACCTTCACGCCCCACGGTGTCGAGGCCTGATCAATCACCTCCAGCAACTTGCCGTTGATCATGTCGCGGTTCGACAACACGTCATCGAGGTTCATCGCGCCGATCACGGTTCGGATATTGGTCTGGCTGAGGTTCGAAAGCGCCCGTTCAAGGTCGCGCACCTCGTAGGATGCGGCAGCGGCATCGACCACCTGATAGAAGGCAACCGCATCGGCGCGCACCATCGCGTTGTCGCGGGAAATCACTTCCTGCCCTTCGATGTCGAGCACGGTTTCCATCATGTTCACCTTGTTGCCGATCTGGTCGATCAGCGGGATGATGAACTGAAGGCCAGGCGTCAGGGTGCGGGTGTAGCGCCCGAACCGCTCCACCGTCCATTCCTCGCCTTGCGGCACCGACCGGATGCCCCGACTGATCGCGATCACGGCGAAGGCCAGCAACGCAATGACGACGATATTCCCGCTGAGCAGTTCCATCCGGCTCTCCTGTTTTTGCATCGCGATGGCGATTGTGGTTTGCTTATGGTCGCAAGACGCAGGATTGCAAAGCAAAAGGCGCATCGCATGACATGGCAGGTCTATCTTTCTGGCGAGATTCATACGGACTGGCGGGCGGAGATCATGGCCGGTGCCAGTGGCCTTCCGGTCAGCTTTTCCGCGCCGGTGACCGATCATGCGGCGTCGGATGATTGCGGCGTGACCATCATGGGGGCGGAGCCGGACAAGTTCTGGCATGACCACAAGGGCGCGAAGCTGAATGCGATCCGCACCCGGACCTTGATCGAACAGGCGGATATCGTGGTCGTGCGGTTCGGTGACAAATACAAGCAATGGAATGCCGCCTTCGATGCCGGGATGGCCGCCGCGCTCGGCAAACCCTTGATCGTGCTGCACGGCCCGGACCATCAGCACGCGCTGAAAGAGGTCGATGCCGCCGCGCTCGCGGTGGCGGAACGGCCGGAGCAGGTGGTGCGAATGTTGGAATATGTGATCGAGGGGCGGCTGCGCTGACCGCCGGAAATGCCTAAGGTGGCGCGTATACTGCACGAACCCTGAACCGGAGCTGCCCCATGATTCGCCCCCTGATCGTCGCCCTGATCCTGCTTGCCGCGCCCGCTTTTGCGGATGACAGCGCCACCCTGACCGTCACCGGTGTGGGAGAGGCGACCGGTGCGCCTGACATGGCGACGATCACCATCGGGGTGGAAAATCAGGGCGATACGGCGGCGGCGGCGCTTGACGCCAATTCGGCGCAGGCGGCGGCCCTGATCGCGGCGGCGAAGGCGCGCGGCGTGGCGGACCGGGATATCCAGACCTCCGGCCTGTCGATCTATCCGGTCTATGACCAGCGCACGCCCAACAGCGAGGGCGCACCGCAGATCGCAGGATACGCGGTCAGCAACGAGGTGCGGGTGCGGCTGCGCGACATGGCCGGGCTGGGCGAAACGCTCGGCCTGCTGGTCGGCGCGGGCGCGAACCAGATGCGCGGCATCGGGTTCGGCATCGAGGATGACACCGCACTGATGGACGAGGCCCGCAAGGCCGCGATGGCCGATGCAAGGCGCAAGGCGGAGATTTTCGCGGCGGCGGCGGGCGTGAAGCTCGGCCCGATCCAGTCGATCAGCGAGGGCGGTGATGTGACAGTAATGCCCGGCGGCCCGATGATGCGGTCGATGGCAGCGGAAGCGGTGCCGGTCGAGGCAGGGGAAAGCGCGGTGAGCGTGAGTGTGCGGGTGGTGTGGGAGATTGATTAAAGTGGATAATGGTGACTGTAGGCCAGTGACATAGCTTAGTTTATACAAAACGTGGTTCTTTGAAAAATGTCTTTACGTTGAGTTGGATTTTTTCTACTCTGTCATCAGTTGATGGGGGATATCATGTTTAAATCAATCTCATTCATTATGACCTGTTTTCTGGTTTTCGGGTGCGGTTCAATTCAGGATTTGAAGCGCAGCGAAGATTCACTCCTAGAAATTGAAGGAGCGAACACCGTAGCGGTAGAAGCGCAGAAATCCCTTTACGCCATCCAGAGTTTTGATGACCTCATCAAATACTCTGCGTCTCTTTCGGAGGTGTACTTTTCGATAGGGGATCAGGCATTGATCCAGCAAGAGGTCACATCCGCAGGCATTCTTGCGGCCGCAGGTACTGGGGCGGGTCTGCTTCTTTTTGGCGCTGGCGATACAGCTTTGGAGGTGGTTGGCCTCGGCGGAGGTGTCCTCCTCGGAGCGGACCAATATCTGGATCCGGGGGCAAAAGCGGATGTGCTGTACGAAGCGTCTCAGCAAGCGGGTTGCCTCGCCACGAGGTCCGGCGCATTCAAGCCAGAAGTGAATAATGTAGCTGAGAATGCTGGAAAGAAAGAAATTCTTGCCTCCGCGTTGAATACGATCCGTATTCGACTGCGCAAGTCTCTGCGCCGAGGGACTCCAAATTTCAATGACCAGTTTGGTGCATTTCTTGCTGCCGGGCAGACTATAGGTCAGAAGGAACAGAAGTTAGCGGATCTTGCGAAAAAATTAAAACAAAAAACTGCTGAGGCAGCCTCGATAGCTGAAGAAAAAGAAGAAGTGTCAGCCCAACTAAAGATAGCTCAGTACAAAGCCGAAGTTCAAAAATGTCTCGTTCCTGACGCTCTGGCTGCGTTGCTAAAGCTTCCTGAGAGCTAGTGAAAAGGATATGCGGCCAAAAATCAGGGCGGCGTAACCTTCACCCGCATTTGCTATGCCCGCAACTCGGGCAGGTCATGCAGCCCTCCACCATCCGCATTCCGAACTGTCCACAAGACGGGCAGGCGGTGCCGCGGGGGGATTCGCCCACCGCCATCACCGCTGCCTTCGGGTCTGATTTCAGGCCCAGTCCCTCTCCCTCGATGAACCCAATCTCGATCAGGTGGCGCTCGATCACCCCGCCGATGGCCGCGAGGATCGAGGGGACATAGCGCCCGCCCATCCACGCGCCGCCGCGTGGGTCGAACACCGCCTTCAATTCCTCCACCACGAAACTCACATCCCCGCCGCGCCGGAACACGGCGGAGATCATGCGCGTCAGCGCGACGGTCCAGGCGAAATGCTCCATGTTCTTCGAATTGATGAACACCTCGAACGGCCGCCGCCGCCCGGCGACGATCACGTCGTTCAGGGTGATATAGATCGCATGGCTGCTTTCCGGCCATTTCAGCTTGTAGGTCGCGCCTTCCAGCGCCTCCGGCCGGTCCAGCGGGCGCGACATGTAGATGACATCCGCGCCGGTCGTGGCGACCTCGTCCTCCGGCACCACCTCGACCTTTTCCTCCACCGACAGGACAGATCCGGTCACGTCGTTCGGTCGGTATGTGGTGCAGCCCTTGCAGCCGGTGTCATAGGCCAGCGCATAGACATTCTTGAACGCCTCAAAGCTGATATCCGCCGGGCAGTTGATGGTCTTGGAAATCGAGCTGTCGATATAGGGCTGGCAGGCGGCCTGCATCCGCACGTGATCCTCGGGCGCGAGCGTTTGCGCGTTCACGAAATGATCGGGCAGGGGGGCGTCGCCGTGCATCTGCCGCCAAAGCGCGACGGCGTAATCCACCACCTCCTCCTCGGTGCGGCTACCGTCCTTTTGCAGCACCTTGCGGGTGTAGGAATAGGCAAAGACCGGCTCCACCCCCGACGACACATTCCCCGCCAGCAGCGAAATCGTGCCGGTCGGGGCGATGGAGGTCAGCAGCGCGTTGCGGATGCCATGTTCGGCAATCGCTGCCTTCACATCCGCATCCATGCCCGCGATGGTTTCCGTTGCCAGATAGGCGTCGCGGTCAAACAGGGGGAACGGCCCCTTTTCCGCCGCCAGCCGCGTCGATGTCAGATAGGCTGCGCGCTGGATCTGATGCAACCAGCGCCCGGTCTGGGCCGCCGCCTCGTCCGAGCCATAGCGCAGCCCGACCATCAGCAGCGCATCCGCCAGCCCGGTGACGCCAAGCCCGATCCGCCGCTTTGCCAGTGCCTCCGCCCGCTGTGCCTCCAGCGGAAACCGCGAGGCATCGACGACATTGTCCATCATCCGCACGGCGGTCGCGACCAAACGTTCCAGCGCCGCCTCGTCCAGCGCCGCGCCATCGGCGAACGGCTCCGCCACCAGCGTCGCGAGGTTGATGGAGCCGAGCAGGCACGCGCCATAGGGCGGCAGGGGTTGCTCGCCGCAGGGGTTCGTCGCGGCAATCGTTTCCACATAATTCAGCGGGTTCAGACGGTTGATCCGGTCGATGAAGATCACCCCCGGTTCCGCTACATCATAGGTGGCCTTCATCATCTGATCCCAGAGCGCGCGCGCGCATAGGGTCTTGTAAACCGTGCCGCCGAAGGTCAGGTCCCAGGGGCCATCTTCCTTCACCGCCGCCATGAACGGGTCGGTGACCAGCACCGAAAGGTTGAACATGCGCAACCGCGCCGGGTCGCGCTTGGCCTCGATGAACGCCTCCACATCCGGGTGGTCGCAGCGCATCGTCGCCATCATCGCACCGCGCCGCGACCCGGCGGACATGATGGTGCGGCACATGCTGTCCCAGACATCCATGAAGCTGAGCGGGCCGGAGGCATCGGCCCCCACCCCCTTCACCGCCGCGCCGCGCGGGCGGAGGGTGGAGAAATCATAACCGATCCCGCCGCCCTGCTGCATGGTCAGCGCAGCCTCTTTCAGCCCGTCGAAAATCCCCGCCATCGTGTCGGGCACGGTGCCCATGACGAAACAGTTGAACAGGGTCACATCCCGGTTCGCGCCTGCGCCCGCGACGATGCGCCCGGCGGGCAGGTATTTGAACCCTTCGAGCGCGGCATAGAATTCAGGCTCCCACGCCGCCGGATCGGCCTCGACAGCGGCCAGTGCGCGGGAAATGCGGGCCCAGGTCGCCTCGATGGTTTCATCGACCGGCGTGCCGTCGGCGGCCTTCAGCCGATACTTCATGTCCCAGATTTGTTCGGCTATGGGGGCTGCGAAGGCGCTCATCCGTGCTATGTCCTCGTCAATGCCTTGGGTGGGCGTGGCTGAACATAGTATGAACTTCGGAGGGTATGGGCAAGTGAAGGCGAAGGTGCATCTGTTAAAGTTATGTGTCGGTGCCGACGGGCCGGAGGATCTTTCCGCATGGCAGAACAGCCGCCCGGATCGTTGGGGCGGCGTCGTGCACGTCACAAGGATGTGGCCGAAGCGCGAGTCTGAACTGGTCGATGGCGGGTCGATCTACTGGGTGATGAAAGGGTCCATCGCCTGCCGCCAGCGGATCATCGGGCTGGAGGAAGTGCGCGGCGAAGACGGCATCCGCCGCTGCGCCATCGTCATGGAACGCCCGATCATGCGCGTCGCCCCCAGCCCCCGCCGCGCCTTTCAGGGCTGGCGCTACCTCGACCCGACCGACGCACCGCGCGATGTCGGCCTGTTCGGGGCGGAGGGGGATGACCTGCCGGAAGACATGCGCCGCGCACTGGCGGAGATTGGCGTGGTTTAGTCATCGAAAGAAGAGCGCCAATCTCCCGGTATTTTGTGATAAGCAATGAACTCCAGCAGCAATTTCTCAGTCCACTCACTCTCTCGTTTTGGACCAAAAAGATTTAGGTGATTGACGGCAATGTTTAGCGACTTTCTCAACTTTAGTACGGAATAAACGCGCGACGGACTAATTGGTCGTATTTTCCGTTTCCGCTTCCGTTTATTCCAAGCAACCGACTTTTTTGGTTCTTTTGGTGGCTTCGGGATCTTTTGGAGGGAATACGGGTTCCAATTTCTACCTGCGCGCCAACTCATCTTCTCTCACCCCAGCCGGAAGCTGACCTCGCCGACCCCGGCGACCGTTATCGTCAGGTCGCCCGTCTTGGTCATCGGGTAAAGCGGCATATGCGCGCCGCACATCAGAACCTCGCCCGCCTTCGGGGTGACGCCGTGGGCGTTGAAATGGTTGGCGAGGAAGGCCACCGCGTCCAGCGGGTGCATCGGGGCGGCGCCGGTCCGGTCGAGGATCACATCGCCGTCATGGGTGACGACGGTGGTCAGCGCCTCCGGGTTCAGGTCGTGCGGTTTGATCCCGCCTTCAGGGTCATAGCAGATCCCGGCATTGAAGATGTTGTTGGCGATGATGGACGCCGCATGTTCTGCCGGGCCATTGCGACGGTCGAGCAATTCGAAGGCGACGGTGAAATGCGATACCGCATCGGCGGCGCTTTCGCGATCCCAGCCCCCGGCGCGGGGCGCGAGGTCGATGGCGAGGATGGCGGCGAATTCCGGCTCCATCATGAAATTCATGTAATCTGCCAGCCGCAGGTTCGCGTCGCCCCGACAGATGTCATCGGCGAAGATATGGGCGGCACCGGGCACCTTCAGCCCGAATTTTTCCATCAGCGCGGGCGTATTCCAGGCGATCTTGCGACCGCCATAACCGCCTTTTTGCGGCGCGACCATCGCCGCCATGTCGAACTGCACGGCATAGCCGGCCTCGGGGCGGGCAGACGGATCCTCCAGCGGGCGAAATTCCCGATGGTCGAGAATATCGTCTGCGATCAGTTCGGCGATGCTTGTCATGTTCCCACTCCACAGTCCTTGACAGGCGGCTGCGATAGCATGTCAGGGCAGGGCAGGGAAGCGCCGGGTTGCCCTGCGGCGATCAGTCGGGTGCGATCAGCTGGGGCGTCAGTCGGCGGGGGCCATACGATAGATGCCGCCGGATCGTTCGTCCGTCGCGAACCAGATCGCGCCATCGGGGCCGGTCCGCACGTCGCGGATGCGTCCGAATTCACCCTCCAGCAGACGTTCCTCGCCGATCACGCGCCCGCCCTCCATGTCGAGCCGGGACAGGAGCTGGAATTTCAGCGCCCCTGCGATCAGGTCGCCCTGCCATTCGGGGAACAGGTCGCCGGAATAGACCGTAAGGCCGGACGGGGCGATGGACGGGTCCCAGTAATGCACCGGCTGTTCCATCCCCGCCGCCGTCGTGCCGACGCCGATCCGCCCGCCGGAATATTGCCGCCCGTAGGAGATGACGGGCCAGCCATAGTTCCGCCCCGCCTCCGGCAGGTTGATCTCGTCGCCGCCGCGTGCGCCATGCTCCACCGTCCAGAGCCTGCCATCCGGCCCCAGCGTCGCCCCCTGCGGGTTGCGATGGCCGTAGGAGAATATTTCCTCCCGCCAGCCGCGCTGATTGCCGATGAACGGGTTATCGGGATGCGGGCGACCATCGGGCAGGATGCGAATGACGCTGCCCTGATGGCGCGTGAGGTCCTGCGCGAAGGACGCCTCGCCCCGGTCGCCGACGGTGATGAACAGGGCGCCGTCCTCCGCCACCACGATGCGCGATCCGTAATGATGCCTCGTGGATTGTGGCGGCTCCTGACGGAAGATGACTTCTGCTGCCTCCAGCCTCGGCGTCGGGCCGCGCACCAGCCTTGCGCGCATCACCTGCGTCTGCGCGCCGCCCTCGCTGCGGGCCGCGTAGGACAGATAGATCATGCCGGTTTCGGCAAAATCCGCTGCCAGCGCCACGTCCAGCAGCCCGCCCTGACCGGCATCCTCCACCTGCGGGCCACCCTGCAACGGCGCTGACAGCGCGCCCGATTCCCAGAGACGCAGCGCCCCCGATTTTTCGGTGACCAGAAGCGACCCCGTCTCGGCGAAATCGGGTAGGAATGCAAAGCCCCAGGGCGCTTCGATACCGGAGACGACCTTTGTCACCTCGACCGGCCCGGCGGAGGTTTCGAACCGTTCCGCAGATGCGGCGGTGCCGAGGGCGAGGGTAAGGGCGAGGGTGAGGGTGGGGGCGGCAAGAACGGGGTGCATGGCGGCTCCTGTGATCGAGGCTGTGCCTGAAAGATAGGGTGCCTTGCGCAAAATGCAGGGAAAAGCCGGCACCTCGTCCAAAAAAGTGCCGAACGGCGGCAGAGGTGCCGCGCCCCTTATTCCTTGGCAGCCTCCGCCAGCATTGCGGCGTATTCGAAGGCGAAATAGGTCAGGATCCCGTCGCAACCCGCCCGCTTGAACGCCATCAGGCTTTCCGGGATGACCCGTGCGCGGTCGATCCAGCCGTTGTCGCAGGCCCCCGCGATCATCGCGTATTCACCGCTGACCTGATAGGCGAAGGTCGGCGCGCCAAACTCCTCCTTCACGCGGCGACAGATGTCGAGATAGGGCATGCCGGGCTTGACCATCACCATGTCGGCCCCCTCGGCAAGGTCCATCGCGACCTCGCGCAGTGCCTCGTCGCTGTTGGCGCAATCCATCTGATAGGTCTTCTTGTCACCCTTCAACTGCCCCGATGCCCCGACCGCATCGCGGAACGGGCCATAGAACGCAGAGGCGTATTTGGCGGCATAGGACATGATGAGCGTGTTCTGGAAATCATGCGCCTCCAGCGCCTGACGGATGAACCCGATGCGCCCGTCCATCATGTCGGACGGGCCGAGGATATCGGCCCCGGCCTCGGCTTGTGCGAGGCTCTGCTTTTCCAGCGCGATCAGCGTCTCGTCATTCACGATCTCGTCGCCTCGCAGGATGCCGTCATGGCCGTGGCTGGAATAGGGGTCGAGCGCCACATCGAGCATGATGCCGATTTCCGGCACCATCCGCTTGATCGCGCGGGTTGCGGTGTTGACGAGGTTGTCGGGGTTCCATGCCTCGGCGCAATCTTCGGTGCGCAGTCCGGCGGGGGTATAGGGGAACAGCGCGATGCAGGGGATGCCGAGATCGGCGGCACGCTCCGCCGCCTCCACCGCCTTGTCGACCGACAGGCGGGAGACACCGGGCATGGACGGGATCGGTTCCTCCACCTCCATCCCCTCGCGCACGAAGATCGGCCAGATCAGGTCGCCCGCCGTGACGGTGTTTTCGCGCACCATGTCACGCACCCAGGGGGCCTGACGGGTCCGGCGCGGGCGGGACATCGGAAAGGGGGCGAAGATGCGGCTGGTCATGCGTTTACTCCTTTATTCCGCCAGCAATGCCATGCGATGATTTGGGCGGCAAGTTGCGTAAGTGTCCCGGAGGATTTCATCAGCACCATGTTGGCGCAGGCAACGTTTCTCAGCGTGTGGTATTGGGTCTTCGCCATCCTGATATGGGGGGTGATCTGCAATTATACGTTCGGCGTGCCGAACGAATTGCTGATGCGGTCCCGGCGCAGTTCCGAAGAAGGCGAGATCTTCGACCGGTTCGCACGGCGCAACATCGCGATGTTCGGGCGCGCGATCCGCAAGCGGACATTCGTCGTGACCGCGATCACGGCCTTCGCGCTGGCGCTGATCGCGACGCTGGCGATCCGCAACCGGGCGGAGGCGGCGATGGGCCTTCTGGTCATCATCGCGCCAATGGCCGCGCGCTGGATGTGGGGCGGTTACATGATCCGCAAATTGAACGACAACATGCCGGGGCCGGATGAATTGCGTCGGGTGTTCCTGTTTGAACGCCGTGTGACAGGCGTGGTCGCGGGCCTGTCCATCGTCGCCGCGATGTGGGTCGCCACCGCGCGACACGGTGCGGGGTGGAGTGAGGCGCTGTTTCGCGGATTCTGAGTATGGGGCGCATGTCGCTCCTGCCCCGCTGAGCGCGGCTTCCCCCTTGAGGTCACCCCGCCGCCGCGCTACCTGACCCATCGACCCTGACACCCCTGCCGGACCCGGTAAGGGGCAATCTGCCATTGCCGGAGCCTGCCTGATGAAAGACGAAGCGATCAGCGTGACGGATCTGCGGGTCGGTGGCACGCCAGAAGGGTTCGACGGCAAGACAATCGCCGATCTGGCGCGCCAGCATGGCGGGCCGGTGCTGCACATCGCCCGCGACGACCGGCGGGCGGCGGCAATCTCGGATGCGCTGGCGTTCTTCGCGCCCGATCTGCCGGTGCTGCGCTTTCCGGCATGGGATTGCACCCCCTATGACCGGATTTCCCCCAATGCCGAAGTGTCGGCGCAACGCATGGCGACGCTGGCTGCACTGGTGGACGGGGTGGAAATGCCCGCCATCGTGTTGACGACTGTCAACGCCGCCACCCTGCGCACGCCGGGGCAAAAGGCGGTGGAGGGCGGCAGTTGGGCCGCAAATGTCGGCAGCCGGGTGTCGGTCGAACGGTTGACCGAATTTCTGGTCCGATCTGGTTTCAACCGTGCCTCGACAGTGACGGAGCCGGGCGATTTCGCGTTGCGGGGCGGTATCGTCGATATCTTTCCGCCGGGGGCGGCGACGCCGGTGCGGCTCGACTTTTTCGGTGATGTGCTGGATGGCGCGCGCCGGTTCGAGGTCGATAGCCAGAGGACGGTGGAGCGGATCGACCGCGTGGAACTGGCGCAGGCGACCGAGGCCCCGCTGGACCCCGAAAGCATCGCGCGGTTTCGCCAGCGCTACCGAGAGACATTCGGCGCGGCAGGCCTCGACGATCCGCTTTACGAGGCGGTATCGGCGGGGCGCAAGCATCAGGGCATGGAACATTGGGCATCGCTGTTCCATGACGGGATGGGCACCATCTTCGATTTCCTGCCAGGCGCGCCGGTCAGCCTCGACCACCGGTTCGAGGACGCGGTCGATGCCCGCTGGACCCAGGTCGAGGATCATTTCCGGTCCCGGTCAGAGGCGGCGAAGGCCCGTGCGATGGGCGCGCCGGTCTATAAACCGCTGCCGACAACTTCGCTCTATCTCTCGCCTGACGAGACGGAGGCGGCCTTGCAGGGCCGCCCAGTCCGCCGGTTCAGCCCGCATCATCAACCGCCGGGGCCGGGGGTGATCGACCTTGGCGCGCGCACCGGTCGGTCCTTTGCACCGGAACGGCAGATGGAGGATGGCAAGCTGTTCGATGCGCTTGCCGCACATATCCACGACCGGCAGAAGAAAAGCCGGGTCGTGATCGCGTCCTATTCCGAAGGCGCGCGCGACCGGATGCAGACCATGCTTGCCGATCACGGTGTCGAGGGCGGGCGGCTGGTCGGGCGCTGGTCCGATGTGGCGACAGGGCCGGACCGGTCGCTGTCGCTGGCGGTCTGGCCGCTGGAGGCCGGGTTCGCCGCCGCCGACCTGACGGTGATCGCGGAGCAGGACATTCTGGGCGAGCGCCTGATCCGCAAGACCCGCCGCCGCAAGGCCGAAAATTTCATCTCCGAGGCGGGCACCCTGTCGGTCGGCGACCTGATCGTCCATGTGGAACATGGCGTCGGGCGCTATACCGGCATGAAGACCGTCACCGCGCTCGGTGCGCCGCACGAATGCATCGAGCTGGAATATGCCGGCGGCGACCGGCTCTATCTGCCTGTCGAAAACATCGAACTGCTGTCCCGCTATGGCCAGACGGAGGGGATGCTGGACCGGCTCGGCGGCGGCGCGTGGCAGGCCAAGAAGGCCAAGCTGAAGGAACGCATCCGCGACATGGCGGACAAGCTGATCCGGGTGGCGGCGGAGCGGATGCTGCGCGAGGCGCCGAAGCTGACCCCGCCCGACATGATGTGGGATGAATTCTGCGCCCGCTTTCCGTACGACGAGACCGACGACCAGTTGAACGCCATCGAGGACGTGCTGGAAGATCTGGCGGCGGGCCGCCCGATGGATCGTCTGATCTGTGGCGATGTCGGATTCGGCAAGACCGAGGTTGCGTTGCGCGCCGCCTTCGTCGCCGCCATGTCGGGCGTGCAGGTTGCCCTGATCTGCCCGACGACATTGCTGGCGCGCCAACATGCCAAGGGATTTGCCGAACGGTTCAAGGGCACCCCGCTGAAGGTGCGGCAACTGTCGCGCTTCATCTCGGCCAAGGATGCCGCCGCGACGAAGGACGGCATGGCCGATGGCACGGTCGATATCGTCATCGGAACGCATGCCTTGCTGGCCAAGGGCATCAAGTTCCGCAATCTCGGCCTGCTCATCATCGACGAGGAACAGCATTTCGGCGTCGCCCACAAGGAACGTCTGAAACAGCTTCGCTCAGACGTCCATGTCCTGACGATGACCGCGACGCCGATTCCGCGCACGCTCCAGATGTCGATGACCGGGGTGCGGGAATTGTCGCTGATCGCAACGCCGCCGGTCGACCGGCTGGCGGTGCGGACCTATGTCGCGCCGTTCGATCCGGTGACGGTGCGCGAGGCGCTGTTGCGCGAACATTACCGGGGCGGGCAGTCATTCTATGTGGTGCCGCGCATTTCCGACCTCGCCGAACAGGAGGAATTTCTGCGCGAACAGGTGCCGGAGGTCAGCTTCGTCACCTGCACCGGCCAGATGGCGGCCAGCGAGTTGGACAAGCGGATGAACGCGTTCTACGACGGCGAATACGATGTGCTGCTGGCGACGACGATCATCGAAAGCGGGCTCGACATTCCGCGCGCCAATACGCTGATCGTGCATCGGGCGGATATGTTCGGCCTCAGCCAGATGTATCAGATCCGGGGCCGCGTCGGGCGATCGAAGGTGCGCGCCTATGCCTATTTCACCACCGAGCCGCGCAAACCCCTGACCCCCGGCGCGGACAAGCGATTGAAGGTGCTGTCGTCGCTCGACAGCCTCGGGGCGGGGTTCACGCTGGCGAGCCACGACATGGACATTCGCGGCGCGGGCAACCTGCTGGGCGAGGAACAATCCGGCCATATCCGCGAGGTCGGATATGAACTGTATCAGGACATGCTGGAGGAGACGATTGCCAAGCTGCGCGCGGGCGATCTGGAAGGTTTGACCGAGGCGGATGAGACATGGTCGCCGAAGATCAGCCTCGGCGTCGCGGTGCTGATCCCCGATACCTATGTCGATGATCTGGACCTGCGGCTCGGCCTCTATCGCCGCCTGTCGTCGCTGGAGACGAAGCGCGATCTGGAGGGGTTCGCGGCGGAACTCCACGACCGGTTCGGCAAGCCGCCGAAAGAGGTGGAGACTTTGCTCCGCGTTGTGCGGATCAAGACGATGTGCCGCCGCGCAGGAATCGAAAAGCTGGACGCGGGGGAGCGGGGCGCCGTGGTGCAGTTCCGGGGCGACAAGTTCGCCAACCCCGTCGGGCTGGTCGCGTTTCTGGAGGGCGAGCGCGGCATGGCGCGGATCAAGGACAACAAGATCGTCATTCGACGCGACTGGAAGGTGGATGCCGACAAGATCAAGGGTGCATTCGCGATTGCCCGCGATCTGGCAAAGGCGGCGGAGCCTGAGGCGAAACCGGAACCGGCGAAGGCAAAGGCCTGATCGCCGGGTCCGTCGTTGTCAGAGGAATGCGAGCATCGCCAGCACCACAGCCGCGATGCCCATTTCGACGGCCGCGCGCCCGCGATAGACGGATTGCAGCCGGTCACGCGCCAACGCCTCGCCGTCTTCCGGGCTGCCGATGGCACCATAAACCTCCATCCGCGTCGCCTCCACCGTCAGGCGGAGCGGGGCGGTGGTGAAGATGAAGATGCCGATCACCAGCACGCCGAGCGCGCGCGGGCCGTGCGTGGCGTTGTTCAAGAGGTAAAGCCCGCCGATGGCAAGGCCGAGCCCGATCAGCATGATGAAGAGAAACGAAAGCGGTGGCTTCATCCGATACGATCTGCCTGCGGCGATCATGTCGTCGGTGATCGTCGCTTTCCCCAGCATGATCGGGCACCGGACGCTGACATAAAGAGAATGCAACGCCTTCAACCCGACCAGCGCGGCCACGACCCATGCCCGCCAGTCGCTGCTGAGCGCCGCGACAGATTCAACGATCATTTCCATCAGACATGCGCCTCCGCCGCCGTCGTTTCGGCGACATGCCGCAATTCGTCCAGCACCTTTGCCCAAAGGGCAGGGGGCTGCGCGCCGTTCACCACATGTTTCTTGCCGACAATGAAGGTCGGCACGCCGTTGATGCCGATCTCGCGCGCTGTCGCTTCCTCTGTCTGCAACAACTCGCGATCCGCATCACCCTCGTAAAGTCGGATCAGCACGTCCCGCTCCATCCCCGCCGCCTCGCCGACCTCCAGCAGAAGGTCGCGGTCGGAGATATCCTCGCCCCGCTCGAAATATCGGACGAACAGGTCGCTGACCAGCGCATCCTGCCGCCCGGTGGTGCGCGACCAGCGGATCAGGCGATGGGCGTCAAAGGTGTTGGGCGTGCGTTCGATCAGGTCGAAGCGGACATTCAGGCCCGCGTCCTTCGCGGTATCCTCGATCTGCTTGTAGAACTGTTTCGCGCGGTCCGGCCCGAATTTCCGGTCCAGATAATCGCGCCGGTCCATGCCGCCTTGCGGCATGTCGGGGTTCAACTGGAAGGGTCGCCAGAAGATATCGAAGGGCTGATAGTCCTTCGCCGCGATGGCGGTGTCGAGATGGGTCTTGCCGATATAGCACCAGGGGCAGATCGGGTCGGATACGATGTCGAGGCTGATCATGTTGTCACTTCGTGTCTATGCGCCAGATTTGAAGCCATATGTGGCAATCAAATCGCGGCGGCGCAACTTGCCGTTGGGGTTTCGGGGCAATTCCGCTAGCACGCGGAACTGCTTTGGCACCTTGTAGGCCGCGAGATGCGAGGCAGCATGGGCCGCCAGCGTCGCCTCGTCAAGCGGCCCTTCGGCGGTGACGAAGGCTGCGATCACCGAAAGGTCGGCCCGCACCGGCAATTCGACCGCCGCTGCGCCGGTTATGGCGGGATGGCGCATCAGCGCCGCTTCCACCTCCTCCGGTGCGACACGATAGCCGAGCGCGTTCATCTGGTCGTCGCTGCGCCCGTGAAAGGCGATATAGCCGTCACTGTCCATCACGCCGATATCGCCGGTCAGAAACCAGTCGCCGCGCATCGTGGCATCGGTCGCGTCATCGGCCCGCCAATAGCCCAGCATCAGACCCGGATCGCGGCGGTGCACGGCGATGATGCCGGGTGTGCCCAGCGGCACAGGCTCCGTCCCCTCGTCGAGCGGCAGCAGCGCGATGCGCCGCCCCGGCTGCGGCCTGCCGGCCATGCCGTCGCGGGGCGGGGCGGCAGGCGAGGCGGAGATGAAGGTCGACACCTCCGTCATGCCGAGCGCCTCGTAGATCGGCTTGCCGGTGCGGCGGGTCCAGTCTTCGCGCACTGGTGCGGCCATCGTCTCGCCCGCCGACAGGCCATGACGCAGGGCTGTGAAGCCATCGAGGCTGACACCTGATTTCAACAACTGCCGGTAAACACCTGGTGCTGCTGCAAAAATGCTCGCGCCATGCTGTGCCGCAATCGTGGGCCAGATGCCGGGGTCGCGCGGCCCGGCATAGATGATCGTCGCCGCCTCCATCGCCCAGGGGTCCATCAACCCTGCGCCCAGCGTATAGGTCCAGTTGAACGCGCCGGCATGCAGCATCACGTCCGACGGCCCCATCCCATACCAGCCTTGCCACATCATCCGCCGTGCCCAGACCGCGCGATGGGCATGGACCACGCCTTTCGGGCGACCGGAGGAGCCGGAGGTATAGACGATATACCCCGCATCATCGGCGGCGGTGTCGGCGAAACCTGCCGCCGCGCCCTGCACTGTCGCGGGATCGTGGCTGCCCAGCCCTTCGATGGCCAGATCGGGCGGCGCGAGGATCAGCCGCGCCTCCGTCTCCGCCGCGATATGATGCAATTCCGGCGCGCTGAGCAGGGTGGAGGTCGGAACCGCCACCGCGCCGATGGCGGCGGCGGCCAGAAAGAAGATCGGAAAATCGGTCGAATGGCCGATGCGCAGGATCACCCGGTCGCCGGGCCTGACCCCTGCATCCAGCAATCCGCCCGCCGCCGTTCGCACCCGTTGGCGAAGGTCGGCATAGGTCAGCCGCTCCGGCGCGGGATCATCGGCGGCGTGCAGAACCGTCAGCGCGATCTTGTCGGGAACGGTGGCCGCCGCACCCAGCACATGCGCCGCCAGATTGAACCGGGCGGGGCAGGGTGGGGGTGGCCCCTCGTCGAACAGGCTCAGGGCCCTGCCATGTGTCGTATCGGTCATCGTGTCCATCTCGCATTTCGCCCCTTGATCGCGTATCAGGGGCCAGTCGGCAAGGGATGAGAGCATGGAACGGGACGACAGCAAGAGCGGCGGCAAAAGTGATGGCAAGGGTGCGCAGACGCGGGAGGCGGAAAGCCTGTTGCAGATTGCCGCCAGCGACGGCACCACACCGCGCGTCGCGCCGCTGAAACTGGGCGAGCGTGTGCGCGCCATCCGCCGGGCGCGTAACTGGACGCTGGAGGAAGCGGCGCAGCGCGCCGGTCTCGCCCGGTCCACCCTGTCGAAGATCGAAAACGAACAGATGTCGCCGACCTATGACGCCGTGCAGAAACTGGCGCGCGGCCTCGACATCGAATTGCCGCAACTGTTTCAACCCGCCCCGGTCGACAAGATCTCCGGTCGCCGCACCATCACCCGCAAGGGCGAGGGCCGCGTGCACCCGACCGTGACCTATGAACATGAATTGCTGTCATCCGAAATCAGCCGCAAGCGGATGCTGCCCTACAAGGCCGCCGTGCATGCCCGCGATTTCAGTGAATTCGACGACTGGGTCCGCCATGAGGGGGAGGAATTCATGCTCGTCCTCTCAGGCGCGGTCCGGCTCTATACCGAGTTCTATGAACCGGTGGAGATGTATGCGGGCGACAGCGCCTATTACGATGCGTCGATGGGGCATTGCGTCGTGTCGGTCAGCGCGGCGGATGCGGTGATCCTCTGGGTCACGGCAATGTAAATCCGCCTGTCAGGCGGGTCTTGCCCCGGCACCGAGGCCGCGCGCGCAGGCCCAACTCAGCGCCGCCATGATCGCCGAGGCCGCGAGGCAGCCCGGCAGCCCGGCCACCTGATAGGAAACCCCTGACAACAGCGTGCCGACCAACCGCCCCCCCGCGTTCGACATGTAATAGAACCCGACATCCATCGTCACCCGCTCGGCGGTCGAAAAGGCGAGGATCAGATAGGAATGCAGCGCGGAATTCACCGCGAACACCGCCCCGAACAGCAGCAATCCGCCGGTCAGGATCACCGCCATCTGATCACCTTTCAAGGTGAAGGCGACGAGCGCGAGCAGTGCCGGGATCAGCGTCAGGATCGCCACCCAGCGCGCCGCGAGGCGGGCGGTCTCGGCGATGGATTTGCCCTTCGCCTTCAGGATGTTGGGCGCAAAGCCCTGCACGATGCCGTAACCGATGGTCCAGACCGCCATGAAGGTGCCGATGGCAAAGAACGCCGCGCGGTTGCTCGCCTCGCTGCCATCGGACAGCACCGAATAAAAGAACACCGGCACACCGACCACGAACCACGCATCGCGCGCGCCGAACAGGAACAATCGCGCCGCCGACAGCCGGTTCACGGCGGGGTCTTTTGAGAAGACCTGCGAGAATTTCGCACCCTTCTTGCCCTGCGGCAGGCCTGTGGGCATCAGCACCGCCACCGCCAGCAGGATCACCGCGAGGATCGCTGCCATGCCGAGGATCGAGGTGATGAAGCCGAATGTGGCCAGAAGCGCCGCGCCGAGCAGAAACCCGAACCCCTTCACCGCATTCTTCGATCCGGTCAGAACCGCCACCCAGCGAAACAAGGCGCCTTCCCCCTCGGGCGCCAGCACCTTCACCGCGCTCTTGGCGCTCATCTTGGCCAGATCCTTGGCAACGCCGGACGCACCCTGCACCGCCATCACGAAGATCACCGATGATGTCAGGGTCCATGACGGATCAAGCTGCGCCATCGCCAGCAAGGCGGCGATCTGCAAGCCAAGCCCGGCATAAAGCGTCGATGTCAGCCCGAACCGTGCCGCAATCCACCCGGCGGACAGGTTCGTCACCATCCCCATGAATTCATAAAGCAGGAACAGATAGGCAAGCTGCACCGGGCTGAAGCCGAGCGTATGGAAATGCAGCAGGACGAGCATCCGCAGCGCGCCATCCGTCAGCATGAAGGCCCAATAGGCGGCTGTCACCGCCAGATAGGCAGCCAGCCCGCCCTGACGTTGGTGCGGCTGTGTCACCTAGAGGCTCGCCTCGACCATCCGCGCCACATCGGCCAGACGGCAGGCATAGCCCCATTCATTGTCATACCAGGCATAGACCTTCAGCTGCGTGCCGTTGACCACCATCGTGGACAAACCATCGACGATGGAAGATCGCGGATCGTTCAGATAATCGGATGATACCAGCGGCCGCGTCTCGAACCCCAGAATGCCTTTCAGGTCGCCCATCGCTGCGGCGGCGAACAGGCCGTTAACCTCCTCCACCGTCACCGGGCGCGGCATCTCGAATACGCAATCCGTGAGCGAGGCGTTCAGCAATGGCACCCGCACCGCATGACCGTTCAGCTTTCCCTTCAATTCGGGATAGATCAGCGTGATCGCGGTCGCCGATCCGGTCGTCGTCGGGATCATGTTGGTCAGCGCCGACCGGGCGCGGCGCATATCCTTTGCCGGGCGGTCGATGATGGTCTGCGAATTGGTCACATCGTGGATCGTGGTGATCGAGCCATGCGTGATCCCGATCGCGTCCAGCAACACCTTGACCACAGGCGCAAGGCAGTTAGTCGTGCAGCTTGCGGCGGTGATTATGTGATGCCGATCAGCATTATAGAGGTGATGGTTCACACCGTAGACGATGTTCAAGGTGCCATCATCCTTGACGGGCGAAGACACCACGACTTTCTTAACCCCCGCGTCGAAATAGGGCTGCACGGCCTTCGCGGTCTTGAACACACCCGAACAGTCGATCACCAGGTCGATGCCCATCTCCCGCAACGGCAGATCCTCGATCCGCTTCGCGTTGGTCAGGCGCATCTGGCGGTCGCCGATGCTGACCGTTGTGTCATCGAAGGCGAAATCCTGATGCCAGCGGCCATGCACGCTGTCGAATTCCAGAAGATGCGCGTGCTGTTCCGGTGTCCCGACCGGATCATTCAACAGGACGACATCACCGGGCCAGCCGAATTCGGCAAAGGCGCGGGGGACCAGTTTGCCGATCCGGCCAAGTCCGTTCAGGGCAATGCGTGTCATGGGCCTACCTGCATAGCATCAGAGGGCGGTCCAGCCGCCATCGACAGAAATTGTGGTTCCGGTGATCTGGCTAGCGTCTTCAGAACACAGAAATGCTACAGTTCCGCCAATCTGTTCGACCGTGGCGAACTGCTTCGACGGCTGGCGGGCGAGCATGACATCGCGGATCACGGTTTCGCGGTCCATGTCGTATTCCTTCATCGTGGCGGGGATCTGTGCCTCGACCAATGGGGTCAGCACATATCCGGGGCAGATGGCGTTGCAGGTGATCGATTCGCCCGCCGTTTCCAGCGCGGTGACCTTGGAAAATCCGACAATGCCGTGCTTCGCCGCCACATAGGCCGATTTGTAGGGCGATGCCGTCAGGCCGTGGGCCGAGGCGATGTTCACCACCCGGCCCCAGCCCTGCGCCCGCATCATCGGCAGGGCGACGGCTGTGGTGTGAAACGCGGATGACAGGTTGATCGCGATGATGGCATTCCACTTGCCGACCGGAAAATCCGGGATCGGCGCGACATGCTGAATGCCCGCATTGTTCACCAGAATGTCGAGCCTGCCGAATGCAGCCGCCACATCGGCCACCACCTTGCGGCAGGCGGCCTCGTCCGACATGTCGGCCTGAAAATAGCGCACATCGCTGCCGGTTTCCGATGCGATGCGGGCGGCGAGGGCGTGATCCTCGTCTGAATTGGTATAGGAATTCAGCGCAACCGACGCGCCGCGCGCTGCCAGCACCTCGGCAATGCCAAGGCCGATGCCTGAATTGGAACCCGTGATGAAAGCGGTCTTGCCGGAAAGGGACATGGGGATCGATCCTGCTGTGACTGTGATGCGCGCTCTATAATCCTTCCGGCTGTGGGAGGACAGGGGCAGCATTGTGCGGCGCGGCACAATCACGACGCCGTCACGGCCATTGACCTCAGGTGCAGGGGGGCGCAAAAAAAACGCCCGCACAAGGCGGGCGTAGTGCATTGAGGCAGGTTTCATACAGGCAAGAAACCTATCGAGCAGTGAGGTCAATATGCGTCGGGCGAATCCGGTTGGCAAGCAGAAAAATCGCACTGACGTGAAAATGGCAGGATTGCGGCCTGTCAAAAAACTGTTGCTTTTCGGGGTGATGGCCATGTTTCTTTGCCCGCTGGATTCACTCAGCGCGGCCCCGCAACATGGTCTGGCGATGCAGGGGGAGCCGGAATTATCCTCTGATTTCACCCATTTACCCTACGCCAACCCGGACGCGCCGAAGGGCGGAACGCTAACGGTCGGCGAGGTCGGCACGTTTGACAGTCTGAACCCTTACATCATCAAGGGGACCGCCCCGTGGATGCTGCGGTTCCAGACGGTCGAATCACTTCTGGGGCGAAACTGGGATGAGCCATTTGCGCTTTACGGTCTGCTGGCCGAAAGCGTGGAGGTTCCGGACGACCGGTCCTGGGTCGAGTTTACCCTGCGACCGGAAGCGCAGTTTTCGGATGGCAGCCCAGTGACGCTGGATGATGTGATCGCGTCGATGGAGGTGCTGGATCGGCAGGGTCGCCCGCCCTATTTCGGAAACCTGAAGAACATCGCCGAAATCACGCGCAAGGGTGACCGGACGGTGCGGTTCACTTTTGCCGAACCTGATCGCGAAGCGCCGCTTATCCTCGGGTTGCGCCCGGTGCTGAAGAAGGCGGATATCGAGGCGCGCGCCTTTGCCGATACGTCACTGGTGCCGCTCGTCACCTCTGGCCCCTACATTGTGGGCGAGGTTGATCCGGGGCGCAGCCTCACCCTGCGCCGCAATCCCGATTATTGGGGGCGTGATCTGCCGCTGATGCGCGGGCAGGCAAATTTCGACGCGATCCGCATCGAGTATTTCCGCGATGGCAACGTGTTGTGGGAGGCATTCAAGGCAGGCGAGATCGACATTTTCCGCGACGGTGACCCGGCGCGGTGGGCCGCGGGATACGAATTCGCCGCAGCGCGCGACGGCCGCATCGTGAAGTCGGAAATTCCCCATGGCCGCCCTACCGGCATGAACGGATTCGTTTTCAACACCCGCAAGCTCCTGTTCGCCGATCTGCGCGTGCGGCAGGCGCTGACGCTGGCCTTCGATTTCGAATGGCTGCGCCGGACCATGCTGTCGGATGCCTATGAACGCATCCCGAGCTATTTCGGCGCATCGCCGCTGGCCCATGATGGCGCGGCCACGGGGGCGGAGCGGTCACTCCTGGAACCCTTTGCCGACGTCTTGCCACCGGGCACGCTGGAGGCGGCGATTCGTCCGCCGGTCGGCGCGGGTGACGGGCGCAACCGGACCAATCTGCGCGCGGCGGCGGCGTTGCTGGCGGATGCGGGCTGGCGCGTGGTCGATGGCCGGTTGCAGGATGCGTCGGGCGCGCCCTTCACCTTCGAGATCCTCATCGAAAGCGCCGGCAACGAACAGGTCGCGGCGGTGTTCACCGAGGCGTTGAAACGGCTGGGCATCGCGGCATCTGTCAGGTTGGTGGATGATGCACAATATGCGGCACGGCTGATCGACTATGATTTCGACATGATCGTCAACCGCTGGGCAATGTCCTTGTCGCCTGGTGTCGAACAGCGGCTTTACTGGCATTCGGACAGCGCGGTGCAGCCGGGCACCCGCAATTACATGGGCGTCACCTCGCCCGCCGTGGATGCGGCGATTGCCGCGCTGACCGTGGCGCGCCGGTCGGAGGATTTCGAAGGCGCAGTGCGGGCGCTGGATCGCGCCCTGTCTGCGGGCCGCTATGTCATCCCGTTCTGGTATGCGCCAACCAGCCGGATCGCCCATGATGCGGGTCTGAAATACCCCGCTGCAACGCCGCTTTACGGGGATTGGACCGGGTTCTTGCCGGATGTCTGGTGGCGGGATTGATTATTCGACCAGTTCCGCCGTTCGCGCCTGTGCCAACCCGGCGCTGATTTCCTCACGGCTTGGCGGCACCACCAGCCCGGCTGAAATGACGAGTTTGGCCGCCTCTTCGACGCTCATGTCGAGATAGACGATATCCCTTGCTGGAACGAACAGCAGAAAACCGGATGTTGGGTTCGGTGTGGTTGGCAGGAACACGCTCATCATGCTGTCGCCGCCCACCCGGTTGGATATCTCGCCCCGCGTCTCGGTCGAGATGAAGGCAATCGCCCAGAGGCCCTGACGCGGATATTCGATCAGGCAGGCCTTCTTGAACGAGGTCTGCGACTGGCTGAGGATCGTCTCGGCGATCTGTTTCAGGGCGTTGTAAACCGACCGGACAATGGGCATCCGGCTGACCCAGCTTTCCCCGAACCGGACGATCTGCCGCCCGAAGAAATTCTTGGTCAGCCAGCCGACGATGGAGGTGAAGACGAGGAACACGATCACGCCGAAACCCGGCACGTTCGTGTTGAAAACCAGATTGGGATTATAGGCCGCCGGAACCCAGGGCACGACCGCCGCATCAATGAAGGTGATGACCGTCCACGCGAGGTAGATGGTCAGCGCGACCGGCCCGACCAGCACGATTCCTGCCAGAAAGTTGCCGCGAATGCGCTGAAACAGCGTGCGTTTCTGCGGCAGGATCAGTGTCGGCTTGTCGTCATGGTCCGGCGTTCGTCTGGCGTTCATAAGCTCGCAATCCCTGTCTGGCTGCGTTTACTTAATAGCCCCGGTTGCGGTCCACAATGTGCCATAACGGCTCGCCGCGTTGCAGCCGCCCGATCTGTTCCACGACGACCTTCGCCGCGTCGCTGGCACGGGTATCGGCGGCGATATGCGGGGTGATCGTGACCTGCGGATGACGCCAGAAACCGTGGGATTCGGGCAGTGGTTCGGTTGCGAACACGTCCAGCGTGGCATGGCCGATCTGCCCGGATGCCAGCGCCGCCAGCAGCGCATCATCGTCGATCAGCGGTCCGCGGCCCGGATTGATGATGACCGCCCCGCGCGGGGCGAGCGCCAGCGTGCGCGCGTTCAGGATATGCCGCGTCTCAGGGGTGGAGGGCAGGATCGTCACGATGATTTCCGACCGCGCGATGATCGCATCGAGGCCATCCGTACCATGAAAGCAGGTCACGCCATCAACCGATTTCGGTGTCCGGCTCCACCCCGCGATATCAAAGCGGAGGCGTCCCAGCATCCGCGCCGCATCCGATCCGAGCGCACCGAGGCCGAGGATGCCGACAGTGCGGTCGCGCGACAGCGGCGGCACCGGTGCGCCCCAAATGCCCGCCGCGCTCTGGCGGATATGCCGGTCGATGTCGAGGTGATGGCGCATCACATGGCCGGTGATGTAATCGGTCATCCCCTCTGTCAGCCCGTTGGACACCATGCGGCACAGAATAGGGCGATCCGGCAGCGACGGGTTGCCGATATAGCTTTCGACCCCTGCCCAGATGCTCTGGATCAGTTTTGCGCCCTGAAACCGGGCGAGATCGCGCGTGCCGTCCACCGGGTTCAGGATCAGGACATCGACCGAAGCCGCGTCGATGCTGTCTTCGCTGACATGCAGATCGAAGGGCACGCCGAGCGTGGCGCGAAACTGCTCCAGAAACGGCGTCCATTCGGCGATTTCGTCGGAATGGGCGGAAAACAGGACCTGCATCGGCACCTCAGGGTCGGCGGTTGATATGAGCGCACTGGATCAGGCCGAATGCGAACAGCAGCACCAGCATGGCGGACCCGCCATAGGATACCAGCGGCAACGGCACGCCGACCACGGGGGCAAGCCCCAGCACCATCGCGATATTGACCGCGAAGAACAGGAAGAACGTCATGGTCAGCCCGCCGGTCAGCAAGGCCCCGAACCGGCTGCGGTTCGCCACCATCGAGGCGAAGCAGAACAGGATCAGAAGCGCATAGAGCGACAGAAGCGATGCTGCACCGATGAACCCGAATTCCTCGGCCAACGTCGTGAAGATGAAATCGGTATGCTTTTCGGGCAGGAAGTTCAGGCGGCTTTGCGTCCCTTCCATGAACCCGCGCCCCGAAAGACCGCCGGAGCCGAGCGCGATCTTCGATTGCGTGATATGATATCCGGCACCGAGCGGGTCCTGGCTCGGGTCCAGAAACGTCTCGATCCGCTTGAACTGGTAATCCTTCAGGATTTGCCAATCGGTCCCGCGTGAGATCATCACGGCATAGATCGCCCCGCCCAGCGACGCGCCGCCCGCGATGAAATACCACCATGAAACACCCGCCAGAAACATCATCGTCACGCCGCCCACCGTCAGCAGGATCGCGGTGCCGAGATCGGGCTGTTTCAGGACCAGCGCCACGGGGATCAAAATCAACACGAGCGGCGGCAACACCCAGAGCGGGCGCGATGTCTTTTCCTGCGGTAGCCAATCGTAATACCGCGCCAATGCGAGGATCAGCGCGACCTTCATCATCTCGGATGGTTGCAGGCGGATGAAACCGAGGTCGATCCAGCGCTGAGCGCCCATGCCGACATCGCCCATTACCTCCACCGCCGCGAGCACGACGAGCGCGCCCATATAGATCAGCGGCGAGACCGCGCGCCAGAATTTGAGGTCGATCATTGCGACGATGATCATGCCCGCGAAACCGACGCCAAAGCGGATCATCTGCGCCCGCGCCCAGGGGTCGATGCTGCCATCCGCCACGGAAAACAGCATAAGGAAGCCGACGCAGGCGACCGCGATGATCAGCAATGCGATCGCCCAATTGAACCGGATCACCTTTCCCCATGTCGTCAGGGCGGCACGCTCCGACGTGGCACCGGTGCGGCGCATGATGAACCCGCTGCCGTGATTGGGGTTGAGATAGCTCATGCCCGCTGCCTCGGCTGATCGGTGGCGGCCTCCGGCACTGTGTTGTTCTCCTCTTCCTCCCGCTGGCGGCGGATGAGTTCCCGCTCACCTTCGGGATAGGCGCGAAGCGGCACATCCGGGCCATATAGCGCGCGCATCATGATGTCGCGCGCAACGGGTGCCGCGGCGCGGCTGCCGCCGCCGCCATGTTCGATGATGACCGAAATGGCATAGCGCGGGTTGGTGTAGGGCGCGAAGGCGACGAACAGCGCGTGGTCGCGCCGGTTCCACGGCAGATCCTCGTTCTTGATGACGCCGCGCGCGCGCTCGGCCGCGGTGATGCGGCGAACCTGGCTGGTGCCGGTCTTGCCGGCGATCGCCATCTCGGCCTCTGCGATGCGGCTGCCCCATGCGGTGCCACGGGCTTCGTTCGACACCGCGAACATCCCCTCGCGCACCAGCCGCAGATGTTCGGGGCGCACGTTCAGCGGCGCAGCCTCCGCCACCGGTGCGGGTTCGCCATTGATCGTGCGGATCAGGCGCGGCACAACCTGCGTGCCATCGCCGCCGATCCGCGCCGCCATCACCGCAAGCTCCACCGGGCTGGCCAGCACAAAGCCTTGGCCGATCCCGGCGTTCAGCGTGTCGCCGACCTGCCAGTTCTCGCCATAATTGGCCTGTTTCCATGCCTTCGTTGGCACCAGACCCGACCGCACGGCGGTCATCTCCAGCGGTGGCTTGACGCCGACGCCGAACCGCGTGGCCATCTCTGCGATGTTGTCGATGCCGACCCGCTTCGCGATCTCGTAGAAATACACGTCGCAGGAGAATTTCAGGGCGTCCTTCAGGGCAACCGTGCCATGCCCGCCGCGCCGCCAGCAATGGAAATACCGGTCGCCCAGCTTGTAGCGCCCGTTGCAGAAAACCCCTTCGTGCGACCCGATCACCCCATGTTCCAGCGCCGCCAGTGCGACCATCATCTTGAAGGTCGATCCGGGCGGGTAGAGGCCCGATGCCGCCTTGTTGGCGAGCGGGCGATATTCATCCTCCAACAGCGCCGACCATTCCTTCTGGCTGATCCCGACCACGAACTTGTTGGGATCGAACGCGGGGGTGGAGGTCAGCGCCAGCACATCGCCGGTTGCGATCTCCATGACCACACAAGCGGCGCTTTCGCCCTGAAGCCGCTTCATCGCATATTTCTGAAGGTCGAGGTCGATGGTGAGGCCGAGATCGGCCCCGGCGGCACCCTCGTTCCGGTCGATCTCGCGGATCACGCGGCCAACCGCGTTCACCTCGATCCGGCTGGCACCGGCGGTGCCGCGCAGGATCGGCTCCACCGCCCGTTCCACGCCGTTCTTGCCGATGTGAAAATCGGGGATTTGAAACAGCGGGTCCTGCGCGTCGTCGCGCTCAAGGTCCTTTTCGGTGACGCGCGCGACATAGCCGATGATATGCGCCAGCGTATCCGCCTCCGGGTAATGGCGGGTCAGGCCGACCTCCGGCGTCACACCGGGCAGGGCGGGAGCGTTGGCATTGATCTGCGCGAAGGCCTTCCAGTCGAGATGTTCTGCAACCGTTACCGGCACGAAGGCGGATTTCGACCGCATTTCGCGCAGCGCGCGGCTGCGCTGATGCGGGGCAATATCGACGATGCGGCCCAGATCGTCGAGCACCGCCTCGGCGTCGCCTGCCTGTTCGCGCACCATGACAACGCGATAATTCTGTCGGTTGATCGCCAGCGCGCGGCCCTTGCGATCTGTGATCTCTCCGCGCGCTGGTGGGAGCAGACGAACATTGATCCGGTTTTCCTCGGCCAGCATGAGGTATTTATCGGATGCTTCGATCTGGAGTTTTCGCATTCGCCAGAACAGGCCACCAACGACCAGGGCCTGTGCGCCAAGCAACAGAACACCGCGGCGGCTGATATTGGGGCTTTGCCGCGCCTCGTCTCGCCGAAAGCTGAAAGGCTTTACCATGACGCCCGTTCGCCCTTCCTCACCTGACGATCCTGCCGCTCAGCTTGGTTGCCTCATCGACATCCGCTCTGACCCGCAATATCACGCGGAACAGGAACAGCGTGAACAGATATGCTGCAACCGTGACGACTACGCCGATGCCTAGCTGATCCAGCGGCGGCGTCGGGGTCAGCGCAATCGTCAGAAGCACGACCTGAACCAGCGCCATAATGACAGACAGTATGGCGATCGAAAAGACCTCTGCCAGCACGCCGCGCCGGATGATCGTTCGGCCATAGAAGCGGAGCGCCTCGATCGCCGCCAGCAGCACCAATGCCCCAAGTCCGGCAGGGCCGCCGCCCATCAGATCGCGCGCAATGCCAAGCAGGACGACAATCAGCGCCGGTGTCGCCGCCGGTCGGCGCAGAACAAGGCAGGCCGCAACACAGAACAGCAGGTCGGGCGAGGGCAGCGCCGAGGCCAACCCGTCAAGCGGGGCGAGCTCGATCAGGATCGCCGCCCAGCCGAAACCGACCAGCACCAGCGTGTTCAGCCATGTCTGATATCGCGGGATGGTCTGGGCCATCAGTCACCTCCCAGAACCGAATCCGGGTCCGGCAGCACCGGCGCGGCGGTGGTTCCGGCCTCCACCTCCGGCAGGACCAGCCCGCCGGGCGTGTCGATTTTCGTGGATGGGCGATAGCGCAGGACGCGGACAAATTCGAGGCGTTCATAATCCGCGCTGACCTGCACCCGCGCGCCATATTCCCCGACCACTGCGACCAGCCCGACCAGAAGATCGGGCGGAAACACCCCGCCATCGCCTGACGTTACGACCCGGTCACCGGGCGCAACGCCGTTCATTGTTTCAAGGAAAGACAGGCGCGGCGCATCGTCATTCTCGCCTGACAGGATCGCCCGGCGGCCTGATGGCAAGACCTTCACCGGCACCCGGCTGTTGAAATCGGTCAGCAGAAGCAGCCGCGATGCCCGCCGGCCGACGCCGACGACACGGCCCACCAGACCGTTGCCATCGACCGCTGCCGCGCCGTCGAGCACGCCATCGCTTTCGCCGATGTTCAACAGGATGGATTGCGAGAACGGGCTGCCGCTGTCAGCGATCACCTCACCTGCCACATGGCCGATCCGGGGGGCGAGGCGCAGGTTGTTCAGCGCGCGAAGCTGGGCATTCTCCCGCTCCAGTTGCTGCGCAGCCTCGCGCCATGACCGTAGGCGCTGAATCTCCTGCCGCAGGGTCTTGTTCTGTTCATAGACCCGCGTGAAATTCTCGAAATCGTCGATCATGTGGCTTGTGGCCTTCAGCGGGTTCGCTGTCAGTTCCACGCTGGGCGTTGCCCAATCCAGAAGGCCCATCCGGATCCGCTCGATCCGGGGACTGTCGGCACGCCAGAGGACGAAAAGAACGATGCAGATGCCGACGAGCGCAATCATCAGGCTCCGGCGCAGGATCTTGCCGAATTCAGAGCCGATGTCGCTGCGCTCACGCGGGGCCATGCAACGCTCCTTGTGCCGCGCAGCCGGTGCCCGGCGGGCGGTGTTGGTGCCTAGACGCTGTCGCGCAGAACATGGCGCAGGGCCGCACGATGTTCCAGCGCCTTGCCGGTGCCGAGGGCGACGCAGTTCAGCGGCTCGTCCGCGATTGTGACGGCAAGGCCGGTCTGTTCGCGCAGCGCGACATCGAGATCGCCGAGCAAGGCACCGCCGCCGGTCAGCATCACACCGCGATCCACGATATCTGCCGCAAGATCAGGCGGTGTCGCCTCCAGCGCGACCATCACGGCCTCGACGATCTGCTGCACCGGGTCCTGAAGTGCATCGGCGATCTGGGCCTGCGTGATGTCGATTTCCTTCGGCACGCCGTTCAAAAGGTCGCGTCCCCGGATCTGCATCGACTGGCCCCTGCCGTCATCGGGCATCCGGGCAATGCCGATTGCCTTCTTGATCCGCTCCGCCGTCGCCTCGCCGACCAGCAGGTTCTGCTGGCGACGAAGGTAAGAGATGATGCTGTCGTC
This sequence comes from uncultured Candidatus Planktophila sp., assembly GCA_964352385.1. Lineage (GTDB taxonomy): Bacteria > Pseudomonadota > Alphaproteobacteria > Rhodobacterales > Rhodobacteraceae > Pikeienuella. The sequence continues at coordinate 47,377 of CAYGRU010000013.1, forward strand.
CATCTTGTCACCGCCGACCCGGACCGAACGCGCATAGACGATATCGCCCAGCGACAGAACCGCCACCTCGGTCGTGCCGCCGCCGATATCGACCACCATGCTGCCGGTCGGCTCTCCGAACGGCATGCCCGCGCCGATGGCGGCGGCGACCGGTTCGGGGATCAGGGCTGCCCTGCGCGCCCCGGCGGACAGCACGGATTCCATGATCGCGCGTTCCTCGACCGCTGTTGCGCCGTAAGGCACGCAGACGATCACTTGCGGCGCGGTAAAAAAGCCGCGCTTGTGAACCTTGCGGATGAAATGCTTGATCATCGCTTCGGCCACGTCGAAATCGGCGATCACGCCGTCGCGCATCGGACGAATGGCCTGAATCGATCCGGGGGTGCGCCCCAGCATCAGCTTGGCGTCCTCACCGACGGCGAGAACCTCCTTCTTGCCGTCCTTGACATGATAGGCGACGACTGAGGGTTCGTTCAGCACGATGCCCTTGCCCTTGACATAGACAAGGGTATTGGCAGTGCCGAGGTCGATGGCCATGTCCGAAGAAAACATGCCGAAAACGCCGTTGAACATGGGATGCTCGCTGTTTGACCCCAAAGATGTGGGTAGTTCGAAGTTGGACGCTTATAAAGCGGTCCTGCCGACAGGGTAAAGGGGCCGAAGCCGTTCATTGCTGTGGGATTGCGTCGGTTCTATCCGCTTGCGCATCGCGCGTATAGGGCCTTGTCGGATAATTCGGTGTGCGCGACGCGGTAACGCGCAAAGGTCGCGCCGGTCTCATTCTGCCCGGTTCCCATCGGCAACCGATGAACTGCCCGTGGGGGTTTATTGCGGCAAAGGTTTCTGCCAAATGGCGGGATCGAAAGCGGTGATCGAATCGGGACCGTTCCTGCCTCACCAGCCTAGAAATGGTCATTGAAAAGTCAGCTCACAATCGAGCGCCGTTGTGGCGGCTGAATCTGATGAGGGAACGCCGCTATGCAGAACAAGAACCGCTGGTGGTATCTGTTCAAGAAAAGCTTTGTGGTGTTTCCGGCCGCACTGCGGTCTGGTCCGGGTTTGCCATCCTTTATCGCAGCCGATTTTCTGGCACCGCATTACGCGGCGCGCGTGGCGGGGCAGGGCGTTCTGGCCCGGGCGGCGATGCGGCTCTGGCGGATCGGGTTCGATCTCTGGCTGCCGTCCCGGCTGCGCCGGATGAAGGCGCTGCATAAGGTGTCCGACGCGCGGATCGCCCAGATCCGGCCCATTGCGCGTGAGCGGTTCGTCGATCCGGCGGAACTTCTGATCCACCATGTCGAGGATGCGGCAATGCTGCGGACCCATGTACGGCGGTTCGAGGAAGCGCAGCTTAACAAGATCTATAATCCGAAATACTGGACGGACGGATGCCGCCTGCATGACAAGATCGCCTTCGCGCGGCTGTGCGATGCGAACGGCGTGCGCCACCCGCGCACCTGGGCCTGGCAGGCGGGCGGCAAGGTGGAGATCACGGGGCTGCCGGAGGATGGCCGCGTCTTCGTGAAGCCGTCATCGGGGATGAGCGGCCTCGGCGCATCGGTGTTCGACCTGTCGTCCTGCCGCGATCTGGACGAGGCGAAGGCGAGGCTGACCGCAGAATTCGGGCTGAAGATCGAATGGTATGCGCAGGATTGTCTGGTGAACCATCCCGACATGACCGATTATACTTTGTCCGCCGTATCGACCATGCGGGTCATCTCGATCCTCGATGAGGCGGGGCAGGCGCAATCCGTCGCGACGACGGTGAAGGTGGCGACCGTGCTGGGGGCGGTTGTCGACAATGGCCCGGCGCGGGGCATCTATTTCGGTGTGAACCCGGATACCGGCGAGATCGGCGTCGGCGCACGCCTGCTCGGATCGGAAGTGTTCGAAGGCAATCCCACGAACGGCGTCCGCATGAAAGGCCGCATCCTGCCCTTTTTCCGCGAGGCGCGCGCGCTGGCGCTGGATACGCATCAGCGCCTGTTCAGCGATTATGCCTATGCCGGCTGGGACGTTGCGATCACCCCGGACGGGCCGGTGATGATCGAAGGCAACGCCAAGCCGAGCATGGCCGTCGCACAACGGGCGTTCCTGCGGGATATGGGGCCGGAGCGGTTCTGCGAACTGGTCGGGCATCACATCTATCGAAATCGCGATATCGCCCGCCGCTGAGGCGGTCGGGGCGGGCGGCACCTGTCTGGATGCCGCCCGCCGGTTCCGAGGTCAGCTTGCCAGCGCGGTGGTGATGTTCGGCGCGCCCTTGTCCCGCCGCAGCAACAGCTTGTTGATCGCGATGATATAGGCACGGGCCGAGGATACCACGGTGTCGGTATCGGCGGCCTGTCCCTGAACGATCCTGCCATCTTCCTCAAGCCGGACGGAAACGGTCGCCTGCGCGTCGATCCCATCCGTAACCGCCTGAACCTGATAGACCTTCATCTCCGCACGATGCGGGACAAGCTTGTCGACACAGGAAAACGCGGCATCGACAGGGCCATCGCCCGTCGCCGAAGTCTCGTGATCCACATCGTCGATGGTCAGGACCATTTCTGCGGTTTTTGGCCCTTCGGTGCCACAAACGACCCGCAGCGATTTCAGCTTGATCCGGTCATTGGCGGCGGCGGTGCGGCTGTCGTCGATCAGCGCGATGATGTCATCGTCGAACACATCCTTCTTGCTGTCGGCGAGGGTCTTGAAGCGGATGAAAGCCTCCTGAAAGGCATTGTCGCCCATCTCGATGCCCAGATCTTTCAGCTTGGCGCGGAACGCCGCGCGGCCCGAATGCTTGCCCATCGGCAGGGCATTGTCCGCGAGGCCGACATCCTGCGGGCGCATGATCTCGAATGTTTCGGCATTCTTCAACACGCCATCCTGATGGATGCCGCTTTCATGGGCAAAGGCGTTCTTGCCGACGATCGCCTTGTTGAACTGCACCGGGAAACCGGCAGCGGTGGCGACCATGCGCGATGCCTTCATGATCTGGGTGGTATCGACGCCGGTATCGAAGGGCATGATATCGCGCCTGATCTTCAGCGCCATCACGACCTCTTCCAGCGCGGTATTCCCCGCGCGTTCACCCAGACCGTTGATCGTGCATTCGATCTGCCGCGCCCCGGCCTCCACCGCCGCCAGCGAATTGGCGGTCGCCATGCCGAGGTCGTTATGGCAGTGCGTCGCGATCACACAATCATGCAGAGCAGGAACGTTATCCAGCAGATCGCGGATGATCTGGGCGCTTTCGCGCGGCGCAGTATAGCCGACCGTATCGGGGATGTTGATCGTTGTCGCCCCGGCCTCGACAGCGACGCGCACCGTCTCGATCAGGTAATCGCGTTCGGTCCGCGTCGCGTCCATCGGCGACCATTGCACGTTGTCGCACAACGATCGTGCATGGCTGACGGTTTCCTCAATCTTGCGCAGGACCTGATCCTTGTCCATCTGCAACTGGTGCTGGCGATGCAGCGGCGAGGTGCCGATGAAGGTGTGGATGCGCGGCTTTTTGGCATTCGCAAGCGCCGCCCAGGCCCGGTCGATATCGCCTTTGGAGGCACGGGCGAGGCCGCAGATCACGGCGTTCTGCGCCATTTTCGCGATCTCGCTGACAGCCTCGAAATCGCCGTCGGAGGCTATGGGAAAGCCCGCCTCGATGATGTCGACGCCCATTTCATCCAGAAGTTGCGCAATCGACAGCTTTTCAGTCAGGGTCATCGTCGCGCCGGGCGATTGTTCGCCGTCACGCAAGGTCGTGTCGAAGATCAGAACGCGTGCGCGCTCGGTCGGTGTCTCGGTCATGGTGTATCTCAGCTTGTTCCGGGGGTGATGCGGCGCGTTCAAAATCCCCCAGGCGCACGCGCCGCGAACCCGGCGCGCCTAGGGGCGGCTAAGGAGGAGCGTAAGCGCAAGGCTGCGACGGCGCGGCAAAGCGGCCTGAGGCAGTCGGATGGAAATGCGCGTGGTCATGTCGTATCTATACCGGCCCTGACGCCGTTTGCAATGGTGCAGGGTTTGCAGGCCGTGGTTTTCCGAACGGCCACTGGCTGCGGACGATGGCCAAGGCGCAGTGCGTGCCGCTCGACAGCGCACCTATCCGATGGCGGCTCATTCTTTCCAGATCTTTCGGGTTTGCTGATGAGCGTCGTCTCTAAACGCATCTGTTGCAGGCGCGCGCCCTAGCTTCCCCGAATGACATGATATAATGCCAACGGCGGGTGCCTTAGGCTTTTCATCCGTTTGTGAGCCTTCTTTTCGAAAGGGATATTCGAACCTTTCGAAAGAGGTGAGGTTGGGGGGAAAGTCCTTGCAGCGATCCGACGCAAGACCAAGAAAGTGGTGATACACAATGAAAACAACCATCATGATCGACTTCCCCCCCCGTTTTGCCGTCCGGTGGGGACATGGGGAAAAAACATCACCGCATATCGATAGCATGTTCGCGGCGAACCGGAATCAACAAATTGAATTCATTGATCTAATAGCATCATTCGCGGAAAACTATTTGAAGATTCCTCTCGAAACTCAGGAAGACTTGGAACCGCGCTGGAAACAGAACTGGTTTCCTCCACTCGATGGAATGAGCGCGTATGCGATGGTGGCAGGCAAGACACCCAAGCGATTGATCGAGATCGGGTCAGGCAATTCGACGAAGTTTTTCGCCCGGGCCAAGCGCGATCACAACCTGTCCACCGAAATCACTTCCATCGATCCGTTCCCGCGCGCCGAAATTGATGTTCTGTGTCACAAGGTCCATCGGAAAGGACTGGAGGATGTGGATCTGTCGGTCTTCGATCAGCTCGAAAAGGGTGACGTGGTGTTCTTTGACGGGAGCCATCGCAGTTTTCAGAATTCCGACGTTTCCGTATTCTTCATCGACGTGCTGCCACGGCTTGCCGAAGGGGTGATCGTGGGGCTGCATGATATCTTCTGGCCAGATGACTATCCCGAGGCGTGGCTTGGTCGCTATTACAATGAACAGTTCGTGCTTGGTGCCTATATCCTTGCGTTTGGTGACAAGTTTCCGCTTGTGTTTGCGACAAGCCATGCTTGGAAAAGACTTGGTGACGAATTGAAGGCCAAGATGCCTGCGGAATTGCTTGCCAAGATTCCGCCCCTGACCGGCGGATGTTTCTGGTGGGAAAAGCGGAACATTGGTTCCTTGGCCTGATCGGCCTTGATACCGATCAGGCCCTCACTCGCGTGCGCTTGTAGCTGTTTCAATAAAGGTGATTGGCGCGCGCGCCGGTGCCCGCCTTGACAACGCATTGGAACTGTCAGCCCTCACGCCGCTTGTGTTGGTGTAGTCTGCCATCCCGCCCGCATCAGCCGAGATGGATCTGCCCCTCGGGATAGCGGACGCGCGGTGTGCTTTGCGTGGCGAGGAAGAACCCGATGGCGAGCGGGCCGACCCGCCCGATGAACATCAGCAGCGTGATGACGGCGCGGCCGAACCCGTCCAGCTCCCCCGTCGCGCCGCGCGACAGGCCGACCGTGCCGAAGGCCGATGTCACCTCGAAGGCGAGATCGAGGAACGCGCCGTCATGGGACAGCGAGATCAGGAAAGTCCCGGTCATGACGATCAGCACGCTGACCGTCGTCAACGCCATGACCTTCATCACCTCGTCTACGCCCAGACTGCGACCAAAGGCGTGCAATGTCTTGCGGCGGCGAAAGAAGGCGATGGTGGCGAGCAGAAGGACGATCAGCGTCGTGACCTTGACGCCGCCCGCCGTGGATGTGCTGCCGCCGCCAATCATCATCAGCGCCATTGTCATCAGGGTCGTGCTGTCATGCATCCCGCCGGTGTCGATGGTGTTGAAACCGGCGGTGCGCGGGGTGACCGCCTGAAACCAGCTTGCCCAGAGCTTTGTATCGGTGCCGACGAGGCTGCCGAGCGTGCGCGGATTGGTCCATTCCAGCACGGCAAACATGACCATCGCCGATGCGATCAGCCAGATCGTGCCGACCAGCATCAGCTTGCTGTGCAGCGTCAGCGCACGCCATGACCGCTTTTGATAAATGTCGCCGACGACGATGAAGCCGAGCCCGCCAAGGATGAACATTGATGAGATTGTGATGTTCACCACCGGGTCCCCGACCCAGCGCGACAGGCTGTCCGGGAAAAGGGCGAAACCGGCATTGTTGAAGGCTGATACGGAATGGAACAGCGATTGCCACAACCCCTCCGCCCAGCCGTATTCGGGGACGAAGACAAAGGACAGGATCAGCAATCCGGCGGCCTCGCAGCAGATCGCGACCACCAGAATGATCCGCACGAGGATCATCAGGTTGCTGATCGTGGTCTGATTCAAATCCTCGCGCAGGATCAGGCGTTGCGGCATCCCGACCGGAATGCCGAGCGCAGACAGGACGAGGACGGCAAAGGTCATCAGCCCAAGCCCGCCAAGCTGCATCAGAAGTATGATGATGCCTTGCCCGACATGGGTATAGGCCGTGCCGGTATCGACAACCACGAGACCGGTCACTGTCACCGCCGAAACTGCCGTGAATGCGGCATCCGCAAAGCTGACGGTGCCGTGATGGCTGATTGGCAGCCAGAGCAGACAGGCGCCCAGCGTGGCCATCAGGAAATACATCAGGCAGAGGATCGCCGGGGGCGGCAGTTGCCATGCGGCAGGTTTCTTCCCGCGCGCGAATGTCCGCGATGCCATGTCAGAGGCTCGCGGCGAAGTCGTGCAGGTTCTTGCGCTGGCCGAGCAGCAGCAAGAGATCATCCGGGCGAAGTTCGCAATCCACCTCATCGCTGCCAATGAATTCGGTGCCGCGCATCACCCCGACGCAGCGCAGATCGAATTTCTTGCGATGCGGAAGACTGGAAAGCGCCTTGCCTTCGAGGCTTTCCGGGATCCGGAAATTCACCAGATGAAACCCGTTGCCGAGGCTGACATAGTCGCGCACCAGCGGGTTGTGCATGACCTGCGCGATATGCTGCCCCATTTCATATTCGGGGTGGATGATCCGCTTGACGCCAAGACGGCTGAGAATCCGGTGATGGGTCTTGGTGCTGGCCTTGGCCCATACGGTCTGGACGCCGATCAGCGTGAGGTTGATGGCGGCAAGCGTGCTCGCCTCCAGATTTTCGCCCATCGCGACCAGCACAATGTCGCATTCGCCGAACCCGGCCTCGCGCAGTGCGACATCGTCGCGCGCATCGACGATCAGCGCCTGGCTGAGGGCATCGGCGTGGCGGCTGACGCGCGCCTCGTCGAGGTCGATGCCGATCACGTGATTGCCGAACCGCGCCAGTTCCAGCGCGACAGTGCTGCCGAAGCCGCCGAGGCCGATGACCCCGAACGTGCGGAATTTGCCAGCCATCTTGATCCCGATCTTTTTATTGGAGGGGGCAGTGCGTCAGTTATCCGTCTGCCGCTGCCCGTTCACCCAGTCGCCGTCATAGACGGCACCATTGGCATAGATCATCTCGCCCTTGCCGTGGCGTTTCGAATCCAGAAACGATCCCTTGTATATATTGCCATTCGGATAGGTGGCAACGCCTTCACCCTCAATCCGGTCGGCGACCCACGCGCCTTCGTATGAGAATCCGTCGGGTCGGGTGAAGGTGCCAAAACCGTCGCGCCGACCCTCGCTGTAACTTCCCTCATAGACATTGCCATCGGGGAAGCGGGCGATGCCCTGTCCGTGCGGCAGATCGGCCAGCCAGTCCCCTTCGTATTCATATCCGTCCGGGTAGACCATCTTGCCCTTGCCGCTGGTCTGCCCGTTCACGAAATCGCCGGTGTAGACCGCACCATTGGCAAAGCGGAACATGCCCCTGCCCTCGATCTTCCCTTCGACCCATTCGCCCTCATAGACCCCGCCATCGGCGGTTTCCATCCGGCCGACACCCGACATCAGACCGTTGACGAACGGCCCTTCGAGCACCCGGCCATCGGTCAGCCGCACCGTGCCCTGACCTTCGAAGCGACCCTCGACCCAGTCGCCCGCATAAGTATCGCCATTCGGTTTGGTCAGCGTGCCTGTGCCGTGGCGCATGCCATCGACAAAGCTACCCTCATACACGTCGCCATCGGCATAGCGGGCGATCCCCTCGCCGACCCGCGCGCCATCCACGAAACTGCCCTTGTAGCTGTCGCCGCCGGCATAGGTCGCTTCGCCCTCGCCATTGATCTGACCGGCCTTCCAGGTGCCGGTATAGCTGAAACCGTCCGGGCGGGTCAGGGTGCCGGTGCCTTCCCGTTCCCCCATCACGAAGGTGCCGACATAGCGCGCGCCACCGGGATAGGTGATCTCGCCCTGTCCGTCGGGCTGACCCTCTGTCCACGATCCTTCATAGCGATACCCATTGGGCCGGGTCATGACGCCTTGCCCGTGATGGGCGGATTGCCTGAAATCGCCCTCATAGGTTGCGCCATTGGCATAGGTCGCGATGCCGCGCCCCTCGATCACCCCGTTGATCCAGTCGCCCTCATAGGTGCCGCCATCCGAATAGACGATCTTGCCCTTGCCGTTCGGGGCGCCGCCGGTGAAGCTTCCGGTATAGACCGACCCGTTTTCATAGGTGACGGTACCTTCCCCCTCGATCCGGCCCTCGACCCATTGGCCGGTATAGGAAAAACCGCCGGGCAGGGTGAATGTCCCCTGACCGTGCTGCTTGCCATCCTTGAACTCGCCTTCATAGACGCCGCCGCTGTCATATTGCTTGACGGCAACGTTGTCCGATTGCGCCGCAGCCCCGGTTGCGCCGAGGGCCATGATGCCCGCCAGAATCGCCGGGATGCTGTTCACTCTCATCATCATTTGGCTCCGAAACCCGCCCTTTAGTCGCAAGTCTGCGCAGACATTATGGACGGTGTGCGCCGATGACAACTGTTGCGCGCGATCCGTTGCGGCGGCTAAGGGGGGACGACATGCTTACCGAAGGGTCCGACGCCATGATTGCCACACGTTTTGCGCCTTCGCCGACCGGGGTGCTTCATCTTGGCAATATCCGCACCGCGCTGTTCAACGCGCTGATCGCGCGGCGCGCGGGGGGGCAATTCATCCTGCGAATCGATGATACGGATCAGGAACGGTCAGAGGAACGCTTCACCGACGGGATTCGCGACGATCTGCGCTGGCTCGGCCTCGACTGGGATGCGGAATATCGCCAGTCGGACCGGATGGACCAGTATCGCGACGCCGCCGAGACGCTGAAGGCCGCTGGTCGGCTCTATCCCTGTTGGGAGACGCCGGAGGAGCTGGCGCTGAAGCGCAAGCGCCAGCTCGCGATGAAGCAGCCGCCGGTTTATGATCGCGCCGCCTTGCGTCTGACCGAGGCGGAAAAGGCCGCATTGGCGGCTGAGCGCCCGCCGCATTGGCGGTTCCGGCTGGAACAGGAGGTGATCGCGTGGGACGACGGCGTGCGCGGGCCGCAGAGCATCGACGCCGGTGCTGTGTCCGATCCGGTGCTGATCCGCGAGGATGGACAGTTCCTCTATACCCTCTGTTCGGTCGTGGATGATGCGGACATGGGGATCAGCGACATCGTGCGCGGGGCCGATCATGTGACCAATACCGCGACCCAGTTCCAGATATTCGCCGCGCTGGGTCAGCCCGCGCCCCGCGCCGCACATCACAGCCTGATGACAGGGGAGGGCGGCGAGAAGCTGTCAAAGCGTATCGGCGGCCTGACCGTGGTCGATCTGCGCGCTGCCGGGGCGGAGCCGATGGCGATCCTGTCCTATCTGGCGCGGATCGGATCGTCGCAACCGGTGGAGCCGGTCTGGTCGGTCAGCGACGCAGCAGCGGGGTTCGATCTTTCGACATTCGGCCTGTCGCCGACGCGGGTATCGGCTGACGAGGTCGTGCAGTTGAGCCAGAAGATGCTGCACGAGGCCCCGTTCGATGCCGTCAGCGCGCGATTGCCGACCGCCGTGACGCCTGCGCTGTGGGAGGTGATCCGCCCGAACATCGCAACGCTTGCCGAGACCGCCGACTGGTGCGCGATTTCCGAGGCGGCGGCGCCAGTGATCGCGGAGGAGGACGAGGCCTTCATCGCTAAGGCATTGCCGCTCCTGCCATCGCAGCCCTGGGGGGCGACCTCGTGGAAGGACTGGACGGGTGCGGTGAAGGATGCGACCGGACGCAAGGGCAAGGCGCTGTTCCTGCCGCTGCGCCGGTATCTGACCGGCCGCGATCACGGGCCGGACATGTCGGCCTTCATGCCGTTCCTGAAACGCTGATGCGGATCATCGAGACCGAGGCGGATGTGGCCGAGGGCGCGGCCTGGCTCGCTGCGAACTGTCCTCACATGGCGGCGGCGCTGGCGGTGATCGGGCAGCCCCCGCTTCGCCGCCGCGCAGACGGATTCGCGGCTCTGTTGCAGGCCATCGTCAGCCAGCAGGTATCGGTCGCCGCCGCGCGCGGCATCTGGGCGCGGGTGGAGGCGTCGGGGCTGAACACCGAAGCGGGTGTTCTGGCATCGAGCGACGATGATCTGAAGGCCGCCGGCCTGTCGCGCCCCAAGGTGCGCTATGCCCGCGCCATCGCCGAGGCGCGGCTGGACTATGCCGCGATCCGCGATCTGGACGAGGCGGAGGCAGTCGCGCTGCTGACCGCCATTCCGGGTGTCGGGCAATGGACCGCCGAGATCTATCTGATGTTCGCGGTCGGGCGCGCCGACATCTTCGCCCCCGGTGACCTCGCGCTGCGCGAGGCGGCGCGGGCGCTTTACGGGCTGGAAGATCGACCGACCATCCCCGAACTGGCGATGATGGCTGAGGCGTGGCGCCCGTGGCGGGCCGTTGCCGCCCGCGTCCTGTTCACCTATTACCACCATATCAAGGGCAGAGAGGGCGCGACATGAGCATTCTGACAGGACCACGGGCCGAGGCCGCATCCGGCACCAAGGACAGTCTGGTGATTTTCCTGCATGGCTATGGTGCGGATGGCAACGATCTGTTCGGTCTGGCGCAGGCGCTGGCGCCGCATCTGCCCAACACCGCCTTCCGGTCGCCGAATGCGCCGGAGCGATGCGCGGTCAATCCGGGCGGGTATCAGTGGTTCCCGATCTCTTGGCTCGACGGATCGCCGGAAAACGAAATGGCGGCAGGGGCGCAGCGGGCGGCGAAGACCCTGCACGCCTATCTGGACGAGGTGATCGCCGAGGAAGGGCTTGCGCCCGACCGGGTGGTGATCGTCGGATTTTCGCAGGGCACGATGATGAGCCTGAATGTGATGCTGCGCCGTGATGTGCCGCTGGCGGGGCTGGTCGGGTTCTCCGGTCGGCTGGTGGACATCGCGGGGACGGGCGACATCACCTCGCCGCTGCCCGTGTTGCTGGTGCATGGCGATCAGGATCAGATGGTACCGGTCGGCAGCCTGCATGAGGCGCGCGCGGCGCTGACGGCGGCGGGCGTTGATGTGAAATGGCATGTCAGCACCGGCGTCGGGCACGGCATTGCCCCTGATGGGCTGTCGCTGTCGCTGGCGTTCATCAAGGACGTTCTTGCGGCATAGTCCGCTGATGTCGCGAAACTTTCATCGTGTTCGCCGATCTTGGGGCTTGATCGCATGTGACGACTATATACAGTCGCGCTGAACAGGCGACAAAGGTGTGTCATGACGTTGAGAGAGCGATACCCGGAATGATCGGTCATGGGGCAAACTCGTTTGTGCGCAGTCCCGGAAAACTGCGCGATCATCCGGCACTTGTCCTGAATGCCGACTACCGGCCGCTTTCCTACTTTCCCCTGTCGCTCTGGCCGTGGCAGGAGGCGGTAAAGGCCTCGTTCCTCGACCGCGTGACAATCGTCGCCGAATATGACGAGGTTGTGCATTCCCCAACGATGGAAATGCGCATTCCTTCAGTGGTTGTGCTGCGCGAATACATCGCCCCCGCGCCCTACCCGGCGTTTACCCGGTTCAACCTGTTCCTGCGCGACCAGTTCAGTTGCCAGTATTGCGGATCGAAGGGCGACATGACCTTCGACCATGTCGTGCCGCGTTCCAAAGGCGGCAAGACCACATGGTCAAACGTGGTTGCGGCCTGCGGACGCTGCAATCTGGTGAAGGGAAACAAGATGCTTTCGCAGACCGGCATGCACCTGCGCCAGACGCCTGTGCGCCCCAGTGCCGAAAAGCTGCGCAATGTCGGGCGGAAATTCCCGCCCAACCACCTGCACGAAAGCTGGATGGATTTCCTTTACTGGGATGCCGAACTCGACGCGTAGGCTGATGCCGCGCGCCATGTGATGACGGCGAGCAGGGCTGACAGCACCGCGTTCCATCCCGCCATCGAAAGCCCCGCAAAGCTCCACGCGATTTCGTCGCAACGGACGAGCGGCGCGTTCATGATCTGGTTCAGCAGGTCCGCCGTGGACAGCCCGCCGATATCGCCGCCGGTGCAGGTCGTCGGCCCTTCCCAATAACCCAACTCCACCCCCGCGTGGAACACGCCAAGCCCGGCCCCGACCAGCAGCGTCAGCGCGCCGAGGCGCAGCACCCACGCCCCCGCCGGGCGCGGCAGCAGCAGCCACGCGGCAGCGGCCAGCGCGATGGCGATGCCATGCGGCCAGCGTTGCCAGATGCACATCGGGCAGGGGTTGAGGCCGCCGACATACTGGCTGACCAGCGCCGCGCCCAGCACCGCAGCCGGGCCGACCAGCGCAAGCGCCATAAGGATGCGCAGGCGGCTCACAACACATACCCCGCGACGATGAACCCGCCCACCAGCAGGATTGTAAAGACCGCCGTGACAAGGCCAAGCCGCCGTTCGATGAAGGCGCGCACCGGCGGGCCGATCCACCACAGCAACGCGGCGATCAGAAAGAAGATCGCGAACCGCGCAATGATGCTTGAGATGAGGAATACCGGGAATGACAAAGCGGTCGCGCCCGACAGGATGGTGATGATCTTGAACGGAAACGGCGTGATCCCGGCGATCAGCACCGCCCAGGCACCATAGCTGTTGTATCGGAGCGCGAATTCATCGAACCGGCCAGAATACCCATAGAATTCAAGTACTGGCCGGCCGGCCTGTTCAAACGCGAATGCGCCGATGGCATAGCCGAGCGCCCCGCCCAGCACCGAAGCCCCGGCGCAGACCAGCGCGATCCGTACCCATGCCTCTGGCCGGGCCAGAACCATCGGGATCAGCAAGGCATGTGGCGGGATCGGAAAGACCGAACTTTCCAGAAAACTGACAATCGCCAGCGCCCACATGGCATGGGGCGATGCGGCGAGCGACAGGGTCCAGTCATAAAGACGTCTAAGCATGCGAAGCCTCTATCAGCGGCCCTGTGCGCTGTCCATTATCAGACGACAGCGCGAAAGCGTGACAAAAGCGACCGCTCGCCAGTTCGGCGAATTGTGCTAAGCCTATACAAGCGTTGACGCAGGCGCATTCGTGCCGACAAACTGATCCGGGGCGGGACAGGTCGGAACCGTGATGCGGGCGGTAAGCGGGGGATTGCGGTGCAGGTGACAGGGAACGGCGATCACGATGCGGTCATCTGGCTGCGCGGCCTTGGTGTGACCGCCGCAGGCCCGTTGCCCGATGGTGAAGGCTATCCGCTCGGAATGAAGGCGCTGGGGCTGCTGGTGTATCTCGCGGATGAGGCGGGGCGGGCGGTGACACGGGATGCGCTGGTCGATCTGCTCTGGGAACGGGTGACCGCCGCGCAGGGCAAAGGCAGCCTTCGGCAGGAAATTCGCCGGATCAAGAAGGCGATGGGCGCAGAGGTGTTCGAGCAGGTGTTCGAGATCACCGATCATCACCTGATGATCCGTCGCGGTATGGTCAGCTATGATGTCGATGCCGTGCTCGGCGCGTGCGGCGCGGATGCGGTTGAGGACATTGCAAAAGTCATCGACCTTTATTCCGACGATTTTCTGACCGGCAATATAGCCCGGTCAGAACCGTTTCAGGATTGGGCGAGGGACCGGCGGCATCTGATCTGCGATACTGTCATCGCGGCGCTGGTCCGATTGGCGATGGCGGATATCGCGGCGGACCGGATCGCGCGGGCGCAACGCTGCGCCGAAAAGATCATCGCCATCGATTCGCTGCATGAACGCGGCCATGAAATTGTCATCCGCTGCCACATCGCCAGTGGTCGCCGGGCTGAGGCGCGCGCCTATTTCGAGCGCTTCCGGCAAAAGATGCTGCGCGAACTGGGGGCGGAGCCGGAACAGGAGCTTGCCGATCTGGTCGCCCATGCGGTCAGCGGGCAGACGAAACCAATTGTCTCCCCTTCTGCGATCCCCAAGCCAATCCCGACCCCGACCCCGGCTCCACCGCCTGAACCGAAACCGAGGGCGCAACACCCCCTTCCGGCTTTCGCGACCGATCAGCGGCCCACGATTGCGGTGCTGAATGTCAGCCGCAAGGACGGCGGCGACCAATCCTATATCGCGGACGGGGTGGCGGAACAGCTTGTCGCCAACCTGTCGAAATCGGCATGGATCCGGGTTGCGTCGTTGAACATCATGCCGTTCCTGCCGATCACGCCCGGAGTGGAATCGGCGCAACGCGATCTGCGCAATTACGCCGATTACGTTCTGCGGGTCGATGTGCGGCTGTTCGGAGAGCGGGTGTCGATCACCGCCACGCTGAACCGGATCGCGGATAACGAAACGGTGTTTTCCGCGCCGATGGAAGACAGGATCAAGGACCTGATGGCCTTGCAGCGCAAGGTCGCGATCCGCATCGCGTCGATATTCGAGCCGATGGTGGTGCACGATCAGACCAAGAAGGAAGCAGGCATCGTCTGGGGCGAGGCGGACAATTTCGATCATTGGCGTCTCTTGATGCGGGCGCGGTCGCTGTTCTGGACGCTGCGCCGCGAAAGCAATGTCGAATCCCGGGCGCTGTTGCAGAGGGCGATCGAGATCAAGGCGGATGATGTCCCGACGCATTGCATCCTCGCCTTTTCGCACATGCTGGATTGCTGGAGCGACTGGAGCCCCGATATCGGCGCCAGCATCGAGAACGCTCTGCGCTGGGCCGGAAAGGCGGTGCGGATCGACCCGAATGATGCCTGGGCGCAATTCACGCTGGGCGTGGCCTGCTCCACCGCTGCCGATCTCGACCAGGCGCGCAGCCGCCATGAGCAGGCGCTGCGTCTGTCGCCGTCGCTGGCCATCGCCATCGGCGATCTTGGCAGGGTGCTGGTGTTCGCGGGCGACCCGGAGGCAGGCACGGCGCGGGCGGAGGAGGCGCTGGATCTGTCACCCTATGATCAGCAATCCGGGTTGTGGATCAGGACCAGCGCATTGGCGGCATGGATGCGCGACGACCTTGCGCGGGCGCAGGAGCTGGTCGACTACGCCCTCGTCGTCAGGCCCGGCTGGTTTCAGAACCACCTGCTGCGCGCCGTCATCCTGGTCGAACGCGGCCAGGTCCCGATGGCGTCCGTCGCGTTCAAGCAGGCGAAGGACCTCGTGGGCAATTATTCTGACAAGGCCTTCGCCATCGGCCACCCGTTCCGCGATGCCGCGATGAAAAGGCGGTTCGCAAGCGCGTTGAACAAGGCAGGGGGCGCGTTTACCATCTGACTATTCTGAACAGAGGAGTTTGCGATGAAGACGATTGAGACAAAGACCCGGATCGCGGTTCTGGGCGCTGGGCCTTCGGCGCTGGTCGCGGCGTTCCGCATCACCGAAGAGCCGGACTGGAGCGACAAATACGAAATCACCGTCTATCAGCAGGGATGGCGCGTCGGCGGAAAATGCGCGACGGGCCGTGATCTCGACAAGCATTTGCGGGTCTATGAACACGGCATTCACGGCTTCCTCGGCTGCTATTTCAACGCCCTGACGGTGATGGAGAAGGTATTCGACGCGCTGGGCCGTGACCCGAAACACCCGGTGCCGGATTTCGAACATGCCTTCCTCGGCGGCAGCGGCGTCATCCGCTATGAAATGGTCGACGGCAAGATGAAGAAATGGCCGATCTATGCCCCGCCCCGCTGGTGGGGGCTGGAGGCGGCGGATGGTACCCCGCCGAGCCACAGCGCGTTGATGAAACTGGCCCCGAAAGTGGCGCGGATGGAGGATTACATCGAAGGCATGATCCGGCTCGGCATGGGTTACATGATGCAGAGCTATGCCAAGACGTTCAGGAATCTTGCGACCTATGCCTATATCCTGAAGACCGGGACACCGGTGCGGGCCGGGGGCATGAAGCACCCGGTGACACCGGATGCCCAGACGCTCGACACCCGCCTCGCCGATGGGGCGGAGGAGTTGAATACCCGCCTGTTCGATCTGATCGTCAGGGCAGGCGCCGCTGCGAAGGACAAGGATATCGCCAAGGTCGGCGCGGTGTTTCGCGAAGGCTTCACCTATCTGATGACCATCGTGAAGGCAGGTGGCGGCGCGAATGAAAGCGAGCGGGACCGCCTGCGTCGTCTCGCGCTTGTGCTGGATTTCGTTGCGACGATCCTGATCGGCATCGTGAAGGACGAGGTGATCTTCAAGGGCTTCGTGGCGGTTGATGACCTCGACCATGTGGCATGGCTGCGCAAGCATGGCGCGAACCCGGCGACGATCAATTCGCCGCTGACGTCTTCGACCCCCAACATCACCTATCAATATCCGTCGGGCGACAGCATCCGCGAGCCGGTCATGGCGGCGGGGGCCTATCTGCACTGGACCATGATGACCTTCACCTATCTTGGTGAATTCATTCAGCTTTTCGATGCCGGGTCCGGCGAGACACTGATTGCGCCACTGCACGAGATTCTGGAAAAACGCGGCGTGAAATTCGCTTTCTTCCATACCATTACCGATATCCGCGCCGACAAGACGATGGAGATCGCGGAGGTCGATGTCGACGTGCAGGCAACGGTCACCAAGGGCGAATTCGCCTATGCCCCCTATGTCGAGGTGCCGCGCAAGAAAAAGCTGGGCTGGTCAGAGGGTCTGAAATGCTGGCCCGACAGGCCGCTCTACGCCCAATTGCGCGAGGGCAAGGCATTGGAGGCGTCGGGGGCCGATCTTGAAAGCTTCTGGTGCGACTGGGCCCCGGTCGGGCGCAAGACGCTGAAAAGGGGCGAGGATTTCGACAAGGTGATCCTCGGCATTTCGGTCGGCGCGTTGCCCTACCTGACCGGCGATCTGGCCAAACGGCACAAGCCGTGGCGCGACATGCTGAAACATGCGCGCACCGTCGCCACGCAGGCGATGCAGGTCTGGCTGAACAAGACGCCGTGGGAACTGGGTTGGAACGGCTATACCAATGAATATGACGGCTACATGCTGTCGGCCAATTTCATGACACAGCCGAACGGGCAGGGCGATTTCACCAAATACATCAAGTATGAAAACTGGCCGGAGGATCACACCCCCGCATCGCTGATCCTGCTTTGCGGCACCATCCCGTTCTATCACGAGATCGACGGGACGGAGGGCGCGGCCTTTCCCCGCCAGATCACGGAGCAGGTGAAACACCAGTCGATCCAGTTTTTGCAAGCCACCGGCGGGTTCATGCTGCCGGGCGCGACAGTTGCCGAACAGAAGGGCTATGGCGATCCGTTCTCGTTCGATTTCGACCTTTTCCATCCGGTGCACCCGGAGGTGAAAGGGAAGGAGAAACGCGGCGCCGCGCGGTTCGACGACCAGTATTGGCGCGTCAACATCAACCCGTCGGACAATTACGTCTCGACCCCGCCGGGCAGCACGAAATACCGGCTGAAAGCGTCGGAGACGGGGTTTGCCAATCTCTCCATCGCTGGGGACTGGACCTATAACGGGCTGAATGTCGGCTCGATGGAGGGTTCGGTCCGATCCGGGCTTTTGGCGGCGGAGGCGATCCTTGGCATTCCGCCCTCGAATACCGGTGTGATCGGATACGAGCCTGCATTGGCGGTGCCGAAGGGGGCAGCGAAGGCTGCATCGAAAGGCAAGGCGCGAAAGGCGAAGGCCTGAGCCCGCTGCACCCGGCGGAATGGATATTTGGGGAAGAGAAAGCGGTTGGGCCGGTGCCTTTGCGCGCGCGGCTCAGCCCCTTGCCCGGTCCCGCCGCCGGGCGAGTTTCGCCGCGAGGTTCAGCCCGGTTCCGGGCTGCGACCACGGGCAGACGGCGATGCAGATCGAACAGCCCTGATGCTGATTGAAGAACGGCAGGCAGCGGTCGAAATCGACATACCATTTTTGCACCCCGCGCACGGTCTGCTTGTCTGGTGACAACGCCTCGGGCGGGCAGGCATCCTCGCAGATGCGGCAGTGCTGGCAGAAGCCGTCGATGCCGTGATCGCGCGGGGCGGTGAGGGCGAAGGGGGCGTCGGTCAAAACCGCCGAAAGCCGGAACGAGGCGCCGTATTCTGCCGAGATGATCGAGCCGTGCTTGCCCAACTCGCCAAAGCCACAAGCCAGCGCCGGGGGGATCATCAGCACCTCGCCGGTCATCGGTCCCGTCACCGCACGCGCGTCCCAGCCTTGGGCGCGCAGCCATGTCGCCACCTGCTTTGCCGCAGCCCCGGCGCGGCCATATTGTTTCAAGACCTCCGCCCCGGCGCGGGTTGCAGGGGCGGTGGCGATTTCGTCATAATCATGGACGACGCCGATCATGATGATGCGGGTTTCCGGCACGGATACACCGGCGAGGCAGAATTCCGGCTGCATCTCGGTAACGCCGATCATTTCCAGCGCCGCCGTATCCCTGAAGGCGGTCAGCGCGCGGGTCCATTCCTGCGGGCTTTGCTGCACCGGCGGGCCGATCAGCGGGCCGATTTCGGCACTCAGAATCTCGGCGCGTTCCGCCCGTGCCTTGGCGATATGCGGGTCATCCGGGTCGCGGCTGTAGAACCAGCGCTGCATCTCGCCATGCGGAATATCATCCGGGTCAGGGGCCCAATAGACCATGCGTGCGGGACGCCTGGTATCCTCGCCCAGCCCGTTGATCGCATTGCCCGACACCTTCGGTGCCCGGGCCATCAGGTCGGGGTGCGGCGTGAACGGGCGGTGCGGGTTCTGGCGGGCCATGAGCGGAGCCTAGCGCGGTTCAGCCGCCTTGTCAGCCGATTGCCGCGCCGCCGAGCAGCCAGAGCCAGCCTGCCACGGTGAAGACCGAAACAGCGGTCGCAATGATGACGGTCGCCGCGACCTCGCCGGTGGCGCGGTCATACATCGAGGCGAAGACATAGGCGTTCACGCCGGGGGCCATCGCCGCCATGATCGTGGCGGATCGAACGAAGCCGTCAGACAGATCGAACACATGATGGGTCAGCGTATAGGCGATCGCCGGGTGGATCATGGTGGAAATGACGGTCACCATCAGCGCCTCGCCCAGCGTCGCGCGGATGCGATACCGGCTGAGAACGCCGCCAAGGCCGAACAGCGCCGCAGGCAGGGCAGCGCGGGCGACCATCCCTGCCGCGTCTTCGACCGCGCCGGGCAGGGGGATGCTGAACCAGTTCATCAGGAACCCGGCACCGCACGCCATCGAGATCGTGTTGCGGAACATCGCGCTGGTGGTGACGCGGGCGGTTTCCGCCAGGCTTCGCCCGTCGGCGCGGGCCAGTTCCATCGCGGTGATGCCGATCAGATAGCAGATCGGCGCGTGCACCGCGATCAGCGCATAATTCGGGGCCAGCGCCGCCGCCCCGTAAGCACGTTCCATGATCGGCAGGCCGAGCAGGACGGAATTGGAAAAGAGCGCACCGAACCCGATGGCGACGCTTTCGCCGGGTCGCCGTGCGAAGCCCTTCCGCGCGATCATGAAGCCGAGGCCAAAGCAGAAGATCGCGCCAGCATAGAAACTGAACACCAGACGAGGGTCGAAGGCGGCGCTGAAATCCAGCCGGTAGAGCGCCAGAAACAGCAGGCACGGCACCGCGAAGTTCTGGGTGAATTTCATCAGCGCCGATACGCCATCATCCGGAAACAGCTTCCATTTCACGGCGGCGTATCCGGCCCCGACGATGAAGAAGACCGGCAGGACGACGTTCAGGATGCTCAGCACGATATCGTCCCTTCAGGGTCCGCGCTTTGGCAAGGCCTGCGCGGCATCATGGGCCGCGCTCAGACGGCGAATTCGATCTGCATGCCGTCGAAGGCGGGCGTGACATGATCCGGCGTTTCCGCCTTCACCCGTTCATAGTCGAGGTCGATATGCATGTTGGTGATGACGGCGGCGGGGACGCCGGACCGTTCGATCCATTCCAGCGACTGCGCCAGATGGGTATGGGTCGGATGCGGGTCATAGCGCAGCGCGTCGAGTACCCAGCACTGCGCGCCCTCGACGGCCGTCCATCCCGCATCGGTCATCTTCGCCACGTCGGGCAGGTAGGCCAGCGGGCCGATGCGAAAGCCGAGCGCGTCGATCGAGCCGTGATTGACAAGGAAGGGCCGCGCGGTGATCGCGCCGCCCGCGCCGGGTATCGTCACCGGGCCGTCGATCAGGCGCAGGTCGAGGATCGGCGGATAGGGGCTGCCCTCCGGCTGCACAAAGGCATAATCGAACCGGCTGGTCAGCGATTGCGCGGTTTTCGCATCGGCCCAGACCGGCAGTCGGCGGCGCTGGTTGAAGACGATCATCCGCAGGTCGTCGAGACCATGAACATGGTCGGCATGTTCATGGGTGTAGAGCACGGCGTCGAGCTTGCCGACCCCGGCATCCAGCATCTGCTGACGCAGATCGGGCGAGGTATCGATCAGGATGCGGGTGATCGCGTCGCCGTCGATCAGCTCCACCAGCATCGAACAGCGGCGGCGCTGGTTTTTCGGGTTGGCGGGATCGCAGGCCCCCCAATGGCCGCCAAGGCGCGGCACGCCGCCGGAGGAGCCGCAGCCGAGGATGGTAAAGCGCAGCACCGCCATCACGCGGCCCGCCGGTCGGGCCAGGCGGCAGCCTTGGCGAACAGTGTGTCGAAATTCGCGCTGGTCGCGGCAGCGAAATCAACCAGATTCATGCCGAACAGGTCCGCACCGACCTGCGCTGTCAGGGCGGTATAGGCAGGCTCGTTGCGCCTGCCGCGATGGGGCGGCGGCGCGAGATAGGGCGCATCGGTTTCCAGCAGCACCCGGTCGAGCGGGGCAGCGGCGAAAATCTCGCGCACCGACAATGCGTTCTTGAATGTGGCAACACCCGACATCGACAGATAGAACCCGCAGTCGAGTGCCGCCGCCGCCAGCGTCGCGCCGGATGAAAAGCAATGCATCACGCAGGTGAAGGGTGCGGCGGCATGTTCCGTGGTCAGGATGCGGGCCATGTCGTCATCGGCGTCGCGGGCATGGATGATCAGCGGCAGGCCGGTGCGCCGCGCCGCCTCGATATGCACGAGGAGGCTGGCCTGCTGGGCGGCGGCGCTGTCTGATGTGTAATGGTAATCGAGGCCGGTCTCGCCGATGCCCACCATCTTCGGATGCTCTGCGATTGTGACGAGGTCATCGACCGTCGCGGCGGCTTCTTTCGCGACACTCATCGGATGCACGCCTGCGGCATAGAATACCGGATCATGCGCCTCGGCGATGGCTCTGACGGCGGGTTCGGACGGCAGCCTTGTGCAGATGGTGACCATGCGCGTCACCCCGGCAGCGACAGCCCGCCCGACGACATCCGGCAATTCATCCGCGAAATCCGCGAAGTCTAGATGGCAATGGCTGTCGACGATTTCGGGGGCAGGCATCGGGGCAGGCTCCGGGGTCAGGATGAGGCGCGTGCCCGGATTTTTCGTGCGGCAGCGTCTATTTCAAAGAACGTATCCAGCATGACCCCGGCAGGGTCAAGGTTGACCGCCCGCGCACGGCCGATCCGCGCCTGCAACAGCGCCAGCAGATCGGCCCAGATCCGCCCCGCATCCGCATCGGGTGACAGCCGCGTCAGTGCAGCGCCTTCGTCCGGGGCCGCCAGATCGTCCGGCAGGCCGAGCGCCCCGGCGCGCGCCATGCGTGACAGAAGGAACGCGATCAGACCGATGGTCAGGTCATAAACCTCCGCCGCGTCGCGCCCGGCGCAGGCCTCTGCGATGGCGATCATCTCGCGCCGGTCCATGCCGGGTGCGGCGGCGATCAGGCGCACGAGACGGGCATAGAGCGCGGGGCCACCCCGTTCCACCAGCCGCGCCGCCTCACCCGCTGATCCGCCGGACAGGACCGGCAGTGATTTCAGCGCATTGCCGTCGGCCTCGACGCCCGCAGCAGCAAGGGCCGCGCCCAGATCATCGGCGCCGAGCGATGCGAGCTTCAGCACCCGGCAGCGCGACCGGATGGTCGGCAGCAGCCGCGCCGGAGCATGGCTGATGAGGAGGAGGAGGCAGCGCGCGGGTGGCTCCTCCAGCAATTTCAGCAGGGCATTGGCAGCGCTGGCGTTCATCTCCTCCGCCGGGTCAATGACCGCGACCCGCCAGCCGCCATCGGCAGCCGACATCTGAAAGAAGTTCTTCAGGCCGCGCACATCCCCGACGGTGATGACGGTGTTCAACTTTTCGGTCTTTTCGTTCACGCTGCGCCGCAGGGTGGCGAGCCGGGTCTCGCCGCCCGATCCGACCCGGCGGGCCACCGGATGCGCGGCGGGAAGATCGAGCGTGGTGGGTGGCGGTGCCGCGCCGAACATTCCGCCATCGCCGTCGTCATGGGCCAACCGGGCGCGGGCGATGCGATAGGCCAGCGTCGCCTTGCCGATGCCGCGCGGCCCGGTCAGCAGCCAGGCATGATGCAGCCGCCCCATCGTCCATGCGTTCAGAAATTCCGCCTCCGCCGCCGCCTGACCGAACAGCACGGGCGTCTCGCGCGGGTGGGGCAGGGTGCCGACCCGGTCCGGCTCCGCAAGATCTTCCGACGCCATCAGGTGATCCTCTGGTGGACCACATCCCAGACCCGCGCCGCGACCGTCGCCTCGTCTGCGCTGGCGTCGATCAGGGTGCAGCGTGCAGGCGCGGCGGCGGCAATGGCATGGAAGGCCTGCCGAAGCTGCGCCTGAAAGCCGCCGCCAAGACTTTCGAACCGCGCCTCGGCGATGCCGCGCGCCAGCCCGCGGTGCAAGGCCGCCTCCGGGTCCATGTCGAAGATCAGCGTCAGGTCGGGGTCAAGCCCGATCACCTCACGGTGCAGCAGGTCGATCAAGGCGGGATCAGCCCCGGCCTTGCCCTCGGCGGGGCGGGCGGTGGCCTGATAGGCGCGGGTGCTGTCGGTGAACCGGTCGCAGATCACGACCGCGCCGCGCGCCAGCGCCGGGGCGATCAGCCGTTCCACATGATCGCGGCGCGCAGCGAAGAACAGCAGCGTTTCCGTCACCGGCGACCAGCGCCCGGCGTCGCCGGTCAGCAGCAGGGTGCGGATTTCCTCCGCCCCCGGTGCGCCGCCCGGCTCGCGCGTAAGGATCACCTCGCGCCCCTCCGCCGTCAGCCGCGCAGCAAGGGCGCGGGCTTGTGTGCTCTTGCCCGCGCCGTCCACGCCTTCGATGGTCAGGAAGAACCCGCTCACTCAGATGCGGGATCCGCGCTTTCGGCGTCCCCTCCGGCGAAGAAGGTCTGGAACACGGCGGACAAGCGGGTCATCACCCCGCCTTTCTCGACCGAGTTCGCGGCAATCAGCGGGATCGTCAGCGGTGCCATGCCGGGGGCCTCGATCAGCAATTCGCCGACCACATCACCCATCGCGATCGGGGCTGCGACCGGGCCGTCATAGCGCACCGTCGTCGTCATGTCCTTCAACGCGCCGAACGGCACCGTGGCGATGACATCGCTTGCGGGCGTCAGGGGGACGGTGGCGTCGGCACCGATCCAGACATCGGCTTCGCCGACGATCTGTCCGGCAGAGGCGACCTTTGCGGTCTTGAACTCGCGGTAGGCCCAGGTCATCAGCCGCTCGCTTTCCTCGGATCGTGCCTTCTGGCTGTCGAGGCCGGAAATGACGAAGGCGATCCGCCGCCCGTCACGAATGGCAGATCCGGTCAGGCCATATCCCGCCTCCTCGGTATGGCCGGTTTTCAGGCCGTCCGCACCGATATCCAGATATAACAGCGGGTTGCGGTTCTTTTGCTTCACGCCGTCCCATTCGAATTCCGTTTCCGAGAAGTAGGGGTAATATTCGGGAAACTGCACGACCATCCGTTCCACCAGAAACATCAGGTCCTTCGCGCTCATCACATGGTCGGGATCGGGCCAGCCGGTGGCGTTGGTGAAATTCGATCCGGTCATGCCGAGCGCCACGGCGCGTTCGGTCATGCGCTTGGCGAAGGCCTCTTCCGAACCGGCCAGACCTTCGGCGAGCACGACACAGGCGTCATTGCCCGACTGGATGATGACCCCCCGGATCAGATCCTCGATCCGGATGCGGTCGCCTTCGCGCACGAACATCCGGCTGCCGCCCATCCGCCACGCCTTTTCGGAAACGCGGAATGTCTCGTCCAGCGACAGGCGGCCTTCCTGCAAGGCCTCGAACACCATGTTCAGCGTCATCAGTTTCGACATGGATGCCGGGGGCAGGGGGGCCTCGGCGTTTTTCGCCAGCAGCACCGCACCGCTCAGCATGTCGACCACAAGTGCGGCGCGGGCGGTTGTGTCGAAGGCGGTGGCGGGCAGTGCGCCGAGCGCCAGTCCGAAAATCGCCGTGGCGAGGGCTTTCAATTTCATAGCGTCACCCCGATTGTATCCTTGATGCCGATCCGCGATGCGGTGGCCTTGGCATTCGCCTCATCTGCGGCGGTCGACAGCGGCCCGATCACGACCACACTGAACGGCTTGCCGTTGATGGTGCGGTTCACATATCGGGCTGGCTGCCCTTCGCCGATCAGCCGCTGCACGAGCAGGGCCGCATTCGGCTCTATGCTGAAAGACCCGACCTGAAGATAGTTCCCGGCGGGCAAGGGGGCGCTTTCCGCCACAATCCCCTCCAGCGACGGCGCGGGGCCGGTCGGTGCGGGCGGGGCCTGCACAGCGGGGCGCGGCACCGGGGCACGTGCGGGGGCCGGTGCCGTCTGCGTGTCTGCAAGCGCGATGGCATCGGGATCGGTGGTGGGGGCTGTGCTGTCTGCCACCGCCGCTGGATCCGGTGCAGGTTCCGGTGTGAGCTGTTGGGAAGACGCAGCCAAAGGCCCGGGTTCAACCGGCGCAGGCGCGGCGGCGACCTCTGTCGGCGGCGGCAACGGCCCCTCGCGCAGCGCGACGATCTGCAATTCGGTTGCGGCGCCGGGGGTGATGCCCAGCGAACGCGCAGCATCGGACGAGACGAGGATCGACGGCCCGCTGATCGACGGATCACGCCGGAACAGTGCCCCCTCCACCATCAGCCCGTTTTCCCGGTTCGACACCCGCACCCGTTGCGCCCGCTGTGCGAGGGGGTGGGCGAACCAGATCCCTTGAAGCGTCGCCGCCCCATCCCAGATCGTTAGCCCGGTGGCATCGAACGCCTCCGGCGCGAGGGTCGGATCGGTGTTCACCGGTGTCGCCGCCACCGGTGCGGTGTTGCTGCGCACGGCGGATTTGGCGAGTTGCGCGCCAAGCTGCGTTTCCGCGCATCCTGCACCGATCAGCGTCAAGGCCAGCAGCGCGCATCGGGCGCGGCTCGCGGTCGAAATCATCTGCATCTCATGTCTCCGCCTCAGATCAGAGCGCCGTCTTGTGCGGCCTTGAGACAAGATTATCCCATGCGCGTCGGCAAGGGAACCATCCGTCACGGCGCAGCGCAAATGAGTGGGCAACAGAAGGGCGAGCAGGAAATGGGCGGGTAACGGCTGGGCCGGATGCCCCACCGCGCCGCCGCCCCCACCTC
>CAYGRU010000014.1:0-72805 GCA_964352385.1 uncultured Candidatus Planktophila sp.
GGGTCATGATGTGTGGGGGCAGCGTGGCAGTTTTTCGGAGAGGTGCAAAGGGGGGCGTCGATAGATGCAGAGACTGGCTAGAGACTTGCGCCCGAAGCGAAAGCGGGAGTTTGAGTCCATAATGGGGTCGGGCCAGCCATCGTCATCCGCATCATGAAAATTGATGCATTCTGGGTGATGATCTCATGGGGCGGGCATTATTCGCTCAACACTTTGGACAAGAACGCGCTCATCGAGTCGCGCGATCAGGTGGAGAATTTCATCTTTGTGAACAAGTTCTCAGGGCAAGGCTTGCAGCAATCCCCGGTCATGGGGCGTGGCGGAGTGGATTGCATATGGTGATTATCGGTCGCTGGGCCTCAGGTCGTTCAGGTTTGAGCGGATCAGGGAAGTGTGGGCATTTGCGGAGACGGCGGTGATTTGAGCGGGCCAGCTTATCCGAAAAAGCGCTGATCAAGATCGATCTTATCGACATTGGTGATCGTAATTTGGTTTGCGTGAGAGTGTGCTGGGTTCAGTAACCAGTTGTAGCAGTGCGGTGTCAGGATGCTCGGCACCCGCAGTAGGGCGGCTTCACGGCGTTCCAGAAATGCATCACCCTTCACTTGCTCATTACCAACTTCTGCCTCCTGCCATTTCACTGTTTCTGGCACGCTGACTTGTATCAAAACGTAGTCCCGTGGATGTGTATCTCTCGAAAGCCCCAGATGTACGATAACCTCAAGCTGCGCCAATGCAGGATGGTCCGCCAAATAGACCATGGCCCTGCCTCGGCTATTCCACCGCCCCCCGAACAGACGTGACTCTTCCCCTGACAGATCCGCGTGTTTGGAGCGTGCCAGTCGCCAAAGGATCAAGCTGCAATGCCGTGGTCAATTCGGCCAATGAGCGTTTCGACTGCCCGTGCACCTTCGTCTGTGTCGAGGAGCGAAAGCGGCGACTTGTTACCTAGGGGTGGCGTTTCTCTTGAAAGCCATATCTTTGCGGCGTCTGCCCCGAATGTGTCCCGGGCCAGCGCGGTGACCCTTATAACACGTATGATCCTCTGAGCCGCACCAGCATCGAAATTTCCTGCCTTTTTCGCTCTCGCAACGTGTTCAGAAGACAGCAGATTTGCTTCTGCAACAGCAGATTCATCCAGGAGTCCAGCATCAATCAGGTTTTGCCACTCAGATATCGGTAGACCTGTTCTTACAGATTGAGCCGTCTCAATAGAGTCTGAAAGGCTGGTGGACATGATCCGTTCGAGCAACTTCGAGGGTTTTAGCGACCAAAGACTACCAGCCTCTGCGAGGCCATGCTCAAAAGTAGGCGAAGCTTCTGCAAAACCATCTCCCTCTGCTTTTGACATGATGTACTCCCATGATTCTACGTTCCCAACATATGGTAACATCAGTGGGAACGATAGGTGAACACATTATAAAGCGCGGAACCCTTTGAATACCTGGTCAAAGTGGTCAATCCGTTCGGAGCCTTCACAAGGTTCACTCCGCCGCCACCACCCCCGGATTATTCGGATGCCGTGTCCAGTCCCCATGCTCCTTGACAACCGTCTTGCCCGTCCGGGGATCGACCGCGCCGACCTCCATCCGTTCCATCGTGATGCACCCTTCCACCGGGCAGACATTGACGCAGAGGTTGCAGGCGACGCATTCCTCGTCGATCACGGTGAAAACCCGGCCCGCCGACATCCTGATCGCCTGATGCGAGGTGTCCTCGCAGGCGGCGAAGCAGCGGCCGCATTTGATGCAGTCGTCCTGATTGATCTTCGCCTTGGTGACGAAGTTCAGGTTCAGATACTGCCAGTCCGTCACATTCGGCACCGCGCGGCCGACAAGCTGGTCCAGCACCATGTCCTTGCGGTCGAGATAGTCTGACAGGCCGCTTTGTAATTCCTTCACGATGCCGAACCCATAGGTCATCGCCGCCGTGCAGACCTGCACCGTGCCGCAGCCGAGCGCCATGAACTCCGCCGCGTCGCGCCATGTGGTGACGCCTCCGATGCCAGAGATCGGCATACCCGCCGTCGCCGCATCGCGGGCGATTTCCGCCACCATGTTCAGCGCGATGGGCTTCACCGCCGGGCCGCAGAACCCGCCGTGGCTGCCCTTGCCGTCGATCGCCGGTTCCGGGCAGAAATCATCGAGATCGACGGAGGTGATGGACGACACGGTGTTGATGAGGCTGACCGCATCCGCGCCGCCCGCCTTAGCCGCCCGCGCCGGATAGCGGATGTCGGAGATGTTCGGCGTCAGCTTCACGATCACCGGCATCCGCGTGGTTTCCTTGCACCAGCGGGTGACCATTTCGATATATTCCGGCACCTGCCCGACGGCGGAGCCCATGCCGCGTTCGCTCATCCCATGAGGGCAGCCGAAATTCAGCTCGATCCCGTCCGCTCCGGTTTCCTCCACCAGCGGCAAGATGGATTTCCACGCCTGTTCCTCGCACGGGACCATGATGGAGACGATCATTGCGCGGTCGGGATAGTCGCGCTTTACCGCCTTGATCTCGCGCAGGTTCACCTCCAGCGGGCGGTCGGTGATGAGTTCGATGTTGTTGAGCCCGAGCAGGCGGCGGTCGGCCCCGTAGATCGCGCCATAACGGGGCCCGTTCACGTTCACGATGGGCGGCCCGGCCTCGCCCAGTGTCTTCCACACCACGCCGCCCCATCCGGCTTCAAACGCGCGGCGGACGTTGTATTCCTTGTCCGTCGGCGGAGCGGAGGCGAGCCAGAATGGGTTGGGTGACTTTATGCCGAGGAAGGTGGTGGTGAGGTCAGCCATTTTTTGTCTCCTCCGCGCTGATCGCGCCGTATTCGGCGATGAGCGCCATGAAGGTTGCGGTGTCGGGAAACTCGGGAAAGCTGTGCCGGGCGCCAGTTGTCGCCCAGGAAAGCCGGGCGTTCGTCCATGTCTCAATGAACGGAGCGAACCAGCCCGGATCGTCAAACAGTGTCGCGCGGACATTGACGATCTGGTCTTCCAGACCCGCGATCCGGGTGAAGACCCAACTCATGCAATCGGGGCAATGGAAATGGGTTATGCCTGCGCTCTTTGCGCCGCCAATGGCGGGATCGCCGGCCACCAGATCAAAGCCGTCCGTCGGCAGGATTGCGGTGGTGGAGTAGGGCGCGCCGGACATGCGCTGGCAGCCGCGACAGTGGCATGCCGCTGTCGTAAGCGGTGCCTTTGTGACCCGAAAGCGAAGCACGCCGCAGCGGCAGCCGCCTTCCGCAGGGAGGTCCGGACCGGTCATGCGGCACCCATCAATGTCGCGTGAATGTCTTCGGCAGCGTCCCGGCCTTCGGCAACGGCGGTGACGGTCAGGTCATCGCCGCCGGTCGCACAATCGCCGCCCGCCCAGATGCCGGGGGCGGAGGTGCGGCCCGCGCCCGTTACCTTGATCTTGCCGCCGTCGAGCGCGAGCTCGGGCGCGCTGGCGAGCGTCTGACCGATGGCGGCGAAGACCTGATCGGCCTTGATCTCGAATGTCTCGCCGGTTGGGTGCAGGCCCTCCGGCCCCTCGGCGGTATATTCGAACAGGATGCCATCGGGCGTGCTGTTCACAGGCTGCGCATTATAGCGGATCGCCACGCCCTTCTGCGCAGCAAGATTCTGTTCATAGACCGAGGCGGACATCGCATCCTTGCCGCGCCGATAGACGATCGTCACCGCCTCCGCCCCCAGAAGTTTCGACTGGACGGCGGCGTCAACAGCGGTCATCCCGCCACCGATGACCACCACATTGCGGCCCACCGGCAGCGCGGACAGATCGCCTGCCTGCCGCAGATCGGCGATGAAGTCGATGGCGGGGATGGCATTCTCTCCAAGTCCCAGCGCCCGCGCGCCGCCGAGGCCGATGGCGAGGAACACCGCGTCGAATGCGGTCTTCAACCCCTCCAGCGTCAGCGTATCGCCCAGCGCCTTGCCGGTGGTCAGGGTGATCCCGCCGATGGACAGCAGCCAATCCACCTCCGCCTGCGCAAACCCGTCGACGGATTTGTAGGCGGCGATGCCATATTCGTTCAGGCCGCCGCCCTTGGGCCTCGCATCGAAAACCTCCACCGCGTGACCCTTCATCGCCAACCGGTGCGCGCAGGCGAGGCCCGCCGGGCCGGCCCCGACCACGGCGATGGTCTTGCCGGTCGGCGCGGCGCGGGTGAAGGGATGCGGCTGGTCCATCATGTGATCGGTAGCGAAGCGTTGCAGGCGGCCGATCTCCACCGGCTTGCCCTCGGCCATCTCACGCACGCAGGCCTCTTCGCACAATGTCTCCGTCGGGCAGACGCGGGCGCACATGCCGCCGAGGATGTTCTGCGCGAAGATGGTTTTCGCCGCTGCGGCGGGTGTTCCTGTCGCGATCTGGCGGATGAAAAGCGGGATGTCGATGCTGGTCGGGCAGGCGGTCACGCAGGGTGCATCATGGCAGAAATAGCATCGGTCGGCGGCGACGAGCGCCTCGTGCCGGTCCAGCGGCGGATGCAGATCAGCGAAGTTTTCCCGCAGCACTTCGGCGGGCAGGCGGCCAGCCGCGACGCCATTGGTGTTGATCCGGTCCGACATGAACGTCACCTCAAAACTTTGACCCTTTGGTAAAAAGCTTGAGAGGCGCAAGTGCGGTTGTCAAGTGTTCTGACGAGGCGCGCAAAGATTCCTCCTTGTAAGATGTTCGACTTCGGACTAAATAGTTCGATATCGAACGAAAAATGGAGCCCCAGATGTCTACACGCCGCACATTCCTGAAAATCCTCGGCGGCGGCACAGTGCTTGCCGCCGGTGCCGCTGCCGGTTTCGCCTTCACCCGCACGCCGTCGCGGGCGCTTGCCCCGTGGTCGGCTGCGGGCGAGTATGACGAGCCCCGGATGCGGGCGCTGTCCTACGCGATCCTCGCGCCGAACCCGCATAACCGGCAGCCCTGGGTGGTCGATCTGGCGACCGAGGGGCAGGTGACGATCTGGCGCGACATGGACAAGCGCCTGCCGGAGACGGACCCGTTCGACCGGCAATTGACCATCGGGATGGGCTGCTTTCTGGAACAGCTTGCGATCGCCGCGAGCGAAACCGGGCATACAGTCGATTTCGATCTGTTCCCCGAAGGCGCAGCCGGGCCGGTGGCCGTGGCCGCTTTCCGCGAGGGGGCAGCGGTGAATCCGCTTGCTGCGCAGATCCTGAACCGCCGATCCTGCAAGGAGCCGTTTTCGGATCGCACCGTTGTTGCCGATCCGGCATTGTCGATGCTCGCCGATGTCCACACCGACCCGGCCAAGGTCGCCCAAATTCGCCAACTGACATGGGACGCGTGGATGGTGGAGGCGACGACCCGGCGCACCATGAAGGAATCAACCGATCTCTTCCGGCTCGGCAAGGCGGAGGTCGAGGCGAATCCAGATGGCATCGACTTTACCGGGCCGTTTTTCGAAACACTGATCCTGACGGGGATGATGACCCGCGAAGGGTCGCTGGACCCTACGAGCATGGAATTCGCCCAAGGTGCCGCGATCTATGAGGATATGTTGATGGCGACCCCGGCTTATGCGGTGATCCGCACCAGCGGCAACAGCCGCGAAGATCAGGTCGAGGCCGGGCGGCGCTGGCTGCGCCTGAATCTGACCACAACGGCGCTGGGCCTCTCGCTGCACCCCGTATCGCAGGCCTTGCAGGAATATCCCGAGATGCGCGCATATTACGACGCCGCCCATGCGATGCTCGCGGCACCAGGCGAGACGGTGCAGATGCTCGGTCGGCTTGGCTATGGGCCAGAGGTGCCGGTCACGCCGCGCTGGCCGCTGGAGGCGAAGCTGAGGCAGGCATGACTTGTCTCGGGTGACCGATCAGTGTCGGATAGTTCGGCATGGACCGGTGGAGAGAAGGCGGAACAGATGACGGATGACAGACCTCCTGCGGCCGCCATGCCGCTCTGGTTCGCCTTCTTCAACGAGATTGGCATCATAAGCCAGCTCAGCCGCGCACGACTGGAAGCGCAGTTGCCGGACGGCATCACCGCACCGCATTTCACCGTGCTCAACCACCTGATCCGTGTGCGTGACGGGCAGACACCGCAGCGGATGGCGACGGCGTTTCAGGTGCCGAAGACATCGCTGACCAATACTCTTGCGGGGTTGGAGGCGCGCGGGCTGGTGGAAACCCGCCCGAACCCTGCGGACGGAAGGTCAAAGCAGGTCTGGATCACGGACAAGGGACGGGCGTTTCGCGACCAGGCGATTGCGCTTCTGTCCGAAGACATGGCCGGATTGGCGGCGGCGTTCGCGGCGGAGGATATCCAGCGCGTCATGCCGATCCTGACACGGGTGCGCGAGGCGATGGACAAGGCGCGCGACTGAAAGGCGGGATCACGCCTTCCAGGTTTTGCCCAGCACCCGCAGCCAGTTGCGCCACGCGAGCTTTTCGATCAGCGTCTCGCCAAATCCATGCGCGCGCATTGCGTCCACCAGCACCGGCAAACCCTCGATCCCGCCAATCGCGGCGGGCGTCGTCGCGCCGTCAAAGTCCGAGCCGAGGCCGACGCGGTCCTCGCCCATCAAACCGATCATGTGGTCGAGATGCCGGATCATCACATCGACCGGCGTATCGGCATACATGCCGCCATCCGGGCGCAGGAACGCGACCGCGAAATTCAGCCCGACCATGCCGTCGCTTTCCGCAATCGCGGCAAGCTGGCGGTCGGTCAGGTTGCGGGCATGGGGGCAGATTGCGTGGACATTGGAATGGGTCGCGATCAGTGGCGCATCCGACAGCCGCGCCACGTCCCAGAACCCCGCCTCGTTCAGATGCGACAGGTCGATCATGATGCCGAGCGTGTTGCACCGCGCCACCAGCCGCCGCCCGTGATCCGTCAGCCCCGCGCCGATATCCGGCGAGGACGGAAACCGGAACGGCACGCCCTCGGCAAAGATCGTCGGGCGGCTCCAGACCGGGCCGAGCGACCGCAACCCGGCGCGATGCAGGATGTCGAGCGCGTGGAAATCGGGGTCGATGGCCTCCGCCCCCTCCAGATGCAGGATCGCGGCCATTGTGCCGCTGGCGATGCAGGTCTCGATCTCCGCCACCGTTGTGCAGATTTTCAGCGCGCCGAGCGCCTCCAGCCGAACCAATATCGCCGCCTCCGCCATCACCGCCGCGAGGGCTTCGCGCTGGTCCAGCATCGGCGGCAGCGGCAGGTCATAGGATGGGGCCTGCATCAGCGCGACGATATCGCCGATTTCCATCGGTGACGGCACCCAGATCGCGAAGAACCCGCCCGCGAACCCGCCCGCCTTGGCGCGTGGCAGGTCGATATGGCCGGGCAGGCCTGTCAGAAGCCCCGCTGCCGTGCCGACCCCGCCTGCCTTCAGAAGCTGCGTCAGCAAATCGTTATGGCCGTCGAAAACCGGTGTCACAGGGCGGGTGCCTTCAACACCTTCAGGTCATCCGTGATGACCAGCGGCGCGCCGGTCATGGCGGTGATCTCGTCAACCGACACCCCTTCCACCAACTCGCGCAGGGTAAACGTGCCGTCGCCGACATCGACGACCGCCAGATCGGTATAGACCCGGCTGACGACCCGCAGGCCGGTCAGCGGATAGGCACAGGCGGCGACCAGTTTCGGCGCGCCCTCCTTCGTGACATGGGTGGTGATGCAGCGGACATCCTTCGCACCAACCACAAGGTCCATCGCCCCGCCGACCGCCGGAACGCCGTCATCGCCGGTGGACCAGTTCGCCAGATCGCCATTCGGCGCGATCTGGAATGCGCCGAGGATGGCGAGGTCGATATGCCCGCCCCGGATCATCGCGAAACTGTCCGCCTGCACAACGAAGCTCGCACCCGGCAGTAATGTTACGGGGGCCTTGGACGCGTTGATGAGGTCGAAATCCTCCTCACCCGGCGCGGGGGAGGGGCCGACACCGAGGATGCCGTTCTCGCTTTGGTAGGTGACATGCCTCCCTTCGGGCACGTATCCCGAACAAAGCGTCGGCATGCCGATGCCGAGATTCACATAGAACCCGTCCTCGATATCCTGTGCGGCGCGCCAGGCCATCTGGGCGCGGCTGAGCGCGTGTTTGCCAAGGTCCGTCATGGATACACCGCCTTTGCCCGCACCAGTTCTTCTTCCTGCATCGGGTCTGCGATGGTGCAGATCCGGTCGACATAGATACCGGGCGTGATGACATGTTCCGGGTCGATCATGCCGGGTGCCACCACCTCGCGGGCCTGAATGATCGTTGTCTTTGCGGCCATGCACATGTTCGGCCCGAAATTGCGCGCCGACAGGCGGTAGGTCAGGTTGCCGAGATGATCGGCGCGATCCGCCTTCACCAGCGCATAATCCGCTTTCAGCCATGTCTCCAGCACGCAGTCGCGCCCGTCGATGGTCTGCGCCTGCTTGCCATCCGCCAGCGGGGTGCCGACCGATGTCGGGGTGAAGAATGCGGGGATGCCGGCCCCGGCGGCCCTGATCCGCTCGATCAGGGTGCCCTGCGGCACCAGTTCCAGCTCGATCTCTCCGGCCATGTAGGCCTCGGTGAAAACGCGGCTGTCGGATGTGCGGGGGTAGGAGCAGATGATCTTGTCCACCCGCCGGTCGCGGATCAGCGCCGCGAGGCCGACCTGCCCGGTTCCCGCATTGTTGTTGATGACGGTCAGGTGCCGCGCGCCCTGATCCAGCAGCGCGTGCACCAGTTCGACCGGCGCACCGGCACCGCCGAAGCCGCCGATCATCACCGATGCCCCGTCAGGTATGTCGGCAACAGCCTCGGCAGGGGTCAGGATCGGTTTGGTCATGAGGGTCCTCTCGTCGGTCAGCGGCAGATTGTGCGATGGCGGGGGACCATTCAAGCGCGATCACACCGATATTTACCCTGATTGCCGATTAACATTTTCTTAATCAATGTTAACATCCCGCGATGCGCGTCTTGCTCCTTTTCCTGTTTCTGGCCTTTCCCGCCCATGCCGACATCGTCGTGGTCGATGGCGATACCATCGACATCGGCGAGGATCGCTATCGGCTGAACGGGATCGACACGCCTGAACGCGGGCAGACCTGTGGCGGCGGGGCAGGGGCATGGCCCTGCGGCGAGGCGGCGACGAAGCGGCTGAAAGAGCTTGTCGCGGGCAGGGCGGTCAACTGCAAGACCCATGAAATCGACGGCTATGGCCGGTTCATCGCGACCTGCCGGGCCGACGGCGTCGATATCGGGCAGGTCATGGTCCGCGAAGGGCTGGCATGGGCCTATCTGAAATTCACCGATATCTACGCGCCGGAGGAAACCGCCGCGCGGGTGGCGGGGCTGGGCATCTGGCGTCTGCCGAGCCAGCCCGCATGGGACTACCGATCCGATAAATGGGCGGTCGCCGCACAGACCGCGCCGGAGGGGTGCCCGATCAAGGGCAATATCTCCGACCGGGGGCGGATCTATCACACGCCGTGGTCGCGGTCCTATGCCAAGACAAGGATCAGCACCGCCAAGGGCGAGCGCTGGTTCTGCGACGAGGCGGAGGCGATTGCCGCCGGATGGCGCGCGCCGCGAAACTAGGCGCGCGCGGGGCCACCGGCCCGAAATTCACTTCACCCCACCGCCGCTGTGCCGGGGACCACGGCGGAGGCCGCGCCGTTCAGCATTCGTATGATGCGCGCCCGATCGCCACCTTTCCGCCGCGCCCGTCATAATGGCAACCAAAGGTCCAGAGGCCGGACCAGACCGTCCCGTTCGCCGCCACATACGTTCCCTGCCCGTGCGCGCGGTCGTTGTCAAACCCCCCGACATAACTATTGCCGTTCGCCCAGCGGAGGACGCCCCTGCCGGTCCGTTTGTCGTCGATCCAGTCCCCCTCGTAGACGTCGCCGTCCGCATCGCGGTAGACGCCCCTGCCGTGCACCTTCCCCGCCGCCATTCCGCCGTCATAGACCGACTCCTGCGCCTCGCCCCGGAAGACCCCGCGCAAGGTCAGACGCCCGTCGCCCGCCGCCCGCCCGCCGGCGCAGCCGCCGGTCCAGGTCGCGCGCCCCTGCGCGCCGGGATACCTGATCCAGACCTCGCAGCCCGCCCCGGCGGGCCGCCATAGCGGGCGGGTCGCGGCGTGGCGGCGCTCCAGCCTATCCAGCCGGTCCCGCGTCGGGGTGCCGTCCTGCGGCAGGCCCCAATCCGCCTCATAGGCCCGCAGCGCCGCCGCACTCGCCGGCCCCCAGACCCCATCCGCCGAACCGGCGTCGTATTCTGACAGCGCCTCCTGCAACCGCACGACCTCCGCCCGCGACAGCGCCTCCTGCCCCGCCGCGCCGGAGGCGGCGAGCCAGAGCGGCAGGAGGATGAAAAGAACAACACGCAGCATCTGAAACGCCCCCCATGATGAAATTCCGCGAAATACTATCGCAAATCATCGGAAAGCGAAACAAAACTCCCATTCTACATCGTCAGACGATAAGTCTCCGCCGCCGTGCCGAAGAACATCAGGTCCTGATCGGCGGCGCTGTGCTTTGCCGCCAGCCGTTTGAACGCGTTCCAGCAGGTCACATAGGACACCATGCCCTTGTCGACCGGAAAGTTGCTTTCGAACATCGATCGTTCCGGCCCGAACAGGGTGATGCAGGCGTCGATGTAAGGCCGCCATGCGTCCGCCAGTTCTTCCGATCCGGGCGGATCGGCGCGGGTCTCGAACCCGAAACCGGGGGTGTGCATGGCGAGGCCGCCCAGCTTCACCCGCACATTCGGCAGGCTGGCGAGCGCGGCCATATCTGCGCGCCAGCCGTCGAACATCGCCGCCCGCCGCCCGGTGAAGCCGCCGATGCCGAGCACGCCGCCGACATGGTCGATGATGATCGTGGTTCCGGGGGCCTTTTTCGCCAGCTCGTAAGCCTCCCGCATCTGGGTCTGGAAGGCCCAGATGTCGAGCGTCAGTCCCCGCGTGCCCAGCATCCGCACCCCCGCCGCCATGTCATCGGTCAGCATCAGGCCGGGGGCCGGGCTGACGACGGAGGCGTTGATCGCCGGATCATCGCTGGTCGCGACCGGCATACGGATGCCGCGCAGCCGCCCGTGGGCTCCGGCCTCCAAGGCATCGAGCACCGGGCCGAGCCGGTCGCCGAGCGTCAGGTCACAGGTGCCGACGATCCCCGCATTGATGTGGCAGTCCCCGTAATGGCCGCTTTCCGCCATCGCGGCGGCCCCGGCGGCAAATTCGACTTCGCCCACGGGGCGCAACTCCTCCGGCCCGCTGGCACGGTGCATGGACCGGCACTGGATATAGACGGTCGCGCGGATGTTGTGGCCTGCGGTCACATCCTCCAGCAGGTCATGAAACAGGTAATGGGCGTTTGGTCGTTCCCACAGATGATGGTGCGGGTCGATGATCGGGCGATCCGGGTCAATCGGTGCTTCGGTGCGGCGCGCCAGCCAGTCGGGGCGGATGATCAGATGCGGCATGTGGACGTTTTCGATGGTATCCTCCCGGGGTTTTTCGGCGAGCCTAGGCCGCACGAGCCGGGCCTGTCATCAGGAATCTGTCCGGGCTGATCCTGGGACGAAAGGACGGGCATCTGTCGCCCGGTGAATGCCGCCGCCGCGTTTGGTATTTTCAGCGCGGGTGCTATGTCGCGGCAGATGATAGTTCCAGATCTTTCCAGCTTCGGCACCGGGATTCGTGCCGCCGTGTTCGGCACCAGCGGCGGCATCGGCGCGGCGCTGGCCGATCTGCTGACGGCCAGCCCGGCGGTCGATCATGTGTTCCGCTTTGCGCGATCCGGCAACGGCGCAACGCCGTTCGACCTGACCGACGAGGCCAGCATCGCTGCTGCCGCCGCGACCCTGACAGCGCCGCTGCATCTGGTGATCGTCGCGACCGGCGGTCTGCATGGCGATGGGATGGAGCCGGAAAAGACATGGCGGGCGCTTGACCCGTCGGCGATGCTGCGGGCCTATCAGATCAACACCATCGGCCCGGCGCTGATCGCCAAGCACTGCCTGCCGCTGCTGGCGCGCGACCGCAAGGCGGCCTTCGCCGCGCTTTCGGCACGGGTCGGCAGCATCGGCGACAACCGGCTGGGCGGCTGGCACAGCTATCGTGCATCCAAGGCCGCGCTGAACATGCTGATCCGGAATTTCGCCATCGAGCTTGCGCGCACGAACCACACGGCGCTTGCGGTCGGGCTGCATCCCGGCACGGTGGATACCGGCCTGTCAGCGCCGTTTCAGGGCAATGTGCCGGAGGGACGCCTGTTCACCCCCTTTGAAAGCGCGGCGAAGCTGCTTTCGGTTCTGGACCGGCTTCAGCCGGAGGACAGCGGCAGCTGTTTTGCCCATGACGGGGCGCGGATCGTGCCCTGACCGAGCGCGCGTAGCGATCAGCCCTCGCCCGCTGCCTTGGCGATGGCGGGCCTGATCTTTTCTTCGAGGTCACGGTTCTGGATCGGGCCGACATGCTTGTAGATGATGCGCCCCTCGCCATTGATGACAAAGGTTTCGGGCACGCCGTAAACGCCCCACTCGATGCCGTTGCGCCCGGTGAAATCAGACCCGATGGCGACATAGGGATCGCCAAGTTCGTTCAGGAACGCCTTCGCCTGATCCGGCGAATCCTTGTAGTTGAAACCGCGCAGATCGACCCCCTCGGCGGCAAGCTGCATCAGGAAGGGATGTTCCACCCGGCACGGCCCGCACCAGCTTGCCCAGATGTTCACCAGCTTCACCTTGCCATCCGCCAGCGCGGCGGCGTCGAGGCCCGGTTTCGTGTCCAGCAGTGGCGGCAGATCGGTCTGCGGCGCGGGTTTGTCGATGAAGGTTGATGGCAGATCATTGCCATCCTGCCGCGTCAGCCCGAAATAAAATGCACCCGCAACGGCGATGAATCCGATCACAGGCAAGAACCGCAGCAGCAGGGATTGTCCGCCCTGTGCGCTCATTTCCGCGCCTCCAGCTTCGCGAGGTCTTCGCGGGCCTTGGCGTTCGTGCGCCAGATCCACAGCGCCAACCCGGCGAAGATCACGACAAAGGCGGCATAGGCGGGCCAGATGAACCGGCCATGCGCCCCCATATCGACGACAATTTCCATTCGATCAGTCCCGTGCGGTTTTCATCGCCAGCGCGCGGGCGCGCCGCAGGCGGATTTCGGTGCGGGTGCGCACCAGCAAGAGCGCGATGAAGCTGAGATAGAAGCCCGCAATCGTCACCAGCAAGGGCTTGTAATAGACGTTCGCGACGTTCTCCTCCGCATCCAGCGACAGCGACGCGGGCTGATGCAGCGTCCGGCCATCGAACACCTCGACCGCATAGCGCGACAGGAAGGCGAAGACGACGCCGACCAGACACAGCACGGCGGTCAGCTCCGCCGCCTTTTCCGGGTCGTCGACCGCATTCCAGAGGCCGATATAGCCGACATAAAAGAAGAACATGATCAGCACCGAAGTCAGCTTCGGATCCCACACCCACCACGTGCCCCATGTCGGTGCCCCCCACAGCGCCCCGGTGATCAGCGCCAGCGCGGTCATGCCCGCGCCGATGGGTGCTGCCGCCTTGGCGGCCAGAAACGATACATGGTGGCGTCTCACCAGCCCGATCACGGAAGCAATCGCCATGACGAAATAAATATTGATCGCCAGCATCGCGGCGGGCACGTGGATATAGATGATCCGCGCGCTTTCGCCCTGTTCCGAATGGGTCGGGGTCAGGAAAAGCCCCCAGATCACGCCAATCACCAGCGCCAATGCGCCCCCCGCAACGGCAAAGGGCAGCACGGCACCAGAGACGCGCATGAATTCGGAAGGGTTTGCATATCGCCAGATGGACATGTTGAGATTGGTATCGCCTCCGCTTCGGCTCGGCAATGTCCTGATGGTCACAGGTGTGATACTTGTCTCAGCGCGCGGAATATAGTTCGCTCATCCGTGGTGGGAGAGGGGCAGAGGAACGGACCCGGATCATCATGTCTGATGGAAAAATCTTCATCTCCTACCGCCGTGCGGACAGCCAATGGGCCGCTGCACGCCTTTACGACAACCTGACACATGCCTTTCCCGACGATCGCATCTTCATGGATGTGGAGCAGATCGCGCCGGGGCAGGATTTCGTCGATGTGCTGGAACATCAGGTCGGTGCCTGCGACGTGTTCCTCGCGCTGATTGGGCCGGAATGGCTGTCGCTTCAGGCGGCGAATGGTGCGCGGCGGCTGGACGATGCGAAGGACTTCGTGCGGGTGGAGATCGCGGCGGCCTTGCAACGCGATGAAACGCTGACAATCCCGATCCTGTTGGACAACGCGACGCCGCCAAGGGCGGAGGATTTGCCCGACGACCTGAAACCATTGGCACGGCGGCATTTCGCGCGCCTGACCCATGAAGGATTTCGCAGCGAGTTGCCGCCGTTGCAGGATGCCATCGCGGCGGCGCTGGCAAAGGGCGCGGCGGCGCGGATCGCGGCCCGTCCGGTGCGGGCGAAACGGAACTGGAAGCGGCCCGTGATGATCGGGCTGGCGGTGCTGGCGCTGATCGGCGCAGGGGCGTTTGCGACGCAGCGCCTGATGCGCCCCGCCGACCCGGCGGGCACGCCTGACCTGATGGCATTCAAGGAATGCCCCGAATGCCCCGAGATGATCGCGATTCCGGCGGGCAGTTTCGTGATGGGATCGCCTGAGGATGAAGAAAACCGGTCATCGGACGAAACCCAGCGCGAGATCACCATCGCCTATCGCTTCGCCATCGGGCGCACGGAGATTACCGCGCTCGAATACGCCGCTTGCGTTGCCGAAGCGGCCTGTGAGCCGGTGCCGAGCGATGGCCCGCCCAAACCCGGTGCCCCGGCCACCAATATCTCGTGGCTGGACGCGAAGGCCTATGTCGCCTGGCTGAACACGAAGGTGCCGGGGGAGCCTTACCGCCTGCCGTCCGATGCGGAATGGGAATATGCCGCCCGCGCAGGCACCACCACGGCCTATTACTGGGGCGATCAGCCCGACCGGGACTATGCCAATCTGGGGCGCGAGATTTGCTGCATCGGGTCCGCCGAGGGCGCGGACAAATGGGTGGGCGAATCTCCGGTCGCCAGTTTCAAGCCGAATGCGTTCGGCCTCTACGACATGCTCGGCAACATGGCGGAGGTGGTCGAGGATACCTATTCCAGCGATGTCGCGGATCTGCCGACCGATGGGTCAGCCTATGTCTGGATCGCGGACAATCGCTGGGCCTATCGGCGCACGATCCGGGGGGGCGATTATGCGAGCTATCCCTGGAACAGCCGGTCGGCCTATCGCAATTCCAATGACCAGAACTGGCGCAACCATTTCTATGGCTTTCGCCTCGTGCGCGACATGACGCCCCGTTAGCGCAGGTTGACCCGCAGCGCCGCCGCCGCTGCGACGGGGGCGGCTACCAGTGCGAACAACGTGACCGCGCCGGACAGCGCGAGCGGCGACAGCGCATCGAGGCCGGTCGAGGCCCGCTCCACCGCCCGTGCGCCGAGGATCATCGTCGGCAGATAGAGCGGCAGCACCAGCAGCGACAGCAGCAGGCCGCCGCGCCGTACGCCGACCGTCAGCGCCGCGCCGACTGCGCCGATCAGCGAAAGGGCCGGCGTGCCGATGGCCAGCGAGGCGATCAGCACCCAATAGGCCGATGGCGCGAGGTTCAGCGTCAGCCCCAGCACGGGTGCGGCGACAATCAGCGGCACGCCGGTGGTCAGCCAGTGTGCCGCCGCCTTGGCGATGACGGACAGTTCGAGCGGTGCGGGTGCGAGCACGATCAGGTCGAGCGACCCATCCTCGAAATCCGCCTGAAACAGCCGATCGAGCGACAGGAGGCAGGCGAGCAGGGCGGACACCCAGAGGACACCGCCCGCAACGCGGCCCAAAGCCTCCGCCGCGCCGCCGATGCCTATGGGGATCAGCGTCGCGGCGATGGCAAAGAAGGACAGTGCCATCAGCCCACCGCCGCCGATGCGGAACGCCAATGCGATGTCGCGGCGGAAAAGGGCGAGCGCGGCGATCATGTCCAACCCTCGCCAAGGAACGGATCGGCGGCATCCGCGACCCGCGCTGTCGGGGCCTGCATCGCGATGCGCGGCCCGTCCGGCAGGCCGATGTCGATATGCGTGGCCGCGACCGCCATGCCGCCCGCCGCGCAATGGCGCGCCACCTCGGCGGCGAAGGCCGTGACGGAGTCGGCGTCGAGCGAAACCGTCGGTTCGTCCAGCAACCAGAGCGGCCGGTCGATCACCAGCAGGCGCGCCAGCCCGAGGCGGCGTTTCTGCCCCGCCGAACACCACGCCGCCGGGGCATCGGCGATGCCGGTCAAAGAAAACCGATCAAGCGCCGCATCGACGCGGGATGCATTGCCGGACCCGAGGATCGCCGCCCATACGGCAAGGTTCCCCCGAACCGTCAAGGCCGGTTTCACAGCGTCGAGATGCCCGGCATAGGCGACCTGTTCGCGAAATGCGGCGGGATCGTCGGCGAGGTTGATGCCGTTCAATGTGACACTGCCGCCAGCAATAGCCAGCAATCCGCCGAGGGCCCGCAAGAGGGTGGACTTGCCCACACCGTTCGGCCCGGTCAGCACCGCAGCCTCGCCCGCCACTACCGCAAAACCCGGCGCGGCGGCGGCCAGCCTGCCGCCCCGTTCGATACTCACTGCCTCTGCGATCAACGCCATGTGTCCGACGGTCCCTTGCCCCGATCCCGCTATATAGCGTCCGACGGGGATGGCCAATCGGCCAGAGCGTGGAAATCTCAGCGGTGTTCCATCACCTCGACGCACAGGATCGTCGGCAGGTGACGCGCGATTTCGTGCCAATGGTCGCCTTCATCATGGGTCGCAAAGACCGATCCGGTATTGGCGCCGAAATAGATGCCTGCCGGATCGGCGCTGTCACCGGCCATTGCCTGCCGCAATACCGTGAAGAAACAGCTTTCCTGTGGCAGACCCTCGCGCATGGCCTGCCATGTCTGCCCGCCGTCGCGCGACCGCCAGACCGCCGCCGCTGCATCGGGCGGAAAGCGGCCTTCGGTGTCGCCGTTCAGCGGAATCGTCCAGATCGTGTCGGGATCGCGCGGATGCACCCGGATCGGAAACCCGAAGGTGGAGGGCAGGCCGGGTGTGATGTCATCCCAGCTTCGCCCGCCATCCGCCGACCGCCACACGCCATGATGGTTCTGCTGATAAAGGATATCCGCATCGCCGTTTGCGCGCATCATGTTGTGGACGCAGTGCCCGGTGTCGCCATCGCGCGGCGCGGCGGGGTGGTCGTGGTGGCCGCAGGCCTCGGCGTTCGAGAGGCGATTGCGCCGCTCCCACGTCTCTCCGCCATCCTCGGTCGCGAAGACCCCGGCGGCGGAAATCCCGATCCAGAGCTTTCGCGCATCGGCAGGATCGGCGACGATCGTATGCAGCACCAGACCCGCCGCGCCGGGGTTCCAGTCCGCGGCGGAGGGATGATCGGTCAGCGCATCGACCCTTTTCCAGGTCATGCCGCCATCACTGCTGGCCAGAAGGTTCGCGGGTTTGGTCCCGGCATAAAGCGTTCCGTGTGACTGACCGAGCGACCAGATTTGGCTGAAGTCATCGCCAAAGGGCAGCGGTGTATCGCTCCACCCGATCATGGCCGCGAAATCGGCGTCGTTGGCGGCCCATTCGTCCATTGATCCTTTTGTCAGGCGCGTCAGGTCCCAATGGGCCCCGCCATCGGTGGATCGCCAGACCCCCGCGCCATGCCAGTCGCCGCCGCCACCAGCCCAGATCGCTCCGGTTTCGGGGTCGGCCACCATATGGTTGATCGGCCAGCCGTCGCAAAAGGGCCCTTTGACTGACCACTTTCCGGCGCTGGTTCCGCTGACGAGGAACGCGCCCTTCGTCGTAC
Source organism: uncultured Candidatus Planktophila sp. (assembly GCA_964352385.1). Taxonomy (GTDB): domain Bacteria; phylum Pseudomonadota; class Alphaproteobacteria; order Rhodobacterales; family Rhodobacteraceae; genus Pikeienuella. The sequence continues at coordinate 17,840 of CAYGRU010000014.1, forward strand.
CAATCAAGAGAGTTGTGTCGCCTTCGGTCATGGCTTGGCTCCGTCTAGGTCAGGCGCGAATTTACTTCCGGGCGACGTGATTTCAAAATGGATTATCGGCGCTTTGCACTGTCGCATGATTTGCGACCGAACTTCGCATTGTATACAACTGCACGCGAAAAACGGACCATCAAGCAGTTCTGTTGCGCGACTCGCCAGTTTCGGCGATGACAGCACTGTGAGTTTTCCGGCGCGCCCCGGCGCGCATCCAGCATTCAGCCAGGAGGCCTTCATGCCCATCACCGTCGGTAAGGACACCAGCAAGACGCGCCGCGAGCTCAGTTCCGGCAGCGCCAAGATCGCCTATTATTCGATTCCAGCGGCACAGGAAGCCGGACTTGGCGATTTTTCGAACCTGCCTGCCGCGCTGAAGGTGGTGCTGGAAAACATGCTGCGGTTCGAGGATGGCGGCTTCACCGTCTCTGTCGATGATATCAAGGCCTTTGCCGAATGGGGTGCGAAGGGCGGCGACAACCCGCGTGAGATCGCCTATCGCCCGGCCCGCGTGCTGTTGCAGGATTTCACCGGCGTCCCCGCCGTGGTGGACCTCGCGGCGATGCGCGACGCGATCATGTCGCTCGGCGGCGATGTGCAGAAGATCAACCCGCTGAACCCGGTTGACCTCGTGATCGACCATTCGGTGATGATCGACGAATTCGGCAACCCCCGCGCGTTCCAGATGAATGTGGACCGTGAATATGAGCGGAACATGGAACGTTACCAGTTCCTGAAATGGGGCCAGAACGCATTCAACAATTTCCGCGTCGTGCCGCCGGGCACCGGGATTTGCCATCAGGTGAACCTTGAATATCTGGCGCAGACCGTCTGGACGGATACCGACCAGACCGGCGCCGAAGTCGCCTATCCCGACACGCTGGTCGGCACCGACAGCCACACCACGATGGTGAACGGCGCGGCTGTGCTCGGCTGGGGTGTCGGCGGGATCGAGGCGGAGGCGGCGATGCTCGGCCAGCCGATTTCCATGCTCATCCCCGAGGTGATCGGCTTCAAGCTGACCGGCAAGATGATGGAGGGGACGACCGGCACCGACCTCGTGCTGAAAGTGGTCGAATTGCTGCGCAAGAAGGGCGTCGTCGGCAAGTTCGTCGAATTCTATGGCCCCGGCCTCGACAACCTGCCGCTGGCGGACCGTGCGACCATCGCCAACATGGCCCCGGAATACGGCGCGACCTGCGGCTTCTTCCCCATCGACGGCGAGACGATCCGCTATCTGCGCTCCACCGGCCGCGACGAGGACCGCGTGGTACTGGTCGAGGCTTATGCCAAGGCGAACGGCATGTGGCGCGGGCCGGATTATGACCCGATCTATACCGACACGCTGTCGCTCGACATGGGCACCATCGTCCCTGCGATCTCCGGCCCGAAACGGCCGCAGGATTTCGTGGCGCTGACCGGCGCAAAGGCCGCCTTCACCAAGGAAATGGCCGAGACCTTCAAGCGCCCGATGGGCAAGGAAGTCGCGGTGAAGGGCGAGGATTACACGATGGAAAGCGGCAAGGTCGTGATCGCCTCCATCACCTCCTGCACCAATACATCGAACCCCTATGTGATGATCGGCGCGGGTCTGGTGGCACGCAAGGCGCGGGCGCTGGGCCTCAACCGCAAGCCTTGGGTGAAGACATCGCTCGCCCCCGGATCGCAGGTCGTCAGCGCCTATCTGGAGGCAGCGAACCTTCAGGAAGATCTGGATGCGGTCGGCTTCAACCTCGTCGGCTATGGCTGCACCACCTGCATCGGCAATTCCGGCCCGTTGCAGCCGGAGATTTCGGCGGCGATTGCCGAGGGCGATCTGGTGGCCACGGCTGTTCTGTCGGGCAACCGTAATTTCGAAGGCCGTATCAGCCCCGATGTGCGGGCGAACTACCTTGCCTCGCCGCCGCTGGTGGTCGCCTATGCGCTTGCCGGGACGCTGGATATCGACCTGACGACGGAGCCTCTGGGCACCGACAAGGACGGCAAGGACGTGTTCCTGAAGGACATCTGGCCGACCAGCCATGAGGTCGCCGAACTGGTCGAGCGGACCGTGACGCGCGAAGCGTTCCTCACGAAATATGCCGACGTGTTCAAGGGCGATGACAAATGGCAGGGCGTGGAGACTGTCGACAGTCAGGTCTATGACTGGCCGACATCCTCCACCTATGTGCAGAACCCGCCCTATTTCCGCGGCATGGGGATGGAGCCGGGCGTGATTACCAATATCGAGGGTGCGAAAGTGCTGGCGATCCTCGGCGACATGATCACCACCGACCACATCTCCCCCGCCGGGTCGTTCAAGGCGGAAACGCCTGCCGGGCGGTATCTGACGGAACGTCAGGTGCCGGTGAAGGAGTTCAATTCCTACGGCTCACGCCGCGGCAACCACGAAGTCATGATGCGCGGCACCTTCGCCAATATCCGCATCAAGAACGAGATGCTGGACGGTGTTGAGGGCGGCTTTACCAAAGGCCCGGATGGCAAACAGACGTCGATCTACGATGCCGCGATGGCCCATCAGGAAGCCGGCACCCCGCTGGTGATCTTTGGGGGCGAGCAATATGGTGCAGGCTCTTCCCGCGACTGGGCGGCCAAAGGCACCGCACTGCTGGGGGTGAAGGCTGTGATCGCCGAGAATTTTGAGCGCATTCACCGCTCCAATCTCGTTGGGATGGGCGTGATCCCGTTCGAATTCACGGGCGGCGACACACGCAAATCGCTCGGCCTGACGGGTGACGAGACGGTTTCAATCTCCGGCCTCGACACGATCAAACCGCTTCAGGAAGTGCCGTGCACGATCACCATGGGCGACGGGTCGGTCAAGACGATCACGCTCAAGTGCCGGATCGATACGGCGGTGGAGATCGAATACATCGAAAACGGCGGCGTGCTGCATTACGTGCTGCGCAATCTGGCGCGGGCGGCATAAGTCAGCCTGCAACGACATTGGAAAAGGGCCGCCAGCGAGCGGCCCTTTTTCATGTGGGTAGCGCCTGTCTGAGACAGTGCGCCGCGCTGATAACCGGATCACAATGCTGTCGCAGCGGTTTCCTCGCTCGATTCAAGACACATATGGCAAGGGTGTGTCGGGAACCAATCCCGATGACCACCATCGTCGCCTGCCACTGAACCAGAAGGGAGTGCCTGAGATGAGCCTGATAGACCCAACCCGTCGCACGATCCTTGCAAGCGGTGCTGCGTTTGCGGTTGCGACCTCCGGCCTGCTGCTGCCGGTTCGTGCGGAGGGCATTGCCCCGACGCCGTCGATGCGCGGCGGATCGAATAATTATCGCCCCGGTGCCCCGATCGTGGAACGGATCGGCGGCGGTGGGTTCCGGATGTCGGGCACCGTCCGGCGCGCCGGGGATGGCGCACCGCTGGAAGGTATCCGCATCCAGATCTGGGCCCATACGACCGAGGGGCGCGAGCGTGATCCGCACAGCCACGGCGCGACGCTGACCGACGCGAATGGCGTTTTTGTCATGGACATGCCGCAGATCGTCCCGACCTTCGGGCAACCCCACGCCCACCTTGCCTATGACAGCGGCAATTTCAAAACCACCTTCCTGCGGCCCGTGATGGCCAGCGCGCGCGATACGTCGCTGACGGCTGATTTCGTGCTGGCACCGGCCTGATCGCGATGGCTTCGCTGCGGTCTGTCCTGATCTGGGCCGGATTTGCCGCCGCAATCGTCCTGCCGACCGGAATCGCAGCATTCAGCCCGTTTCTGGTATATCGTGACCCGATCTATATCGCCGCCGGTTTCGCAGGCATCGCCGCGATGGCGCTGATCCTTGCGCAACCGCTTCTGGCCGGGGGGCACCTGCCGGGCCTGCCAGCACCGCGCGGGCGGCGAGTGCATCGCTGGGTCGGAATTGCGTTGATCGTCGCTGTTGTCGTTCATGTCGGCGGATTGTGGCTGACCAGCCCGCCCGATGTGATGGACGCGCTGCTGTTCCGCGCCCCGACGATGTTCTCGCTTTGGGGCGTCATCGCGATGTGGGCGCTGATCGCCGCTGCGTTGCTCGCGGCATTTCGGCGACGGCTGCGCATCCCGGTCAGGGTCTGGCGGCTGGGTCATACGGCATTCGTGTCTGTCGTCGTTGCGGGCGGCGTCGCCCATGCGATGCTGATCGAGGGCGCGATGGGGACAGTATCGAAGGCCATTTTGTGCCTTCTTGTCCTGGTCGCGACAGCGAAGGTTCTGGTCGACCTCCGCCCTTGGAAAGGGTTTACGCGGATCAGGTCCTGAATCAGGCGGCTCCCGTTCCGCAATGCCTTCAACGTGATGGACATGACCCGGCGTCCCGCGTAAGCGATCTGGCGGCGCGCACCGCGCCCGGGGTCGCCGATGAATAACCAGAACTTTCCCCTTGGCGTGGCATGCGCGACCGGCTTCATCTTCATCTGGTCCGGCTTCATCGTCTTTTCGCGATTGGGCGTGACCACAGCCCTGACACCCTATGACATTGCGGCGCTTCGGTTCGCGGTTGCAGGGGCGGTGACGCTGCCCTTCGTCTGGCGCTGGTGGCCGCGCGATCTTGGCTGGTCTTCGATCCTTTTGCTGGCAATGACCGGGCCGGGCACGGTTTATTCGCTGATGCAGTATTTCGCGCTTGAGTTCGCCCCCGCCGCCTATGCCGGGGTGTTCGCCAACGGCTCCATCCCGATCTTCACCATGTTGCTGGCGGCGATCCTGCTGCGCGATTATCCCGGCCCGCGCCGGATCATCGCCGTGACCGTCATCATCGTTGGCGGCGTCATCGTCGGCTGGCGCGGCCTGCATGCTGAAGGGCCGCATCTTCTGTCCGGCCTGATCCTGTTCCTGTCGGCATCGGCCTTGATGGCGATCTACATCTTCAGCGTCGGTCGGCTGAAGGTGTCGCCGTGGCAAGCATTGGTGGCGATCAACATCCCGAACATGCTGGTCTATCTACCGATCTGGTATTTCGCGCTGCCCTCCGGCCTTGCGGAAACCGCGTTGGACGACATCGTGTTTCAGGCGGCGTTTCAGGGGCTTGGGCCAGGGTTCATCGCGGTGATCCTGTTCACCCTCGCGGCCTATCACCTCGGCGGCACAGCGACCGCCGGGTTTTCGGCGGCGGTTCCGGCGGGGGCGGCAGTGCTGGCGATCCCGGTGCTGGGCGAGGTGCCGACGCCGCTGGAATGGTTCGGCATCGGGCTGGTCACGCTGGGCCTGATCATCCTGGTGCTGCGCAAGGCATAGACGGATTGTTTCCGACGCCGTGGCTTTACGGCGGCTGCGTTCGGGGCCATTTCGTGAGCATGACACATCCAGACCCCACCTTCGACCCCGCACTCCGCATCAAATCCTACCACGCGCACGTCTATTTCGATGCAGCGACCGCCGATCAGGCCAAGGCGCTGTGCGAGGGTGCTGCGCAAAGGTTCGACCTCGTCATCGGGCGGATGCATCCCGGCCCGATCGGCCCGCATCCGATGGGGTCCTGCCAGCTTGGCTGCTCGCCCCGTGTGTTTGCCGAATTGTTGCCGTGGCTGGCGCTGAACCGCAAAGGGTTGATCGTTTTCGCGCATCCCGAAACCGGCGATCATCTGGCGGATCACCGCGATCATGCGATCTGGCTCGGCGGGTATCTGCCGCTCGATCTCAGCCTGTTCATCTGAACGTTGCCAAATCTCCCGAAAGCTTGACTGGCGCGTTCCCGAATGCAGGACTAGGTGTGGTCCATCCAACAGGGAGAGACACGCATGGGGCGTTCTGTCATCAGGCCTTTACTGGCCGCGTTAGCCATTGTGGCGGGCACTGCGACGGCACAGGCGCAAACCACGGGGCCGGTGGTGGTGGAGCTGTTCACCTCGCAGGGCTGTTCGTCCTGCCCGCCCGCAGATGCCTATCTTGGCAAACTGGCGGAGCGTGACGACCTGATCGTGCTGTCCCTGCATGTGGATTATTGGGATTACCTCGGCTGGCGTGATGTCTTCGGTGCCGCCGCCCACACCCAGCGTCAGCGCAATTATGCCGCCGCAATGCGCGAACGCAGCATCTATACCCCGCAAATGGTCATTCAGGGGGCAGAACATGTGGTCGGCAGTCAGACCGCAAAGGTAGACGAGGCCATCGCCCGTCAGGCGGCGACACAGCAGGTCGCCCTGGTCGGGATGCGGCAGAAGGATGATCTGCTGATCACCGAAATCGAACCGATCAGCGCGACCGGCCCGCGCCAGAGCGGCAAGGTCATCATGGCCTGGTACACGAAGGCAGAACAGGTGCAGATCCAGCGCGGCGAGAATCGCGGGCGCAGCATCGTCTATCACAACGTGGTCAAGGGCTGGGCCGAGATCGGCGATTGGAACGGCGCGAAAATGACCCTGACAGCATCAAAGCCGATGGGGGCGGATGGCATCGCCGTCATGGTGCAAGCCAAAAACGGTGGCCAGATCTTCGGCGCAGCACGGTTCAGTCTGGATTAGGCGGGACCAAGGTCCGCTATTCGCGCAGGAACATCGCAACCGCCTGCGCGCGGTTTTTCACATCGAGTTTTTCATAAAGATTGCGCAGGTGGAATTTCACCGTGTTCACACTGACACCGAGGTCGACTGCCAACTGGTTGTTGGTCGATCCGCCCGCCAGCGAGGCGAGCAGCTCCTGTTCCCGCTTGGTCAGGCTTTCCATCGGCGCCTGCCTGCGGGCCGCAGCGGGGAAATCGCGCCCCCCGGCGGCGGCTGTGGCGATGGCCTGTAACAGACGCTCCGGCGGCTCAGACTTGTGAACAAGCCCGGCCGCGCCTTCGCGGATCGCACTGCGCAGCGCCATATCCGTGATCTCTCCGGTATAGATCACCACCTTGGGCGGGTTCGCCATCGCCGATATGCGCTGAAGCAGGCTCTTGCCGTCGCCGCCGCCCTGCATCACCCAGCCTGACACGGCGACATCGACCGGGGCGGCGACGCCGCGCGCGGCATATTCCGAAAGGAAATCGTCGCCATTCGGGGCCGACATCACCAGTTCGAACCGGCCATCCTCGCGCAGCATCTGATCCAGCCCGCGATGCACGAGCGGATTCTTGTCGATCACCGCGACGGTGATCGGCTGCTGGCGGCGCTGGGAAAGCGAGGTCGAGCTCATGCGCGATCTTATGGCTTAGTTTCTGCTGAGTGCCAAGCGATGGCTCGGCACGGCTGCGCGTCGCGGGGCGATTACAGGGGGCGGGTCAGACCTGCGATTCGTGTGCGCAGTTCATCCGCAAGTCTGATCCGTTCTTCCGGTGTCAGGAAGGTGCCCAGCTCGATCCGTCGCCCTGATCCGCGCAGGGTCAGATAGTGCTGGATATCGCGGGTCGTCTCCGTCTGGATGTCCACCCAATAGGGGTTCGCGTCCCAGCGTCGGATCGTGCCTTGCGGCTCGCGCCGCTCAACCGCGATTGCGTCGGGCCAGAGGCGAACCTGTTCCGTCAGGCGGCCGCTGCGATAGGACAGGCGCATGAACAGCCACAACGCACCGAGCGCCAGCACGGCATAGGGGGCAAGCGCCAGCGCGATCGGCCCACCTGCGGGGGCGCTTGCCAGCGCGACGATCGGCAAGGACATCGCGGCGGCGGACAGGCCCATCAGCCAGCGGAACCCCCCCTTTTGCAGCGACCGGTGTGGCCAGAGGGTGATCGACCAGAGCGGCGCATCCAGCCGCGTGAACGGGTTGCGTGCATCATCCGATGCAAAAACGGCCGAGGGTTCCCCCCCGGCCGTCCTGTTATCTTGGTCGAAGCCGGGCATCAGTGATGCTGCTTGTCCCACATGTCCTGCGTCGGCAGGGTCTCGAATGTGTGGGCCGGCGGCGGGTTCGGCAGGGTCCATTCAAGGGTTTCCGCATGTTCGCCCCAATAGGCCGGCTCCGTCACTTTCTCGCCGCGTGTCAGGGTGTACCAGATCAGGCCGAGGAAGAAGATCAGCGAAATACCTGACAGGAACGCGCCATAGGTCGACACCTCATTCCAGAGCGAGAACTGCTCGGGATAGTCGATATAGCGGCGCGGCATCCCCTGACGGCCAAGGAAGTGCTGCGGGAAGAAGGTGATGTTCGCACCGATGAACATCAGCCAGAAATGCACCTTGCCCGCCCATTCCGGATACTGACGCCCCGACATCTTGCCGACCCAGTAATAGATCCCGGCGAAGATACCGAACACCGCGCCGAGCGACATGACGTAGTGGAAGTGGGCGACCACATAGTAGGTGTCGTGATAGGCGCGATCAACGGCTGCCTGCGACAGGATGATCCCGGTCACACCGCCGACGGTGAAGAGGAACAGGAAGCCGAAGGCGAACAGCATCGGCGTCTTGAACTCGATCGACCCGCCCCACATCGTCGCGATCCACGAGAAAATCTTGATGCCGGTCGGCACCGCGATCACCATCGTCGCGAGCATGAAATAGGCCTGCGCATTGGCGCTCATCCCCACCGTATACATGTGGTGCGCCCAGACGACGAAGCCGAGCACGCCGATCCCGATCATCGCCCAGACCATGCCGAGATAGCCGAAGATCGGCTTTTTCGCGAAGGTGGAGATGACGTGGGAGATGATGCCGAAGGCGGGCACGATGATGATGTAGACTTCGGGATGGCCGAAGAACCACAGGATATGCTGATACAGAACCGGGTCGCCGCCGCCTGCCGGATCGAAGAAGGTCGTCCCGAAATTGCGGTCGGTCAGCAGCATGGTGATCGCACCGGCCAGCACCGGCAGCGCGAACAGGACGAGCATCGCGGTAACCATGATCGACCATGCGAACAGCGGCACCTTGAACAGGGTCATGCCCGGCGCGCGCATGTTCAGGAAGGTCGTGATCATGTTGATGGCGCCGAGGATCGACGAAGCACCCGAAAGGTGAACCGCGAAGATCGCCAGATCCATCGAGAAGCCCTGCTCATTGGTCGACAGCGGCGCGTAAAGCACCCAGCCGACGCCGGAGCCAAGCTGGCCATTGCCGCCCGGCATGACGACCGACAGAACCGCAAGCGTTGCACCGGCGAAGAACATCCAGAACGACAGATTGTTCATCCGCGGGAACGCCATGTCCGGCGCGCCGATCATCAGGGGCATGAAATAGTTGCCAAAACCGCCGAACAGCAGCGGTATCACCACGAAGAACATCATCAGGATGCCGTGGCCGGTGATCATCACGTTCCAGAGATGGCCGTTCGGCGTGCAGTCGCCTGCCGCCGCGATGCCTTCCATGCACATATATTGCACGCCAGGCTCCATCAGCTCCAGCCGCATGAACATGGTGAAGGCCACGGACAGAATGCCGAGGAACGACGCCGTGAAGATATAGAGGATCCCGATATCCTTGTGGTTCGTCGACATGAACCAGCGTTCGAAGAACCCCGGATGATGGTCGTGCGCGTCGTGCGCGGCTGCGTCAGCCATGTGTCGTCTCCTGAAACTTTGGTCGCGCAAATCCCCTACGCGCTTCCTACCCTTGGCAAATTATCGTGTCTCGTGGAATGCCACAACCGATAAGGCCCTCCTTCCCATGCGACCAAGCAGCGCTTTTCAGGTCGTGGCGTGGTCGTCCACGGGTCAGGACGGGTCTTCGGGTTTTATCGGGCGATCGCCCATCAGATACCGCGGACCGGCACCGTTTTTCCGTGCGCCATCGTTAGGGTTGTAAAGGGCGCAGCGATCCAGTGACAGGCAGCCGCAGCCGATGCAGCCATCCAGTTTGTCGCGAAATGCCTCCAGCGCTGCAATTCTGGCGTCGAGTTCCGCGCGAAAGCCCAGACTGATTTCCGACCAATCGGCGGAATTCGGTGCGCGCCCCTCCGGAAGGCCGGCAAGAATTTCGACGATCCGGTCCAGTGTGAAACCGAACTGCTGTGCAATCAGGATGAAGGACAGGCGCCGGATATCCGCGCGCATGAACCGGCGCTGACCGGCCGCATTGCGAAACGGCGTCAGAAGCCCGCGCGCCCCATAGTATCGGATCGCGGACACGGCGACGCCCGTGCGGGCCGCAAGCTGGCCGATTGTCAGGACCGGGGGCAGTTGTCTCATCACCACTCCAAAAAAACTGCTTGAGCTGAAGTCAGCTTGAGGAATTACGACAGGCCTGTCCATTCAAGAATCGGAAGCAAAAGGAGACGGAGATGACTGAAGCGACCCTAGAACATGTAAACATCACGGTCAGTGATCCGCAGGCGACGGCAGAATGGCTCATGACCCTGTTCGGCTGGCGGGTTCGCTGGTCCGGCGATGCCAAGGATGATGGCTTTTCGATCCATGTCGGCGGCACAGGCAGCTATGTTGCCCTATACAGGTCCCCCGGCGAGCAGACACGCGGGCCGGTCGGCGCGGACGGGACGAGCTATGGCGCGCAGGGTGGGCTGAACCATATCGCCGTGACCGTCGATGATCTGGATGAGATCGAGCGCAAGGTCAGCGCAATCGGCTTTCAGCCGCGTGCCCATGCCGACTATGAACCGGGCCGGCGGTTCTATTTCTACGATCACGACGGGATCGAGTGGGAAATGGTCAGCTACCGCTGACGCCGCGCCCGGAAACGCGAAGGGCCGTTTCCCAATCAGGAAACGGCCCTTTCAGATGCGTGATGCAGGCTTACTGCGAAAGCGACGCGAGATAGGCCGCGACATCGGCGCGGTCGGCCTCGTCCTTCAGCTTGAAGGCCATCTTGGATTTCGCCTTCTTGTCGTCCAGGTAGGTCTGAAGGTAATCCTTCGGGTCCTCGAGATAGGCGGAGATTTGCTCCGCATCCCACACGAGGCCCTTGGCACCGGCGGCGACGAGGTCTTCGCCGTATTTGAACCCCTCATAAGTCCCGGCGGTGCGCCCGATGATGCCATAGAGGTTCGGGCCGGTCTTGCCGCCCTTAAGGATCACATTGTCGCCATCGGCGATCATGTGGCAGGTCTTGCACCGCTTCGCCATCAGATCTTCGCCCGATGCAACGTCGCCGTCGGCAAGGACGGGCGTGGCGGACAAAGCCAGAGCGGCAATCATAGCTGCGCGAATCATAGAGAGACTCCTTGGTCTTGTTTCTCGAACACGATCTTGAATGCGTCTTTCAACGCAGTGTCAAAATCAGACATAGCGGCAGGGACGCCAAGATCAAACAGGCTTGTGACCCCGTAGCCGCGTATTCCGCATGGAATAATGGCTTCATAATGACTTAAGTCCGGCTCGATGTTGATCGCAATGCCGTGAAAGGCGACCCATTTTCGCACGCGCACGCCGATTGCGGCGATCTTGTCCTCTGCTGGGCTGCCATCGGGGCGCGGCGCGCGGTCGGGGCGCACGATCCAGACCCCGACCCGGTCGTCGCGCCGCGTGCCGCGGATGCCGAATTCGGCAAGGGCGCGGATCACCCATTCCTCGAGCTGATGCAAATAAGCGCGCACATCGCGGCCCCTGCGGTTCAGGTCGAGCATCGCATAGGCGATCCGCTGTCCCGGCCCGTGATAGGTATATTCGCCGCCGCGCCCGACCGCATGAACCGGGAACCTGTCCGGTTGCAACAGATCGGCGGCGCGGGCGCTGGTCCCGGCGGTCAGCACGGGCGCGTGCTCCAGCAGCCAGATGCATTCATCAGCCGTGCCCGCATGGATGGCGGCGACGCGCGCCTCCTGCCAAGCGAGGGCCTCGGCATAATCGACGGGGTGATCGGTGATGCGCCATTCAACCATGTCCCGGTGATAAGAAAGGGCAGGCGGCACGACAAGACAAATCGCAATTTCCCCTCTTTCCTTCCTGAAACGCCGGTGCTATCCCCCGCTCGCTGTCATGGAATGCGGTCGTGGCGGAATTGGTAGACGCGCAGCGTTGAGGTCGCTGTGGGGTAACTCCCGTGGAAGTTCGAGTCTTCTCGACCGCACCATCCTGCGCCAGAAGCAGGTGAGGAATCAGATGGCGCTTCACATCCATAGTCATGATCTGCCGGACGGGCTGACGCTCGGCCCGGTGGTCGCGATCGATACGGAGACGATGGGCCTGTTGCCGCATCGGGACCGGTTGTGCCTTGTTCAATTGTGCGGCGGCGATGGCGACGCGCATCTGGTGCGGATCCCGGACCAGAATACCCCCGCACCCAACCTGACCGCCCTGCTGTCCGATCCTGCGGTCGAAAAGCTGTTTCATTATGGCCGGTTCGACATCGCCGTTCTGGCGCACCGCTTCGGCGTACTGGCGCGGCCAGTGTTCTGCACCAAGATTGCCTCCAAGCTGGTGCGGACTTATACCGACCGGCACGGGCTGAAGAACCTGGTGCAGGAGATTTGCGGCGTCGATCTGTCGAAGCAGCAACAATCCAGCGACTGGGGCGCGGACAAACTGACCGACGCGCAGGCGGAATATGCTGCGTCGGACGTGCTATATCTGCACCGGCTGAAGGCGGCATTGTCCGACCGGCTGGCGCGTGAGGGACGAACCGGAATGGCGGAGGCCGCGTTCCGCTATCTGCCGGACCGTGCGGCGCTGGATCTGGCGGGCTGGGCAGAGATCGACATTTTTTCGCATTGACCTGCGAAGGGGACTGACATGACCGAGCGGCCGGACCTGAACCGCGAAACGACCGTGATGGCCGGGCGGCGTGTCCTGTCGCTCGAGGGTGCTGCGCTGACCGCATTCGGCCAGACGTTGGGTGACAGTTTCGCGGATGCGGTCGACATCCTGCTGAATGTCAAAGGTCGCATCGTCGTGTGCGGCATCGGCAAATCCGGCCATGTGGCCCGCAAGGTCGCCGCGACCTTCGCCTCGACCGGTGCGCCCGCGCAATTCCTTCACGCGTCCGAGGCCGCGCATGGCGATCTTGGCATGTTGACCCGGTCGGATGCGGCGATTGTTCTGTCGAATTCCGGTGAAACGCGGGAGTTGGCCCCGGTGATCGAATACAGCCGCCGCCACCGCATTCCGCTGATCGGCATCGCCAGCCGGGCCGAAAGCGCATTGCTGAGCGCGTCCGACGTGGCATTGTTGTTGCCGCGCGCGGAAGAGGCCTGCCCGGCGGGCCTCGCACCAACCACATCCACCACCCTTTCGATGGCGCTGGGCGATGCGCTGGCGGTCGCGTTGATGGAACGTCGTGGCTTCACCTCGGATAATTTCCGCGAATTTCATCCCGGCGGCGCGCTCGGCGCGCAACTGGTGAAAGTGGCCGAGGTGATGCACCGGGGCCGCAAGATGCCACTGGTCCGGCACGCGGACCCGATGCGCCATACCCTGATCGAGATGACATCCAAGGGGTTTGGGATCGCGGGTGTGACCGACGATGCGGGCCGCCTGATCGGCGTCATCACCGATGGCGACTTGCGGCGGAACATGGAAACGCTGCTGGACCGGACGGCGGGCGAAGTCGCGACCACCTCGCCCATGACAATATCGCCCGAAAGCCTCGCCAGTGCGGCGCTCGGGGTGATGAACGACCCGCAGCGCCCGACGACCTGCCTGTTCGTTGTCGATCCGCAGGATGAAACCGGCGCGCCGGTCGGTGTGGTCCACCTGCATGATGTCTTGCGCGCCGGTGCCGGGTGATGGCGCGGCGCAGCTTCATTGTGCGGGGCCTCAAGGTTCTGCTGCCGCTGGCCGCGCTGGCGATCTTCGGGTCGCTGTTCGTGTTTTCCAGCGCCCGTTATTCGGATGGGCTGAGCTTCGAGGGCGTTGATCTGTCGTCGCTGGAAGAGGGGCTAAAACTGGCGCACCCGCGTTTCACCGGCACCACCAACCGGGGGGAGCCATTCAGCGTGACCGCCGAATGGGCCCTGCCGGACGCGCCGCGCCCGCAGCGGGTCGAATTGTCGAAGGTCGAGGGCGAATTTCTGCTGAAGGACGGTCGGCTCATCACGCTGGCCGCCGACACCGGCGTGTTGCGGCCCGACGACAAGATCCTGAACCTGGGCCAGGGTGCCAAGCTGACCACATCGGACGGATACCTCGTGTCCGCCGACAGCGCCGTCATCAACGCGGAAACCAACACGATGACGGCGACTGGCAACATCCATGCCAGCGGCGGGCTGGGCGAGATCACCTCGGATACGATGCGTGCCGCAAGGGTGGTTTCGAATGGCAGCGAAAGCGCCTACATCTGGTTTGAAAAGCGCGTTAAGGTTCGTATCGAAACGCCCAACATGGCCCGGATTCCGGGCTAGGACTATTTTGGCCTGCGACCGGGCCGGGGGGAGATTGCCGTCATGTTCCTGTTTGCCCGACCGGCCTTGTGCCTTGCCGCCGCTTTCCTGCTTACGGCGGGTTTCACCGCACAGGCGCAAAGCCCGTTCGGCGGATTCAGCCATGATGCCAGCCAGCCGATTGAAATCGCGGCGGATAGCCTCGAAGTGCGCGAGGGCGAGAACCTCGCCATATTCTCCGGCAAGGTCGTTGCGGGGCAGGGCACGTTGCGCCTGACGGCGGATCGGCTTGAGGTGACATATGGCAATGGCGGCGGCGGGTCGGGTGAAATTCAGCGGCTGATCGCAGCGGGCGATGTGTTTCTGGCCAATGGCGCGGAAACCGCTGCCGGTGACACGGCGGATTACGATGTCGCGGCGGGCATCATCAGCATGGCGGGCTCCGTGACCCTGACGCAGGGCGGCAATGTCGTCAAAGGCGCGACGCTGACCATCAATCTCGGCACCGGGCAGGGCAGAGTCGATGGTGGCGGCGGGCGGGTCAAAAGCGTCTTCGCGCCGACACCAAAGGCGTCGGACTGATCCATGTCCCAATCCGATGACGCTGACCGCGCCGGCCTTCAGGCACGGGGCCTGATCAAGAACTACCGCCGCCGGAAAGTCGTCAAGGGCGTCGATCTCGACCTGCGGCGGGGTGAGGCGGTCGGCCTGCTCGGCCCGAACGGGGCGGGCAAGACGACGACCTTCTACATGATTACGGGGCTGGTATCGGCCGACAATGGCCGGATCGAAATCGACGGCACCGATGTTACCCGCTATCCTATGTATCGCCGCGCACGCCTCGGCATCGGCTATCTGCCGCAAGAGGCGTCGATCTTTCGCGGACTGACGGTCGAGCAGAACATCATGGCGGTTCTGGAATTGTCGATCAGCGACCCGGATGAACGCCAGACCCGGCTGACCCAGTTGCTGGACGAGTTTTCCGTCACCCGCCTGCGCACCAGCGCCGCCACATCGCTGTCAGGCGGTGAGCGACGGCGGGTGGAGATCGCGCGGTGCCTTGCCTCTGATCCGTCCTTCGTGTTGCTGGATGAACCTTTTGCCGGGGTGGACCCCATCGCCGTGTCGGACATTCGCGATCTGGTCAAACATCTTAAAGATCGCGGTATTGGAGTCTTGATTACCGACCACAATGTGCGGGAAACTCTGGAGATCATTGACCGCGCCTATATCCTTCACGACGGTCAGGTGTTGATGAGCGGCACCCCGGACGATGTGGTGAAGGACGAAAATGTCCGGCGGGTGTATCTGGGGGACGGGTTCCGGATCTGAACTGCCCCCCGCGTGACGTGAACCGGAGTTGGCATGCAGATCGGGCAGCGCCTTGAGCTAAAGCAGTCGCAGCACCTGGTGATGACCCCCCAGTTGCAGCAGGCGATCAAGCTGTTGCAGATGTCCAACCTCGACATTCAGGATTTCGTCGCAGCGGAGGTGGAGAAGAACCCGATCCTCAGCCTCGATGATGGCAGCGGCATTCTGGATCGCGCAGCGACCGGTGCCGAGCCGGGCCCCGCACGCGAGGCGGTGGACCGTGAGATCGGGCGCGACGATCCCGGCCGCGCCGGGGACGGGTTCGACACCGGCGCGGAAAACCTTTCCGGCAGCGGTGATAGAATCGGGAAAGGCGGCGAGCCGGTATTCGGTGGCCCCTCCGGTATCGGCGGGGCGGAGGGGTTCTCGGGCATCGAGGACCGCATCGCGTCGGATATTTCGCTGCGCGATCACCTGCTTGCACAGATCGCGATGGCGGGCCGGAGGCCGGAGGTGCAGATGCTCGCCTCGTTGCTGGTCGATGAACTGGATGATGCGGGATATCTGCGCGCCAACCTTTCGGAACTGGCGGACCGGCTCGGTGCGCGGGGCGCGCTGATCGAGGATGCGGTGACGCTGATCCAGTCCTGCGAGCCGACCGGCGTCGGTGCGCGGTCGCTTTCCGAATGCCTGATGCTGCAATTAAAGGAACGCAACCGGTTCGACCCGGCGATGGCAAAGCTGCTCGATCACCTTGATGACTTGGCCGAGGCGCGGATCGGTGTGCTGCGCACGGCCTGCGGTGTGGATGCCGAAGACCTGACCGAGATGATCGCGGAGCTGCGCGCGCTCAACCCGCGTCCGGGCACAGCCTTCGGCGGCAGCATCGTGCAGACGGTGGTTCCGGATGTGTTCGTGCGTCGGACCCCGGACGGTGGCTGGTCGGTGGAGGTGAATGCCGACGCCTTGCCCAAGGTCCTGCTGGACACCCGCTATGCCGCCAATCTGAATGCGTTGGGCGAGACGGAATCGCGGACATTCATCGCCGAATGCCGCCAGAACGCCGATTGGCTGCTGCGGGCGCTGGACCAGCGGGCGCAGACCATCCTGAAGGTCGGATCGGAAATCGTGCGCCGGCAAGGACTGTTCTTTGACGAGGGCGTTTCGGGATTGCGGCCGATGACCCTGAAAACCGTCGCTGACGAAATCGGGATGCACGAATCAACTGTGAGCCGTGTGACCGCGAACAAATACATCTATTGCGAACGTGGTGTGTTCGAGATGAAATTCTTCTTCACGCAGGCCATCGCAGGGGCGAATGGTGCGGATGCGTTGTCGTCGCGGGCGGTGAAGGACCAGATCAGGAACCTGATCGACAGGGAACTTCCCGGCAAACCCTTGTCGGACGATGCGCTTGTCACAGTTCTGAAACAAAGCGGCGTGGATATTGCGCGCCGGACTGTGGCGAAATACCGTGAGGCCATGAACATCCCATCGTCGGCACGTCGAAAACGGATGAGGGCAGCCGCCCTCACCTGACAATGGGGATGTGCGCAAACGCTCTTTCCTTTCCCCGTTTCGATTGGTTGACTTGGGAACATGCTGCCCTTAGGTGTCGCGCCTCGCGATGCAAGGGGGGTACCGGTGTTCAATCATCGCTTCGGTCCGGCGGGGCTGCAGATGACTGAATCGGAGGAAACATGCATATCCAGATCAGCGGAAGACAGATCGATATCGGCGACGCGTTGCGCAGCCATGTCGAAACGGAACTTTCTGCGGCGGTGTCGAAATATGCCGACGAGGTGCTGGACGGTGAAGTCACTTTTTCCCGCGATGCCCACAACTACAAGGTTGATGCGGTCATCAAGCTGGGCCGGGGCCTGACCGCCAAGGCTACCGAGAAATCAACGGAAATCTATGCCGCCTTCGATGGTCTGGTCGAGAAGATCGAAAAACAGGTGCGCCGCTACAAGCGCCGCCTGAAGCAACATCGCGGCGATGCCGGCGATGCGGTGCCGGCAGCATCCTATGTGCTGGCCCCGGCGCGCGACGAGGACGAACACAGCGAGACCCTTTCGCCGGTCGTGATCGCCGAGATGAAAACGAATCTGCGTTCCCTTTCGGTCGGCGAAGCGGTAATGCAGATGGAACTGGAATCGGCTCCGTTCCTCATGTTTCGCAACGATGCGAACGGGCGCCTGAACATTGTTTTCCTGCGTGATGATGGCAATATCGGCTGGATTGATCCGGCCAATCTTGCTGCCTGATCCGGGAAAGACGACACCGGGACTGAACAGAGGCTAGTGATGGACCTGAAGGAAATCGTGGCTCCCGACGCCGTATTTGCGGGTCTGCATGCGACGAGCAAGAAGCACCTGATGCAGGAACTGGCACAGCGTGCCGCCGATGCATACGGGCTGGACGAGCGGGCGGCGTTCGACGCGTTGCTGGAGCGGGAGCGTCTTGGCGCAACCGGCATGGGACGCGGTGTCGCGATCCCGCACGCGCGTCTCGGCAACGTCACCGATATCGTGGGCGTTTTCATCCGGCTTCAGAAACCGATCGATTTCGATGCGGTTGATGGCGAGCCTGTCGATATCGTGTTCGCCCTGTTCGCGCCGGAGGATACCGGCGCGAACCATCTGCGGGCACTTGCCCGCGTGTCGCGCTGCCTGCGCGATGCCGGGGTCTGTGCAAAACTGCGGGCAACCGATCAGTCATCGGCACTTTATGCCGTGCTGACGAACCCGATCGAGATGAAGGCCGCCTGACAAGGCCCCACCCCCGCCGACAATCGGTGGGGGTGGGTGCGGCTCAAAAGATCATTCGCGCCCCGGCGACGAAGAAAAGATCGTCGCGTTTCCCCCCCGAAGCCTGAATGCGGTCGCCGGTATCGCCCAGTGCCACTTCGTAATGCACCCCGACATAGGGCGATATCAGTCGGTCGATCAGATCATAGCTCAGCCTTGCCCCGATCTCGAATGTCGGCGCGAAGGCCCCAAAGTCACGCGATGCGTCATCGGACAGGGGCACATCCATCTCTATGCTGGGCACAAGAGTGATCCGATTGGTGATGAGCGCCTCGTATTCCGCCTCGAACCGGATTGACGGGTTCTCGGATACGAACAGGTCAAGATCGACCTCGATCCATTGCTGGGCGAGGCCATGCACCCCGATCACCCCATCGACGCGGGTGTCGCCTTCAGGGGTTTCAAGCCGGACCCCGACCACAGCGTCGAAAAACGGCGAGATCGGTGTGGCCAGTCGCAACTGGTTTTCCAGCGTTTCGAAGTCGCCGCTGCGCAGGTCCATTTCCGCCTCGCTGCGGAGTACGAATTTCAGATTGTCGGTGCCGATGATGGCGTCGAAATCCCAGGCGAGAACTTCGTCGCCATCGTTCAGTCGCACTTCCACCCGCTCCGCCTGAAATCCATAGAACAGCAGGGGCACCGGCTCCGCCGCGTTGACGGCACCAGCCAGAAGCACCGGGGCAAAGGCCCCGGCGTGGATCATCTTTGCGATCATGGCCCTATCCTTTCGGCGATTGCGAAAGCGCCGCGCGCTTCGGGCCGCCCTCGACGATCACCTTGCGGAACATGCCGCTGGCCCCGTGATAGGACAGGTGGCAGTGGAACGCCCATTGTCCCGGTGCATCCACCTCCGTCTCCATCGAAACGACGGTGCCGGGGCTGACGCTGACCACATGCTTGATCGGGTCACGCGCGCCCGAATTCGTGTCGATGATCGACCACATGCCGTGCAGATGCATCGGATGGGTCATCATCGTTTCGTTCACGAAGGTGAATCGCACCCGTTCGCCATAGTGCAGTCGGATCGGTTCGGCATCCTCGTATTTGATCCCGTCCAGCGACCATGAATACCGCTCCATGTTGCCGGTCAGCCTAATCGTGATCTCGCGCGTTGCGTCCCTGTCCGCATAAAGCGGCGTCTGCGCCTTCAGGTCGGAATAGGACAGGAACGTGCCACCATCGGCGGCGGTCGGTTTCAGGCCGCTGCCCGCCGCGTAGAACGGATCGTCCGACGGCCCGCCCATGATCGTGCCGTCAGGCATGCGGTGCGCGCCGGGGGGCAGGGCTTCGTCTGTCATAGCCGACATCTGATCGCCCGCAGCCGTGCCCATCCCATCATGCATCCCCGCCATCGCAGGGTCGAGCGACATGTCCGCCATCGTCAATAACGGGGCCTCGCGCAGGGCGGGAAGGTCCGGCAGCCGCAGGCCTTCATCCGATACCAGCGCTGCCCGCGCCATCGCCGTGCGCCCCATGCTTTCGGCGATGATGTTGAAGGCACCCGCATCTTTCGGCCTGACGATCACGTCATAGGTTTCGGCAACCGCGATGCGGAATTCACCCACCTTCACAGGCGTGACATTGTTGCCATCCGCCTGCACGACCGTCATGTCGAGCCCCGGAATGCGGATGTCGAAATAGGTCATGGCAGAGGAATTGATGAACCGCAGCCTGATCCTTTCCCCCGGCACGAACGCCGCCAGAAACGGGTCAGAGGCCGGTTTGCCGTTGACCAGCGGAGTGAAGCCCTGAACATCCTCGATATCCGTTGGCATCATCCGCATTTCGCCCCATTCGGCGCGGTCGGCAAGGGCCTCTTCAACGCCTTCTTCCTGAGCATCGGAAAGCAAATCGAACAGCGACCTTTGCTGGCGGTTATAATAGTCCGGCATCTGTTTCAGGTTTCGCATGATGCGGTCGCCGGAATGCGGATGCGCATCCGCCAGTTGGATCACGAATTCGCGGTCATATCGGTATGGTTCGCGGTCCTTGTTGTCGATGATGAGTGCGCCATAGGCACCGTCCGGCTCCTGAAATCCGGTATGGGAATGAAACCAGTAGGTGCCGTTCTGAACGATGGGAAACCGGTATGTGAAGGTCACTCCGGGGGCGATGCCGGGATACGAAATGCCGGGCACACCATCCTGCTCGAACGGCAGGATCAGCCCGTGCCAGTGGATCGAGGTCGGTTCCGACAGGTTGTTGGTGACATTGATCACCACATCCTCGCCTTCGGTGAACCGCAACGTCGGCGGCAGGGCAGACCCACTATAACCGATGCCGGACCGGGTGAATTCGCCGGTGTCGATGGTCACGCGGTCGACGGTGACGTTGTATTCTGCGGCATCTGCCGTGCCAGCAAGGGCTAGGCCTGCCGCAACCACGAGCGTGATCGCCCGCATTGATCGTACTGATGTCATGTCATCAGGTCCTTCATCCGAGGGATATCGGCGGGCGCAGGAATGCGCCCGCCGTCTGATGTGTGGTGTCAGTTGGTGCCGGAGATCGTCGTTTCGATCACCATGCCCGCGTCGTAGTGACCGGGCACATTGCAGGCGAATTCGATGTCGCCCCTGTCAGGGAAGGCCCAGATCAACTCGGCGGTCTTGCCCGGCACCAGCAGGGCGGAGTTCGGCTCATCGTGCATGCCGTGCCCCATCGACGCCTGCATCGCCTTGGCCGTTTCATGGTTGATCTTGCCGCCTTCGATGACGCCGTGATCGACCATCATCTGCATTGTCGGCGCGTGTTCCGCATGGCTGGCGGCGGTGCCGATATTGAATTCATGCACAAGACCACCCGCATTCGTGACGACGAAGCGGATCGTCTCACTGTAGTCGGACTCGGATTCCTGCAGTAGCGGACAGGGATATCTGCAGCAATTAGCGGGCGCTCAACACCTACTTAAACGACCCTCCGGCGCGGCCACAAGCACCCGGCAGCATAAGGCAAGACCGATGGGCGCGAGTGCTCGCCTCCACAACGCCGCCGGGGACTCCCCCGGAAGGATAAGGCAGCGGGCGGCAATAGGACCGGCAGCGTCTAACAGGATCGGCCCGTCATCCCAGCCAGCGGCAAGCCCGAACATCACCCCACCTGTCTCCGAGGCACCAGATCGAACGGCGTCGGCGACAGAGTTGCGGCCCGGAAACTCCGGCAAGAGAGACGGGTGGTAGCCGACCACGCCCAGCCTCGCGGCGCGCAGCGCCCCCGGAGACACGTAGCGAAAGGAATGGAGGGAAAGAACGAGGTCCGCGTCGGCCACGTCACCCGCCTGCAGCGCCTCCGCCTCGGGCGCGACACTCACTTCGACACCAAAGCGGCGGGCGACGACCGCAGCGGCGTCATCGCCTGCCGGGCAGGCCAGCCTCACCTCGTGGCCAGCGGAGACGGCCACCTCTAGCGCCCTCGCGCCCAGCCACCGTCCGCCGCAGATCAGGACCTTCACTCTTCGGCCTCCAGATAGCGGAATCCCTGCACCGCGCGGAAATGGCCCCCGAAACCCCCGGTGCCCTGATCCTTGCCGACAGACTCCGCCCACTTCTTCAGCGTGGCGATAGACCTCGCCCTCGGCTCGCCGCAGAGGACGCCAGAAACCTGAGTCCAGTTTCGGTCGCGGCGAAGAGCCGCCGCGAGTCCGGGATGCGACGTGTGAAAGAGGGTGGGCATCGGCTTGTCAAAACGGTTCATGCCCCGCCGCCATCGTGCGCAGATGTGGTTGAGGAAGCGCATGCCAACACCCGCACCCTGCCACTCCGGCATAATGACGAGCCGACACGCTCTTGCTTCCTTCATGCCGGGGCGTGTCGAGAAGGCCACATGGGCAACCGGCTCCCTCGCGACCCTGCCCACGTAGCAGGTCGCGGCCACCATCCGGGGCAGCTTCAGGTAGTGATGCGGCTCAAAAAGCGGCCACTCGCCCCATCCCGTTTCGTAGACGTCGACTTCGATGGATGGTGCCCGTCGAAGACGCCTCCATCGGAACGCGGACGTCGCGGTGTCGAATATCCAGTCGGGCTGAAGCCAGTCAGCAATATCGTAGTGGCAGGACAGCGCCACAAACTGGCCCGGCCCGCGCCGCCATGCCTTTGCAAACGCGCCCGCTCCGATCTGGGCGACCCGCCGGTCAAGGACGGAAGTGAACTCGTCGAGGATGACTTTCTCCGGACGCTCGAGGATGATGCGGGCCATGTCGGCACGGAACCGCTCGCCGGTTGAGAGGACCTCGTAGGGGCGCAGCCAGCACGGCACAGACCCGAGGCCGACGGCGGAGAGCGCCGCCGTCACGTCGTCGAAAGCCGCCTCCGGCGCGAGTGCGTCGATCAGCGCCACGCCCTTGGGCCACCCACCGGAGCGCCTGATATGCCTGCCCTTCCACATCGCCTTGCCAATGGACGACTTGCCGGAACCGGACGGCCCCACGACGAGCCCAATCGACCACGGCTGCTCGTCCAGGGGAAGGTTTGCGCGCAACGCAAAGTCTGCGCCGCCTTCGCCGTCCACATTGAAGAGGCTTTGAACCCGCGCAGCGCGGTAGCTGTCGGCGGGTGGGCTTTTCAGATCGAGCGAGATCTTCATGTCGACACCACCTTGCACTGCAGGCCCTCGCCCCGGAAACGGCGAAACAGCGCCGCCTGATGTGCCTCGTCGGCGCACAGGACAATGACGCCGAACTTCTGCCGGAATGCGTAGCCGTTCTTGCCCGGAGCGCCGGGCGGCAGCTCAGGGGCTGCGGGAAGCGGGGGGGATGACCGTTGTGCCATCTGAGTCCTTTCCGTCGCGCTCTGGGCGTTCTGGTGAAGGGCTCGGCGGCCTCACGTGATTGATCGCCTTGCAGCGAGGACACTTTATTGACAGTGCGCCACCGCTGACTGGCTCGGATATCTTACAAAGAAGCCGCCCGCAGGGACAGCGAAAATCTTCGGCTGGATTCGACATGGGGACTAGAATCGCTCGAATGTGCCGACGCCCTCCGGAGGGTGCGGGCGGCCATGATGTTAGCCTGGTCGGCGGGGGCGGTCCTGCAAGATAGTCCCCGTGGTCTGTGCGGTTACAGCCGCACAGGCCCCCGCTTTATGCGGAGGCATCGTTTCCTTCATCCTCCAATTCCGCCTCAAACTCGGTGGTCAGTGCACCGTCTAGGCGATGTGTGACTGATGTCGTGATCCATCGGCGATCCTCGGCCGCGCCCAGCCCGTTCGGCAGGATGATCTGCTCGGCCGAGAGATCGACGCGCGCGATGGCGAGACTGCCAGTGAATCGTCCTGTGCTTCTGTTCAGGCGACGCAGCTCGGCCGATGCGGCCCTGGTGGCGATCTCTTTATCCGGGAACGTGCGACGCATCTTGTATGACGGCTCGCCGTCGCCAACATGGACCTCCTGCCGCTTTGCAGCCCTCTTGTCGTGCCAGTAGGCGGTGCAGGATTCATAGCGGTCACGCTCACCGTCACTCGCCTGCCATTCAGTGAAATCCGAATAGCCGAGCGCGATGACCGGCAGTTTTTCGCCTGAGACAGTCTCCCCTCGGCCCCGCCATGCCACAACAAGATTGCCGTCCGCGACCTTCGCGATCGCGCCGATCTCCAACGCGAGTCGGGTCAGAAAATGGAGATCGCTCTCGCCGGTCTGTGACAGATGCTCATAGGCAATCTTTGCCAGCTCGGTAGCGACACGGGGCTTCAGGTCATTTTCCGTGGCAATCGTTTTCACGATCTGGCCGAGGGTCGTGTCTTTCCATTCGCGTGTCTTCGGAGCCTTCGCCGCAGTGCGCAGATCGATGGCCGCCGCACGTATTTCCAATGTCCGAACCGGCCCTGCAGTCCGCGTCCAGTCAACAGTGAAGCTGCCCCGATCGATGAGGCCGGTTTCTTCGAAGCCAAGAGCGACGCGGAGCTGCACGCCCCGCCGTGGCGGCTCGATCCGATTGTCCTGATTGTCGATGACAAGACGGAGATCGTCGGAAACGACGCCGGGTTGATCCGTGATCTCGATCGATACCAGCCGCCCTTCGATGGCAACGACAGATGCGCCCGTTCCGAGTGTGATGCTGTAGATCGGTTTCATCAGTCCCAAAGCCTGATCGGTCGGGCAACTTGGGCGGCAGCCTTTTCAGGCAGCGTGACGAGCGTTCCGACGGGCAGGAAAGCTCCCTTGTCGGCAAGGCCGGGATTGGCCTCCAGCAGGGCCTCCGTCAGTCCCCGTGTCGTGCCGAACGCGCGCCAGCAGATCAGGTCGACAGTTTCGCCTTCGGATGTGCGCCATGTCGCAGGCATCACGCCGCCCCCTCATAGTATTGAAGCCGGATCGTCCATGTCTGCTGGCGTGGGGCCCCGTCAGCGGTGTGAAGGACCGAGGCCTCGCTGACCGATTGAATGACCCAGTCGCCCCAATAGAAGCCGAGACCGTCTACCAGCAGCTGGGGCACTGCCTGCGTCGCCGTCTGACGGAGCGCTTGCGGGAACCGCAGCGTGTGGTGATAAGCCGGAAAAATGGCACCGGAGAGGGTCAACGTCTCTGCACCATGACCGGCCCAATGCAACGCCGGGCGGCTGCCTGCGCGATCGACACTCTCCCACCTCTCCTCCAGTTCATGCCGAATCTGGTCGTAGCTTTGTGACAGCACCGCGAACCGGAAAGCGCCAAGAGCCATGGATACAAGACTTGCGGTCATTCGGTGCCACCGAATCCGTCGTCGTCATGCATCCGGCGAACCGGCCCACGGCCCCGCGGCCGTCGGCGTTCGATCTTTTCGGCAACGCGCTGCGCCAGAGCCTCTTCATTCATGCCCGGCGCGGCGTTGACCGTTATGCCCCCGACATTCGTGACCTCGGTCACACCGGCCGTCGAGGCCGCGCCTGTGGTCAGGGGGGATGCGCCACGATCAACAGCCAGCTGGTTGCGCAGACCGCCGCGTCCAGGGCTGGTCGTCCCGGCGTTGTCGAACAGCCCAAAATCCGGAAGGTCAGGGATGATGTCAGACCAGTTCCAATCCGGCAGGATGTCAGACCACCTGAAATCTAGGCTATAGCCAGTGAGCCATTCGACAAGGCCCTTGAACGCATCCATGAAGATTGTGACCGGGCTGAAGGCCACCATCAGCGCAAGAATACCTTTCAGGAACCCGTCATCAAAGGCGGCATAAACCGCATCCAGCTTGGCCTGAAAATAGGCGACGATCCCGTCCCAGTTGTCATAGATCGCATAGACCGCAAGCCCGATCGCTGCGATTGACGCAAGGATCGGGTTGGTCAGCAGTGCGGCCGAGACCATCACGATGCCCTGGACGATGCTGACGAACATCCCGGCGAAGGGGAGAGCCAAGAGCGCGATGGCCAGCTCGTTCCAGCCGCCGAGCTTGTCCGCCGCCATCTGGAGCCATGGTCCGGCTTCCTTGGCGACATCCAGAACGCCGACCAGAAGCTCGCGCATGACGATCAGCGCCTCTTTGATGCTGTTGCCGATCTCCGTCGCCCAAAGCTGGAGGGTGCCATCGGCCTGCATCTGAGTTGCGATCGCCAGAACGTTCTGGAGCTCGCCCTTCATCCAGTCGAACAGGCCAGCGCCCATGATCATGCGCTGAAAGCCGCTCCAAAGGTCGGACAGGTTCGACATCATCCCTTCCCATGTCAGGGATTGACGCTCCATCGCGCCCGCGAACCGCTCCCGGAAGATCTCGCGCAGCGCGGCCTCGATCGCCGCCGGATCCTCGGCCGAGGCCTTGATGACCTTCCGGACACCGTCAACGGTGTAGGCGTAGGCATATTTCGACCCCTCCTTGGAGGCCTTGATACCGAATTCCTTCAGCCGCTCGTTCTCGCCGGTGACGGCATCCGCGATGGCTTCAACTGCCTGCAGAACATCCTTGTTCATTGCCGATGCCGTATCGCCGAGATCGGACAGAAGGCCTGTTGTCGGGTCCAGCCCATAGGCGCGGAGCTGCACGAATGCCGCCATCACCTGATCCAGCTCGAACGGCGTCTTCACCGCAAACTGAGTGACCCAGTCCATGGCCTCTTTCGCCTTTTCGGCGGAGCCCTCTGTGGTCTCCAAGATCGTTTGGAACTTTTCGAATTGCGCGGCCGGTGCGATCAGCTGCGATGCGGCCAGCGCCATCGCCGCGCCATAGCCTGTCAGGATACCGGCACCGGTTTTCAAGCCATCGCCAATTTTGCCGATCCCGCGTCCCGCCATCCGACCGGCATCTGCCACGCCGGAAAGCTGCCGCTTCAGCCCTTCAATCTGTCGCAACGCCGGTTTGATCGGGCCGGTGATCCGATCAACGAGCCGCAAGACGAAGGAGACATTCAGATCGTCGGCCATGTGTCTCCTTCCTCCCTTACTCTGTCCCCGGCCTCTTCGGCAGACGGGCAATTGCACGGGCGCGCCATTGCGCCAGTTCGATGATGGTCAGGTCACACAGATCACGCAGCGACCAATGAAAGATCATGGCGATGTCCGCCATCGCCTCCTCGACACTGTCCGGCAGCGCTAGTGCGTCGTCGCCTCCGGTAACCGCTGACCCGGCGGCGCGAAAAAACCCACGACCGCGACCCCCAACGCCATCAGATGGCGCGGCGGCATCGACGCGACCTCCGCTTCCGTAACGATCGGCGTGCAGATCCGTGGCAACAGGACGATCAGCGCATCGACCTTCATTTGCAGAATGTCAGTCAGGAGGAGGCCACGCATCTGACCCGCCATGGGTTCTGCGACGGTGAGGCTGTCCACCGACTTGCCGCCGATCTTCGCACCGCCGTTCAGGTCTACCTTGGTTGTGTTTGCCATTTCAGGTGCCTCCTCAGATGCCCATCGCCCGGCGCATCGATGCGAGTTGGTCTTCGCCGCCGATGACACGCTTGCCGTTCTCGATATCGATCTCGACAAGATCGACACCGTCCTTCTCGATCCGGAAGTAATCGACCGACCAGTCGAGCTTCAGCATGACGTCGCCACCACCCTTCAGAGCGTCGGTCGGCAGACCGACAACGCGGCCGCCCACTTCGAATGCCCAAGCATCGGCATCGAAGTTTTCCTGACCCATGGCACCGGCCCGCGCGGTCCAGCGGACCCGCCTGCCGAAATGGGTGATCAGCTCCGGCGACCATTCCTTGAAGGTTTGCTGGGCCGTCATCTTTTCGATGCCCATGTCGATGCCGATTGGCGCATCCATGCCACTGCCGCGAAAGTCGGCTTCGGTGATCTTCAGTTGCGGCAGCGTGATTTCATCAGCGCGGCCAAAATATCCGACCCCGTCGATGAAGACGTTGTGATTCCGGATGGTGCGAGGGTAAGCCATGGTCTTCTCCTTTCAGCCGCCCTATGCGGCCAGCGCGACTTCCTCGACGAGGTTGTCGTAATAGGTGCCGTTCCGGTGGGCGCGGAAGGTCAGATGCTCCAGCGGCGCGGGCGGCTCGAAGTCGAAATCGAGGAACAGTTTCCCCGCTTGCAGGTTCGCAGCCGTGTTCAGTTCGGGGTCCAGCCAGATCGATCCGCCAAGGATCGCGCCCAGCGCCTGAAGGCGGCGAAGGTATTCGCGGACGCTGCCCTCGATGTCCTTCACCAGCTGCGCGCTGAACGGACGGTCGAGCGCCCACAGATGCGCCTGCTCGATGCTGTCATGGATCAGGTCGGCCGTGCGGCGCACAGACAGAAACGCCCAAAGCGGATCGGTCGCGGTTGTCCGGTTCCCCCAGAGGCGGAAACCATCGTAGTGGATGACCGTCGCGATCTCATCCTCGTTCAGCCGGTTGGCCTCACTCTCCGTATCGGAGATCCCGAATGTGATCGGGCGCGCGATGCCGACCGCGCTCTTGATGATCTGGTTCGATGGCGACCACCAGAACCCCTTTGTGATGTCGGTGTTCACGATCACTCCAGCGCCATAGCCGGACGTCGGACGTGTGACGACGGCGGCCGCATTGGCATCATAGACCCGGATCGCCGGGTCGATGACATAGAGCCGATCAGTGCCCCAATCCGCGCGATAGGCCTTGGCGGCGGTCTCGGTCGTGTTCGGACCATCAGCGATGATCGTGGCACGCAGGCGGGCCGCGACGGTCTGGAACGCCGCAACAACCGGGTTGGCGGTATCGTCCGGGCGCTGAGACGTGAACCCCGGCGCGCAGAGAATGCGCGGCTTCACCTTCACGATTGTCTCGGATGTCAGAAGCGCAAAAACGCCGGTCTGATCGACGGCGTTGCCGACGACTTTGGCCAGTGTGGCCGCTTCATCGACGCCTTCCTCGACGCGGATGATCACGACGACAGACGCGCCCTCGCGATACATGCCGCCGTAGGCATCTGCCAGAGTGCCGCCCGCGCCGAGCGTTGCGGCCTGACGTGGGCCGGTGCACAGGACCGGCGTATCCAGCGGCCAGTCGGCGCTGGCGTCGGGTGCTGTGCCAACCAAGCCGATGATCGACGACTTGAGCGTGCGGATCGGACGGATGCCGTCATCGATTTCAATAACCTCGACGCCATGCAGGAATTGTTCAGGCATAGGTGCCTCCTGTGAGATTGGCGAATTCAGCGTTCGCCGTGGTTTCAAGATCGAGAAGAAGTTGAGTGAGGGCAGCTTCGGTTTCGGTCGCCTCGATTGCCGCCAGTGCGGCGCTTTCCATGCCGTCGATGATGACGCTGGCCGCCTCGAACAGCGCCGCCTTGGCTCCCTGCTTGCCGATCAGTTCTTCCCGCGTCTCGCCCCGGCCGCGCCGGTCGATTTCGAGGTCGATCAGGTGCAGATCGTCGGCGGTTGCGCTGCCCGCCAAATACCGCCGGACACGATCAGCCTTGCTGGTGTAGCCAGTCAGCTTGAACCGGTCAGCGCCCTCTGCAAGCGCGGCGCGCCGTGCTGTTGCAAAACCAATGACCTGAAGGATCGCGGCAGCCTGCAGGTCGGCGAGCAGCGGCGGCGGTGGTGCATCCATCGCATCGGGCGGGGGTGCAATGCCGATTTCGGTGATCACGGCATGGGTGCCGTCCGGCAGCCAGTATTCTGTGCCGCGATAGTCATCCTCGATGTGCCACGCACCGCCATCCCAGATCGCAACCTGATGGGCAGTGGTCTGCGGCGGTGGCACCAACGTGGCATACGCGGGCACCATCGGCATGTGGTCGATGGGATCAAGGCGCGCCCCACTTTCGCGAAGAAACGCGCCATTTGCGGGGTCATAATGATAAAGGGTGTTCATGCCGGGCTTCCTTATTAATATTTGATGCAGTACATCATCGCGACGTTGCGAGGACGTGTGGCGGCATGGATAGCTTCATCGCCCGTCGGGGCGGCAACGGTGGAAACCGGGACATAAAAATAGGTCCCGCTGACAGCGTTGTAATTTAGGGTCTTAATATCCTCCAAGTGGGCGTCTAGAACGAAGATATTTCCGAGCCGATACTTCTTGCTCACGGTATCGAATTGGGTGGTGTCCTCGCGGGAACCAGTGCCCTGAACATGCAGCCGAGAGGCCGGTTGCGCGGTGCCGATGCCGCGCGCGGTGTCGATACCGCGCCCGTGATCCCAGCCGCGCAAAAACTCCCCGCGCAGGTCCGGCACACCGAACGTGTTGACGCCGTCGCCTGGGCCATAAGCCGTGCCGATCTGGCCAAAGAGTGCGGCATAGCTGGCGCGGCTGATCGCCGAACCATCGCATTCGAGCCACCCGACCGGCGGCGTGGAAAATGCGAACGGCAGCACCGCGCCCGCCGGGGCGGCAATGGCGACCGTGTCGTTTTGCAGCGTCAGGAAGTATTCCACCAACCCATCGCCCACGAGTGTGGCCTGGTCGCGCCCGGTGATCGCGATATCCGCGGCGGTCGCGTTTTGCATGAGAGCCCCGTCCGACGACCACACAAAGCGCCCAGGTGCAATCACCGCGCCATCAAAGGCCGTATAGGCCGAGATCGCCGCGCGCAGGAACGCAGTGCGGTTCGCCAGCGCCTGACGCCCGAGGTTCAGCGGCCCCGTAACAGCCGCAGCTTCTGGAAGGTCACCGAGCAAGCGGTCGCTGACCTGTATCGCTGGGATGTTCTCAGGCCACTCGTCGGCGACCGGGATGTTCTCAGGCATATCAGACCACTCCTGCGGAATAGGTGCCGTCCGCGATGGCCACGCCATTGGCGCGGAATGCAGTCAGCTCGAAACTCAGAAACTTCAGATGGCTGCGCGCCGGGGCTGTCGCCTCGAGCAACGCGCGCACACGCGGACCTTCATCGACCGATATCGGCGCGCCCAAGGTGACGCGATATTCGGCCCAGTGGTCGGCCAGCCCGGCGAATTCCTGCCCGTCACCTGCCAACTCGCCATCGGCATAGAAGAACCGGCCACCCTCGACGACGGTCGCATCGCCAAGACCCGCCGCCGCGAGGACGCGCTTGATCGAACCCAGCGACCCCTTTGTGCGATGGACACGCAAGCTCTCGCGGATGACAGCCCGCTTTGTCGCCTCCGGCCAATCCATATCCCAGACATCGACGCTGAGCGCCCATGCGAGATGGGGCAGCACGTTGACCGGGCACGTGTCCGGGTTCCAGACGTCGCGCACCGGCACAGGGAAGGACAAGGCCTCGCCCGCCGTATCGGCCAACGCGGCCTCCAGCGGCGTCGCGTTCCGGGGCAGAAGCGCGCTAGACATCGACGCCTCCGCTCAAAAGCGTCACGCCCGTGCAGCGGGCTGCCGATGTCCGGGGGATAACGATGTCAGCGGCGGGGCTGATCAGAAGCACGTTCTGAACGCCCTCGACATGCAGCGCCCCGAAAATCTCTGATCGGCTGACATTGCGGTCCATTTGGCGTCGAACCCTGATCCGCTCGGCATTCGCTGACGCTGCGGCCAACGCCAGCTCCTGCGATGCGCCAGGCAGAAAGGTCAGGGTCGCCTCGATGGCATAGTCTTCCACACCGGAGGCGGCGACCGTGACGGTATCGTTCAGACAGCGGACATCCTCGTCCTGGACAACGCCATCGACGATTGCCAACAGCGGGGCATCCGGGATCCACAGATCATCGTCAGCGCACAGAACTGAAATCAGCACATCACCTGGCGCAGGCGATGTTACAACCGCGTCGGCCACCCGGCCCGAGGACGTCAGCGCATAGAACGTATAACGGCCAATGGTCCCGGCGGCGGTTCCGGCCTCCGGCGACAACTGCGCACGGCGGCGGAGGCGATCGTCACTTTCCAGCACCGCTTCGGTTGGCGGGATTGTTTCCGGGTCAGCAGGAACGACGACCAGACGCTCGACGCCGAACATCGCTGCGATATGATCAAGATCGGCACCGGTCGCGAATGCCAGCATCACCGCCCGCGCGCCGTCATTCACACGTTGACGCAGGTTCAGCGCCAGATATGCAACCAGCTCTGTCTGTTTGACGGCAGGCTCGCTTTCCAGCAGCGCATCGAACTCCGGCCAGATCGTTCGCAAATGGGCCAGCGCGTCAGCGAGGATCGCCTCGTAATCGAGCGCCTCCACCACATCTGGCGGCGGCAGGCGGGTCAGATCGACTGCATCGAACATCAGGCGGACCCTCCGCCGATCGTGACACCGGTCGTCTCCGCCCGGCCATCGACCGCGTAGTCAACGCTGATCTCAACGTTGCCGGCATCTGATGTGTTCAGCAGCTGAACACGTTGCACCCGGATCCGTGGCTCCCATTTGCGCAGGGCCTCAACCGTGGCAACGAAAAACTCGATGACTGTGCGACCATTGATCGGACTGTCGACCAGAGCAGGCAGGCGCGATCCGTAATCGCGGCGCATCACGCGCTCGCCGATCCGCGTCGTCAGGATGTCTGTGATGGACTGCGACAGATGCGCATCCCCCGCAAGCACCTGTCCTGAATGTCGATCCATTCCAATCATGGCTGTTTAAACACCCCCTTTAAGCCGATTTTGAAGACGGGTTTGAAGACGGGTTTTTGGGCACGATCCCGGTCTCGTATTTCGCCTCGAGCGGCGAGAGGCGGATCGTGTCGCCCTCGGTCACTCTGCGGCCCGCGACCCACCCGGTAATGGTGACCGTGAACTCTTCGGTTGCGGGCGCTTCAGTCGTTTTCTTGGCTCGTGCCATCGGGGTTCTCCTCAATTCACCGGCTCGTTTGTCAGGCTACCGCCCGACTGGACGCCGTCATGTTTGTGATGCAGCAAGCTGACGCCGCCCGCCCCTCCGGCGTTTACGTCGCCGGTGACGACCAGATCGCCGTTGATGGTAACGCCGCCGGGCGCGGTCAGATCGATCTCGCCTCCGGCAGGCAGAACCGCTGTCAGGCGATGCGCGGCACGATCGTATTCGATGACCGCCCCGTCAGCGTAGATCGTCCGATGAACCGTGGCTGTGTCAGCAGGTGCCGGGTTGGCATCGGAATAGAGCGCGCCGGACAGGATCACGCCCTGGTCAATGTTGCCGGAAGGGGCGACGATGACGACCTGTGATCCAATCTCGGGGACCCACCACGTCCGATCCTGCCCGGCCTGATGTGCCATCCACGGAAGCCATGCCGTCCGAAGGTCACCTATCTCCGCCTTTGCCTCGGCTGTGTCTGCCCGAACCTCGACGATGCGGCCGATGCTGATCATTCCGTCCAGGCGGCGCGCCATCTCGGCTGTCCCGAAATTGCTCACGGCGCAGATCCTTCGGATACGAGCTCATAATCGCCCTCGTGGATCGATCCGACATGAGGGTCCCGTCCGAGGTAAATTTCGGATGGGATCACTCCGTCTTCGATACGGTGCGGCGTGAGGCTCAGCGGCTGTGTCCACGTCACAGCCCACAGGCCGATTCCAGCCGCCCTGGTCAGCGACGACGACAGGTTCCGTCCCGTGACCCGTTCGGCAGGACCGACATCGTCTTCGTCCCAGTTGTTTTCGAACGCCAGTTGGCTGATCGCCTGTGCGATGACCATGGCTGTGGTTTCGCGTGCGCTGCTGCGCCGCGATGTTGTGATGACATAGGCGACCATCTCGAGATCGACGAGGAATTGCGGCCCAGCCATGACGTTGCGTGGCCGGAAATCGAGCGCGACGACACGAACCGCAGGGGCCTTGAAGCCACCCTTCTTGACCTCTTCCAAAGTCACCCGCGCCTCGTGCGGCGCGCATTCTTCCAGATCCGGCATGACGAGCGAAATCTGCTCGGCGATGTGACCCGGCAGCTGTGCGATCAGGTTTGCGTGCTCGATCATCACCGGCCCTTCCGGGTCAGCTCGGAAAGCGCTTCGCGGACCAGATCATCGATGTCGCGCTCGTCCTCGGCCGACATGCCGAGATAGGGGCGCTCAGGCAGGCCGGGCTTGCCGACCTCTGCCCCACCGCCCTGATGAATGGCGCCATAGATCAGCGGCGTGCCAACGCGCGCCTCGTGACCGTCCGAATAGGACTGGATGCTGTCCAGAAGCTCGCCTTCGCCGACCAGCAATGAATGCTGCACGCCGCGTGTCTTGGCATATTCGGGGGACCACGCTTTCCATGGCGTGCCGTCTGGGCCTGCCTTGGTCTCGCTGATCCGGCGACGACTGGAGCTTTCGAGAACCGCGCCGATATCCTCCATCAGCTGCGCTGCGTCGAATCCGCCGACAGCAGACAGAACCTTGCCAGCCTCAGTCAGCCCATGATGCTCGACGAGGAATTCAACACCGGCCATCAGAGCCCCCTCATCTTTTCGCGGGAGAAGATGCGCTCTGGCCCTGCCGCGACGATTGGCTTGGGCCGGTCGAACTCCGCACCTTCGTCAGTGTCAGGCAACACAAGGCGGACCTTGCCATCGGCAACCTTGGTCAGCCATTTCACGGCATCCTCGTAACGTGTGCGGTCCTCTTCCGTCCGTGACGCACCGTCTCGTGCCATGCGATACATCGCGATATCGATGCAGGGCTGGACCAACTGAGGCGGAAGGACCGGGAGCGGCAGCGTGTGTCGCGCGCCAAGATAACCGTCGATCTCGTCACTGGCGGCGACCAGGGCGCGCGCAATTACCACCTCGTCCTCTGTCCCGTCACCATCATGATCAGCAATGAACAGGCTTTCGATGCCATAGGCGTCGATGATGTCCTGTTTGGTCGCGTAGGGCATCAGGGTGTCCTCAGCTTGGTAGGCCGGGAAATGCGCGGCGCTGGGCGGGACGATGCGTCCCACAACTGATCCCGATCCGCCGCGTCGTCATCCTGCGGCGGCAGGGGGCCGCCCGTGGCGCGCAGTTCTGCGATCACACCCTGTGCCTCGCGCAGCGCGAC
Organism: uncultured Candidatus Planktophila sp.; assembly: GCA_964352385.1. Classification (GTDB taxonomy): domain Bacteria; phylum Pseudomonadota; class Alphaproteobacteria; order Rhodobacterales; family Rhodobacteraceae; genus Pikeienuella. Next base: position 52,332 of record CAYGRU010000014.1, read on the forward strand.
GATGACCCGATGCAGATCTTCGCTCAGGCGCTGCACCTTAGTGGCTAGGTCACGCAGCCACAGCAGCGCGGTGGCGATGCCGCCGATGCAGACCAGCAGGAGGATCGCGAGGACGGTCATCTGCGTCATGGCCGTGGCCCTATGATCGCCGCCATCATGCGGTCCACATACTGACGGAGGCGTGTGTTTGGCTGCGCCGACCCGTCGAACGGCCAGAGGCCTTTCTCGATTGCGAGCGCATTCAAGGCCAGCCGGTTGCGCAGTGCATTAAGGCGCTGGCGGGCCTGCGGTCGGGGGTTCTTGCGCGGCATCGGCGGCTCCTGTTGTTCGCGGGCGACTTGAGGTCTCTCACCGATGCGCGCCCCGACACCGGCTGCCCGACGCCTCCCAGCGCGGATGGTTATTCTTCGTCCGCCTTCCGCCGCGCACTGGCGGCGCGGTCCTCCAGCACCACCGCGATATCGGCGATGTCGAGGCCCTGATCGCAGGCAATGTCGATCAACTGATCGACCGCTGTCGCGAACGGTTCGGCATCGAACGGGATGCGGCGGAGCGGGTCGGTCATGGCGCGGGTGCCATGCCGAGAGCGTGAAGGTAGAGGTCGAGCATCGACTGTTCTTCCTCCACGTCCTCCCGGTCCCGCTTGCGCAGGGCGATGACCTTGCGCAGCGTCTTCACGTCAAACCCGTTGCCCTTGGCCTCGGCAAAGACCTGGCCGATCTGCTCGCCGATCTCCCGCTTCTCTTCCTCTAGCCGCTCGATCCGCTCGATGACGGAGCGGAGCTGCTGGGCGGCGACGGTATCGGCGGGCAGGTCGGTCATTTGGTCAGGCCCTTCACGGCCCACATCACGGCCTCTTCGACCTTGGTGCGGGCAATCGCCATCTCGCGCCCGGCCTTGACACCGGCCACCTCGTTTGCCGCATCGATGGCTAGCAGCAGCGCTTCGCCTTCATCCTTGATCTGAACCATCGCCGCCTTCTCGGCGTCGTTCAGGACGCGATACTGGTGGCGCACGGCGTTGTTGGCCGTCCGGTCGTCGCCTGCGCTGTTGACGCGGTCGGTCATCGGATCAGGCCCCCGGTGCCGTCGGAACAGTGAAGCCAGCCGCAACCATCCGATCGAAGGCAGCGGCGACGTCCTTGCCCGAGACTGTGAAATCGGCTTTCGCTTCTTTCAGGGCATCCTGCACGACACCGACCTTGGGTTTGCCGGTGCCGGTGAAATCGGCGAACGGCAGCGCACGGATGACCGCGTCAAGCTGCGAGAGCTGCGCTTCGGTCAGGCCAGTGATCGCCGCCGGGATATCATCGCCACTTCCGCCTGCCTCAAACGCCGCGACTTCATCAGGTCGCGCCCCGCGAACCAGAAGGCGCGGCTCTTTCGCAAGCACCTCCCACTCCTGTTCGCTGAAAGCGTTGGCAGGGTGAACGACGTCCTCGGCTGGATGCGCGACGCCGCAACGCCGGAACCCGGCGCTGCTGGAGCGGATGACAGCATAATCCATCTGATCGCCCTCCCTTACGCCAGCCACGGAACGACATGGACCGTGACGGCCTTGTAGTTCGGGTTGGATGCGCCACCGTCCGCGTTCAGACGCTCGATCGTCTTGTTCGCGGCCGAACGGAGGGACGGCGGCACGACCAGCTTGTCGGGCATGATGCCGAGCGGGCGGTCGCCGTCGCCCTTGAAGGACATCATCGCGGCATAGGCTGCATCGAAGCCCGCCTCGTCCAGCGTTGCCTGCGACTGGATCGCCTGCTGCCAGAAGCCGTAGCCGACGTTGCACCGCGCATCGACCCCGTAGAGATAGCGGTTCTTGATGAACACGTCGTCGCTCTCGTTCGGATTGGTCTTCGCCACGAACTCAGGCTTCTTGCGAACCTGATGCATGAACGGCTTCAGCGGGCGGTTGGTGGACAGCAGCCACCACTTCGTTCCGGCCCCTGCGAGCTTGTTGGAGACGGACACCGCCACGCCGGTGCCGTCATGGTTCGGCGCAACCGGATGGTCGGTGTCAAAGAAGTTCTGGCCATCGTAGCAAAGGGTGGCATCGCCTGCCTTGATCAGTGCGGCGACCAGCTGGTCGGGATGCCGGGCAGCGGCGTTCCCCATCTCTGCCATCATCGGGCGATAGACGCCCAGCTCGTCATCTTCGATCGCAGCGCGAGGCACGCTGACGGTTGCCTCGTACTCCTTGTTGGTGACCTGGTAGCTGTGCTCCTTCATGTCCTTGACAGCGCGATCGCCAATCCATTCACGAAGGGCCGGAAAATCGCCGAGCCAGCCATAGGTGTTGCTGGCGGTTGTGCTCGGCACCTCGGTTGCGACCTCACGCCAGAAGCTCGCGGCGTCGGCGGCGGTGTAGGCGGCCTGAAAGTCAGACCGGAATGTGGTGCGCAGTGCGTTGAGCACTGCATTGGTGATGATGGCCATGGATCAGGCCCCCTTTCCGGCTTCGGCCTTTTTGGCCGTGATGAATTCGTCTTCGGACATGCCGGTTGCCCGGCAGGCTGCGATTTCGTCTTCCGACAGGACGGAGCCGCCCTTGGCCGGTGTCTTGCCGTCGAGCCCGGACGGCGCGGCGATCTGCGGTGTCTTTTCGATCCACGCCTTGAAGCGATCGAGACCACCCTCCGCCGCGCAGGACGCGACGTAGAATTCCTTGTCGGCAGGCGCGACTTTGCCGTCCTTGATCGCTGCGTTGACCGCTGTTTCGATCGCGGCATCGCGGCCTGCTTTTTCGCCTTCGGCAATTTCGCCTTCGGCTGCCGTGGCGCGGTTCAGCGCGGCCTCGTAGGTCGCGCGCGGCACGAACTTCTCCGCATCGGGCAGAGAGCCCTTTGCATTGTTCAACGCCGTCTGGTGTTCGGTGCGCATCGCGTTGATGGCTGTCAGGATCGCGCCCTCATCGGCGTCCTCCCCCAGACCCAGCGCCTTGCGGATTGCCGCGAGGTTCATGTTGTCGTCCTCCGTCTGTGCCGCCCGGTTCAGGGCGGTCATGGTGAAATTCGGTTGATTGGTGAGTGCAGCCGATGCCATTCGCAGAATGCGGTTGGCCTTGTCGTGCCAGAAGACCGGACTGATATAGCGATAGGCTTTCGACGCGATCGCGGCAGATCCTGCCTCGTTCCAGGCAACGCGGCCCCAGATCGCCCCACTGCGAACGGCCAGTTCCTCGATCCAGCCGACAGCTGGCGCTGGCTCGCCTGTCTTGGGCTTGATTTCCGTCGCATGTTCAAAATCCACCGGTAGCGAGCGCCCCTCGGTGTTGAACCGGGAAACCAGCTCTTCCGGGCTGTCGATCGTCCATGAACGCCCGTCGACACCGACAATGCCGGGACCGGGCGGCGTCAACTGGATCCACGCCGGGACATCTGATGCGCCCGTCGCAAAGTTGATCGCGACGCTCGCGGCATGAATGGATGGTGGATTGACGATGGCGTTGTTCATGGGCTGAAACTGCACCAGAGATGCAGGGCGAAACCCTCCGGCATGCGCCGGGTGAACCGCGATGGTGTCTGGGGGCGCGGCTGCCAACCGCAGAATGACCGTATCCGAGAACTCTGCCCCCTGTCGCCCCCGAAATGCGCGCAACCGCAAATCGCCCGCCCGGTCCCTGCGAGGATCGCGCTGGGAGCCCCGTTAAACCCCTATTTAATAGGCAACCGGGGTTCGCCCGCCCCGATGATACCGGGAAGGGCCTCTGACGGCCCCTGTGGCGCGTTTCAGCGGAACACCGGTTTGACGGCTCCGGGCGCGATGTCGCCATTCATCAGTGCTGGAATTTTTCAGCCGGAAGGATTATCTAACGAAAGCGTTCGAACCATTTCGCACCGCCGGTCCTGAGCCGGGGAGGGTTGGCGACCTCCCGAACGCAATCACTCCCTTCAGATCACGTGCGTGACCGACCGCGCGCATCCCGCCATCGTCGAAGCTGGCGCGCGTTCGAACGATGAAAGCTGACCACGTAGATCTCCGCGCCGTCAGTCGTCGCCTTTGCGACGATGCGCCAGACCTTGCCTGCGATCTCGGCGAAGGCGACCTTCGATGTTCCATCGTCAAAGACATCGGGTCCGTCGAAGGCATCCTGCATCCCGGCCAGAACTTCGGGAATCGCCTCACCATGTTTCCGGCGTTCCTTTGCGGCCGTTTCGTCTGAATATCTGACAACTTTGGTCTTCGCGCGCAGAGCCGTGGCGGCATCGTCCGAAAGAATGGCAACGGGCGCGCTGCCCTTTGCCGATCCTTCGTGGATCCGCATCACGCGCCAGCTGGTGGCGATGTCATTGATCGCGGCCTTGGCCACATCATCGGGCGCACTTTGCAGTCGTTGAGCCAAGAATGCATCGGCATTCCTTGCCCGTGTCTTACCGGGGTTGCCGCTCCACGCCGGATCAACGCCGCGCGGAACCGTTCGCACCTCGCCGGTGCGGGGGTTCTGGAAGGTGCGGCGCTCGATCGTCGGCTCTTCGGACAGGCCGCGCTCTTCCGCTTCCCGCCTGGTGATCTGTCGGACATGGCACTTGCAGCCCCATCCGTTCGGAGGAAACCACTCGTCCCAGAACGGATGATCCACCGGATAGACCAATCCTTCTTTCGCCCGATGTTCAATCCGGTGCTGCCGACTGGGGCCGAGGAGATAGACCAGAAACGGCAGCGCACGCTTGGTCCGCTCGATTCGTTCCCACTGCCCGGCCGCTCTGGCGGCACGCATGTTCGATCTCCAGATTGTGCGCAATCGCTTGGGCGAACCCAGCCGTGCTTTCACGCGCTTGCCGGTGACGGGGTCAATCTGATCCTTCACGCCCCACCATCCAAGCGACTGTAAACGGGGTGCTAAACCCTTCTTGAAGGTCTCGTAGGTCAGACCTTCGGCGGCCGCCTTTTCCAGCTCCTCGCGGATGGCGGTCAGCACATCGATCTGCATGGCCTTGGCCACGGCAAACCCGACCGCGTGTTCCTCCGGCTCAACATCCCGGAACGAGAATGACGGGCGCAGGGACTTGCCCTTCAGATACCGCATCACCTCTGGCGGCGGGCCGGGTTTGAAGGCGTAGCCGGGTTTGTCGCTGAACTCGGCCATGTCAGTCGCTCACGTCGCCATGGGCCCGCGATGCCACGGCGTCAGATACAAGCCGCTGCAGCAGCGCCGATGCATCCATTTCTCCCATGACACCGCTCAAACCCTGCAGCGCTTCCTCATATGAGCTGGCGTTGCGCAGGTGCTGCGCAACCGGATGCAGAAGTGCCGCCGTGATATCTTCCCAGTCATCCATCGCCGCCCCCTCGATCGCATCCGTTTCGTCATAGGGGTTGGCATTCTCCTGCGGGCTCGCATTGTTTCGGGCGGACAAGATATTCGTGGCGACACTGGTGCCGCCAAAGGTCTCGTCATCCTTTTCCGGCGCTGTCAGGCCCATCCTTGATCTGATTTCTGCGGCGCGGAATGTCATGCCCGCCTCCGCGAGAGAGACGACGTTCTCGACCAGCGCCTTGACATCCTCAGGCTCGGAAAGAGGGAACTGCACGAGGGGATAACGATCCGGGACGCCGAAATTCAGATCAACAAAGGGTTTTACCAGATCCCGGTTGATCGTGCCCTGCACCTGCCGCACATCGGATCGCCGGATGTCGAACCGAACATCGTTATGCACTTCCGCCTGGGCGCGGCTTGCGCCGTCGTCCGACGTCATCGTCTGGCCAAGAACCGCCTTCGATATCTGCTGGTCGGCCCACTTGGCGAGCGTCGGAAACACCTCGTGTCCCTGACCGCTGCTGATTTCCTGAAAGTCGATCTCCATCGACTTCGGCAGAACTGCGGCAGCGTCAGACCCGATCATCGACACCGCGCGGAACAGCACCTCGATGTCTTCCTTCGTGGCCTGCCCGTCATAGCGGCCGAGCCGCAGAGGCAGCCCGAACAGCTCGGCAAAGGCGACCCAGTCCTTGACCGTGTATGCTTTGCAGATCCACGTGAACGCAATCAACCGCGCCAGACCACCCCGAATGGGAATCCCCGACTTGAGGCGCGGTATATGGGTGATGAACTTGAAGGGGGCCAGCCGTTCGCCATTCGCAGGGTGCTCGTCTGTCAAAAGCAGGAGCTGGCGCTGCGTCTCCCGGTCGAACCGGAAGAACCGGGCGTCGCGGTGGATGAACTGCTCCGGGGTCCATTCCGTTGCGGTCTGATCCCAGACGATCTCGACCACGGAGAACCCTTTGCCAAGGCCGTCCAGCAAGTCCTCGACCAGATCGGAGAAACCGTCATGTTCGGTGATGTGCTCTCGAACGGCCTCGGCGATTTTCTTGTCGCGCGGATCCTCGGACGCCGCCTTCACGACAGGCTCAATGCCCGAGATTGACCGTTTGCGGGTGCCGAGAACCGAAGCATAGTGCAGATCCCGCTCCTCCAGCTCTTCAGCCAGGGCGAGATAATCGGAAGGGTCGCCTTCAGCGGCTGCCGCCAGAACAGATGCAAGGCTTGAAGGTGTCAGGCCGGACGCAATCGAAGGCGACCACGCTTGCCGAATGCCCGTCAGGCCCGGTCGCGCAATCTCTTCTGTCAGCGCGCGCCGGTCGGCAGCGCGAAGCGGGCGTCCATATTGGTCTATCAGTTGCCCCATCAGATCACTCCTTTTTGCCGGAACGAGCCCCGGTCGGTCAGTCGCCGTGCATCCTTGGCCAGCCCCTTGGGAACGGCACGATAGGCAAATGGCTGATAATCGGTCTGTGCAGCCGCAGCCGCGAGCGCCCCGGCCCAGAACCTGTCGGCATGACCATCGCTGTCACGATCCGCGACAAGCCGGGGTGCGCCGGTTGCACCTGTTTCCTTCTTGACCGAATGCAGGTCAGCACGAAGGACCTGATCGCCCTCGGGCAAGCGCAGGGTGCGATCTTCCATCCGCTCCTTCAGCGCCGTGGCAAGGTCGAGCTTGCGCGCCTGAGAGAAGAGAACGCCTTCGACCCGGTCCTCGCCGTAACGACGCTTTGCATCCTCGACGGGTTTTTCGCCCATTCCGGTCTGGTCCATCGCAACCCTGACCACCCGATACCGCTGCATCACATTGGCCAGTAAGGCATCCTGCTCCGCGAAGGTGATCCGCTTCTTGGCAATGATCTCGCGGGTCCAGAGGACATCCCCGACCAGCTCGGCAACCCAGATCACAAACAGATCGTTCCGCGCGGCGATATCGACGCCAACAAAGCATGGCCCGGATTGGTACCCGATCGGCGACCCGGCCAGTTCGTGCTCGCATTCCGAGATCAGCTCGTAGGACAGCCACGACGACGCCTCGTCGAGCCATTTCAACTCGAATTCCTGCGCCCAGGCGTCCTCATCGTTCAATGCGGCGCGCAACTCGTCGATGTTGCGGTCCAGACCCTGACGGACGGCCTCGTGGATATCGACGACATGCTTGGACCAGCCTGTGCCTTCCCCGGTCATCAACTGATAGAACATGTTGCCCTTGCCATTCGGCGTGGAGGTGACCCGCAGCTTCAGGCCGGTTTTGGAAATGACAGGGAAAAGCGCACGCCAGATCGCCCGGCTGTCCTTGTGGTGAGCGAATTCGTCGAGCGCCGTGTTGGCGGAAAACCCGCGCGCGGTGTCCGGATTGGCAGGCAGCCCTGTGATCCGCGATCCGTCCGGAAACTCGCATTCAAGAGCCCGATAGACTGCATCGGGCGTATTGCCCGCCTGCGGTGCCCGGAACTCCGATTCCGAAAAGACCGGCTCACGGCCCTTCAGGAGATCGCCATAGATGGACCAGAACGCCTTGGCCATCGGCTGGATGTTCTCTTTCATCATCTCCAATGCCTGACGCTCCCCACGGCTCAGGATGACCCAGCGGGTGCGCTTTCCCGTCAGGTTGGCATCGACGGCGTCTTCGACGATCTCACCTGCGGTCGTGAAGGTCTTGCCGGTTTGACGAGCGAACATGCCGATCTTGAAGCGTGACGTGTCCTTCAGCCATTTGCGCTGATAAGGCAGGAATTTGATCGCCGTCAGAGCGGCATCGCGTTTAGGGTCGAGGGAGCTGTCAGGCATCACGCGGCACCTCGCTGCGCCTTGCCTTTTTTCAGCTCAGAGGCGGATACCCGGAGAGTGACCGTCATCAGCGGCACCACGATCATCTCCGGGTCCCACTTTATCAGCACCCCGTCGAAACGCCCGGCACCGTGGTTCTCTAACCAGAACCGGACCATGTCCTTGGCATGGAGGAACCCATCAGCCTGGGCGAAACCGTCAGTCAGCTCCTGCACCTCACCGTCGCCGATTCGGTATCTGGACTTGATGCCGCGCAGCGGCGCGTGACCTTGCGGTTCGATGAACAGGCTGATCGGCTCGACGGATATGCACTCCGGGTCCGGGTCCAACAGTTTGCGGCAATGTTTGGTGCGCATCCCGTAGTAAAGCTGGATACCCTCGCCCGGATGGGCATGGCGCTTGCGATTGCCGCGGATAGTCTGGCACTTAGTGCCCGCCACGATCTGCGGCGCGAACTGCTTCTTGAAGCTGTAGGCGACCATCACGCGGCCGTCATGACGCAACTGCCTCAAGCGGGGGCAAAACCATCACCCAAACCCCATCAGCTCTTTGGCCTTCCGCACGGCGTCTGCCTCCAGATCACCGGCCACAACTGCCATATCCAGACGCTCGCCCTGCGCTTTGCGTTCCGCCGCGACGGCTTCCTTGGCCGCGCGCGTCTCGGCATCGGCAATCAGCTTGTCGCGGATCCCGCTGGAACTCATCACGTCCTTCATCATCTTGCCGAGGAAATGGAGGTCCTTCGGATCGGGCTCCTCGCCCTCTTTCAGCATCGCCTTCATCACCTTGAACGCGAGCGTGTTGATCATCTGGAACAACACCTTGTGCTGTTCAGCCTCGTCGCCGAGGCCCTGACCCGTCATCCAGTCCTTCGCCCAGGCGGAGGCTTCCTCCTGCAGTTTCACAAACTGCCGGTGCTCCTTTCCGAAGGCCGCAACCGCCGTCTTCTGGATCCGCAGGCTCGACCCTTCGGCGACCAGGCGACGGTTCAATGTGTCGGCCAATTCCTCATAGCCCGACCACCCGCGCGTCTCACACGCTTCCTTCAGCCAGTCACGAAGGTCTGGCGGCAACAGGTCAACCTTGCGGGGCGGCGGCATGTGTCAGCCCCGCGCCGACGGACGGCGCACACCCGGATAGGATGACCGACCGGCAGCCACATCCGCACCCGCAGCGGTGGCTGTCACGACGGTGAACCCTTCATGCGCGGTCGTGGTAACAAGGCCGTTCTCGGCCAGCCACGCGAGCTCGCCATTCATCTGTGCCTCGCTGGACGGAACGCCGACGCCATTGACGACGTCGCGCAGGATTGCGCCGTTCGACGTGTATTCGGCGCTTCGTTCAAGGTGGCGCAGGATCGACAGACGACGATGCTCTCGTTCAACTGTTTCAGGGCTCATGGAGTGTCCTCTTCAAATCGGTGATCTCAGATATGCGGGCCCGGTCGCAGGACACCGGACACGATGCGGTGCCCTTGCGCGACCGAAAGACCAGCCTTGGTGAGCGTCGCGACAATCACATCTTCGGCCTTCCGCGATGTGACCAGCCCCAGTTCCGCCAGCCATTCAATCGCGGCGATGACCTGATCGTCTGTCGTCGGGCATCCTCGTTCCTGACAGAAAAGCATCAGCAGCTCATCACTGCAGGTGTAGGCGGGAGTGTTCATCAGGTGCGTGAGAATGCACTGGCGGCGCTTCTCCACCTCGACTTTCTCAACCGGCCAGCGGCCCATCGGGTTGGTCATTTTTTCTGTGCTCCTGCCTCGACGGCGGCTCGATAGATCGTGTCCAATTTCCCGGCGAGCTGGACGGTGGTCGCCTCCAGCCTGCCCACCGCCACCGCGAGCGCATGCAGATGTTCGGTCCTCGCCACCGTCTCCATGCCCCGCTCGATGCTGTTCACGCGGTCATCGACCTCGCGCAGTTCGGTTTTCAGTTCGCTCATCTGGCCTGAAAGCCCGCCGAGCTGTCGCTCCAGCGCGCCGACACGCGCCTCGGACTGGATGGTGTCGGCGCGCAACTCGATTTTCGTCGCATCCGCGCGGCTCTTGGCGCGGCGGTCGAAAAAAGTGATGACGCCGACAACCGACACTACGAACGTGATGATCATCCCGATCAGCAAGTCCCACTGCTTGAGCCAGTCGAGAGACGGCATCAGGCCGCACCCTTTTTCAGGTTCTCGATCGTGTCGTTCTTGCGGGCCGACCCGGCAGACGAGCCGAAGAAATAGTTGACGACAGCCGTAGTCATCGCCGCGAGACCGCCGAGCATGATGTTCAGGACCGTCTCGGCACCTTCCGGCACCTGTCGGAACATCATCATCACCAGCAGCCCGAAGAACCCGGCGATGATCAGCACGCCCAGTACGCGCGGCGTCCAGTCGCCCGTCTTGATCTCACGGTTGCGGGCGCTGTCACGGTCCGCCGCCGCGATCTGCTCCAGCCGGACACCTGCCTGTTTCATCTCCAACGCAAATTGCGCCTCAATCTCCTTCAGTCGGACAAGATCGGCAGGGGATGCGCTGACGATCATGTCACGCAACTCCGCCTCGGTGCCATCCGGTCTGCCAAGCAGCCGCTCGGATAATGTGCGGACAGCTATGCCCGCCAGCGGCCCTCCGAGGGCAGTGGCGACCGTCGGCGCAACGATCCCGAGGACGCCCTTCACGTCATCGAAGAAGCTCATGCCGACACCGCCACAGGCGCTGACTTCACGTCGCCATACAGCTCAAAATGCGGCCCGTCATTGAAGGCGCGGCGACCCTGCGCCCGCCTGTGCTTCACATAGGCCGCGACCCAGTGTTCCGGGTCGCCTTGCATCGGGTTGATATGCTCCCAGCAGCCGCCCCAGCGAATGGCGGTGCCGCACTCGCAGGCCGCGCTATGGAGCGCACGCGCAATGTCATAGATCGCAGGCCAGTCCCAAACGTATCTTCCGCCGATCCACGGGACGAGGTCGATTGCATGGCCGTATCCATCGGGCTGCAACTGGTGCTTGCCGATGCGTCCGTATCCGTCGATCTGCGACAGGCCCCGACGAAACAGTTCGTTCTGCTCCTGCGCTGTGCGCAAGCCGTCAAAGACGCCAAAATCAACCGGCGACCGCGCAAGCGTTTCATGCGCCACTTCGACAAGGCAGGGATGGACACCCTGTAATTCGTCGATTGATCGCGCTCCGAAAGAGTATCCCATCGTCCGCTCCGCATTCATTGAATGATGCGGCGACCATCGCATGGCAAAAGGCGTCATCCGCCTCCGGCGCTTGTCGGGCGGTCTGGTGTGGGGATGTCAAACGACCATTGAGCAGGTCGTTATGCGCTGTCAAATGGAAGCTGAGGCTGATCGTCGTCGGACTTGGCGTACCGTGCTTTCAGACGCTCTATCGATCGCTGATCGTATCCACATTCCAGCGCCGTTTCGCGAATTGACTTCCCGGCGCGAAGCATTGCGACAGCCCTCGCGCGCCTCCGGCCTCCACCGCCATATGCCCCGCCCGGTATCTTGATCCGGCCATGTCCGATCAGTCGGATGATCGCGACAGCATCCTCTTCGCCAACGATCCGGGCAAGCTCTGACCCTTCGGCCTTTTGCGGCATTTCGAACTGCGTGCCACCACGCGCAGCCGCCAGCTTGATCGCGGCGGATTCGCTGACCTCAGCGGCGATTTCCCCGAGGATACCAGGCAGGCGATCCATCACGCGCCTTTCGCCCGGCGCTTGCCCTTGCGGCGCTTCACCTTGGTGACGGACACCACGCAGCCGTCCTGGATGACGTAGTGCAGGCCATCCACGTTGACGGCAGTGGCCCCTGTGTCCAGCGCCAGATCGGCGCGTCTGCCGATCCGGTATTTCAGGCCCGCGATGTCGACGCCCCACTGCCGCTCCAGATAGCGGATGATGGCATGGTCGGTGACATGGGTGCGGGCGGTCTTTTTCATTTGCGCAGCACCACCTGATTGCGGCGCGCGATGTCTTTCAGGGCTTCGATGACATCGGCGCAGCGCTCCGGCCCGATAATCGCGATGTCAGTGGCAGCGTCGGTCCATTTGGCCTTGAACGTGTGTGAGCAAAGGAAGGCGTTGATCGCCGTGCGTCCCGACGTGACCACGCCCACCTTCGCGAGCTGACCCCAGATCGCCAGCACCTTGCGCTGGTCGGCGCGGTTCACATCGATCCAGCCCTTGCCCTTGGTGCCGCGCACCGCAGGTTTCCAGCCCTTCACCTTCAGCGCGGCCAGCACCTTGTCAAAATCGGCGGCGTTCATGTCGGACGACGACGCCTTGCCGGTCGCCTGCAGTTGCAAGTCCTTACGGGTCTCCTCGTCGATGCCCATCTCGCGGCAGGCCGCGAACACGTGGCGGCGCTTGGCGTGGAGGTCAACGGGCATGGATGGCCCCCGGCACTCGGCGCTTTGCGATCTCACCGGCATGGAATGACACCGCTTCGACCAGCTCCTGCGTCCGGACGCAGCCTGCCTCCACCCGTGCCTCGACCGCGCGGAGCGCATGATTGACCGAGGTGCTGTCGCGGTTCAGGCGTCGCGCGATCTCGCTCTGGCTGATCTGGCACCGTGCCGCGCCGACATGGCAGGCAACCTGCCGGGGCCATGCAATGTCCCGCTTCTGGGATTGGCCCAGCAGATCCGCCTCGGTCAGTTCGGCAACGACGGCCGTCGCCGTCAGGACGTCCGCGAACAGAACGCGCGGCCCGCCATTCCCGATCCGCTCTACGTGGTCGCGCATCTGGCGCATCGCCGACAGCATCCGGTCGCGCGGCAGACCGGCCTCGGCGGCGATGTCGATGGCGTCCATCATCGCCGAGACGAACCGGCGCGCGGCCCGTTCGTCGATCAGGGAGATCTCCGGGTGGTCGGACATCGCGGCCTCACAGCTTCGCGATGTCGAGCGGAATCCGGTTTTCGCTGCCAGTTTCCAGATCAACCTCGAAGAAGTTGATGTAGCTTGCACTGCTATCGCGGCGGATCGCTTCGTCGATAGCGTCCATGGCGCGCAGCCAGCGCTCGTCCGTGATGTTCATCTTGCGCAAGTTCAGGATGCCCTGCGTGTCGATCCGGCCTTTGCTGTTGAGCGAAAAGACGCCCGTCACGATCTCGCGCAGTTCGTCTCCCGCGCTGGACGCCCAGTCGTTCAGACATTCAAAGATCAGCGCCTTAGCGGCCTCCAACTCCGGCCCGAAGGACACAGCCTTCTGAACGGTGAACTTCACCATCGAGCGACCGTCGGCAGAGCGGATCGTGATGTTGCCACCCTCCCCGCCAACGGCGACGCCGAAGTCATCCATCATCATCTTGCGATGGGCCATCAGCTCACCGACAGCAGCCAATTTGAACGCCTTTAAACGGTCCCTTAATGTCAGGGCGGCTGGCAAGAACTCGCAGAGATATTCGTGCGCGAGTTGGTCACGCGGTGACAGCTTGCCATAAGCGATGGTGCTGCCATCCGTGCGGGTGATCAGGGTGTTTGGGTCAATGGCCATCACAGGCCTCCTTTCGGTTCAGGGGCCGACGCAGCCTTTCGGCTCGGCGGCAGCATGTCGGGGCGGGCATAGCCAAGGGCCTCCAAAACGGAGGCCATGGCGATGATCTCGGCGTAGCTCAGGAGCGATGCGCCCCGGCGCGGGTCGTTGCAGACGAGGACGCGCGCGGCGGCGTGGCCCGCGATCTCCATCGTGGTGATGGCCTCGGCCAACTGCGCCGGGGTGCAGGTCGGCAGCGGCGCGGCGTCCTCCAGTTTCACGAACTCGGTCATGCCCGGCCCGCCTCATACTGGACCCGCAACAGGACCCGCAACTTGTCGAGGTTCATCGCGATGTTCTCCGCAACCTCCTCGCGGATCACATTGACGGCGACGTCAGCATTGGTGTTGCCAGTGGTCAGCGCGTCCTCGGCAAGGATCGCCGCCGCCGCCCTCACGACGGCTGCAGCGATGATCGGGTTGCGCCGTGCCGCATGGTAGAGCTGCATCGCCTGCCCGTGGACTGCCTCGTCCTGAGTCCGGCGGCGCGGCTTCGCTCCGACCGGCAGGCCGGTTTCGGGATTTCGGTCGTGTTTCATGATGTCTCTCCATCGGTAAAACGCGCGCAGCGGCGGCAGGCGCGGAACATGGTGATGCGGAGGGGGTTGGACCCCGTGAATTTCTGCGCTCGTTTCTGATGATCGACGCATTCGTTGGCGCGAATTTTGCCAAGCGCCGGGCAGGTGATGACCCCGGCCATGAAATGGCCGCGCACCGCCTGCTCCGCCCGATCATACCTGCCGGGATAGATCCCGCGCCTGATCTGGCCGATCATCGCGCTGGAAAACCCCAGCCGGGCAGACACCCGGCCCTGCGATGTCGCCTCGCATTGCTCGTCCAGCACGGCGATCCAGTGGGGGCGCGCCTCCGTATCCCAGCGGCTCATGATGCACCCCCGGTCCAGACGACCTGTTTCAGGTTCTGGTCCCAAACCTGAGGCATGCGCTGGATCATCGGCGGCAGCGGGCCGGTGTTGCGCACCAGCCGATACCGCGCCGGGCGATGCGGGCGACCGCGCACCGTGACGATCAGATACTCCGCGCGCAGCAGCCAGCGGACATAGTCCTCCGCCTGCCCGTGCGCGATCACCCGAACGCTGGTCGATGCCGCCGCCGCCAGTTCGACGATGGTGAAATTCGGCAGGATTTTCATGGTGCGCCACAACTGCTCGGTGCCGCGCCCGGCGGTCACCTCGCTGCCGTCGGCGCGCACGCGGGGCAGTTCCGGCCCGGTGTCGTTGACCAGAGTATAGACCCGCGCCTCCCGCCCGCCCGGATTGGTGCCGGACAGCCGACCTGAATTTTCCAGCGCGTTCAGAAAGCCCGATACGGTTTTCCGGTCCAGCGCCAGCTTGCTGGCGATCTCGCCCACCGTCACGACGCGCCGGTCGCGGATCAGCGGCCAGATCGATGCGCGCGGCTCAGGCCGGGGCGACCGCGCCAGAACGTCGGCAGGTTTGCGTCCGGTGCTCATGATGCCGCGCCCATAAGGTTGGTGCGGGCGCGGGGGGCGCTCGCCACCGGAAATATTGCATCCGGCATGTCTGACATCTGTGCGCGGCGGAGCTTTCTGACCGCGCAGTGCTCTCGGATTTTTTCGAGGGTGTTCGCCACTCGCCCCGTCGATCCGTTGGCGGTGCGCATCATGCGTTCGATCACTTCG
This sequence comes from uncultured Candidatus Planktophila sp., assembly GCA_964352385.1. GTDB lineage: Bacteria > Pseudomonadota > Alphaproteobacteria > Rhodobacterales > Rhodobacteraceae > Pikeienuella. The sequence goes on from CAYGRU010000014.1 coordinate 67,574, forward strand.
GGGGCGATCTCAATGCCGGGGCAATAGAGATTGGCAAGGTGCCCGACATCCCGCTGTGAGACCGGCTCAGCGCCGACCCACGTCATCACCCGACGATGTACACGCTCCCACTGCTCCAATTTTTTGGGAAGCAGCTCCTCACCGATCATCACGATGGGAGCGTGGCTCATGTCGTAGATGTCACGCACCAACTCAATTTTTCGCTTTTTCACGAGATGATCGACCTCGTCGATGAACAGAGCGCGCCCACTAATGGCGAGTTGTTGTGCAATCCGGTCCACCAATCGCCCGATTCTACCCTCCTCGCTGAGGCCCATTTCCCTGCAGATGTGTTCAAGGAGGTCCTTCACTGTGTAGGTCCACCGCATCGTGACAAAGTATGCTCGGCTCATGTTCGCGGCGTTCGAGATGGCCCACGTTTTGCCGAACCCCGACGGGCCGTACAGCACCGCCATCCCTTCCAGCCCGCCCGTGCGGTTGGTGATGCGCTCGACCATCTCCACCGCGAGCACCACGTTCGTGGTCATCGCAACCGCATTGACGGGCATGTCGTTCTGTTTCATTCTGATCTCCTTCGTTAGGGTCCGGCGGGCGATTTCTCACACCAGCCGCCGGACCCGCCTTCACCCAAAAACCGCGTCGCCGAGGTTCAGCCGCAGTTTCGCGAATGCGCGATATTCCGGCTCCGCCTGATAGATGCGCAGCCAGTCGCGCTGCTCCGGATCGACCGCATTACCGGCGGCGATCTCCTGCTCCAGTGTCATGGCATCCCGGAACCGCTGCATCGCGCGGTCGCGCTCGCTGACCTCGGTGTCCCGGTGCCGCGCCGCATCCTCGATGCGGGCGACCGTTGCGGCGCGGGCAGCCACCTCATCAGGGGAGGCCTCGCGCTGCCTTGGCATTTCCCGCTGCCGTCCGAATTCCGGCCGGACCACGCGGGCCTGCGCCGGCGCGGGGGCGGGCGCATCGCTGCCCACATCGTCCAGCATCCGACCGACCGCCGCGATATCGAGGCGGCGCGCGGCATCCCGCTCGGCAACGACGGCGCGGCGATAGGCTGCGCGTGCTTTCTCGTGGCGGCGCGCGTCTTCCAGGCTGTTGTATTTGCCCGGCTCGACGCATTCGGCCTCGCCCAGATAGCGGTTGTCGAAAGAGTAGACATGCATGCCGGCGTCGAGCTTCATCGGGTCGAACCGCCCGATGACCTTCTGGCCGAGGATGGTTGACATCCACGGTGCCCAGAACCGCGCGCCCATGAACCGCAACTGCCCGTTCGTGCTGTCGGCGTGCAAGCCCTTCGCGCCCATCAGCCACAAGCGCCGCTGCTCTGCGGTGGCCCTGCGGATCGGCGCGGTCGCGAAAGAGGCGGCGAACGTCTCGTCGAAACTACGCCCGCCAGCCACCGCAGCCGCCCGACCGGTGCGGGCATTGTGCTCCGCGATCCCCTCCGCGACGACCTCCATGAACCGATCCATCGGGATGGCCTTGGACCCATAGTTTTCCGGCTTCGCGTCGGGCCGGTTGCCGACATAGGCCCCCTGAAAGCGCGGGTCTTTGGCGATCTCCCCCGCATAATCGCGGAACGTCCGCTCGATGGTTTTCGACTGGCCGCTATACGGCTTCGTGAAATAGGTCTCGATGCCAAGCGTCATCAGGATGCCGGGCACATCATCATCCGAATGCGTGAACCGGAACCGGTTGTGCGTGCCGCCGGTGAATTGTTTGGTCGCGAACTCGCGCCCGTTGTCCAGATACACCGCCTGCGGGATGCCGAATTCCTCGATCATCTCGCCGAAGGCCTGCTGAACGCCTGACCAGCAGGCGGTTTTCTCAAAGCGGAACGACAGCAGTTTGCCCGAATAGACGTCCCTGAATGCCACCATCTGGGGCCGGACGATCTCGCCATCCCACTCCACGAACACATCCCATTTGTGATAGTCGGCCTCGACCGAATGCAACGCATGGAGGTGGCTCTTGTCGCGCTCCTGCGGGGGATAGAGCCGCTTCAGCGCATCCCATCCCTCGCGGGCCAGAACCTGTGCGGGCTTGGATACTGTCCGGTCCATCAGGCGCTTGAGCGTCTTCTGGCACGGCACAGCCCAGCCCGAAGTGCGGCCCGCCCTCTGCACCCGCCGCCAGCACGCCTCCAGCGTCGGCTCTCCCAGGCGCAGATAATCCGCCTTGAAGAATTCCCACGCATCCGGGTGCATCTCCGCCGTCACCACCCGGCGCGCCGCCGTCGCGTGGCGCGGGGCCAGCACCGGCAACCAGTCCGACCGGTCCACGCCCCGGACCGATGTCCGCCACGCCCAGATCGACCGCTCGGAATATCCGGTGCCGCGCATCTCAGACACGATGCTGACCGCCTGATGCGCCGTGTGCCCGGCCCGCTCCAGCGTCTCGACCTCGACCAGCGCCTCCACGCGCGCCGCCGCCTTGCCTTTCGCCGTCGCCGACAGCCGGTCATATGCGGCCCAGTCGGCCCCGGTCTGCGCGGGCAGCTCTGCCGGATGCGCCTCGCGGATCAGCCGCGCCTGCGCCCGGCGCGGCAACAGCGACCAGTGATATTCAAACCCGCCGCCACGGCCTGCACGGCGGCGCATCAGGCCGGAGGCATCCGCCCAGCCGTTCTTGTTGATGTGATCCTGCACCCGCCGTTTCGTGGTCGGCAGGTCAGGCAGCGCGGCATCGGCCAGCTCCTGCGCTGTCCACCATTCCTGTTGCGGTGTGAGGTCAAGGGCCATGATTACGCAGCCTCGCCCTGATCCAGCGCCGCGCGCATCATCAGCGCAAATCCCGGCTTGGACGCGAGGTCTTCGATGAACCGGCGCTGCGCCGCCTTGGGCGCGCGCTCAAATCCCTCGATCATTTTGCGATAGGCCGCATCGACCTTATCGACCGGCGGCAGGGACAAGCCCCGCGCCGCCAGCAACGCCGCCTTGACGTTTTTCGCGCTGCCGGTGGCGAGGATATTGGCGGTCTGCACCTGCTCCGCACCCTCGATCCGCGCCAGCGCGTCGAGGTCGTTGTATTTGACCTGACGGCCCCGCAGCAGGGCCACGGTGTCCGGCGTCAGCATCGCGCCGATCCGGGCGAAATTGCGCACGTGGCGCTCCGACATGCCGCGTTTTTCGGCGATGGTTTGGCAAAAGGAAATCATTTCCACTTGCCTCCCACCGGTGTGCTGATTGCCCCGGTCACCGCCGTGCGCCGCCTCCGGGTGCACCCGTAAAAATGCTGCTTTGCGCGCCGACATGAACGTCGCCATCTCCAGCGCCGACAACTCCGCATGGGCGAGGTTGTCGTCGATCTCCATCAGCTCGGCCCAGTCGTCCGCGCAGTCATAGATTTTCGCCGGGATCGTCTCCCAGCCCAGTTGCCGCGCGGCCTCCATGCGGTGGCCACCCGCGATCAGGACCAGCTTGCCGCCCTGATGCTTCACCCGCCGGACGATCACCTCGTCCTTCATCACGCCGACCGTGTTGATCGACTCGATCAGCGCCGCCAGCGCCGCCTCGCTGACCGGGCGCAGGCGCTTCTTGTCGTCGATATCCGCGACCGGCACCGGCCCGGTGGAGATCAGTTTCGCCTCACGCATCGGAGTTGCCCCCGCGCGTGCCAGCGGTCTTACTGGTGTCAATTATGGAGGGCGATTCTTGAACATCACCGAAATCTTTGAAACCTTCGGGTCCGGTGCCTCGGCGATTGGTACCGGTCTCGACATTGCGGCCAAGCTGAGAGCGCTCCTCAAATCCCGAGACGTGCCCGACCCCGAAATGATGGCGCTCGTTCTCGATCTCTACGACAAGCTCATCGATGCCAAGCAGGCTCAGGCGGCGGGCGAGGAGGCGCTGGCCGCGCTTCATCGAAAAATTGCCGAACTGGAGCAGTCGGGCGCGGAATTTGAGCGCTACAGCCTCACCGAAACGCCGGGCGGCGATACGATCTACGCTCTCAAGGAGGGGTCGGCAGCGGGTGAGCCCCCACATTACATTTGCCCAAAATGCCGCGCGGACAGCAAGAAGGCGATCCTCCAGCCAAGAGGAACGCAGCATCATTGCCTGACCTGTGGGGGGCAGTTTCAGACGTCGCCGAAGGCGAGCGGCGTTCTGACCACTGGTCGGCACAACATCTTTGACGGGTATTGAACGTGCATCACGCATCGCGCGGCCCCTTGGTCATCTTGTAAAAAAACACGCGCTTCCCGCTCGAGCAGTCCGGGCGGCACTCGATCTCGGCACCGTTCGCGCGCAGCTCGGACACGCAGGTGCCCGGCGCGACGGTCCGCGCTTTGCGCGACACCTCCCACGAGCTGTGCTCCTGCCCGTCGCCGAGCAACCGGGCGACACGCTGGAGGCGCGCGGAGCGGGAGAGGCGTGGGTGGCGCATCAGCCGCAGACCTCGGCCAGCAGCGTCCGCATCGGCGTCGAGGTCATGCCCGCAGGCGGGATGGTCAGATGGGCGACCTGTGCCTCTATGGCATCCAGCGCAAGATGCCACCGCTCCCACAGCATGTCCCGGTGCACCAGATCGGACGCGGGCAGCTCACCGTCACATTCCGCCTCAAACTCCTCGTCGACCGCCTGCACCGACCGCGCCAGCGCCTCCAGCGTCGCCCAGTCATCCAGCACCGTCTCGGTGCCCGGCTCGATATACCGCACCGGGATCTGCACACCGGTCAGGTGGTCCTGCACATAGCGCAGGCGGGGGGTGTCGTCGGTCATTGGATGGCTCCTGTAGTGATGTGAAGGGAGGCCTCGACAAGGTCGAACAGGGCAGTGCCGGACATCAGAATGCCGGTGCCGACAGCGACGCCGACGGCGATCCAGAACAGCCCGTTGAACAGGCATTCAACAGCCCGTTTAAGGCCCCTGAACAGGGGTGTTGCGCGCGGGTTCATGACCCCACCGCCGTGGCGATCAGGCCCGCGCCGATCATGGCGCACAGACCCACAAGGCCGAGGATATCGCGGGCAACCTCCCAGCGCGTCGCCCCGGCAAAAGCCCGCCGGATATCGGCGATCAGACCGGGCGGCGTCGCGCGCGGCGCGTTCGACCGCAGCGGCGGGATCGGAGAAATAACAGGCGACGCGCCCTGATGACGGTGGGAGGGGGAGCCACCGAGAGACAGATCATCAGGGCGCGCGCCACCCGCCGCCGTGGGGGGGGACGGCAGGGGCCGGGGAAGGGCGCGGGTCATGCCGCGCTCCTTTGTTTATCAAACACATCGAAG
>CAYGRU010000015.1:0-69973 GCA_964352385.1 uncultured Candidatus Planktophila sp.
CTCGCGGATACGGCGTTGAAGACGGCGAACTCCGGCTATCTGACCCGTCGTCTGGTGGACGTGGCGCAGGACTGCATCGTGAAGATGGAGGAATGCGGCACCGAAAACGGCATAACGCTTCAGGCGGTTGTCGATGGTGGTGAGGTCGTCTCGCCGCTGTCCGAGCGCACCCTGGGCCGGATCCCGGCCGAAGACGTGCTCGACCCGGCGGATGACAGCATCATCTGCGCCAAGGGCGACATGATCGACGAGCCGACCGCGATCCTGATCGACGAAAAGCAGGTCGTGTCGATCAAGATCCGCTCGCCGCTGACATGCGAAGCCGAGGACGGGGTCTGTGCCAACTGCTATGGCCGTGACCTTGCCCGCGGGACCCGTGTGAACATCGGTGAAGCTGTCGGCATCATCGCCGCACAGTCAATCGGTGAGCCGGGCACGCAGCTGACGATGCGGACCTTCCACATCGGCGGCACGGCGACCGTGAACGACCAGTCCTTCGTGGAAAGCACGCAGGAAGGCCGTCTCGAAATCCGCAACCCGAGCCTGCTGACCAACGCGGATGGTGACATCATCGTCACCTCGCGGTCGGTCCAGCTTGCCATCATCGACGTGAACGGCAAGGAACGGGCGACCAACAAGCTCGCCTATGGCTCCAAGCTGCTGGTGAAGGACGGCGATCAGATCGAACGCGGTCAGCGTCTGGCGGAGTGGGACCCCTATACCCTCCCCGTCATCGCGGAAAAGCCGGGTACGGCGAAGTTCGTCGATCTCGTTCCGGGCATCTCGATGCGCGAAGACATGGACGATGCGACAGGTATCTCGCAGCGGATCGTGACCGACTGGCGTTCGGCCCCCAAAGGGTCCGACCTCAAGCCGGCGATCAGCCTTCTGGGCAAGAACGGCGAGACGATGATGCAGGACAATGGCAATCCTGCGCATTACTTCCTGTCGGTCGATGCGGTTCTGTCGGTGGAAGACGGTCAGGAGGTGCGCCCCGGCGACGTTCTGGCGCGTATTCCGCGTGAAGGCGCGAAAACCAAGGACATCACCGGCGGTCTGCCGCGTGTGGCGGAACTGTTCGAAGCCCGCCGTCCGAAGGATCATGCCATCATCGCCGAGATTGACGGCCATGTGCAGTTCGGTCGCGACTACAAGAACAAGCAGCGCATCTCCATCGTTCCGGTGGACGAGGATGCGGAGCCTTTCGAGTATCTCGTGCCCAAGGGCAAGCACATCGCGGTTCAGGAAGGCGACTTCATCCAGAAGGGCGAATACCTGCTGGAAGGGAACCCGGCCCCGCATGACATCCTCGCCATCATGGGGATCGAGGCGCTGGCCGACTACCTCGTCAACGAAGTGCAGGACGTTTACCGGCTTCAGGGCGTGAAGATCAACGACAAGCATATCGAGGTGATCGTCCGTCAGATGCTCCAGAAAGTGGAGATTTCCGACGGCGGCGAGACCACGCTGCTGAAAGGCGAGCAGGTCGACAAGCTGGAGTTTGACGAAGCCAACGACAAGGCCCGCAAGGAAAACCGCAAGCCCGCCGAGGGTGGCCCGGTTCTGCTGGGGATCACCAAAGCGTCGCTTCAGACCCGCTCCTTCATCTCTGCCGCGTCCTTCCAGGAAACGACCCGCGTGCTCACCGAAGCCTCCACCCAGGGCAAACGTGACAAGCTGATCGGCCTGAAAGAGAACGTGATCGTCGGTCGTCTGATCCCTGCCGGGACTGGCGGCGCCGCGATGCGCATCAAGGCGATTGCCGCAGAACGTGACCGCAAGGTCATCGTCGAGCGTGAAAAGGAGGCCGCGAAAGTGGCCGCCGCAGCCGCCGAGGCCACCGAAGGCGCGTTCGATGTGATCGAAGGCCCGGATGCGGATGAAGAGGACAACCTGATCGTCGATTGATCGACAGTCAGTCGACACGTCGACTGATCCACAAGAAACCAAAGGGCCGCAGCGGCTGATTTCGCTGCGGCCCTTTTTCGTGCCGCAACCCGACACCATGCGCTGACTGCCGCAGCCCTGCCGAATCCCGTTGAACCAGCCCTTTCGCGCCCTTAAACCTTGAGGGATCGGAAGAGGAGACGAGCCATGCCGCATAGCGATCCGCAGCTTCTGGTCAGCACCGACTGGCTGGAGGCGCATCTGTCTGCGCCTGACGTGAAGATCATCGACGGCACATGGCGTCTGCCCGGCACCGGCGGCGATCCGCGTCAGGATTACGACGCGGCCCATATCCCCGGCGCGGCCTTTTTCGATCTGGAAGAGATTTCGGACAAGACATCGTCGCTGCCCCACATGCTGCCCCCGGTCGAGAAATTCGTCTCGCGCGTGCGCGCGATGGGGATCGGTGATGGCCACCGGGTCGTGGTCTACGATCAGGATGGGCTGTTCTCCGCCGCGCGCGTCTGGTGGATGTTCCGGGTATTCGGCCATCAGGATGTCGCTGTTCTGGATGGCGGGTTGAAGGCGTGGCTGGCCGAAGGCCGCGCGGTCGAGGATCTGCCGCCAATGCCCCGCGACCGGCACTATACCGGGCGCAAGGATGCGTCGCTGGTGCGCGACGTGACGCAGGTGGCGGGGGCGATCAAGCTGGGCGAAGAACAGATCGTCGATGCCCGTGGCCCGTCGCGGTTTCGGGGGGATGAGCCGGAGCCGCGCGTCGGTCTGCGCGCTGGCCACATGCCGGGCGCGCTGAATGTGCATTATGCCACCCTGTTTGGCCCGGACGGCCTGATGAAATCGGTGGACGATACGCGCGCGGTGTTCGAGGCGGCGGGCGTGGACCTCGATCGCCCGATCATCACGACCTGCGGGTCCGGTGTGACGGCGGCGATCCTCAGCCTCGCGCTGGCGCGCATGGGGCATCGCAAGACATCGCTTTATGATGGGTCTTGGGCGGAATGGGGGGCCTATCCCGACCTGCCGATGGAGCAGGGATGAGCCCCGAAATCTGGCTCGACTATACCGTCACCTATCTGGAAATGACGACAAGGCCGGAGGGGCCGCGCCGCCCGGCGCCGATCCTGCCCGGCCTCATGTTGCTGAAGGCGGAGGCTCCGCCCGCGCGCTGGTTCCTCCATCTCTATGACAGTGTCGGTTCGGCGCTCGAATGGACGGACTGGCACCGCCGCCCGGTGGCGGAGCTGGAGGCGTTCATCGGCGATCCGAAAGTGGCGATCTTCACCGCAATGATGCAGGGCTGGACCGCCGGGTTTTTCATGCTGGATTGGCGACAGGACGAAGAATGCAATCTGGCCTATTTCGGGCTGGCACCGGAGGCGCAGGGCCGGGGCCTCGGCACCTATCTGCTCGACGTCGCCATCCGCACGGGGTGGGAGCGCCCTAGCGTGACCCGGATGACAGTCGAGACATGCACGCTGGATGGCCCGCGCGCCCTGCCGATGTATCAGAAGGCCGGTTTCGCGCCGATCCGGCGTGAACAAAAGCGGCGGCTGAGCGCGGCGTCTGACCCAGTCTGACGCTGACGCCTCAGGTGACGGGGGGCGCGTCCACTTCGACCATGCCGACATCCTTCCAGATCGTCGGCTTTCCCAAAAGGTTCAGCATCGCGAAATGGATGTCGAACTGGCGGCCCTTCACTCCTGGGAAGGCCTCCGCGTGGAGGCCGTTCCACGGCATGAATGGGTTGCGGCGCAACAGGGCGTGAAGTTCTGTCCGCGTCGTCGGCTTGCTCGACGGGGTGCGCGAATGAAATCCGTAAGTGTCTGCAATCACAAGCGTATTCGCGGGCACCGGCACGGGTTTCGGATCGCGATAGCCAAATCGCGCCATCTCATCCGCGCCGACCCGGAACGACCCGAAGGAATGATGCGCCCGCTTTTCATCGCGGGCGGTCAGACTTTGTTCATATTCCCACGCGAGCCGTTCCGGCGTCAGCTTGTGCGACCCCGGCGCGAACATGAACGGGCCATCCTCAAGGTCCACATCATGCAGGAACAGCCAGTATTTCGCCGTTGAATGGAACGTGTCGGCATGTAGCGCGGTCTGCGGGTCGGCAGGGCCCTTGTGCGGTTCCGCGATAACGGTCTGGATCGTGTGCAGCGGCCAGCCCGACCGGCCCGCGACATAACCGGTCAACCGGTTCAGCGCCGGATCATGGGCGACGCGCAACGTGTCTGGCAGCAGGGCCTTGTTGCCAAGCGTCAGCGACACCATCCGCGTCACCGTCTGCCCCTGCCGCATTTCGCGCGCGGGCAGTTTCTGGCCGAACACCTCGTCCCGGACCCGCTTGAACACATCTTCGGGCAGGTAGTTTTCCTTGATGATGAAACCGTCCCGGTCATAGGCCGCGCGATCCTCCGCCGGGATGTCGGTCATCAGCGACCGGCGGAACCGTGCCATCCGCTCCGCCGCGGCGACACGGGTGCGGTGCAGGCCCCATTCGTTCAGGCGGCGGCTGCCGATGATCGGGTTGGACAGGAACGATTTTTCCGATCCGAACACACCAGCGACCCAGCCCACGGATTTGATCGGTGTCATCAGGTTCATCGCGCAGTCCTCATCAGATTTTCAGACCCCTATTTAGGCTTTCCACCGGATGCTTCCAACTGCGCTTGTGCAGCCTGTGATGCCGCAGCGGCGATTGCGGCCTTGTCGTCCTCGGTCAACCGGGTGGTCCCCTCGAGCGACGGTATGGCCACGCGAACCTCGCGGCGGGCGAAGTCGATGCCGTTGGCGGCGAATTCCGCCTGAACGCGGTTGTAGATTTCCTTGCGCAGGGTGAACTGCTTGCCGGGCTTGGCCATGAACTTGCCGCGGATGATCATGCCCACATCGTCAAAATCGAACACGCCCTGCGATTTGAACGGCTGAAGCATGTCGGCGGCAAATTCCGGCACCGCCATCATCTCCGCGCCAATTTTCTTGAAAATCTTCTTCACCTTGTTCGGGTCCGTCTCGAACGGCACGGTGAATTTCAGCTTCATGATGACCCAATCACGGCTGTAATTCGTGATCTTCGGAATCTCGCCATAAGGTAGGGTATGCACTGGCCCCTTGTGATGGCGAAGCTGCATGGACCGAATGGAGATTTTCTCGACCGTGCCGACGGTGCCTTCAACCTCGATATATTCGCCAGTGCGAAAGGCGTCATCGACAAGGAAGAAAATGCCGGACACGACATCGGCCACCAGTTTCTGCGCCCCGAAGCCGACCGCGAGGCCGACGACGCCGGCACCGGCCAGCAGGGGCGTGATGTCGATCCCGATATTGCCAAGCGCGATCAACGCGACAATCGTTGCGATCGCCGCTTTGAGAAAGCCGAGCAGAAGCGGCAATACCGTGGAGAGGCGAGAGCCACCGGCCCCGCCGCCTTCGCCACCGCCGGGTTCATCTTCGGACAGGTCGAACGCAAGCGCGGTCTGTTCCGCCGCCAGTTTGCGGTTGATCCAGAGCGATACAAGCTCCCACGCCAGATAGCCGAAGGTCAGGATGATCATGATCTCGAAGAAGCGTGCCGCGAATTGCGCGCCAACACCCGCCGCGGCGAGGTTTTCGAACTCCAGCCCCCAAATCTTGGCAATTGTGAACAGCACGAGGGCGAACACCAAAATTCGGCCAATGCGGATATAACTGCGCTTGGTCGCGCGATAGGCTTGCTCCGCCACCACGCCCTCGCCGCGCATGGGCGGGGTCAGGTGGCGCACGATGCTGCGGACGATGGTGTCCATAACCGGCGCATAGGTGAGCAGCATCAAGGTCGATACCTGCGGTGCATTGGCGAGCAGATCCCACATGCCATAGGCGGAAAGGACCTCCACCAACCACCAGGAGCCGATTGCGACACCGATGATGAAAAAGGGATAAATCTCGGACGCGCGAATCTCGGTCGGGGTCACGTCGGGGTCTGCGCCACGCATCGCGCTTGTGAAGGTTTCACGCAACGACCAGGCGATGTAGATCATGTAGGTGTGGATCGCGAGGTTCAACCAGAACCCGATACGGGCGATCCCCATATCGACGCCATTGAGCTCGTTGAAATGGAAAATCCAGACGGTGAAGCCCACCACAAACATCAGGCCAATCTGGTGGAAATGGATCCTTTTTGCGCTCTCATCGTCCATGTTCAGGATGCGGTTTTCCGGGTGGTTTGGCGCAAAGAAAAAGCGACCAGCGGCCCCGGCCAGCCGGGGCAGAAGGATCAGGCCAACCCAGATTCCCGAGATATATTGACCAACAAGCGGCACGGTCTGTTGCGGCGTACCCAGCATCAACGGGGCGAGCTGAAAACCGATCCGCGGCCCGATTGTGCTGGCCGCGAAGAAAAAGATGACGAGGCCCACGACATCGGTCGAAAGGCGGCGCAGCAGAAAGCCAAGCGTGTTGCGCCAGTCCGGCTCGTCGACTTCCACATGCTTTTGCTCGCGCCAGCGTCGGGTCAGCAAAAGAAAGAGGCGTTCTGCCACGAGGCCAGTGGCGAGCGCGAGGCCGAACGCGGTGAAGAGGAACACGATCCCGTCCTCGCCCAGATTCGTGACGAAATTCGAGAGGCTGAGGCTCATCGTATCGAACAGGACGGGAAGCTTTGTGACCGCCAAGGTGACCGAAGAGAGCACACCCAGAGTGGCTTTTTGAGCGAAGTCAGCAATCCCGCCGGAGGCTTCTTCCGTATCGTTTGCGCGGGCGACAGCATCCAGACGTTCCAGCAGCAATCGGCGGACCTCTGCATCAGACATCTGGGATACCATCTCCCGCACTGCCTCAGGGGTCAGCGGGTTGGGCAGAGCTGTGGTGGACGGGTCAGACGAAGCGGCGCTGGGCAAGCCCATCTGGGCGGTTGCGGTGCTGTTCGTGATGCCCCACAGACCCAGTGCCAGAAATATCACAAAGAAGAGCCGCCCCATAAGTCATCTCCCTCTCGCCCAATTCCCCACGATCAATGCCTCACTAGCGGATTCGCGTCCAGTCTGCCGGGGTTTCGCGGCGGGTCAGTCCACCAAGGGTGGTGAGTTTGGCCTCCAGCATGGCAACACGACGATCATCGCCGTCTACCAGCGCAAAAACCCAGGCATGTGTCAGTTGAAAACGCTGGGCCGCAGGGTCGTCGTAGAACATCGCCGCGGCTTCTTCATGCAGAACAGACAGGCGCGCCGCATGGGCGTTGTCGGCATGTAGCTGCGTCAGTTCTGCATCCAGTGCGACCGCTTTTTCCGATGGGGATGCGTCCATTTTCAGGACGAAATCCGCTGCGCCACCCATGCGTGGAAGGCATGCGTCGGGCTGTCCATCACCGCCGAGAACACGCCGCCCGCGAAACCCGGCGCGCCGCGCCCCTTCTGCATCCCCTCGGTGACGAACACGTCCTCGGTCAGAACCTCTTTCCAGCGCGCTGCGTTCTCCACCCGCATCGCGTGATAGTCGGGCGAGGTCGCGGCTTCCTCCGTCGTGTAATAGATATTGATCCGCTCAACCGTCCGGTCATGGGATTTCGGGTCGATATGCGCCGCCCATACATGGTCGCGATGCACCGAAAAGAACGTGTTGGGGTAAAAGCAGGGATATTCGGCAGAGCGGTCCCATTTCGCGGGCAGGTCCTGAAAATTCGGAAACGCCTTCGGGCCATAGTCGGGATTGTAGACCAGCGTTCCCTGACCCGAGAATCCGCCACGTTCTTCCAGATGATAATGATCCTCGAGCCGGGAATAGCTGTTCAGGCCCGGATGCACCCAGGGCAGGTGATAGCTTTCGGCATTGTTGTCTACGATCAGCTTCCAGTTGGTTTTCAGATCGAATGAAAACGTGCTTTCCGGCCCGCCAAAGAAGATCGGCTTGCCGATGAAATCCGCAAGCTGGGTGCGCAGCCCTGCCGACCAATCGTCAAAATCCGGGGCCTTGCCGTCGAGATTGACGAAGACGACATCCTGCAAGACGGCGGTGCGGACCTCGGTCAGGCCGGTCGTGTCGGGGTTCACGCTTTCATGGCTGTTCACCCCCGGCCCGCCGACATGCGGTGTTGCACGCAGCCTGCCATCGAGGCTGTAGCACCAGGAATGATATGGGCAGCGGATGACGCCGCCGAAATTGGCCTTCTGTTCCACAAGGATCATGCCCCGATGGCGGCAGACATTTTCAAAGACGCGAATCTGCCCTTCCTTGTCGCGCAGCAGCAGGAGCGGCGCGCCGAGATAGTCGATCGGCATCGCATCGCCCGGCAGCGGCACATCGCAGCCGAACCCGATCGAGGCCCAGCCGGAATGAAAAATCTTCTCCCGCTCCAGCGCCAAAGCCTCCGGCGAATTGTAGAGCGCATTGGGAAGCCCCTTTGCACGCCCGACCGGCTGAAGCACGGCATCGAGCGCTTCGGCGAGATCGGCAGCGAATGCGGATGACTGGATCATGGTTTCATTCCCCGGACTGGTGCTTTCTTGATCCGGCGAAGCGCCGCCCCGGGCGCGTCAGAGAGCGACAATCCAGCATCGGTTTTGCGACGGGTGCGGCATTCGGGGCACAAGGTGGCGCAAGATTTGAGGGGGCGGACAAGATGCCCAAAACTTTGTTCCTAATTCGTTCCCTAGATTTAGTGGGAGCCCAATAATCAAGCGCAAAATCTATCGACCATGTCGAATAAATTCGTTGACCAGATTCTCCCCCTCACCCTACACATGGTGTCCCGAAGGCAAGCGACCCCTGTATGTAGCGTAGGTAGCAGGGTCTGGGTTGTTTTCGATTCAAGAACACAAACCGCAGCGGCATGACCGCGTGGACAAAACCGGCGCACTGCCAAGGCGGTGCGAGACATGAACGAGTCGCTCCAGGGACGGGGCAGGACAGGGGACCGAGATGAAGATTGCACGCCGATTCACCAAAGCCGATTCAACACCTTACGCAGAAATCGAGTTCCGCAAGGCAACCAGCGAGATCCGCAATCCGAACGGGTCGGTGGTGTTCAGGCTGGAAGGCATCGACGTGCCGAAGCGGTTCAGCCAGGTCGCAGCAGACGTGCTGGCGCAGAAATATTTCCGCAAGGCCGGTGTCCCTGCCGCCCTGAAGAAGGTGAAGGAAAAGGGTGTCCCGTCCTTCCTCTGGCGGTCCGTCCCCGATGAAAAGGCGCTGGAAAAACTGCCCGAGGCCGATCGGTTCGGCGGCGAGACGACCGCGACACAGGTCTTCGACCGGCTGGCGGGGGCGTGGGCCTATTGGGGTTGGAAGGGCGGCTATTTCACCGCTGAAGCGGATGCGCAGGCCTATTACGACGAAATGCGCTTCATGCTGGCCAGCCAGATGGCCGCGCCGAATTCGCCGCAGTGGTTCAACACCGGCCTGCATTGGGCCTATGGCATCGACGGCCCCGGCCAGGGGCATTTCTATGTCGATTTTGAAACCGGCAAACTGACGAAATCCACCTCGGCTTACGAACATCCGCAGCCCCATGCGTGTTTCATCCAATCGGTTGGCGACGATCTGGTCGGCAATGGTGGGATCATGGACCTGTGGGTGCGTGAGGCGCGGCTGTTCAAATACGGTTCCGGTACCGGCACCAACTTCTCGTCGCTGCGCGGCGCGGGTGAAAACCTTTCCGGCGGCGGCAAATCATCGGGCCTGATGGGTTTCCTCAAGATCGGTGACCGCGCGGCGGGCGCGATCAAGTCGGGCGGCACCACGCGCCGCGCGGCGAAGATGGTGATCTGCGATATGGATCACCCGGATATCGAGGAATTCATCAACTGGAAGGTCGTCGAGGAACAGAAGGTGGCATCGCTCGTCGCCGGGTCCAAGATGCACGAGGAAAAGCTGAACCTGATCTTCGACGCGATCAAGTCTTGGGATGGCAAGATCGAGGATGCGGTCGATCCGAAGAAGAACGAAAGCCTGAAGGCGGCAATCCGCGCGGCGCGCAAGGTCGCGATCCCTGACACATATGTGAATCGTGTGCTGCAATATGCATCGCAAGGCTACACCAAGATCGAATTCCCGACCTATGACACCGACTGGGACAGCGAAGCCTATGTCACCGTCGCAGGCCAGAACTCCAACAACTCCGTCCGCGTCACCGATGCCTTCCTGAAGGCGGTGGAGAATGACGAGCTGTGGCAGTTGACCAACCGGGTGAACGGCAAGGTCGCCAAGGAAATTCCGGCGCGCAAGCTGTGGAACGACATCGCGCTGGCGGCATGGTCCTGCGCCGATCCGGGGATGCAGTATCACGATACGGTCAATGACTGGCACACCTGCCCGGAGGATGGCCCGATTCGTGGATCAAACCCGTGTTCCGAATACATGTTCCTCGACGATACCGCCTGCAACCTCGCGTCGATGAACCTGCTGACCTTCCTGAATGATGGCGTGTTCGACATCGAAGCCTATGAACATGCGACCCGCCTCTGGACGCTGACGCTTGAAATCTCTGTCTTGATGGCGCAGTTCCCGTCGCCGGAGATTGCGCAACGGTCCTATGATTTCCGCACGCTGGGCCTAGGTTATGCCAATATCGGCGGCCTTCTGATGAACCTTGGCTTTGGGTATGACAGCGACGAGGGGCGCGCGCTCTGCGGTGCCCTAACTGCCGTGATGACCGGCGTGTCCTATGCGACATCGGCGGAGATCGCTGCCGAGGTCGGGCCCTTCCCCGGCTACAAGAAGAACGCCGATCACATGCTGCGGGTGATCCGCAACCATCGCCGCGCCGCCTATGGCGAGACGAGCGGTTATGAGGGCGTGCGCACGCTGCCGGTCGCGCTCGACCACGCGAACTGCCCCGATCAGCGACTTGTCGCAGCATCCAAGGCCGCGTGGGACAGCGCGCTTGCGCTGGGCCAGAAGCATGGCTTCCGTAATGCGCAGGCCACCGTGATCGCGCCGACCGGCACGATCGGTCTGGTGATGGATTGCGATACAACCGGGATCGAGCCTGACTTCGCGCTGGTGAAGTTCAAGAAACTGGCCGGGGGCGGGTATTTCAAGATCATCAACCAGTCGGTGCCCGCCGCCCTGACCAAGCTCGGCTATGGCGAAAACAATGTCCGCGCCATCGTGGATTACGCGGTGGGGCAGGGCACGCTGGTTGGCGCGCCGGGTGTCAACCATGTGACGCTCGCAGAAAAGGGTTTCGATGCGGCGACGCTGGCGAAGGTGGAGGAAAACCTCGCCACCGCCTTCGACATCACCTTCGTGTTCAACCAGTGGACGCTGGGCCTTGAATTCTGCACCAGGGTGCTGGGCCTGACCGAAGCTGAAATGAACGCATCGTCCTTCAACCTGCTGCGCGCCATCGGGTTCACCAGGGCCGATATCGACGCCGCGAACAACTTCGTCTGCGGGACCATGACGCTGGAAGGCGCACCGGGGCTGGCGGATGAACATATCTCCGTCTTCGATTGCGCCAATCCCTGCGGCAAGATCGGCAAGCGGTATCTCAGCGTGAACAGCCATATCCACATGATGGCGGCGGCGCAGAGCTTCATCTCCGGCGCGATCTCCAAGACCATCAACATGCCGAACGACGCGACGGTCGAAGAGGTGAAGGATGCTTATCGCCTGTCTTGGGAAATGGGTGTGAAGGCCAACGCGCTTTACCGCGATGGCTCCAAGCTGTCGCAGCCGCTGGCGACGCAACTGATCGATGATGAAGACGAGATGGACGATTTCATCGAAGCGCCGATCACCCAGAAGGCCGTGGTGATGGCCGAAAAGATCGTCGAAAAGGTCATCATCCGCGAGGTGGCGGCAAAGCAGGCGCGCGAACGCCTGCCGGATCGCCGGAAATCCTATACCCAGAAGGCCACGGTCGGCGGGCACAAGGTGTATCTCCACACCGGCGAATACGATGATGGCCGCCTCGGCGAAATTTTCATCGACATGCACAAGGAAGGCGCGGCCTTCCGCGCCATGATGAACAACTTCGCCATCGCGATTTCGATGGGCCTGCAATACGGCGTGCCGCTGGAGGAATATGTCGAGGCGTTCACCTTCACCCGGTTCGAACCGGCGGGGATGGTGCAGGGCAACGAGAACATCAAGAACGCGACCTCGATCCTCGACTATATCTTCCGCGAACTGGCGATCAGCTATCTCGACCGCACCGATCTCGCGCATGTGGAGCCGCAGGGCACCCGTTACGACGATATCGGGCGCGGCGAGGAGGAAGGGAAGCGCAACTTCACCGAGGCGGGCGAGGAGGCGCTGGCGCGGATCCGGGCGATCCAGGTTGCGGCCTCCAATGGCTATCACCGGGGGCGGATGCCGACGGACCTCTATGTGGTGAATGGCGGCATGTATACGCAGCCCGTCGCCACGATCGGCGGCGTGGCGGCGGCGGTTGCGCCTTCGGTCGGTGTCGCGACGACGCTGGTATCGGCGGCTGCCGTAACCGCGTCGGCGGGCGGTAACATGCAGCTTCGCGCCGAGGCGAAGATGAAGGGCTATGAGGGCGATCCGTGCGGCGAATGCGGCAACTTCACCCTGCTGCGTAACGGCACCTGCATGAAATGCGACAATTGCGGCTCTACCACGGGCTGTAGCTGAGGAAACGGCCGGGGCGGCGCAGGCAGTTGCCGCCCCGATGCCTGCGAACAGGCCGCAGGTCTAGAAACCGAGCAGAGAAGAAGCCTGTTAACAAATGACTTCAGCGGCCCCCGAAGGGGCCGCTTTTTTATTGGCTTACGACAATCAGTGAAGCGTGGCCGAAGATGCCCTTTCGGGCACAAGATCACGCGGCGCGCCGACCCGCATCCGTTTCAGCGCAAAGCCGAATTCGGCGGCCAGCGATGCGACCAGTGGCGCGATGTCTGGCCGGACGATGAGGATGGCGATCATCAGCGCGTCTTCTCGTTTGCCATTGGCCGCGCTGGCGATCAGGTTGGCAAAGCACGCCTCGTCCGCGCCGAGGCATTTGCAGTTGATCGCGTGCCGTATCAGCGGGCGGCGACCGTGGCGGGAACAGAGCGCGCAAAGCTGTTCGAAGGATTCGACCGCCTTGCGCCCGCCCGAAGGGCCGAGCATCGACGTGAAATCTGTCCAGACCTGCGATTGCGCGTCAGACCCGTCGCACCAGAGCCGCAGATAGATGACCGAGGCCGCCTCGATCCCGTCCAGTTCGGTGATGAAGCCGACCGGCGCGCCGCCGCGTTGGTTCGGGTCCGTCGTCATTTTGTCAGGATCAGTTTGCCAGCCCGCGTGATCCGCAGGGTGTAGGTCTGGCCATCCAGAACGATCAGCGCCAGATCGCCGCCCTCGGTCAGGTCGCGCGCGCCATAGGTCGGCAGCGTGTTCGGCGGGGTCTGCTTGGTCGGTGTCGCGTGGAAGTTCATTTCCCGCTCCGCCGGTCAGTATCCTGACGATCAAACATCCACTCCATCGGCAGGCCATGCGGCTCCACCGCGCTTGCCAGAAGGTCAAGCATGTCGGCGCGGCTGAAGCCGGGATCGCGGCTGTCATCGGGTTCAGTCTGTGGCTCTGTGGGGTGCGTCTGCATCTGGGTGCCCTCTTGCGATTGGTCGTCGGGCTTCCGGAGCTAGGGGAGCAAGGTGGCTTGACGATTTAATCCTGAGTGAAACTGTCGGAAATGTCAATCCGGCAAATCCGGTGGACATGCCGAAGCTGAAAGGTGCGACGATTAAAGGCCGTGGCCGCTTCGCCTCACGGGGGTGCGACAGGGTCAAGGGAAGGTCGGAGAGGTGATTATCTCAGATCGTTTGCAGTGCTTGGGATCAGCGTTAGCTGTCTTCATTATTCTGGATACCTATGATCTGCTTAAGCTTTGGATCGAGCGTTTCTTTGTGGGAGTCTCGACGTTCGTATTTTTAGCTTCGTTCACACTTCCGAATTCACTGGCCGCCTTGTCGATGGAAAAATATGATGTGGTCCTTGATGAACGCAGCCCAGATACGATCAAGCGGCTAAAGTCACGGGACTAAAGTTGCTGCAAGAATCCCTGTCCGCCACTGCAGAAATCCGTGTCCAACTACACTGGCAGAAGATCAGCGGGGCAAGCGGTCCGGCGGCGGCGTGATGCTGTTCGGATGAAACAAAAACGCGGCGGTGGAATGGCCCACCGCCGCGTCTTGGTACTCCCTAGGGGAATCGAACCCCTCTTTCCAGAATGAAAATCTGGCGTCCTAACCGATAGACGAAGGGAGCATCGGTTGGCCGTTTGGCTGGGGCGGTTATTACGGCGCGGCGCAACAGGTTTCAAGCCCATTCTGATGGGAATAATCAGTCTTTTGCATTCGGGCGGCAGGCATGGATTGCTGTCTTTGGCCCCGTCTGGCGGCGCGAAAAGGTGGCGCAGCCTCAGCGCGCCAGCGCGGCATCCTCGATCCGCAGCTTCGCCTTGCGCCTGCCACCCCAATCGTCGATTTCCAGCCGCCCGGCGACATGGACCGGCGCGCCGCCGGTCGATTCGAGGAACGGCCCAATTTCGGTCTGGAACGCGCGAAAGGCGATGGCGTCGATTCGCCCGCCCGCCGGGTCCGCCAGCGTCAGGCGCAGATGATCCTCGCCGGCCCGTTTGGCGAAGACCACCTTCACGCCGGTCAGTGCAAAGCGCGGGGCAGGGGCGGCCTGCCCGAAGGGGCCGGCCGTTTCGATCTGCTCGACAAGCTCCGGTGTCGCGCCGGTCGGCGACAGGGCCGCGTCGATGCGGAGCGCGTGGGCAGCGGGCACTGTCCCGACTTGCGGCGCGAGGCGTGCTGAGAGGGCCGCCATCGCCTCCGCCAGCCGGTCCGTGGCGACGGTCAGGCCAGCGGCCATGCGGTGCCCGCCACCCTTCAGCAGGATGCCCTCGCGGGCGCAGGCGGCGACTGCTGCGCCAAGGTCCACGCCCTCGATGGACCGGGCGGAGCCTTTGCCCTCCGCCCCGTCGAGGCCGATCACCACGGCGGGGCGGTCGAAGCGTTCCTTCAGCCGGGCCGCGACGATGCCGACCACGCCGGGATGCCAGCCCTCGGCAGCAGCCCAGACCAATGGCCCCTCGGTGCCCCGCGCCTCCGCCTGTTCGATGGATTGCGCCAGCACTTCTGCCTCGATGGACCGGCGTTCGGTGTTCAGGCGGTCCAGTTCGTGGGCGATCCCCTCCGCCTCCTCATCCGAGGCGGTGCACAGCAGCCGCGCGCCGAGATCGGCCTTGCCGATCCGCCCCCCGGCATTGACGCGCGGGCCGAGCAGATAGCCGAGGTGAAAGGACGAAGGCGCGGCGGTCAGCCCCGCCACATCCGACAACGCCCGCAATCCGGGGCGGGCCCGCCCGGCCATCACCTTCAAACCCTGACGAACAAAGGCGCGGTTCAGGCCGATCAACGGGGCCACATCCGCCACCGTGGCAAGGGCCACAAGGTCGAGCGTCTGCATCAGATCGGGCACCGTCCGG
The DNA here is from genome assembly GCA_964352385.1 of uncultured Candidatus Planktophila sp. GTDB lineage: Bacteria > Pseudomonadota > Alphaproteobacteria > Rhodobacterales > Rhodobacteraceae > Pikeienuella. Next base: position 15,329 of record CAYGRU010000015.1, read on the forward strand.
CCCTCCGCCCGCAAAAGGCGGTTCGCAGCCACCAGCAACAGAAACACCACCCCGGCGGCGCAGAGATGCCCCATGCCGCTGTCATCGTCATGGCGGTTCGGGTTCACCACGGCGGTGCAGGCGGGCAGCACCTCGCCCGCCAGATGGTGATCGGCGATGATGACATCGGCCCCGGCGGCGATGGCAGCAGCGACCGGATCATGGCTGAGCGTGCCGCAATCGACACAGACGATCAGGTCATGGGCGAGGGCGAGCGCTGTCATCGCCTCCACATTCGGGCCATATCCCTCGTCGATCCGGTCGGGGATATAGATCGTCGCGGCGATACCGAAGCCCCGCAGCCAATCTACCAGCAGGGCCGATGACGCGCCGCCATCCACATCATAGTCGCCGAAGATCGCGATTCGCTGGCGCGCTTTGACGGCTGCGATCAACCGGGCGGCAGCGGTATCCATGTCTTTCAGCGAAGATGGGTCGGGGATCAGGTCTTTCAGCGTCGGCACCAGATAGGCCGCTGCACCCTCGGGTCGAACACCGCGTTGCGCCAGAATGCGGCCGATCACCTCCGGTGCCGCCAGCACCTGCGCAATGGCCTCACCCATCCGCGCGACGTGTTCATCCGGTCCGGTCCAGCGCCGCCCCAGCACCGATGTTTCAACACCGAGAAAGGCAGGCAACGGGCTGCCGGAATCAGTTGTCAAAACCACGGTCGCTTTCGCCCGGTCCATTCTCGCGCGGGAAGGGCGGTGGCTGTCTGATGCTGCGCGCCTTGCGGATCGGCACGCCCCGGATGATGCGGCTGAGGATGCGAAGCCCGAACAGCAGCCCGATCCCCGCCAGCACCAGCCAGACCATGACCATGACCGAACCGATGCCCTCCGGCGCGGCCTCGCCGGTCAGCGAGGTGGCGACGAAATAGATTCCATAGGACCAGAGGGAAAGCCACACCGTCAGCATCATGCCAACGATGATCCGCGTCTTCATCGGCGGGACCTGCCCCCTCGGCGTGCGGTTGAACCCGACGCGGCGCGCCATCACGCCTCCTTGGTGCGATAGCTGAGCCGCCGGACGGAGCCGGTGCGCGACCGCATCAGGATCGTTTCGGTTTCGATATAGCCGCCCCTGCGGCGCAACCCGGCAAGGATCGACCCATCGGTGACGCCGGTCGCGGCGAAGATCACATCCGCCGTCACCATGTCGTCGCGGCTGTAGACCCGGTTCAGGTCGATGATGCCGGCCTTCGCCGCGCGCGCCCGTTCGTCGTCGTTGCGGAACATCAGGCGACCCTGAATCTGCCCGCCCATGCATTTCAGCGCGGCAGCGGCCAGCACCCCCTCCGGTGCACCGCCGGACCCCATATACATGTCGATGCCGGTCTTTTCAGCCTCGGCACAGTGGATCACCCCGGCAACGTCGCCATCGGTGATAAGGCGGATCTGCGCGCCGATGCTGCGCAGTTCTGCAATCATTTCGGCATGGCGCGGGCGTTCAAGCACGCAGACCTTGATATCCTCCGGCGTGCATCCCTTGGCATGCGCCAGCACGCGCACACGCTCGGACGGTGACATGTCGAGCGTCACGAGCCCGTCGGCAAAACCTGGCCCGATGGCCAGCTTGTCCATATAGACATCGGGCGCGTGCAGCATGGTGCCGCGCGGCCCCATCGCGATCACCGTCAGGGCATTGGGCATGTCCTTCGCGGTCAGGGTGGTCCCTTCCAGCGGGTCGAGCGCGATATCGACCTCGACACCTTCGCCGGTGCCGACTTCCTCGCCGATGAACAGCATCGGCGCTTCGTCGCGCTCGCCTTCGCCGATCACCACGACGCCCTTGATCGCCAGCATGTTGAGTTGCTCGCGCATCGCGTTGACCGCTGCCTGATCGGCGGCCTTTTCGTCGCCGCGCCCGATCAGCCGGGCGGAGGCAATGGCCGCCGCCTCCGACACGCGGGCGAGGCCCAGTGACAGCATCCGGTCGGCGAATTCGCCGTCTATTGTCTTGTTCACCGTTTCGGCCATGCGATGTCTCCCGCGCTCATCAGCTTTGCCGGGGCTTCTACGACTTCCGGTGCGACCCCGTCCAGCGTGAAGCAACAATATCATTGCCACGCCGTTGTTTCGCGTGATGATACGGCAAAAATCCGGGGGGCTCATGCTACTGACTGTCATCTTGCCGCTGTCGCTGGCATTCATCATGTTCTCGCTCGGCCTCGGTCTGACGGGCGCGGATTTCGCGCGGGTGCTGCGTATCCCCAAGGCCTTTGCCGTCGGGGCGGTGGCGCAGATCGTGCTGTTGCCAGTGGTGGCGTTTCTGCTGCTTCTGCTGTTCCCTCTGCCGCCTGAAATCGCTGTCGGGGTGATGATCCTGTCCTTCTGTCCGGGCGGTGTGACATCGAACATCCTGACGAAACTGGCGGGTGGCACGCTCGCGCTGTCGATCACGCTGACAGCCATCGTCAGCCTGTTGTCGGTGATCACGGTGCCGTGGTTTGTTGGCTGGTCGGCGGATCATTTCATGGGGCTGGCAGCCCCTGCCATCGACGTGACCTCGCTGGCGGTGTCGATGTTTGCCATCACCGCCGTGCCGGTCGCGCTGGGCGTCGCACTGCGCCACTTCGCCCCCGGATGGGCGACCAAGGCGGAGCCTTGGGCGGGGCGCGTCGCATTGGTGCTGTTCGTGGTGATCGTGATCGGCGCGCTGGCGTCCAACTGGACGCTGTTCGTCGAAAACCTGCCGGTGCTGGGGCCGGTTCTGGTGCTGCTGAATGTTCTCATGCTGGTCATCGGCATGGCCGCTGCACGTCTGGCAGGGCTGAGCCGGGGCGATGCGATTGCCATCGCGCTGGAGGCGGGGGTGCAGAATGCGACGCTCGGCATTACCGTGGGCGGATTGATCGCGGTGGGCGCGGCGGGATTTTCCCCTTTTGCGCTGGCGTCGGGCGTCTATGGGATCACCATGTATCTGGTGACCGCGCCGTTCATTCTTTGGATGCGGCGCTCGCGCCGCTAGACGTTCTCGATACGGATTGCGACCGGGGTTCCGGTCGACACGTCGCTGGCTTCGATCACCGAAAGCGCCTTGTCGAGCGCGCCGCGCTGCGTCTCGTGGGTCACGATCAGCACGGTCGCTTCGCCGCCCTCACCCTCCTGATGCATCCGGTGGATCGAAATGCCCTGCGCGCCGAGCGCGGTGGCGACCTTGGCGAGCACGCCCGACTGGTCCTTCAACGCGAGGCGGAGGTAATGGGCCGCCGACGCGCCGCCCGCGACGCGGGTCGCCGGGATCAATTGTGCCGCCGGGATGCCGAAGGCAGGCGCGACCGCGCCGCGCGCGATGTCCATGATATCGGCGACAATGGCGGATGCGGTCGGGCCTTCACCCGCGCCCGGCCCCTCATAAACCGTGCGGCCGACGAAATCCCCCTCCAGCACCACCATGTTGGTGACGCCTTCGAGCTTGCCGAGCGGGCTGCCCGCCGGCACGAGGCAGGGCTGCATGCGCTGTTCCAGACCGTCCGCATGCATCCGCGCGACGCCCAGCAATTTGATCCGGTATCCCATTTCGGCGGCGTGGCGAATGTCGGCGAGGGACACCTGGTCGATCCCCTCCGTCTTCACGCCGCCAAAATCGACGCGGGTGCCGAAGGCCATCGCGGCCAGCAGTGCCAGCTTGTGCGCGGCATCTATGCCGCCGACGTCGAAGGACGGGTCCGCCTCGGCATATCCCAATGCCTGCGCATCCGCGAGCACGTCGGCATAAGCCGCGCCATCCGCTTCCATCCGTGTCAGGATGTAATTGCAGGTACCGTTCAGCACGCCCATGACGCGGCTGATCCGGTTCGCCGCCATGCCCTCGCCCAATGCCTTGACGCAGGGAATGCCCCCGGCAACCGCGGCCTCGAAGCGCAATGCGGCCCCGTTCGCCTCGGCGCTTGTTGCCATCGCCTGCCCGTGATGGGCCAGCATCGCCTTGTTGGCGGAAACGACATGCTTGCCTGCCGCCAGGGCAGCCTCGACAGCGGCCTTTGCCGGGCCGTCCTCGCCGCCCATCGCCTCCACCACCAGATCGACATCGTCGCGGCGGGCGAGGGTGACAGGGTCATCCTCCCACGCATAGCCCGACAGATCGACGCCGCGATCCTTGGTGCGCGACCGGGCCGATACCGCCGTGATGGTCAGATCCCGCCCGGTGCGCGCCGCCAGAAGGTCGCGATTCGCGGTCAGAATCTTCACGACGCCGCCGCCGACGGTGCCAAGGCCGATAATGCCGATGCGAAGGGGAATGGTCATGTCGTCTCGCCTGCCTGCCTGAAAAATCCGACGCATACATGCGTCAAATCCTCAGGCGGGGCAACGGCAGGCGGGGCAGGATTCAGACGGTTTCGGCGTTCGCGCCATATTCGGCGATGATCCGGCCGGCATTCGCCAGCACCTTGCGCACGCCGCGCGCGGCCTGGCGGATGCGTTGCTCATTCTCCACCAGACCCAGCCGGACGAAGCCCTCGCCATACTCGCCGAATCCGACACCGGGGGACACGGCGACGCCTGCCTCCTTGATGAGGATTTTAGAGAAGGCCATCGAACCGAGCGCGGCAAAGGGTTCAGGCACCGGCGCCCAGGCGAACATCGTGGCGGGCGGGGCGGGAATGTGAAACCCGGCCTTGCCCATCGCATCGACCATCACATCGCGGCGGGATTTGTAGATCGCGCGAATCTCGCCGATGCACTCCTGCGGCCCGTTCAGGGCGGCGGCGGCGGCGACCTGAACCGGGGTGAATGCGCCATAATCGAGATAGGACTTGATCCGCGTCAGCGCGCCGATCAGGCGCTTGTTGCCCTGCGCAAAGCCCATGCGCCAGCCCGGCATCGCATAGGTCTTGGACATGGAGGTGAACTCCACCGCGATGTCCCGCGCCCCATCGACCTGAAGAATGGACGGCGGCGGCACATCGTCGAAGTAAATCTCGGCATAGGCGAGGTCCGACAGCACCCAGATGTCATGCTTGCGGGCAAAGGCGACCAGTTCGACATAGAAATCGAGGTCGCAGACCTGTGCCGTCGGGTTCGACGGGAAGTTGACGACAACGGCGGTCGGCTTTGGCACCGAGTGGACCACCGCCTGATGCAGGGCGCGGAAATATGCCTCTGGCGAGAACGCACCATTGGTCAGGGCGGGGATGTGGCGCAGTGCGGCCCCCGCGATCATGAAACCATAGGGGTGGATCGGATAGGACGGGTTCGGCGACAGGATCACATCACCCGGCCCGGTGATGGCCATCGCGAGGTTGGCCAGCCCTTCTTTCGACCCGAGCGTCGCAATCACCTCGGTTTCCGGGTCCAGCGTCACGCCGAACCGCCGCTGGTAATAGGCGGCCTGCGCCCGGCGGAGCCCCGGAATGCCCTTGGATGCGGAATAGCGGTGCGTGCGCGGTTTTCTGACCGTCTCGATCATCTTTTCGACGATATGGGCCGGGGTATCCATGTCGGGATTGCCCATGCCGAAGTCGATGATGTCGACGCCCGCCGCGCGGTATTCCGCCTTCAGCCGGTTCACCTCGGCGAACACATAGGGGGGCAGGCGTTTGATACGGTGAAATTCTTCGTTCAGATGGGGCATCGTGGCAGCTTTCAGCTTGGTGGCGGAGGATTACTCCACCGGCCCTTCGACGGTCTTGCGGCGGGTTTCAGCAGTTTCTGCGGCGATGGCCAGTTCGATCTGGGTCGCATCGCCGATCGCAGGGTCTGGGGCCGCTTCGGTATAGACGCCGACCGGCGGTGTCGGCGGAACGGATTCAAGCCGAGGCCATGCCGCGCCCTGAAGCGATGCTGCCTGAGGCCCCGCAACCCGGTCAAAGATTTCCGCGTCGCTGCATGCGACCAGAGGCCCGGTCGCCAGCAGGACCATCGGCAGATATGCGCGTCGCCTGAACACCACGAATTCGTCCACTTCAAAACCGTTACACGGTATAGATTAGACACAGAGCGCCAAAGCCGCCAGAGCCAGCGCGACGCAGGAGGAAGAAATGCCCACAGAACCGACAGAGTTTCCGGCGCTTGAAGACAGCACCGAGTTTGCATCCAACATGGCGCAGGTCATGCAGCGCAGTCAGGAGATTCTGGCGCGGATGGCGGAGGCGAGCGCGAAGGATGGGCACCCGATGCACGCCGATCCGCTGAACATCGCGCCGGTCTTCACCGAACTGACGCGCGAGATGATCAACAACCCGAAGGCGGTGGCGGAGCGGTCGCTGGAATTGTGGTTGCAGCAGGCGGAGCTGTGGCGGCGGACCATGATGGGGTGGATGGGCGCGGAACAGCCAGAGCCGCTGGTGGAGCCGAAGCCCGGCGACAAGCGGTTCGCCGATCAGGAATGGACCGAAAATCAGGTCTTTTCCTACATGAAGCAGGCCTATCTGCTGTCATCCAAATGGGCGCAGGACATCGCCCATGAAGTCGGCGACATGCCGGACCGCGACCGGCGCAAGCTCGATTTCTTCATGCGCGCCATTACCGAGGCGCTCAGTCCGTCGAATTTCGCCGCCACCAACCCGCAGGTTCTGCGCACGACGATGGAGGAGAAGGGCGCGAACCTCTTGCGCGGCGTGCAGGCGATGGCCCGCGACATCGAACGCGGCAAGGGCAAGCTGATCATCAGCCAGACCGACATGAAGGCCTTCAAGGTCGGCGAGAACATGGCGTTGACCGAGGGCGCGGTCGTGTTCCAGAACCATGTGCTGCAATTGATCCAGTATGCGCCGAAAACCGAGATGGTGCATGAACGCCCGCTGCTGTTCGTGCCGCCCTGGATCAACAAGTATTACGTGCTCGACCTCAATCCCAAGAAGTCGATGGTGCAATGGCTGGTGGAGCAGGGTCATACCGTCTTCATGATCTCCTGGGTCAATCCGACCGAGGCGCACAAGGACGAAACCTGGGACAGCTACATGGCCGCGATCATGGAAGCGATCGACAAGGTGCTGGAGGAGACCGGTCAGAAGCAGCTCAACATCGCATCCTATTGCGTTGGTGCGACGATGACGGGGACCATGCTGGCGCATATGGGCCGCACCGGCGACAAGCGCGTTGCGGCGGCGACCATGTTCACCGGGCAGCTTGAATTCACCTCGGCGGGCGATCTTCAGGTATTCGTCGATGAGATGACCCTGAATGTCGTCGATGAGCAGATGGACAAAGGCTATCTGCCCGCCGATTCGATGGCGAATGCCTTCAACATGCTCCGGTCGTCAGACCTGATCTGGAGCTATGTGGTGCAGAACTACATGCTGGGCAAAGACCCGTTTCCGTTCGATCTGCTGTATTGGAACGCCGACAGCACCTCGATGCCCGCCAAGGTGCATCATTTCTATCTGGAGCAGTTCTATAACGAAAACCGGCTCTGCAAGGGTGACCTCGTGGTGCAGGGGGCCAAAGTCGATCTCGAAGATATCCGCATCCCGCTCTACCACCTGTCGAGCCGGGAGGATCACATCGCGCCCGCCGCGTCGGTCTATCGCGGGGCAAAGCTGTTGTCCAAGGCGGATAACCGCTTCGTGGTTGCCGGATCGGGCCATATCGCGGGCGTCGTGAATCCGCCTGCGCTCGGCAAATATCAACACTGGATCAAGGACGGCATGGATGCCGATACGCTCGAGGAATGGCTCGACGGCGCGGAGGAAGTGCCGGGGTCGTGGTGGCCGGACTGGGACAAATGGCTGGCGGCGCGGTCCGGCAAGCAGGTCAAAGGGCGCGTGCCGGGTGCGAAACTGGGCGTGATCGAACCCGCGCCGGGTTCGTTCGTGCGGGTCAGATTCGACGAATCCTGATCCGCCTGTCGGCGCGCCCTATTCGATCCGCTCGACCGTGCCGTGATACAACGGCTTTGTGGGTTGGCCGTTCGGCGACCCGCCCAAAGGTTCGAGGCTGATCGCGAAAAGATCGCCAGCACCGGCTGAAAGGGTTGTCCGCGCAACGGCGGTCTGCGGCATCAGACCCAACGAAACCGGCACCGTTGCACCCTGCGGCAAATGCCACATTTCATAGGATGCCCCGGCAGGCGGCGTCGCCCCGGCTGGAATGACGGTCGCCACGCCGCTCGCGGTGTCGAACTGGATCACCAGCCCGGTGCCCGATCCGTCATCGGCGGTGACGACGGCGACATATTGCGCCGCTTCGGTCGGCGCGGTCTGCTGCGGCACGGCGACATAGATCGCCAAGGCGGCGGCTGCGGCCAGAGCAATGCCCGAAATTGTTTTCCAGGTGCGGACCTGCCGTTCGGCACGCGCAAGCGAAACCGGCGCGGCGGCAGGGTCCGCAATAGCCGCGTCGATCCGCTGCCAGAGGTCTGGCGAAGGCGTTTGCGCAGCCACCGAGGTCAGCAGGGGCGCGAGGCGCAGCTCCCACGCTTCACGGGCGGCGGCCTCATCGGCAGTTTCGCCAAAGCGGGGGGCATGGCCCAGCGCGCGTTCGGCGGCGATCATGTCGCGTTCGTCTTCCATTACCCCTCCTTTCCTTCGAGGCAGGCTTTCAGCGAGGCAAGACCACGCCGCAGCCAGGTTTTCACAGTGTTGACCGGCGCGTCATAACGCTCGGACAATTCTTCGCGGCTCAGGCCCTCGCAATAGGCGAGCACCACCAAGTCCCTTTGTTGCTCCTCCAGCCGCCCGAGGCACTGGCTGAGCGCCATCCCGTCCGCGCCCCCATCGGTGGGCTGGGTCGGGTCGGCGATTGCGGCGATCAGGTCCATGCCATCTTCGTCGCCGTCACCACCTGATGCGAGAACGATGCTTCGCCCGCGCCGCCGGATCTGGTCAATGGCCTTGTTCCGGGCGATCACCGTCATCCATGCGGCGGATACCCCTTTGGTCGTGTCGAAATCAGCCGCCTTGCGCCAGATTTCGACAAAGGCATCCTGAACCGCATCCTCAGCAATCGCTTTGTCACGGCATATTCGCATGCAGATGCCGAAAAGTTTCGGGCCCATCCGATCAAACAGCATTCGGAATGCAGATTTATCCCCGGCGGCCACGGCCTGCACGAGGTGTTTCAGATCATCGGTGCGCATCGTCTGATCGGTCATGACGCAGTTATGTGCCGCATTTACCGTGCAGGGGACAGGAAAAAATTGCGGATGTGACGACGCAGCCGCAGGCAGGTTTCGGAAAAATGTGCAGGTCCAAAAAAAAATCGCTCTTGATGTGATTATTTTAACAATCGGTGAAACCTTTCGATCGGGGCCCGCGTAAAGGCCATGAAAGCCACGAAGGATGTCGCAAGGGGCAAGGCCCGGATGCGGCGGCGTGGGTTTCAGGAAACACAGGAAAGGTGTCTCGAAATGAAAACAACTTTTGTCACTGCTTTTGCCGCTGCCGCCCTGATTTCGGGCGTCGCTTATAGCGCGGCCCATTCGACGCCCGGCGTTGTTGCATCCGATCAGTCCGTCGCGAATGGCGTTGTATCCGCCGATGAAATCACCGCTGGCGAAAACGGCTGGATGGTCGTTCACCGTGTCACCGCAGAAGGCAAGCCCGGCCCGGTCGTCGGTCATGCGCCGCTGCGCGCCGGTGTGAACGCCGATGTCGCCGCGATCCTGACCGAAGAAGTGAAGGCGGGCGAGAAGCTGATGCTGATGGTGCATGCCGAAACCGGCGGCACCCAGACCGGGATCTTCGAATATTCGCTCGGCGCGAAGGAAGACGGCCCGATCCGCATCGACGACAAGCTCGTCATGGTTGTCATTACCGCCCAGTAATCGGCGGTGATCGCGCCCGTCACTCCGGGCGCGACGAAAACCTTTCTGCGGTGTGTGGATGCGCAGAAGGGCCTGAGAGGGCAAGAGTATCGCCCTAATGTCGGCAGGTGTCTTGTCGTCTCAGGAATCGTTCCGCGGGTGCCGTGTGGCGGGTGATTCAACCCCACAGCTCGCCTGTCATGCGGTGCCCCGGAACACTTTTTACAGTCTGACGCTTGTGATGCGTCAGCGCCAGATACCCAAAAGCCCTGCCAATTCTGGCAGGGCTTTCGTGTTTTCGGTGCGGTGAAGATGCCTTATTCTGCGGCCACACGCTTTGCTTTCGGGGCCAAAGTGCCCTCCACATCGCGATAAGCGCCTTCCGAGGCGGAGGTCGCGAAGGCGGCGAAGACCTTCAGCGCGGGCGTCACCTTGCGCTCCCGCTCCTCGGTCGGCTGCCATGCAGCGGCGCCTTTCGCCTCCATCGCCTTGCGGCGCAGGGCGAGCACGCCGGGTTCGACATTCAGGCTGATCGACCGGTCAGCGATGGAGATCGAAATCTCGTCCTCTTCCTCGATCAGCCCGATCGCACCGCCAAGCGCGGCCTCCGGCGAGATATGACCGATGGAGAGGCCGGAGGAGCCGCCGGAGAAACGGCCATCGGTGATCAGGGCGCATTTCTTGCCAAGGCCAACCGCCTTGAGATAGCTGGTCGGATAGAGCATTTCCTGCATCCCCGGCCCGCCCCGTGGCCCTTCATACCGGATGACGACGACATCGCCCTCCGCCACGCGATTGCCGAGGATGCCTTTCACGGCACTGTCCTGGCTTTCAAAAATCCGCGCCTTGCCGGTGAAGGTCAGGCACTCCTCCGGCACACCGGCGGTCTTAACGATGCAGCCATCCTCGGCGATGTTGCCGTAAAGGACGGCAAGGCCGCCTTCCTTGGACCATGCGTGCTCGCCCGAACGGATGCACCCGTTCTCCTGATCGCGGTCGAGGTCTTTCCAGAGGTTGGATTGGCTGAACGCCTCCGTTGTGCGGACACCGCCGGGTGCAGCGCGGAAGAATTCCTCCACCTCCGGTGACGGGCTGCGCATGATGTCCCATTTGTCCAGCGCTTCGCTGAAGGTCTTCGAATGCACGGTCGGGCGCTGGTTATGGATCAGTCCCATCCGGTCCAGTTCCCCCATCAAACGCATGATGCCGCCCGCGCGATGCACGTCCTCCATGTGATAGACGGAGGTGGAGGGCGACAGTTTCGACAGATGCGGGACCTTGCGGCTCAGCCGGTCGATGTCGTCCATCGTGAACGGCACTTCACCTTCGCGCGCCATCGCGAGCAGGTGCAGGATCGTGTTGGTCGATCCGCCCATCGCGATGTCCAGCGTCATCGCGTTCTCGAAGCTTTCGAAATTGGCGATGCCGCGCGGCGTGGCCGTCACGTCATCTTCTTCATACCAGCGCTTCGCCAGCGACACGATGGTGCGCGCAGCCTCAAGAAACAGGTCCTTGCGGTAGGCATGGGTCGCCAGCGTCGATCCGTTGCCGGGCAGCGCGAGGCCCAATGCCTCTGCCAGACAGTTCATCGAATTTGCGGTGAACATGCCGGAACATGACCCGCAGGTCGGGCAGGCGGCATCTTCGGTTTTCTTGCTGTCGGCCTCGGACACATCCGGGTTGACCGCGTTCATCATCGCATCAACCAGATCGACCTTCCGTTCCACGCCGTCCAGAACGACCTTGCCCGCCTCCATCGGCCCGCCAGAGACGAAGATCGCGGGGATGTTCAGGCGCATCGCCGCCATCAACATGCCGGGGGTGATCTTGTCGCAATTGGAGATGCAGATCACCGCATCGGCGCAATGGGCGTTGCACATGTATTCGACGCTGTCTGCGATCAACTCGCGGCTCGGCAGGGAATAAAGCATACCGTCATGGCCCATCGCGATGCCGTCATCGACCGCGATGGTGTTGAATTCCTTGGCGACGCCGCCCGCCTTTTCGATTTCGGCGGCGACCATCTGGCCGAGGTCTTTCAGATGCACATGGCCGGGCACGAACTGGGTGAAGGAATTGGCGACCGCGATGATCGGCTTGCCGAACTGTCCGTCCTTCATCCCTGTCGCACGCCAAAGCGCACGGGCGCCCGCCATGTTGCGGCCGTGGGTGGTGGTGCGGGAGCGGTATTCAGGCATGATGCATCCTCCGATATCTTTGGCCGCATTGTAGGGGGGGTGACGGGGTTTTGAAAGGTGCCTGAAAGGCGAAATTCCGAAGCGCCGATTGCCCGGCGAATCAAAGGTTCGTCAGGGATGGGAGGGCGGCGCCGACTGTCCGGCTGGGGCGGACAGCCCGCGTTCTGGCACCATCCAGCAAGCCGCGCCTGCGCATGAAAATGTGATGTGCGCCTGCGAATGGTTCCGATTAGCTTTCCGCGAGTTCGATACCTCCGGGGTCAGATGGAAACGGGGCCACATGCAAACCGCTGCGACGATCATTTCCATCGCTGAGATTTGGGGCTGGATGGGCCTTGCCGTTGCGGTCGTGTTCCTCGGATTTGGCATTGACCGGATCGACGAAAATGCACGTGGGTCATATGTCTTTCGCGTGCTGTTGGTTCCGGCGGCGGTCCTGATCTGGCCGCTTGTCCTGTGGCGCTGGATCGTGCTGGAATCCGGGCGCGACGACTGGGTGAACCGTCACCGCCCGCCGCGCCGGTCGCATCGCTGGGCGGCACTGGCCTTCGCCGTTGCGATTCCCGCCATCATCATCACCGGAATTGCCGTGAAACAGACATGGCCGGGCGATACCGCGCCGATCCGGCTGGAGGCACCGGCGCAATGAGCGTGTCTTACATCCCGGTTCAATGGAACCCTTACAAGTATTGGTATGATGCGGCGCTGGCGGTGGCGGTCGGGCTATATCTCTTTGTTTTCATAGAGCTTTCGCCCGGCATGCTCGGCTATGCCCCGCCGATCACCGCCCAGATACACAATGCCCGCGCCTTCGGGTCCTGCGCCTTTTTCATGCTGTCGGTGATCCTGATGATCGGCCCGTTGGCGCGGCTTGATCGGCGGTTTCTGCCGCTCCTTTATAACCGCCGCCATTTCGGGGTGATGACGTTCTTCGTCGCGCTCAGCCATTTCTTCTTTATCTTCAACTGGTATTTCAGCTTTTCGCCTTCGGACCAGTTCGCGGCCTTGCTGTTCTCCAACATATCTTACGATCAGGTGCTTGGCTTTCCGTTCGAGGCGCTGGGGATATTCGCGTTGATCTGCCTCGCGGTGCTGGCGACCACCAGCCACGATTTCTGGATGTCGTTTCTGACGCCGCGCATTTGGAAGGCGCTGCATTACCTGATCTATCCCTGTTACCTCGCGGTCGTCGGCCATATCACGCTGGGGGTGGGGCAGGATTTCATCGACATGACCTTTCCCATCATAGCATGGGCGCTGGCGCTGGTGATCGCGGCGCTGCACGTCATGGCATGGCGGCGGGAGGAGGCGAGCGATACCGAAGCCGCCGCCGCCGTGTGGGAGGATGTGTGCCAGATCGGCGACATTCGCGAAGGCTTTGCCCGGATCAAGCGCCTTTCGACCGGGGATCGCGTGGCGGTCTTTCGGAATGAGGGGACGCTTTCCGCCATATCGAACGCCTGCGCCCATCAGAATGGCCCGCTTGGCGAAGGGCGGATCATCGACGGCTGCGTCACCTGCCCGTGGCACGGGTTTCAGTATCGCGTGACCGATGGCTGTTCGCCTGCACCGTTCACCGAAAAGGTGCCGACCTATCGGGTGCGATTGTCGGGCACGACTGTGCAGGTCGATCCGAAGGGCAACCCGCCGGGCACGCCCGTAGACCCAGTGCCGATCCCGGAGGGGGCATGACACAGAAACCGGATGAGGAATTCTTCGTCGCCTTCTTCCCCATGCCGCCCCGGCTGCGGGCGTTTCTGCTGGCGCTGTCCGCCGTGCTGATTGCCGCGTTCATCGCGCTCGCCTATGTCGCAGGGGCGTCACAGGACGATCCGGGCGATGGCAATTTCCGCTTTGACTATGGCCAGCAGGACCTGACCGGCGTGTTGCAGTTCACGCCCGGCCCGGTGCTGCGCGTCGTTACCGGCACCGATCATGTTGCCACCGGGCACACGTTGATGCTGTCCGGCGGTGGCAAGAATGGGATCATGGGCGCGGCCCGGGCGCTGGATGGAAAGCTGGTGTCGCTGTCTGGCGTGATCCTGGAGCGGGGCGATATCGACATGCTTCAGGTGCGCGGCGGATCGAACGGCGTGACCGCTGTGGATGAGCCGATTGCAGTTGCGCCATCAGCGCCGGAGCCCTTGGGCCGCTGGCGATTGGCGGGGGAGATTTGCGACGGCAAATGCCTCGCCGGGGCGATGCGGCCAGGGCGCGGGCTGGCGCACAAGGCCTGCGCCAATCTCTGCGTGATCGGCGGGGTGCCGCCGGTCTTCGTCTCTACCCAGCCGGTCGAGGGATCGGAATATCTGATGATGGTCGGGCCGGATGGCGGCGCGCTGCCGCAAGCGGTGCTCGACCACATGGCGGCCTTCGTGCGGATCGAGGGCGAGGTGACACGTGTCGGCGATCTCTTGGTGTTGACGGTCGATCCCGACAGCATCGAGGTGCTCTGACATGCGGCGGATCATCGGACTGGGCCTTTTCGCGCTGCTGGCTGTCGCCTTCGCCTATGTCTCGCGGTTCTGGGTGCTGGACCTCTGGGGCAGGGACGGGCTGTTCGGCATTGCGGCCTTGCGATCCGGCGGCGACCTCTGGCGACGCTGGATGAATGATCTGGGGCTGGCGACCTATGATGTCCTGCTCTGGGTCATCGCGGTTTTCCTGTGTCTGACGCTGCTGCAAAAGCTGTGGGACAGGGCGACCAGGGATCATTGAGTCGATCTTCGCCGCCGTTTCGCTGTTTTTCGAACAAAGCGCACGTGATGAATAAACAGGCAGATTGATGTCACCGCGTTTCGACTATTTCGTCGAAGATTCTTCGAACAGTGCGGTAATATCAGCGACCCTTCACAAGAGTTTTGCGAATCTCCGCGCGTCCCGCGCTGCGGGTTGACAAAACACCGGCGACAACCCCGAATTCGTGAAACCAATCGGGGGACGATCATGCTCAAACAACCATATCTCTTGTTTCTCGGCGATGCGCCGGATGGCCTTGCTGCAAAAGTCGCGCAGGGGATCAAGGACTGGCGACCAGAGGCATCCGTCGGGCAGTTGCGCCTGCCCGGTTGCAAGGCCGACATGAAGCTGACCGACATGACCGTCGCCGAGGCTGCTGCCGCCGGGGCCAAGACGCTCGTGATCGGTGTCGCCAATCGCGGCGGCCTGATTTCCGAGGCGTGGATGGCCGTGCTGATCGAGGCGATGGAGGCAGGGATGGATATCGCCGCCGGGCTCCACACCCTGTTGAAGGATCAGCCTGCGCTCGTCTCCGCCGCCGGGCGCACCGGCCAGACCCTGCATGATGTGCGCATCCCGACGGTGAAATACCCGATCGGCGAAGGCAAGCTGCGCACCGGCAAGCGGGTGCTGGCGGTCGGCACCGATTGTTCCTGTGGCAAGATGTACACCGCGCTGGCGATGGAAAAGGAAATGCTGGCGCGCGGCATGAAGGCGACGTTCCGCGCCACCGGCCAGACCGGTATCCTCATCACCGGCGGCGGTTGCCCGCTGGATGCTGTGGTGGCGGACTTCATGGCCGGGGCGGTCGAGACGATCACGCCCGACAACGATGCGGATCACTGGGACCTGATCGAAGGGCAGGGCAGCCTGTTCCACCCGTCCTATTCAGGGGTCACGATGGCGCTGGTTCACGGTGGTGCGCCGGATCATCTGGTGCTGTGCCACGAGCCGACGCGCACCCACATGCGTGGCCTGCCGCATTACAAGTCGCCCGGCCTTGCGGCGCTGCGCCCGATTGCCGAGGAACTGGCGCGGGTGGTGAACCCTGCCGTCACCTCCATCGGTTGCTCGATCAACACCCAGCACATGACGGATGCGGAGGCGACCACTTATTTGAAACAGGTCGAGGACGAGATGGGCCTGCCCGCGGTCGATCCGTTCCGCCACGGTGCGGCGCGGCTGGTGGACGCCCTGTCCTGATGGGGGCTCTTGTCGGCACGGTCCGCGAAGACGTGTTTCCGATTGCGGGCGTCTTCACCATATCGCGCGGCAGCCGGACGGAGGCGCGCGTCGTCTCCGTCAGCCTGACGCGCGATGGCCATACGGGGTGGGGCGAATGCGTGCCCTATGCCCGGTATGGCGAAACGGTCGCGGGCGTGATGGCAGAGATCGAGGCCTGCCTCGCCGCCTATCCAGACCTGACCCGCACCGCCTTGCAGACCCTGATGAAGCCGGGCGCGGCGCGGAATGCGCTGGACTGCGCGCTGTGGGATCTGGAGGCGAAGATAGCCGGGAAACCCGCATGGGAACTGGCCGGCATCGGGAAGCCGGGGCCGGAGATCACCGCCTATACCTTGTCTTTGGCATCTCCCGCCGAGATGGAGGCGAAGGCGGCGGAGAACGCCCATCGCCCGCTTTTGAAGATCAAGCTCGGCGGCGGTGGCGAGGACCTCGACCGCCTGCGCGCCGTGCGCCGGGGGGCGCCGGGGGCAACCATCGTTGTCGACGCGAACGAGGGCTGGACGGTCGATCTTTACGCCGAGATTGCGCCGCTACTGATCGAATTGGGCGTCGCGATGGTCGAACAGCCGTTGCCCGCAGGTGACGACGAGGCGCTGCGCGGCATCGACCGCCCGCTGCCGGTCTGTGCCGATGAAAGCTGTCATGATCGTGCGTCGCTGGCCGGATTGGTCAGCAAATACGACATGATCAACATCAAGCTGGACAAGACCGGCGGCCTGACCGAGGCGCTTTTGATGAAATCCGCCGCAATCGAGGCGGGATTCAAGGTGATGGTCGGCTGCATGATCGGCTCTTCACTCGGCATGGCTCCGGCCACGCTGGTGGCACAGGGGGCGGCGGTGACGGACCTCGACGGGCCGCTGCTGCTGGCCAGTGACCGCGCGCATGGGCTGATATTCGACGAGCGGGGCGTCCATCCGCCCGTGCCGGAACTTTGGGGATGAAGATGAGCAGAACGGTTTACGTGAATGGCGACTATTGCGCCGAGGAAGACGCGAAGATTTCCATCTTCGACCGGGCCTTCCTGATGGCCGATGGCGTCTATGAGGTGACTTCGGTGATCGGCCGCAAGCTGGTGGATTTTCCGGGCCATATAGCCCGGCTGCACCGGTCGCTGACCGAGTTGAAGATGCGCCCCGCCTGCACCGATGAGGAATTGCTGGCGATCCACCGCGAATTGGTGGAGCGGAACGACCTCGACAACGGCATGATCTATCTTCAGGTGACGCGCGGCGCGCCCGGCGACCGGGATTTCGCCTGGCCGGACCCCGACAAATGCCCATCCGGCATCGTGTTGTTTACCCAGGCCAAGGACCTGCTGAACAGCCCGGCGGCCAAGACCGGGCTGCGCGTCATCTCGATCGAGGATCTGCGCTGGGCGCGGCGCGACATCAAGACGACGCAGCTTCTGTTCCCGTCCTTCGCGAAGATGGAGGCAAAGGCGCAAGGCAAGGACGATGCGTGGATGACAGAGGACGGTCTGGTGAACGAGGGCACATCGAACAACGCCTATATCGTGAAGGGCGGCACGATCATCACCCGGCACCTGTCGAGCGATATCCTCCACGGCATCACCCGCGCCGCCGTCCTGCGCTTTGCCAAGGAGGCGCAGATGAAGGTGGAAGAACGCGCCTTCTCCATCGCCGAGGCACAGGAGGCGGACGAGGCGTTCTGCACGGCGGCGTCAGCCTTCGTCACCCCGGTGGTGGAAATCGACGGGGTGGCCATCGGCAATGGGTCGCCGGGGCCGATCGCGATGCGGCTGCGCGAGATTTATATTGATGAGAGTCTGAAGACGGCGATCTGAGGCGGGGTTTGTCGGGGAGGTCGCGCCTGCGCAACAATTCTGCTAGGCGTGAGCCGATTCAGCGATCCGCATA
Organism: uncultured Candidatus Planktophila sp.; assembly: GCA_964352385.1. Classification (GTDB taxonomy): domain Bacteria; phylum Pseudomonadota; class Alphaproteobacteria; order Rhodobacterales; family Rhodobacteraceae; genus Pikeienuella. Next base: position 33,117 of record CAYGRU010000015.1, read on the forward strand.
GCGGTATCACCGCTACGGCAGCGCGGGAGTGCGTGACGTGCCGTCAGCCTATTTGCGAAGCCTGACCGGCAAGATCCGGTCGGGCACCGCCAACCGCCAGCTTGGGTTCGTCCTCGCGTTCATCGCGGGGGCCATCAATGCGGGCGGATTTCTGGCGGTCGCGACCTATACCTCGCACATGACCGGGATCGTCTCGGCGATGGCGGATGACGTGGCGCTGGGCCAGTACTGGCTGGCGCTTGGCGGCATGGTCGCGGTCATGTCCTTCACCACCGGCGCAGCGTTCTGTGCCATCCTCATCAATTACGGGCGGCGGCATGACATGAACGGCGAATACGCGCTGCCGCTCTTGGTCGAGGCGGTGCTGTTGATGGTGTTCGGCATCATCGGCGCCAATCTGACCGAGACGGGCGGCCTGTTCACCGCCGCGACCGTGGTTCTGCTGTGCTTCATCATGGGGTTGCAGAACGCCGTCATCACCAAGATTTCCGGCGCTGTGATCCGCACGACCCATATCACCGGGATCATGACCGATATCGGCATCGAGCTTGGCAAGCTGGTTTACCGGAACATGGCCGCACCGTCCGCGTTGCCGCCGGTTCTGGCCGACCGGGATCGGCTGAGCGTGCTGTCGAAACTGGCGATCCTGTTCTTCGTGGGCGGGCTGGCCGGGGCCATCGGGTTCAAGGTGGCGGGTTATGTTGTGACCCTGCCGCTGGCGTTGACCCTGCTGGTGATCGCGGTCTTTCCGGTGATCGACGATCTGCGGCGCGTCGGGCGGAGGTGAAGGGGCGTGTGTGCGCGATGCGGCTTGGGCCGTGTCCCGGCGAGGGGATAGCTGGATATTTAGAGGAAGTGGAAGGAATAGGGCCGGTTCCATAGAACGTGAGTGGCGGCGTTTAGAGCCCCGCCACAGCCCCCTTCGCCACCATCGGGCGGCGGATGCTGAGCAGCCTTGCCGCCTCCTCCCCCCGACCCTGTTTCAGCAAGGCACCACTCATCGCAAGTTCGATCAGGTCGCGCTGGGCGCGGCTGCCGCCGATGCGGGCGTGGTCCTGCATGGCGACGGTCAGCAGCGCCGTCGCCTCGGCCCATGCCCCCCTGGCCAGCGCGCCGAAGCTGGCGGCGAGCAGCGAGACGAGGTCGGCGGCGGGGCCTTTGGCATCGGTGATGAGGCGGGCCAGTGCCGCGCCGTCCCCGGCCATCGCATGGGCCAGGGCGGCGTGCACATCGGCGAAGGTCGTGCCGGGATCGGGAAAGCATTTCGCGGCATGTTCGCTGACGGCGCGCCAGCGGTCCGGCGCGACTTCCACCCCGGCCAGTTCAGCGCGATAGAGGATCGCGGCCATGTCGGTGACGATGTTGATTGCCGGGCCGCCCGCCTTGCCCGGCACGAGGTCGGCGTCGATCACCTGCCACATCCGTGCCTCGTTCCCCGCCGCAAGTTCCCAGAGCGCGACATGCCACGAGATATGGCAATGCAGCAGTCCGGTCTTGGAATAGCCGCGCATCCAGTCGGTGATATAGGCGAGGCCCGCGACCGGCTCCCCCGCTTCGTAATGGAGGTGGGAGCGGTAATGCGCGCTGTTGGCGCTGCGCGGGTTTCCGGCCAGCGCGGCCTCGATCGACCGTTCGGCAGGGCCGAGGCGACCGGCCTCCATCTCGGCGAAGGCATGGCCGGACAGGAACCACCAGTCATCGCCATAATGGGGCGCGAGTGCGGTGGTGAAGGCCAGTTGCTCCGCCTCCCGCCCCGGCTGACCGCTGAAGCCGATCAGGCCGAAGACGCCGATGCAGGGCTGGGCGATCAGCGCATCGCGCGGATAGGTGCGCAGATGCGCATAGATCGCCGCGCGTGCCTCCGCCGGTTTGCTGCTGAGGAGGAGGCCGAGCGTGGCAATCCCCGCCTGTTCCTGCGGCGTGGCCGTTACGCTGAGCGTTTGTGCGCGGGTGAGCGCGGCGGCCATGTCGTCGATCCGGCCCAGCATCTGAAGCTGGCGGGCGCGCAGCAGATGCGCCATCGCGAAGCGGTCGTCGGCAGCGAGCGCGGCCTCGATCGGGTCCAGCACATCGGGCGCGGCGGCCAGCAGCCTGTCAAACCCCTCCTGATACAGATCGCGGGCGGTGGCGGAGGGGGTGGAGAGCGGGTTGCCGTAGCGGTCTGTCATGAGCATGCTTTTGCAGCCCTTTCGGCCCAGTCCGGGTGCCAGCGCGACAGGGGTGGGCGGTTTTCGGTGATGTCGCCGGCGGCCCAGAGGATGCGTTTCCTGTCCATCTCCGGTGTCGTTTCGCCGTCAGGGCAGAGGATGTAGAAATCACCGGCGCGCACGCCATCGACCATCCGGTCGATCACCTGATCGGGCAGCCATGCGCCGGGCCTGTGCGCGGCATCGCCGGTTGTCGTCCAGCCCGGGATCAGAAGGTGTGTGGAAACGCGGGGGCCTTCACGCCCGCGCAGGTCATGCTCCAGCGCTTCGGCATAGGCCTTGAGCGCCGATTTCGCGATGTTGTAGATCGGGTGGCCCGGCGGGTTGGTGATGCCCTGCTTTGACCCGACGCTGACAATGGCCCCGCCCTTGGCGGCCATGATCGGGGCGAGGGCCTGGCAGGTTTCGATCACCGCCCAGACATTCACCTCGAACGCGGCGCGCCATTCCGCCAACGGCGCATCATGGCCGCGCCCGGCGCGAGAGGCCGCATTGTTCATCAGGAAGGTCGGTGCGCCAAACCGGGCGGTGGCGGCGGCGACCATGTCCGCCACAGCGCCCGGCGTGCCAAGATCGGTGGTGATATGGACCATGTCGCGCGCCTCGCGGATCGCGGCAAGATCGTCGATCAGCGACAGCAGCAAGCCTTCCTCGCGGTCCACCGCGACGATGTTCATCCCCTCACGCGCGCAGCGCAGGGCGGCGGCGCGCCCGATGCCCATTGCCGCCCCGGTGATGAGTGCAGTGCCACCCGGAAAGATCGCAGTGGTGGTCATGGGTCAGTCCTTTGTCAGATCAGCAGGGAATAGGCGCCTTCATGTTTCAGCAGCATAACCTTCGTTTCCACCCCGCCCCAGCCGGAGAACCCGCCGATATGGCCTGTGCCGGTGACGCGGTGGCAGGGGATGATGACCGGGATCGGGTTCGCACCGCAAGCCTGCCCGACCGCCTGCGCCGGGGCACCGACCACGCGGGCGATGTCGCCATAGGTGCGGGTTTCGCCGAAGGGGATGGCGCGCATGGCGGTGAGGACATCCTGTTGCACTCTGCCGCCCGGTAGCGCGAGGGGGAGGTCGAAGTTCTGGAGCCTGCCATCGGCATAGGCTGTGAGTTGTGCCGCGGCTTCGCACAGGAGAGGCGTGTCATCGTCGCCGTCCTCGCGCCAATGGAGCGCACTGATCGCGCCATTCGTTTCCTCTACCGTCAAGGGGCCGAGGGCGGTGGTGACTCTGAGACGGGGCATCGGACCTCTTGGATTGTGTCCCATCCTGTCAGCGTGAGCAGATACTTCAATGGAAATAAAGAGCGGAGAGAAAACCGTTGCACTCTGTCCCGACTGCGAAAGTCTCCGGTCAGATCAGAAGGTGCGTCAGGATCTCGCTGAAATTCAGCAAGATGTAGGGCAGGATCGCGAGGTTAGCGAATAACAGGACGGGCAGGGCCCAGAGAAGGACCACAATGACGGATACTTCGATCAGATAGATAAGAGTCAGCGACAGAAATACGCTGATATATAGATCGATGCCGACCTGCCGCCCCCAGAGCATCCCGTTCATCGTGCGGAGGCTCCGGAAGAAGTTCTCCTTACGGGTCGCATAGATCGAAAAGCCCAGGAACAAAAGGTAGATTAGAAGAAAGAGATATTTAGCAGGGGCAAGAAGAGTCGGCGAAGTCAGAAATCCCTCACGTGCACCGAACATAGAGGCGAGAGCAATGAAACCGGCATAAGCCAGCCAAAGAGCGTAGAGCTTTATAAACCGTTGCATCGTTCAACCTCGCACTTGGTCGAATTGTGGTTTCGATAAGCAAGCCAAGGCGAGGGAGGCCGAGTTTTCGGCGCGAACCTGACCTCCGCGATCTAGCGTCTCTGCTTCATCCGATAAGGACGAAGCAGATCTACGCTAACCAAGGAGCAACGGGGTTACAACTACCCCGAAATCAGGCCCATGCTTTCCAGTTTCAGCATCACGTCCTGGGCGCAATCATCTGGCGACACGTTGACCGTATCGACGACCATTTCGGCCTTTTCCGGCACTTCGTAGGGATCGGAGATCCCGGTGAATTCCTTGATCTTGCCTTCGCGGGCCAGTTTGTAGAGGCCCTTGCGGTCGCGCCGCTCGCATTCCTCGACCGATGTTGCCACATGGACCTCGATGAAGGCGCCGTATTGCTCAATCATCTCGCGCACTGCGCGGCGGGTGGCGGTGTAGGGGGCGATCGGCGCGCAGATGGCGATGCCGCCGTTCTTGGTGATCTCGGACGCGACATAGCCGATGCGCTTGATGTTGATGTCACGATGTTCCTTGGAAAAGCCCAGCTCGGATGACAGATGCTTGCGCACCACATCGCCGTCGAGCAACGTGACCGGACGCCCGCCAAGCTCCATCAGTTTCACCATCAGCGCATTCGCGATGGTCGATTTGCCGGATCCGGACAGGCCGGTGAAGAATACCGTGAAGCCCTGCGATGCGCGCGGCGGCTTGGTGCGGCGGAGTTCCTTGACCACCTCGGGGAAAGAGAACCATTCGGGAATCTCCAGCCCTTCCTGCAACCGGCGGCGCAGTTCGGTACCGGAAATATCCAGAACGGTTGCGCCCTCGGCAACCTCGTCGGCGGGCTGATATTCGGCACGTTCCTGCACATAGACCATCTGCTTGAACGGGACCATTTCGAGGCCGATCTCGCCCGCATATTCGTTCACAAGGTCCTGCGCGTCATAGGGGCCGTAGAAATCCTGCCCGGCGGAGTTCTTGCCGGGTCCTGCGTGATCGCGGCCCACGATGAAGTGGGTGCAGCCGTGGTTCTTGCGGATCAGCGCGTGCCACAATGCCTCACGCGGGCCCGCCATGCGCATGGCGAGGTTCAGCAGCGACATGTGGGTGGTGGAGCCGGGATATTGATCCAGCACAGCCTCGTAGCAGCGCACGCGGGTGAAATGGTCGATATCGCCGGGCTTGGTCATGCCGACCACCGGGTGGATCAGAAGGTTCGCCTGGGCCTCGCGCGCGGCGCGAAAGGTCAGTTCCTGATGCGCGCGGTGCAGCGGATTGCGGGTCTGGAAGGCGACGACGCGCCGCCAGCCCATCTTGCGGAAAAACGCGCGCAATTCGTTCGGGGTGTCGCGGCGCGCCTTGAAGTCATAATGGATCGGCGGCTGGATGCCGGTGATCGGCCCGCCGAGATAGACCGGCCCTGCCTGATTGTGCAGATAGTTGACAGCCGGATGTGCGAGGTCGTCGTCGCCATAGACCTTACGTGCCTCCAGCGCCTTGTCCGGTGTCCAGTTGTCGCTGACGGACATGATCGCGAGGATGACGCCTTCCTGATCGCGCAGCGCGATGTCCTGTTCGGTGCCGACCTTGGCCGCGAAATCCTCCGACACGTCCAGCGTGATCGGCATCGGCCAGAGCGCGCCATTAGAGAGGCGCATGTCGGAGACGACCGAGTCATAATCCGCCTTGGTCAGAAACCCGTTCAGCGGATTGAACCCACCGTTCATCAACAGTTCCAGATCGCAGATCTGGCGCGGCGTCAGATCCCATGAGGGCAGCGTTCCCGCATCCACCTTCAGCTTGGCGGCGCTGTCGGCGGAGACATAAAGTTCGGGGATCGGCGTGGTGTTTGCGGACATCTGGTTACCTGTGCTTTGCGATGGCAGCGCGAGGGCCACCCTGTAAATTCGCGCGCCTTGTGCGCCGGAAAGAATGAAATTTCAATGACAGGATATGGACATGTTCGCCGCAGTCCGTGACAGGGAGGAGGGACCAAACCGGTGCGCGGACCACCGTTCATAGCTGAATCTTGTTCAGCAATGTGAGGGGAATAATCAAGATTTTCGGCTAATATTCTGAAAAGATTGAGAAAAATTTTCTTCAATGAATGTGGGGCGTTCGAAGAATTCGCCGCCTTTCGTGTTGTGTGCGCACCGGACTGTGATCTAATGATACACCTTGTTCCAGTTTGTGCAGGCGGGGGTCCACATGCGCGGTTGCTCACAATCTTTTGTCGCTGCGGTTTCGGGGGCTGTGCTGCTTCTGTCCGCTTCATCAGCCTTGGCTGAGATCGGCGTTCTTGCTGCCGTCAACCGGGATATGACCGGTGCGCGCCCGGCGGAGGCGATGCGGCCAATCTTCATCAACGAAAGACTGGTCACGAACGAGACCATCGAGACCTCGGAAAATGGTGGCGGTCAGGTTCTGTTTCTGGATCAGACCTCGCTGACGATTTCACCGAATTCCAGCATCGTGCTCGACCAGTACGTGTATGATCCTGACGAGCAGACCGGCCAGATCGGCATTTCCGTTCTGAAAGGCGCGATGCGCATGGTCGGCGGTCGGATCACGAAGACCGAACCGGCGCTGATCCGCACCCCTTCGGCCACCATCGGTATCCGGGGCGGGATCGGAACGACGGTTGTGCAGCCTGATGGCTCGACCCTGCATTTTCACCTGGCTGGTTTTTCCTCCACCATCACGACCCCTACGGGAACGCTGACCATCACCCGTGAAGGCGGTTACGCGAGCATCGCGATTGACGGCGTTGCGGTCTATCTGGGCATCGCCCCGCCGGAGGTTCTGGCGGCGGCGCTGAAATCCGGGTCTGGCAATGGCGGCTCGGCGGGCGGTGGTGCGGTCGGGGGCAAGATCGCGGCTGTCACAGCAGCCGTTTCCGGTGCCAGCGGTGCAGTGACCAATGGGCCGATTTCGACCACTGGCCAAAAGCTGTCCATCGAATTTGCGCCGCTTCCGGCGGAATTGGGCGAGCCGCCATCGGATGATTTCGCTGCCGCCAATGTGGCAGAGGAAATGAGCCGCGAGCCGACGCAGACAATGGACGGCATCGCCTTTGCAGGGCTCTACACACCGACGATCATCGGCGGTATGGGGGGAACCGTTCCGGAACTGCCGTTCACGCTGTCATTCGCCGTGTCAACGGGTGAGGGCATCGCATCGTTCGGCTTCCCCGATACAGGCGATCCCAATCTCTTCCTCGACACCGACCCAAGCGGGGCGAACTTCATCGCCGATTCGTTTCTCGTAGTCACCCAGAACGGCACATTGGTCGCGGAACCGGGGCTCGGCACGTTCCTCGGTGGCGAAGTGGACGCACAATTCACCATCAACTCCGCCAAGGTTCTCAACGGCGATTTCTTTGTAAGCTATCTCAACAGTGGGATCATCCAGGGGATCGACGGGCTTGAAGGCACGATCGTGAACTTCAATGGCATCGAGATTGACGGAACCGATCTGCCTGAGGCGATCGACGCGATCCGCGATTTCCTTCAGATAGCAAACCAGTAAGCCGGGCGTAGAAAAATGACCATGAAAAAGACCATGACCGCCGCGCTCGGCGGTATTGCTTTCGCACTCGGGTTGTCCATCAGCGGTGCGGTGTTCGCGCAGGATGCGACCGCAGATGCCGTTGCCCTTCGCGCCGAACAGGCCGAATTGTTCCAGCGGATGTTCAACCAGCCCGACGATGTCGATCTGATGCTGGAATATGCGCTGCTGTCGATCCGGCTTCAGGACTATGAGGCCGCGATCACGACGCTGGAACGGATCTTGATCTACAACCCGGACCAGCCACGGGTGAAGACGGAACTGGGCGCGGCCTATTACCGGATCGGATCCTACCCGGTTGCGCGGCAGTATTTCACCGAGGTGGCAGAGGACCCGGCGGCGCCGGAGGACCTGAAGCTCCGCGTGACCGATTTCATCAACGAGATCGACCGCCGCACGCAGAAGTCGTATTTCACCGGCAAGATCGGTGCGAATGCGATCTTCACGACCAATGCCAATAACGGACCCAGCTCACGCAATATCGAGTTTCTGGGCGTCCCCGCCGTGCTGACCGACCCGAATGCAATCGCGCAGACCGATGTTGGCGCATCGCTGTCGGCGCAGGTCAGCCATTTCTACGATCTCGGTGGCCCGAACGACAATCAGTGGCGTTCGGATTTTTCGGCCTATTCCGCGCGCTTCGCCGACACGTCTTCGGCTGCGGTTGATGTTCTGGTGCTGCGCACCGGTCCACGGCTTGCAGCGGATGATGACCGCTATGGGTTGAAGCTGCGTCCCTATGTCGAGCTTGACCATGTCCGCTATGGCAACGATGCGCTGCATTCGACACTGGGTGCGGGGCTTGAGGTGACGAACACGCTGGACCCGAAGCGGGCGATCTTTGCCGATGCACGGCTTGGTTATCGCGATGGGCACCAGCCCTCCGCGCTGAGTGACAAGGACGGGATCAACCTGCGGTCCCGGTTCGGCATGACCTATTTCCTCGACGAGGACTGGACCCTGACCGGGTTCGGCCTGTTCAGCATCGAGGATGCCGAAACGGCGTCTGACCGGAATGCCGAGTTCGGCGTCGGCGGGCTTGCGACCCTGCGCTATGACAGCGGGTTCGAATTTGCAGCCCGCCGGTGGCAGGCTGATTTCGGGGTCAGGGGCACATATCGCACCTTCTCCGCGCCCAGCTTGTTCAACGCGCCGGGCGAGGATCGCAAGGATCTCGACCTCAGGGTCAGCCTTGGCCACACGGCGTTTCTGGAAGACGGGTTGGCGATGGTCGGCAAGGCCGAATATTTCCTGCGCGATTCGAACACCAAGACCTTCGATCTCGACAGCTTCACAGTAAGCCTTGGGGTCGAATACCAGTTCTGATCGCAGGCGGATCAGCCCGAAGTGCAGGTGAGCGGCTCGTCCACGATCCGCTCAACCTGCTGTTCGCTGTTGCTGGTATCGGACAGGGTGAAAATCTTTCCGTTGCGCCGAATATGGGCGTAGCACTGAAAGCTGTCGCCATACCAGAAACAGAACTGGCCATCGGCGAAGGCCCAGACCCCGTCGATGCAATGGCCATCGGGCGCTTCGAATGTCAGGAAGTTCTGGCCCGGCGTATAGTATTCGCGGCCAAGCGGTTTGCCATCTTTCTGATAGTAGACGGTTTTTCCCTCGGTCAGCGTCCGCCATTCGCGATCACCGATCACACCATCCCCGCCCAGCGCCGCCCAAGGGACAGCGCAGATGCATGCGACGGCAAAGAACCGGCTTGGGTTACGCAACGCTCCAGCCCCTGAACACCTGTCCCCGACAGATGGGGGACGGATGGAAAATGTCTAACTTTCATTGCATTGTATCAGTTCTTTGAGGTGCGGTGAACATGCGAAAGCCTGTCGCGCCTCAGATGACATACGCGTGCTTAGGCCCTAGAGTTTGAGCGTCCCCTTTTGAATGGGGCTACCGCTAAGTTTAGGAAACCTGATGCACCCAAATCCGGCATTTCGCGGGGTCGATGAAGCCCGCAACCTTTCGTTCGCGCGGGATCGCGGCTTTGGCCTTCTGACCCTTGCCGGGGCGGAGGGGCCGCTGGCCTCGCATATCCCGTTCCTGATATCCGCCGATGGCAGACACCTTTCGGCGCATGTCGTCCGGTCGAACCCGATCTTCAAGGCCCTGCAAGCCGGAGCAGCGAAGGCATTGGTCGCGGTGTCCGGCCCTGATGGCTATGTCTCGCCCGACTGGTATGGCGCGGACAATCAGGTGCCGACCTGGAACTATGTCGCGGTGCATCTGCGCGGCGACCTGACAGTGCTGGAGCCGGAGGCGTTGCGGACCCATCTCGACGATCTATCGGCGCGGTTTGAGGCGCATCTGGCCCCAAAACCCGTCTGGCATTCGTCGAAAATGGATCAGGAGGTGATGGCGCGCATGATGAGAACCATCGCGCCGGTGGAAATGCAGATCACCAGCGTGAACGGCACATGGAAGTTGAACCAGAACAAGACAGCCGAGGCACGTCTTGGCGCCGCCAACGCGATTGCCGCAAGCGGGATCGGCGCTGAACTGAATGCCCTTGCGGCCCTGATGCGCGATCCGCCCGGTGCTGCCTGAGGATGGGCCTTGCGCAGGGTGCTGATCGGCCTCATCTTCCTGAGGAACACACAGGAGATGCCCATGCCCGCCCCCATCGCCCTCGCGCCGTTTGCGTGGAAAGCTGCGCAGATCGGCGCGGTTGCCGCTGTCACATGGTATGTCAGCCGCCGTGGCCGCACTGCGACTGAGGCTGACCCGCTGCGTGAGGTTTGGCGCGAACAGGTGCTGAACGATGTGGCCGAGGGGCTGGAGGCTGATGTCGCGCGCACGGAAGGCGCGGCGCGCGCCGACGCCGCCGGGCGTCTGAAGCGGGTTTTTCGCGTTGGATCGACCGGACCGGGCCTTGAGGTCGACGCAACGATCCTGACCCGGCTGCGGCTGCGCCGGGTCTGATAACAACAATCACAAGCCAAGAGGGGAAATCCATGAAACTTTTGCACGCCGGTCCGTCACCCTATGTCCGTAAGGTCATGGTGGTATTGGAGGAGGCCGGAAAGACCGGCGATGTTGCGGTGATCGACGGATCGGGCACACCGATCGCACCCAACCCTGCCGTGGTCGCGGCCAATCCGATCGGCAAGATCCCGGCATTGATCACCGATGATGGCAGCGTGATCTATGACAGCCGGGTCATCACCCGCTATCTGGATGCAAAATACGCAACCGGGCTGTATCCCGCCGACGATACCATCTGGCAAACGCTGACGCTGGAGGCGCATGCGGACGGTATGCTCGATGCAGCGCTGCTTTGCGTCTACGAGGTGCGGATACGCGACGAGGCGATCCGCTCCACGGCCTGGGTCGAGGCGCAGCGCGCCAAGGTCAACCGGGGGCTGGATGCGCTAGAGGCGAACTGGGTCGAGCATCTGAACGGCAAGCTCGACATGGGCGGCATCGCGGTTGGCTGTGCGCTCGGCTATCTCGATTTCAGGGCTGAGATGGGCGGTTTTGGCAATTGGCGTGATGGGCGACCCGGCCTTGCGGCGTGGGGCGCGGCGATCTCTGCGCGGCCTTCCATGGTTGCCACCGCCCCCTGATCCCATCATCTTCGTAAAAGGAGAACGGCGCCCGGTTTTGCAACCGGGCGCCGTTTCCGTGGCCGTTCAGCCCCTGTCAGGCCACAATTCTGGCTCGTTTACACGATCAGGTCGTCATTGATCGTCGCGAGGAACCCTTCCAGATCGGCAATCGTCGCAATCTGATCGGCTGACCCGTCACCGGCGACCGCCTCCACCAGATTGTTGAGGAGCGCGGCGCTGCCGAAAGTGCTGTCGAACACCAGCGAGTCAGTATCAGGCGCCTGACCGAGAACACCGCCCAGCCCGCCAACCGCATTCAAGAGGCCAAAAATACCCGAGTTCGAGAATGACAGCGTATCGCTGGTCATCAGGAACAGGCGGTTTTCAGTCAAACCGGCCTGATCGTTCGCTGACAGGTCGGATAGGATCGACCCTGCGAGGCTGATGGATGTATCGACCTCCCCCGCTGCGAAATACGGCACCTCCTGGATGGTATTGAACGCGGCGGAGAGATCCTGCCCGACCGTGAACACCGTATCGCCATCCGACGGATCGCCCAGAATTGCAGTGGTGCGACCGTCGAGGACGATGCTGATATCGACATCGGTCTGACCGGCAGCGGCGTAGGTGTCGCTGATCTGCTGGATCGAATAGAGCATGGAGTCGAGCTGGCTCGCGGGATTGTCGTCACCGTCGATATCCTTGTTCCCGGCGAACCCTTCGAAGAACGCCGCCGCACTGTTCGCCGCGATGTTCGAGGATGAAGCATCCACCACAAACACGATGTTCAGGCTGCTTTGCGGACCTGAAACCGACCCCTCACCTTCGATGGTGATGGAGACATCGGCACTATCCGTGCCGCCATTCCCGTCGCTGACCGTGTAGGTGAAGCCAAGCGTATCGGTTTCGCCGTCATTGAGGTCTGAGAATTGACCGGCGGTATCGAAGGACACCGTGCCATCCGATCCGACCACCACCTGCACGGCGACACCATTCGCTGTGGTCACCGTGAAGGGCTGACCCGCCGGCACGCCGTTCGCATCCACCACCGAAAGAACGTCGCCGTCTGCGTCTTCATCGTTGTCGAGAACGTTCAACGTCACGGCATCGGAACCGACACCGATCTTGCCGGTTTCGGAGATGATCTTCACATCATTGCTCGCAACCGGGACTTCGTTCAGGCCGTCGATGATGATGGTGACTTCTGCACTGTCGGTGCCGCCATTGCCATCGTCGATGGTGTAATTCACCACGAGGCTGTCGCTTTCGCCGACTGGCAAGGATTTGAACTTGTCGCCAGTGTCGAACAACACTCGCCCGTCAGGCGCAATGGTGACGCTGACTTCGATGCCATTTGCGGTGGTTACGGTGATCGGTGTGCCGGCCGCGACCGCCGTTGCCGGGTCCGCCCCGAACACCGACGTGATCGTCAGGATGTCGCCGTCTGCATCGTTGTCGTTGTCGAACACATTCAGTTCATAGACCGTGCCCGAGTCGTTGTCGTCGCCCGAAGCGACACCGATGCGATCATTTTCGTCGATGGTGAACACTTCATCCACCGCTACCGGCGCTTCGTTCAGGCCGTTCACGGTGATGGTGACCGAAGCGGTATCGACGCCGCCGTTTCCGTCGCTGACGGTGTAGGTGAACGTGACGGTGTCGCTTTCGCCAACTGCGAGCGCATCAAAGCCCGCGCCGGGGGTGAAGCTGTAGGAGCCGTCCGCGTTGACGACCAGTTCGCCCTCGACCCCCGCTGCCGAAGCGACAGTGGCCGCAACGCCGACCGCACCGAAGGACAGGGCGGTGACGGTGAGGCTATCGCCGTTCGGATCGGTGTCGTTGGTCAGGAGGTTGCCGCTGATGGCGCTGTCTTCGTCGGTGATTGCGTCGTCATCGACAGCATCAGGGCCTTCGTTCAGGCCGTTCACGGTGATGGTGACCGAAGCGGTATCGACGCCGCCGTTTCCGTCGCTGACGGTGTAGGTGAACGTGACGGTGTCGCTTTCGCCAACTGCGAGCGCATCAAAGCCCGCGCCGGGGGTGAAGCTGTAGGAGCCGTCCGCGTTGACGACCAGTTCGCCCTCGACCCCCGCTGCCGAAGCGACAGTGGCCGCAACGCCGACCGCACCGAAGGACAGGGCGGTGACGGTGAGGCTATCGCCGTTCGGATCGGTGTCGTTGGTCAGGAGGTTGCCGGAGATGGCGCTGTCTTCGTCGGTGATTGCTTCGTCATCGACAGCATCAGGGCCTTCGTTCAGGCCGTTGATCGTGACTGTGATCGTCGCAGTGTCGGTTTGCGGTAGAACGACCAGATCTTCCAGCAGGACGGTCAGCGCAGCACTGTCGAGCACCTGTTCCGCGCCGCCTGTATTGTCGATCTCATTCAGATAGGTGAGGTCGGAGTTTGCGCCGACGCCGATGGCGTAGATGCTGGCGTCATAGTTGTTGGCAATCCGGGCAACCTCATCGCCATAGTCGGCGGAGGTCTGCGTGACATAGACCCCGTTCTGCGAGTCGATGATCGGACGACCGTCCGACAGGAAGTAGACGTTATTCGCCTCGCCTGCGTCGGCATGCTCGGCAAGCCAGGCTTCCGCTTCCTGCAAACCGGCCTCGTAATTCGTCCAGCCGCCCGAGTTGATGTCGGTCAGGGCGGCGATCAGCGCCGCTTCGTCGAGCTGCCAGGTGCCGACGGTCGTTGCGTCTTCGGTCGGATTGTTGAAGGGTGCCGCGAAGCGGGTCAGATCAACGAGACCGGAGAAGGTCACGATGCCGACATCAACCATGTTCGGGTCGATGCCCTGCGCCAGAAGTTTGTTCACTGCATTGATGACGGCTGCGATTTCCGCGTCGAGCACGGTATCGGCGCGACCATCGCCGTTTACGTCGCCAACGCCGGTTCCGACAAACACGTTATCGCCGCTTTCGCCGACCGTGGAGTTGGAAACGTCGAGCACGAACAGCAGGTTGGTTTTCTGAGCCGTCGTCGGATCATCGGAGATCGTGTAGGTGAGATCAAAGCTGTCCTGCTCGTTCGCCGCAAGTGACTTGAAGCTGGCGTCAGGCGCGAAGCTGAAGCTGCCGTCAGCGTTCAGCGTGACCTGACCAGTGTAACCCTTGGCCGTAGTTACTTCGAAAGACTGCCCAACCTGGCCGCCCTCTACGCCGACAACCGAAATTGCGTCACCGTCAGGATCGCTGTCATTGCTGAGAACGTTGCCTGTGATTGAACTGGCCTCGTCCGTGACAAAGGCGTCGTTAACCGCAATCGGGGCGATGTTGTTGGCGACATCGTCGATGCCCTGCACTTCAATCGTAACAGTCGCAGTGTCCTCGGCGAGAATTGTTTCAGTTGCCGGGAATGTATAGCTCAGGTTGTCGATTGCGCCAGAACCCTGAAGCTTAATCTCCATCCGTGCGACACCTGACACGTCGAAGTTCACCGTGGCTTGACCACCATTAGCGGTAACGGGGCCCTGGATCGTCGTGATGAGGCTACCGGCGTCATCGTAGAACTTGATCTGTGCGCCCGGCTCCTCCGTATCGAGGAAGGTCAGCGACGTTACATCTGCCGGACGATCATATTCGAATATGAATGTGCCACCGCCTGCATTGTCGTCCGGGTCATTCGAGTCACGGTCTTCGGACAGGATCAAAACCTTGCCGAGGTTGTTTGTCGCAAGGTCCGTGTCGCCGCCCGTCGCATGTGCGGTATCGAAGATCATGACGGGGTTGTTTGAATTCGCAGAAGAGATCGTCAATCCCGCTGCTGCAAACTGGTTTGTGATCACTGTCCCGCGAGCAAATTCGTTGAATGACAGGTGCTGTGTTTCCTCGGCTTCTGTCTGGATCTCAGCGATCGAATATTCGAGGTTCACGATCGCGCTCTCGCCATCGTTCAAAGCCGTAAAGTCGCCGTCGGCGTCAAAGTCCAGATTACCGTCTTGATCAATCCGAACGCGACCACCCGCTTCAAGGTTGATCCACTGTCCCACCTTTGCCGTCTGACCTTCTACGGTGAAAACTTTTGTCACCGGGCCAAGGTCACTGGTGTCATTGGCGAGGATGTTGATATCGAAATCACCCGCGCCCTCGTTCTCGGTCACGACGAGAATGTCATCCGCAGCATCGACCGTGATCGGCGCTGGAACCGGAACCAACTTGACCCCGGCATCACCAAGATCGTGGACCGTCTGGCCCGCAACCACCGTGATGACGTCGGTCAGGCCAGAGGCATCCGCATCGCTGTCGTAATGCTCCGCAACACCGGAATCCTGTGCCGAGAACTCGTAACCGTCCTGGGGCGGGAACTGAATGCGATAGTCGCCTGCGGGAACATCGAAATGATACCAGCCATAAGCGTCGGTCACGGCTTCGGCGACGACATTGCCCTGAAGATCGAGCAGCTGGATGACAGCGCCTTCTATTCCGTCATCCCACTGACCGGTCGCATCGTTCCACTCGTTGTCGTTGGCGTCACCGTCGATCGTGAAACGGCCATTGATCCAGCCGTTTGGCGGTGTCAGGTCACCCGCGTCGAGGTCGTTGTATTTGATCCAATCGCTGGTGACATTGCATTGGCTGGTGACGGTCAGGGACGTTCCGGCGGGCGGTGTCGTGTAGCCGCTGCCCTCATAGAATGTGAAATAGGTGTCGCCGGTGCCTTCCTGCTCAATCTCGATCATCACGTACCAGTTGCCGTTCTGGTCGTGGACCCAGTGATACGTCTCGGCGTAAATCTGACGGCCATTGCCGAGGTCATCGCCGGCGGCTGTGGTGATCTCGGCGGTCTGGCCAGACTTGTCGTCAGCGTTCTCGTTCTTCTTGCTGTCGCCCGAAAGGTAGGTGTCGTTGTCGCTGACGACGAAGGTCACCGAGGCGCTTTGCGGCATGACAAACGTGTCGCCGTGGCCAAGGCTCGTGTCGTTGCCCGTAAGAAGGGCAGACTCTTGAAACGCTGTGAACTCGTATGACGACATATCGGCTACCTCTCGCAGTACGACTGCTTACAAAGGGACGCGACAGCCTTTCGGCTGCCGCACTCCACACACTATCCCAAGGGTGCACCTCATCGTGCATTCCCCTTTCAACCAGAGAGACAGGCCTGCCGTACTCATCGCACAGCAGGCACTGCCCCCACGCGCTGTTCCGTCTTCACCAGCCAAATCATGCCCGGAACAGCCGAACGCAACTTACGCACACATCACCCAAGCAACCTTGTAACCGACACGCAACGAACCTTCTGCTCGCCCGGCGTCCCTTACATCAGGTCGTCCGCAGCTTGCTTGGACCTTTGGTCGCATATTTTGGCAAGATTGAAAACAAAAACCACTCGTTCGCTTCATGTTGACAGCAGTTTTGCCCGCTTAGGTTGTGAAAAATCCATTCAAGAAGCATGAATGGCGCAATCCGGCCCAAATTCTTGCTTGTGAGCGGTCTGTTTCGCAGTTGATAGCCGTCAATTAGGGCCTTTCAAGCGAATCAGAGTCAAATCTGACAATATGATTGCCACTCATGTTCGCATCAGTGGTGAGCCAATGAATGGCTCGCACCTCAACTCGAAGCACATGAATGGCAGCGCATGGTCAACGATTGACGAAGCCTAGGTACGGCAGAACCCGGGCTTTCAAACCTGACCCTTCCTGGCGCGCGGTGGGCCGCAACGGTGTTGGCGCAAACAGATGCACGGACCTTCGGGTGAGATGCCCGTATCACCGGGACCGCCGCCTGACGCGTGATGACGAAGAGCCGCGTTGCGGCACCGCTGCGTCTGCTGCTGTATCCCTGTGGGCCGCCAGCTAGCGCGGCCTTGGGGCAGGCCCGCGGTGCCTTCGCTGACCCGGATGGCAAGAGGCAAGATCGAGGACGACAAGTCCGCCCACAAAAAAGGGGCTGACGCAGCGCGCCAGCCCCCTTGCCGGGCCGGAATGATCCGGCCCTCTTGACGTCGGTCAGTAGCGGTAATGTTCCGGCTTGAACGGCCCTTCAGACTCCACCCCGATATAGGCGGCCTGATCGTCGCTCAGCTTGGTCAGCTTCACGCCGATCCGATCCAGATGCAGCCGGGCGACTTTCTCGTCCAGATGCTTCGGCAGGATGTAGACCTCGTTCTTGTAGGCATCGCCATTGGTCCAAAGCTCGATCTGCGCCAGCACCTGATTGGTGAAGGACGCGGACATCACGAAGGACGGATGGCCCGTGCCGTTGCCGAGGTTCAGCAGGCGACCTTCGGACAGAAGGATTAGGCGCGCGCCGGACGGCATCTCGATCATGTCGACCTGATCCTTGATGTTCGTCCATTTGTGGTTCTTCAACGCCGCGACCTGAATTTCGTTATCGAAGTGACCGATGTTACCGACGATTGCCATGTCCTTCATTTCGCGCATGTGCTCGATACGAATGACGTCCTTGTTGCCGGTCGTGGTGATGAAGATGTCGGCAGTTTTCACCGCATCTTCGAGGGTCAATACTTCAAAGCCATCCATTGCGGCCTGAAGGGCGCAGATCGGATCAACCTCTGTCACCTTCACACGCGCGCCTGCTCCCTTCAGGGATGCAGCCGACCCTTTGCCGACATCGCCATAACCGCAGACGACGGCGGTCTTGCCGGCCATCATCGTGTCGGTCGCGCGGCGGATGCCATCGACCAGCGATTCCTTGCAGCCATATTTGTTGTCGAATTTCGACTTGGTGACGCTGTCGTTCACGTTGATCGCGGGGAAGGGCAACTGGCCCTTCTTGACCAGCTCGTACAGGCGATGCACGCCTGTCGTTGTCTCTTCCGAGACGCCGACGATCTGGCCGCGCATCTTTGTGAACCAGCCGGGGCTTGCCGCCATGCGCTTCTTGATCTGCGCCTTGATGACGACTTCTTCGTCAGATGACGGCACAGGGATGATGTCTTCGCCCGCTTCGGCGCGCGCGCCCAAGAGGACGTAGAGCGTCGCATCGCCGCCATCGTCGAGGATCAGGTTCGGGCCGTCTTCGAACATGAACGATTTGTCGAGGTAGTCCCAATGCTCCTCGAGGGTCTGGCCCTTGACGGCGAAGACCGGCACGCCGGCCGCGGCGATCGCGGCGGCGGCGTGATCCTGCGTCGAGAAGATGTTGCAAGATGCCCAGCGAACGTCAGCACCAAGTGCGACGAGGGTTTCGATCAGAACCGCTGTCTGGATCGTCATGTGAAGCGAGCCGACGATGCGTGCACCCGTCAACGGTTTGCTTGGGCCGAACTCGTCGCGCGATGCCATCAGGCCCGGCATCTCGGTTTCGGCAATCATGATTTCCTTGCGGCCAAATTCCGCGAGGGCGATGTCTTTTACGATATAGTCATTGGCCATGTTCGGTCTGCTCCTGTGCCTGCGGCCGTCAGGGCCACTTTCATCGCGGCGGGCTATACCAGCGCGCCGGTCGCTCGACAATGCGGCAACCTTCCCCTATGCGAAGCGCGGGATCTGGATGGGATGCTGCGATGGCAGAAGCAGGACGGGCATGGCAGCGGATGCTGAGCGGGCGGCGGCTCGACCTGCTCAACCCGTCGCCGCTGGATGTGGAAATCGAGGACATTGCCCACGGCCTCGCCCGGGTGGCGCGCTGGAATGGCCAGACCCACGGCGACTGGCCGTTTTCGGTGGCGGAGCATTCCGTGCTGGTGGAGCGTATTTTCGGCAAGCTGAAACCGGAACCATCGGCGGAGCAACGCCTGGCCGCGCTTTTGCACGATGCGCCCGAATACGTGATCGGCGACATGATCTCGCCGTTCAAGGCCGCGCTTGGGTTCGATTATCGCAGTTTCGAGGATCGGCTGGAGGCTGCGATCTACCTCCGTTTCGGCCTGCCCGCCCATCCCGCCACGGCACTGAAGGCCCGGATCAAGCGTGCCGACCGTGCCTCCGCCTATCTGGAGGCGGTGCAGCTTGCGGGGTTCGACGCGGTCGAGGCGGGCAGGCTGTTTCACAAGCCCCGGTTCAAGGGCTGGGAAGATATCCGCCTGTTCCCGCTGTCGCCGGGCGACGCCGAACGCGCCTTTCTGGCCCGGTTCGAGGCATTGATGGCGGCGCTGGTCAAAAGATGAAATCGTCGGCCCCGATCTGAGCCGCCGAAAGGTCCTGACCAGCATAACCTTTCAGAAACAACGTCTCGTCAGCATAGCTGATCAGAACGGTCTTTGCATTCACCTGAGACAAGGTCATGTCCGACATTCGGTCGACACCGGCTGCGGTCAGGTCGATCAGATCGAACCCGTCATGAAAATCCTGAAGCTTGTCCTGCTTGCCATCGGCGGTGAATTCGAAAACGTCGCGCCCCGGCCCGCCCCAGACAAGATCCTTGCCGCCGCCATCCAGAAGGGTGTCGGCGCCAGATTTTCCCTGAATGATGTCATCGCCGTCGAGCCCCACCAGAACATCGCTCTTGAATCCGCCCCGGATCGTGTCGGCGGAATCCGTCCCTTGCACCTCGACCCCCACCGCATCAGGGAAGAACCTGTAGGTGGCAAAGCCGTCGCCGGATTGGCCGGCTGCGATGATGTAGATCTTGTCGCCAAAGACCTCCACCATCAGGTCGGTGGTCGGATTGGTGCGCCGGGGCAAGTCATGGTCGATTTCCGTGACGAGGCTGATCTGGCCGTTCGGCGACAGGCGGAAAACGCTGATCCCGCCGGTGTCGCCGCCGATGGCGACGAATGTCTTGCCCACTGCGGTGAAGGTCGTCATCGCATAGGAATCAAAAAGGTTTGCAGCCTCCGCCCCGGTCACCCGGTCTGTGAGCGTCAGCGCGCCGGTCTCGTCCAACCTGAACGTGCTGACCGGCCAGTTGCCGCGCCCTGCGACGATCACATAAGTGCCGCCGCTGGTTTCGACGACCTCGACACTGGTCAGGCGGCCGAGCACGATGTCAGGGCCGGTCGAGACGGAACTGGCAAATGCAAAACTGCCATCGTCGCCCAACCTGTAGACCGATATTCCCTGTTCGCCGGGTGATACCGCAACGACAAACCGCTGCCCGTTCAGGAGCGTTATCGCAATGTCATCGACCGCCGCCAGATGCGATTCATCGGTGTCGAACACGGTGCTGACCGGCGTGATGCTGCCATCGGTTTCAAGCCGCGCCAGCGTCATGCCGCCATCATAGGTCGCGCCGACAATGATGTGCGGTTGGTCGTTGAAGCTAAAACTGACAACGCTGTCCGCCCCGAACAGGGCAAGCTCATCGCCGCCGCCCCTGATGCCCGGTTCATCGGTCTTCGGATCGTAGATCACGTCATCGGTCAGCGGCGCGCGGGAGAACAGCTTGCCGCCGGTGTTGAGCGCATAGGTCTGAACCGTGTTCTGGTAGAAAGCGGTCGTGACGAGATGGGCGTTGCCGTCGATTTGGACGCTGAGCATGTCGCCCGCGCCGCGAAGAAAGCGATTTCCGGCGGATGTAACCTGCTGGACCAACTGCACCTGCCCATCCGATTGCAGGGCATAGGCCGAAAGACCGGACTCGTGGCGCGCGGCTGCATAAAGCACCACACCCGTTGCCACGCGTGCAGTGGCCAACCCGGCAACCCCGCCAAGCAGCAAGGACGAATTATCGGCGACTTTCGCCGTCTGGAACAGAAACGCAGCCATCACACACACACCCGAACACCGTCACCCGCGCTGTGTGTCGGTGCTTGCGCCTAATGCGGGGTTAACTTCGGGGAGTGCCGATCAGGAAATTGGCTGCGATTTGATTATCTGTTGAAGAGAAAGTGCATCACATCGCCATCGGCCACGGTATAGCCCTTGCCTTCGGCGCGCATCTTTCCGGCCTCTTTCGCCTTCTGCTCGCCGCCGAGGGTGATGAAATCGTCATAGGCGATGGTTTCGGCGCGGATGAAGCCCTTTTCGAAATCACCGTGGATCACACCCGCAGCCCGCGGTGCCTTCCAGCCCTTTTCGATGGTCCAGGCGCGGGTTTCCTTCGGGCCGCAGGTGAAATAGGTGACGAGGCCCAGAAGCCCGTATCCGGCACGGATCAGCCGGTCGAGGCCCGCTTCGCTCAGCCCCAGTTCTTCGAGGAACATCACGCGCTCGTCCTCGGCAAGCTGCGCGATCTCCTCCTCGATGGCCGCCGAGATGACGACGGATGCCGCGCCTTCGCGCGCTGCCATCTCAGCAACCTTGGCCGACCAGTCATTGCCGGTATCGGCATCGCCCTCGGCCACATTGCAGACATAGAGAACCGGTTTCGCGGTCAGCAATTGCAGCATTGTCCATGCCTTCAGGTCTTCTTCGGCAATCTCGACCGTGCGGGCGGGGCGGCCCTGTTCCAGCGCGCCCTTGGCAAGCTCCAGCAGGCGCTGCTGATCCTTCGCGTCCTTGTCGTTGCCTTTGAGCTTGCGCGCGAGGTTGGCCATGCGCCGCTCCACGCTTTCCAGATCGGCCAGCATCAATTCCGTCTCGATGGTTTCCGCATCTGCAATCGGGTCGATCCGGCCCTCGACATGGGTGATGTCGTCGTCTTCGAAACAGCGCACCACATGGGCAATCGCATCCACCTCGCGGATATTGGCGAGGAACTGGTTGCCGAGGCCCTCGCCCTTGGATGCGCCGCGCACGAGGCCTGCGATATCGACGAAGGTCAGGCGGGTCGGGATGATCTCTTTCGATCCGGCGATCCGCGCCAGCGTCTGGATCCGCTCGTCCGGCACTGCGACATCGCCGACATTCGGCTCAATCGTGCAGAACGGGAAATTCGCGGCCTGCGCCGCCGCCGTGCGGGTCAGCGCGTTGAAAAGCGTGGATTTGCCGACATTCGGCAGACCGACGATGCCACATTTGAAGCCCATCGGAGCCTCCTTTCCCGTTCCGTTTCGCGCGCCTCAATAGCGGCGTTGCGCGCGGCCCGCAATCGGATAGGGTGCGGCGCATCATGTCATGGATTTGCAGATACATATGCGCGCTGGCGCTCGGCGGCGCGGCGATGGCGGCGGAGGTGCCGCTGGTCGACTATGTGGTCGAGAATGCGTCAAGCATTCCGGAGCCCCTTGCCGAATGGTCCGGCCCGGTCGCGACCGGTGCGGCGGTCTTTGCTGCTGAAGGTTGCGCTGACTGTCACCGGGCCCCCGGTCACGAGAGCGGGCCGAATATCGGCCCCGATCTGGCAGGCGTTGGGGATCGCCTGACCACGGGTGAAATCAGGCTGATGATCGTGGAGCCGTCCATCGCGGTGACGAATTCGGAAATGCCCGCCTATTACGCGGTCGGGATCGCCGGAGAGGTCGAGGACGATCAGGTCGGGCGCACCCGCCTGTCGGCGACCGAGGTGGAGCAACTGGTGGCATGGCTGGCGACCCTGACCGCCGATTGACACAATCGCGCGCGCAGATGTGAGGCGACCTTCGCGGCGGCCTAGGATAGGTGCATGCGGGACAATACGCAGTGGGAGACGGGCATGTTGGAATTCATCACGGCATTTGCGGGCGGTTTGCTGAGCTTTCTGTCGCCCTGCGTGCTGCCGCTGGTGCCGCCCTATCTTGCCTATATGGCGGGCACGACACTGGACCAGATCAGCGATGACGAGAATGTCGATGATGCGCTGGCGCGCCGTGTCCTGATCTCCTCCATCTTCTTCGTGCTGGGCCTTGCGACGGTGTTCGTTACATTGGGCGCGACGGCGTCGGTGCTGGGGCAGGTGCTGTTGCAGAACAAGATCCTGTTCGGACAGATCGCCGGGGCGGTGATCGTGGTGCTCGGCATCCACTTCACCGGCCTGATCCGCATTCCGTTCCTCTATCGCGAGGCGCGGTTCGATGCGGGCAAGGCCGCCGGGTCCTATGCCGGGTCTTATGTCATCGGCCTCGCGTTCGCGTTCGGCTGGACGCCGTGCATCGGCCCGATCCTCGGCACGATCCTCGTTCTGGCGGGGCAGGAAGAAACCATCGGACAGGGCATCATCATGCTGGCGGTATATGCTGCCGGCCTGGGCCTGCCGTTCATCATGGCGGCGCTGTTCATCCGGCCCTTTATGCGCTGGATGCGCAAGTTCCGCCGCCACATGGGCAAGGTGGAAAAGGCGATGGGGGCGCTGCTGATCCTCGTTGGTATCGCGATGATCACCGGTGCGTTCAACCGCGCGGCCTATTTCCTGATTGAAACCTTCCCGTTTCTCGCGACCATCGGCTGAGGCCTCTTCGCCTTGCTGCGGCCTGAATTTGCCTGATAGTAACCAAATCTGCCTTAAGCGGCCTTTTCCGGGCGCGTGCACGCGATGGTCGGAAAAGCAGCTGTCGGGGGTCTGTGCGTGAAAGATATGGATGACAGCGGCCTGGGTGCCAACGGGCGGGAGGCGGGCAACCAGCCCCAGACCGTGCGGCACCGGCGCGTCTATTATATCTCAGGCTTTGATCCACAGGGGCCGCGCCGATATTATCAACTTTACCGCGACGAAAGTCAGGTTCAGGCGAAAATCTCGAACTACGCGATAGATGTCAGCCCGCTGGAGTATGAAAAGGGCGCTGCGGCGGCACATTGGTCGGCGACCCTGCGCGAGGGCGGTAAGACCACCACCGCCGATATCGTGATGCTGCGATGGGATGACATCGCGCGGTCGTGGATGCGCATGTCGCTGCCCGCCACATATCGGCTGATGGTCAAGACCTGGTGGCGCTATGTTGGATCAGGTGCGTTCTGGGCGCTGACCGGCATCCGCACGATCTCCACCTGGGTGGGCATGTATCCGGTCGCGGTCATGATCCTCTATTTTCTGGTTGCCGTCTGGAACGGGCTGTTTTCGGTCTGGGCCTTTGCCAGCATGTCCGGCCTGCCGATCTGGGCTACGTCGCCGCTGTTCATCGTCGTGTTCTATGGGCTGATGCGGGCGACGCGGATGGTCGATGACATCACGCTTGTCTACTATCTGATGTGCGATTTCGGGTTCACCGCCAGTCATTCCGCAGGCGAAGCGCCGGAGATCGAAGCGCGGATCGACCAGTTCGCCGCGCGGGTTTTTGCCGATTGGTCGAAGAACGATTGCGACGAGGTGCTGATTGTCGGCCATTCGTCGGGCGGGTCATATGCCGCCTCGGTCGCTGCTCGAGTGATCGAGATGGGGGTGGGTACCAGTGCGGGGCCGCATCTTTCGTTCCTGACACTAGGCCAGACGATCCCGATGCTTAGCTTTCTGCCCGGTGCGGTGCGGCTGCGCGACGAATTGCGGCTGCTCGGCAAGACAGAAGCATGTGATTGGATCGACGTGACCTCGCCCGCAGACGGTGCCTGCTATGCGCTGTCGGACCCGGTCGGGGTCAGCGGCGTCGCACCGCCGATGCGGCTGCGGCGCAACCCGAAGGTCATCTCCGCCACGTTCTGGGAGGCGGTATCGCCCGAAATGAAAGCCGCGCTGAAGGGGCGGTGGTTCCGCATTCATATTCAGTATCTCTGCGCCTTCGACCGGCCCGTCGATTTTGATTATTTCCGCGTCACCGCAGGCCCGATCCGGCTGGCGGACCGGTTTCGCGACCGCAATGAATCGCCAAGGCTGAAGGGCGCGCCGTTCATCCAGCAACGCCTGCGCGATCACTGACCCGGTGTCCGCCGCACGCTTCACCCCGCCGAAACCGCCGTCCCGTCCCGAGGGCATATCAGCGCTGGCGCGCTGGCGGCTGGCGCGGCGGTCGATCTTTGCGGCGCTGCGCGGGTCGCTCTATCGGGCGTGGATGGCCGAGGTGAAGACGCCGTTCCGCAACGCCTATCTGGTCAATCAGCCCGACCTGATCCGCGTTGCGTTGAACGACCGGCCCGATGATTTTCCGAAGGCGGAGGTGATCCGCCGCACCCTGTTCGATCTGCTGGGGAACAGTGTCTTCGTCACCAATGGCGATCTGTGGAAGCGCCAGCGCCGGATGATCGACCCGGCTTTCGAGGGGGGGCGGCTGCGCGAGGTGTTTCCAGCTATGCGCGACGCGGCGGCAGGTTGTGTCGCCCGCCTGCGCCCGCTGGCGGATGGGGAAGAGGTGGAGATCGAGTTCGAAACCTCGCATGCCGCCGCCGATGTCATCTTTCGCACCCTGTTTTCCGAACCCATCGGCACGGCGGCAGCGCAGGAGGTGTTCCATGCCTTTCGCCGCTATCAGAAAACTGCCCCAGTTCTGTCGGTCCTCGATCTGATCGACGCGCCGCGTTGGGTGCCCCGGCCCGGACGGCGACAGGCGCGGCGGGAGGGACGGGCGATCCGCGCCCTTTTGCGCGCCTATGTCGAACGCCGCGCGGGCGAAATTGCGACGGGGACCGCGCCGGATGATCTGGCAACGAAGATCATGACAACGGCGGACCCGGTGACCGGCGACCGGTTCGGCGCGGAGGAAATGCTGGATCAGGTCGCGATCTTCTTCCTCGCCGGGCATGAGACATCCGCGAGTGCGCTGGCATGGACGCTCTATATGCTCGCCAATGATACCGAAGTGCAGGATCGGGCGCGGGCGGAGATTGATGCGGCACTGGCGGACTGCGCCCCGGAAATGGCGGACATGAAGCGGATGCCCTTTGTTCGCGACATCTTCCGCGAGGCGCTGCGCCTTTACCCGCCGGTCCCGATGATGGTGCGCGAGACGGTGAAGCCAGAGTCATTTCGCAACCGCACCCTGCACAAGGGCGCAATGTTCATCCTGTCGCCCTGGCATCTGCAACGCCACGAAAGATTGTGGCGCGATCCCGATCTGTTCGACCCGGATCGGTGGCAGCGGGCCGATGAAAAGCAAAGCCAGCGCGATGCCTACATGCCGTTCAGCGCCGGCCCCCGCGTGTGCACTGGGGCCGGATTTGCCATGCTGGAGGGAGTTCTGATCCTGTCGGAACTGATCCGCAATTTCAGGTTCGAACCGGTTGCGGCAAGACCGCCCAAACCTGTTACGCAGCTGACGATCCGTTCTGAAACCGGCATCTGGTTGCGGGTGACGCCCCGGAGCACGCAGACTTAGCCGCTGTTGGAGAGCACCGCATCAAGGACAAAAACACGGATGGCGGAGGCAAGCCCGACCCCGGCGGGGCGCGACGCGTCGATCCTTGCTGCCAAAGCGTTCACGGAAATGCCTTCCCGTGAGGCAAGGTCCTGAAACTGGCGCCAGAATGTGTCTTCGAGTGTCACACTTGTGCGGTGCCCACAAAGCGTCAACGATCGCTTCGCGGGACGCGAGAATTCAGCCATGAGGTTTCCCTGTCTTCTGGTTTGCTGCAAAGACACTAGTAATTGATGTTAAACGGTATTTTCGGGAAAAGTTGATCAGCATGGCTTTGGGGCGCGACGGCGCTAAGGCATAGGCCTCGTGATTCCGCGTCTGCGAAAAATAGATATGCACAACAACAACCCCCAGCTTCGACCGCGACACAAAAAAGGCAAAAAGTGGCGAAAGATGGGCAGTCGCCCAAATTCGGCCCGTATGGGCTGAGAAACGCAGAATTTTCTGAATGATGTGGCTCGGTTCCGAAAGGCGGTGTTCAGATCCGGTCGGCACCGAACGTATCACAGGCCTGAATCGACCCCTTGTCGAACCCGCGTCCGAACCAGCGCACGCGCTGCGCCGATGTGCCGTGGGTAAAGCTGTCGGGTACGACATAGCCCTGCGCCCGCTTTTGCAGCGCGTCGTCGCCGATCCGCGCGGCCGCGTTCATTGCTTCCTCGATATCGCCGGCCTCGACGGACCCGAACCGGGCCTGTGCCTGCCGCGCCCAGACGCCGGATAGGCAGTCGGCCTGAAGTTCGAGCCGCACCGAAAGCTGATTGGCCTCGGCAGCGGAGGCGCCGGCACGCAGGCGGTTCACCTCCGGCAGGATGCCCAGTTCGTTCTGGACATGATGGGCGATTTCATGGGCGATCACATAAGCCTGCGCAAAATCGCCCTTCGCACCCAGATCCTGTTGCAGCGTGCGAAAGAACGCCATGTCGAGATAGGCGCGTCTGTCCGCAGGGCAGTAGAACGGGCCGGTCGCGGCAGTGGCTGCACCGCAAGACGAATTCGTGCGCCCCGAAAACAGGACGAGCGTCGGCGCGGCATAGCTCCGGTCCAGTTGCTGCGCAAAGATCGCGGTCCAGACCTCCTCTGTGTCGGCGAGGACGACGGAGACGAATTCTTCGGCCTGATCGTCAATCTGGTTGGGGCCGGATGAATAGGACGATTCCGTCTGGAACCCGCCGCCACCGCCGCCGAGCAGGAAGGACGTATCGACCCCGAAGATCAGCCCGAGCACGACGATGGCGATCGCGCCAAGCCCGCCGATCTGCGTGCCCCGCCCGCGCGGCAGGGGGCCACGCCCGCCGCCGCCCGCGCTGCGCCGATCCTCAAGATTGCTGCTGCCCCGTCTGCCACGCCATTTCATCGTCGGACCTCACATGAAGCAGCTATGGTGTCCATGCCGCCTATTTCGGCCCGAGCATGTCTTTCGGCTGCACCACCCGGTCAAAGGTCGCCTCGTCCACAAAGCCGAGGCGGATCGCCTCTTCCTTCAGGGTGGTGCGGTTCTTGTGCGCGGTTTTCGCAACCTTGGTGGCATTGTCATAGCCGATTTCGGGGGCCAGCGCGGTCACCAGCATCAGGCTTTCCCACATCAGTTTCGAAATGCGGTCTTCATCCGCTTCGATGCCGACGACGCAATTGTCGGTGAAGGCCACCGCCGCATCGCCCAGCAACTGCATCGACTGGAGGAGGTTGTAGGACATCATCGGCTTGAAGACGTTCAACTCGAAATGGCCCTGCGATCCGGCGAACCCGATGGCGGCATCGTTGCCGAAGACATGGGCGCAGACCATCGTCAGTGCCTCGCATTGTGTCGGGTTCACCTTGCCGGGCATGATCGACGATCCCGGCTCGTTCTCCGGCAGCATCAATTCGCCCAGCCCGCAACGCGGGCCGGAGCCGAGAAGGCGGATGTCGTTCGCGATCTTGAACAGTGATGCGGCAACCGTCTTCACCGCGCCCGAAGCTTCGACGATGGCATCATGGGCTGCGAGCGCCTCGAACTTGTTCGGCGCGGTATAGAACGGCAGGCCGCTGATCCTGGCGATGTTTTCCGCCACGCTTTCGGCGAAACCGGGTTTCGTGTTCAGCCCGGTGCCGACAGCGGTGCCACCCTGCGCCAGCGCGTAAAGGTTATGCAGCGTCGCCTCGACGCGCTTGATCCCCTGTTCGACCTGAAACGCATAGCCGCCGAATTCCTGGCCGAGCGTCAGCGGCGTTGCATCCTGCGTATGGGTGCGGCCGATCTTGATGATGTCCTTGAACGCATCCGATTTTGCGGCGAGCGCCGCGTGCAGCTTTTTCAACCCAGGAATCAGCACATGGTTCGCGGTCATCGCGGACGCGATGTGCATCGCCGTCGGGAACGTGTCGTTCGACGACTGCGACATGTTGCAGTGATCGTTCGGATGCACGGGGGTTTTCGATCCGATGGTGCCGCCGAGAATTTCGATGGCGCGGTTTGCGATCACCTCGTTTGCGTTCATGTTCGACTGGGTGCCCGACCCGGTCTGCCAGACCACCAGCGGGAAATGATCGTCGAGCGTGCCATCGACCACTTCGCCGGCGGCGGCGACAATGGCATCGCCGATTTCAGCTTTCAGCGAACCTTGGGCCATATTCGTCTGTGCACAGGCCATTTTGATGGTGCCGAGCGCCCGCACGATGGCGATGGGCTGGCGTTCCCAACCGATGGGAAAGTTGATCAGGCTGCGCTGGGTCTGGGCCCCCCAGTATTTATCCGCCGGAACTTCCAACGGGCCGAAGCTGTCGGTCTCTGTGCGCGTGGCTGACATCGGGTGTCTCCTTTTGAGGGGGCGCTTTGGCGCCGCTTATGTCTTGCGAAACTTGTCGAGGCTGACAACCTCAGCCGATCCTTTCGGACGGTCGGGCGGGGTGTCTTCTTCACCCTCGTCGTCATCATCTTCGATCACCGTTGCATCGAATTTCAGACCGAATTCGACCGAGGGATCGACGAATGTCAGCACGGCATCAAACGGCACATAGAGGCTTGAGAGCCGGTTCGCAAAGCTCATCGCGATGGCGAAACCGTCAGGCGTGACTTCGAGATCGGAAAACTCGTGCTGGATGACGATGGTGATCTGTTCGGGGTATTTCTGGCGGAGCCAGTCCGGCATCACGACCGAGGGATTTGTCGTGTCATAGGTGATATAGAAATGGTGTTCGCCCGGCAGGCCGGAATCCTGCACCTGACCGAGCGCGTCCGCCATGACGCCGCGCAAGGCGCGTTGCATCATGACACCATAGTTCAAGCCGTCATCGTGCATTCAGGTGTATCCCCCGGTATCGCGCGCAAACCATATCTGATTCGCGTGGTGAAGGAAGGCAGTCCCGGTGCGAAGCGGGATGGAATGCACAACACGCGGAACAGGTGCTGCGGACAATCGGGGAGAGGGTAGTGCAGGCTTCTGTTGCCAGGTGCCTGCGAACCCCGCCTTACCCTGCTAAGGGCAAGGGCTTAAGTTTCGGTCTTGTTACTGCTTACGCAGCAACGGCGACCGGAGCACGGTTGTCATTTGCAACTGTACAATTTGTACCGATAACGGTGGTAACTCACCGGGCAAAAGCAAACACCTTTAGACGTCCGTCGATCCTGTTTCGTCCCCACTACCCGCCAAATGACCGGGGAAGTGTTGGTGGAGACGCCGGGTACCGCCCCCGGGTCCGAGCCGTGTATTACGTGCGCGTTTATCGCCATAGTCCCCGAAGGAACATCCCAGATATAGGATGGATTGCGTCAGCATTAAAGAGGGGACCGCAGGCGTGGCAGGTCAGTGGGTCAGCCTGCGCCGAGAATTACCGCAGCGCGACAGCCGGGGTCAGCTCCCGCAGCAGTTTCGTGCGGATCGCTTCAGCGTATTCTTCAAAAGTCTCCGCCACCACGACAAAGGCACCCGGCCCCTGAATGATCCGCTCGCGGTAATAGCGGAGCGGATCCTTGTCTGGCGGGTGTGCGGTGTTGAATTCCGGGTGCCGGATGACAAGGCCGTTGATGATGATGCCCGCCACCTCACCCTTCGCCTTGATCGTACGGGGCAACACCCCGGCATTGCCCGGCCCGTCACCGGACACGTCGATCACGCGTCGCTGGCAGGCGGCGGGTGCCGCGCGGTGGGCGGCCCCGGCATAGCGGAGCGCGGCGCCAATGCCGGTTTTCAGCCGACGCGCCAGCCCTGGACCCGCGACGAGTGTCTGCGCGAACGCCTCCACCGCCGCCGGCCCGTCGAGGATCGCCCAGGGCGCAATCGTGACCTGACTGTCCGGGTTCGACCATTCGAAGGCAGTGGCGACGATCCCCGATCCTTCGAACGGGTAGATTGCGGCCTGCACCACAGGGTCGCGCAGGGCGTTGGCAAGCCCCTCACGTTGCAACCGGCCCTCGTAGTTGTCGACCGATCGCGACGCGTCCAGCGCAAACACGATTGCCGTGTGGCATTCGAGCGCCGCAGCAGGCAACGGCAGCGAAAGGGCAGCGACCAGTGCCAGCGCCTTGCGGATCATCGGCCCGCCTCGGCTACGGAGGGGCGGAGTTCGCGCAACAGCTTTCGTTGCATGGTCATGCCGTAATCCTCGTATGTGTTGGTCGTCATGACGAAGGAACCCGGCCCTTGGCGGACTTCCGATTCGTAATAGGGAAGGGGGTCGCGGCTCGGTTGTTGTTCGAGATAGAGCGGCCCGGCGGCGCGGATCACCAGACCATTGACGATCAGGCCGTCGAACAGTCCCCGCGCGCGAAAATCCCCCGGTGACGGGCCGATATTGCCCGGCCCGTCACCCGATACGTCAATCACCCGCCGCGTGCAGCTTTGCGGGGCATCACCAAAAGCCCGCGCGGCGAACGCCATCGCATCGCCAACGGCTGTCTGGCCGTCTGACCTGTTCAGAGCGCGCTGCGACAGGCCGTCAGCAAAACTGCGGATCGCGGGCTCGCCATCCAGCCGCGCCCAACCGGCGATCACCTGCTGTTCGCCGACGCCCGCCCATTCGAAAACCAGCGCAAATGTGCCGTAATCCGGGTTTGGCGCCAAAGCCTCCATCACCGCCGGGTCGGTGAGGGCGAAGGCGAGGCCTGCGCGTTGCAATGCCGCCTCGGCCGCATCGACACTTTCCGAGGTGTCGAGTGCGAGGATCAGGCTGGTATGGCAGTCGAATGCGCTGGCCGGGCCAGCCGCCATCAGGGCGGCGATGGTCGCGGCGGCCAGCGCCTGCCTCATTCCGTCACCATCGAGAGGGTCGGCGCAAGCTCTCGCAACAGTTTGAACCGGATCGCTGTGGCGTAATCGTCGAAACTGTCGGCCACCTCGACAAAACTGCCGGGGCCGCCGATGACGACATCCTGATAATAGGACACCGGATCGGGTTTCGCCCCCGCGATGACCAGCCCGTTGATGGTCAGATCCGGGGGGAATGTCTGCCAGACATCCTCTGGCCTTGGTCCGTCGTTCCAGACCCCATCACCGGAAATGTCGATCACGCGGCGGCGGCAGGGCATCGGGTTCGTCTCCCCCAGCTTTTCGGCAAACAGCATCGCCGCGCCCAGCCCGGTCAGCGTGAAACCGAAAGTCCGCCGTGTCGCGGCAATCTCTGTGGCGAAGGCTTCCATATCGGCGTCGCCCAGCAGATGCGTCCAGGGCGTGGTCTGCAATTGCTGTCGCCGGTCGCCCCAGATCATCACCGTCGCCATCACACCGCCCGGCGTGTTGCGGATGGAGCTGCGCACTTCCTCATCGCGAAATGCATTCGCCAGCCCGTCTATCTGCAACCGGTATTCCTCGGTTGAGACGGACCGCGACACATCCATCGAAAGCACCAGCTCGACCCCGCATACGGCCTGCGCCCCGGCAGGACCGGCGCCGAGGCTGCAAGCGAGCGCAAGCGTCGCGCCCGCTTTCAGAATGGTGCGGGGTAGGGGCACGGGTGGTTACCAATGCCCGGTATTGCCCATGCTGGCCCAGGGTTCCGCCGGGGCCTTGGCCTGCCCCATCTGCAACAGTTCCACCGAGATATTGTCGGGCGAGCGGACGAAGGCCATCCGCCCGTCGCGCGGCGGCCGGTTGATCGTGACGCCCGCATCCTGAAGTTTCTGGCACATCGCATAGATGTCCTCGACCTCGTAAGCGAGATGGCCGAAATTGCGGCCCTCGCCATATTCCTCGTCCGATCCCCAGTTATAGGTCAGTTCCACCGCTGCATCGGTCTGGCCGGGCGGTGAGAGGAACACGAGGGTGAATTTGCCCGCCTCGCTGTCGATCCGCCGGGTTTCTTCCAGCCCGAGAAGGCCGCAATAGAACGCCTTGGATGCGTCGATATCGGTCACCCGGACCATCGTGTGGAGGTATCTGATTTTCATGTCCTGTCCTTCAGGCTGCTTTTGATTTCGGTTCGGCCCCCGGCCAGCCCATTTCCCGGCGAAGTTTCGCCAAGGCGGCCATGTAAGCCTCGCGGTTCACATAGGCCGTGTGGCGGTCGCTCGCCACGACGCGCAGGCCTTTCTTCAGATCATAGGGGTTTTTTGCGATCAGGGCGCGGAGCTTCGCGTGCTGCGCTCCGCCTGCCTGCTGCGCCTGAAGGCTGCGCGCGATGATCCATGCCATTTCGCCGAACAGGGTGATGGATGACCCGGCGGCCTTGATGAAGCTGAGGAAAAACAGATCGTCGCGTTCGGGCGAGAACATGCAGAGCGGGATTTCTTGCCGCCCCTTCGCGAAGGGATTGCTGGCCGCGTCGAGGAACGGCACCGACCAGTCGTAACCGGTCGCCATGATGATCTCGTCGAACGGTGCCCGCGTGCCATCCTTGAAGATGACATCCTGCCCCTCCGCCCGCTCGATGTCAGGATAGACCTTCAGATCGCCATGCCGAAGGTAATGCAGCATCTGATCGTTCATCAGCGGGTGCGTTTCCATCAGTTCGTGATCCGGCTTCGGCAGGCCGAGGCGCGTCAGGTCGCCGATCTGTTTCAGAAGCCGCCGCTTCAGCACCTTCTGGCGAATCCAGAGCGGAACTTTCGGCTGCTTCGCGGCATAGACATCGGCGGGCAGCCCCTCGATATGTTTCGGAATGAACCAGTAGCCGCGCCTCAGGCTGATGCCCGCATGGGCGGCGTGGATCGCGGCATCACAGGCGATGTCCGCGCCGGAATTGCCGCCGCCGACCACCAGCACCCGCTTGCCCGAGAGCTCCGCCCCGCTGTTGAAATCCCCGGAATGGCGGATTCGCCCGGTGAAATCGCCGGGCAGGGTGGGCATCTTCGCGCTCCACGTTGCGCCATTTGCACAGATCAACCAGCGATAGAGGTGCGCAGCGCCATCCGAGGTTTCAACCTGCCAGCCGCCCTCCACCGGCGTGGCGGCGGTTACAGCGAGGCCGAACCGGGCATGGTCATACAACCCGAAGGCGCGGGCGAAGTCGCGGCAATACGCCAGAATCTGGTCGTGGCGCGGGTAATCCGGCCAGTGATCCGGCATCGGAAAGCCATCAAAATGGCTCATCGTGCGGGACGAGATGAAATGCGCGCTGTCATAGATCGGCGAGCGGTCCCAGTCGCGATTCCATAGCCCGCCAAAGTCGCCGTTCTGTTCGATAATATCGAACCCGATTCCGAAAGCGCCCAGTGCCCGCCCCATCGCCAGCCCGGCAGGCCCGCCCCCGATGATCGCTGCCTTCTGCTGCATTTTTTCACCCATCTGCGGTTTTATCATCCTGATCTTGCGGCTATCGTCAGCGTCAACACAACATCTGCCGGTGTGATTCACCGCCAAATCGGTTTGGGGACAGGATATGACGCTGACGCCGGAACAACAGGCCGAAATCGAAGCATCCCGTTCAGAATTCCGTCAGACACGGCGGGTGGTATCTGCGGGGATATCGAGTATTCAAGGTAGCGCTTGTCAGCGGAGATTTCATTTGATACGCAATCAGAACGATAGGTGGGGGGCTTTTTTATGCGTGCTGGTTGGGAGCACTTTTTGGCAAGCGTTTTATTATCGGTGATTTTTCCAATGCTACCATTAGGAATAGAATTTTATCGAACTTGGCAAATTTCTGAAAGCTCGGCACTGATTGCAAGTGTTATGTACTGTTCTTCGATTGCAATTTTTTCGGGAAACTTGGTCGTACTTGGTTTAGGAATTATTGTTTCAGTAATCATGTCAGTGCTATTCGGTGCCAGCCAAGTGGCCATTCTGGCTGCTACGAATTCAAGCAAAGTTGTAGCAGATGGAAACGACACGTGGGTTGCACTTTTTTGCATACTCGTATTTACTTTGACACATATCGTCCAGCGGTACAATCTTCACGTGGTGAAGGGCGATAATTTTTTGACATTCAGGGATGCAAGATGAACCTTCTTCAGACCATCCTTCCATTCTTGGATATTGCCGCTGTCTTTGCAGGAGTGGTAACGCTCATGGCAACCATTATGAAGGCAACTCGTGATCTTAGAGTGAAGAAGCATTTAGTGCGATTTGCGAGAGGGAATATAATCGTCCAACAGAGTCTGAAAGCTGCTTGGGCTGATCGAGTGGTTGATGAGGACGAAGCTCGCCAACTTCGAGACAAACTCCTTCTTGAATTAGAGCGTTCACCTACGGTGAGTGACAGTAACGCAGAAGAGATGCGGCTGTTCATCAGTGAAATAGAAAGAACGCGTGGCAAGCGATTTTATACAGAACTTGCTGAAGATACAGAGTTGAAGCGCGCAAGTTGATGAGCTTTTACATCCTTGATGCCTAAAAATTTGCAGCAGTTTTGGGAGGTCGGTTTCGGTAGCTCCTGATCTCAAATAGCCCTCCATTTGAGTCCTTGGAAGTTGTATTATTCATTGTTTGAATTTTCCGGTGCTCATCTGTAATCCCCCAACGATTGGCGCGTTGCCATGCTTTTTTCACCCATCTGCGGTTTTATCATCCTGATCTTGCGGCTATCGTCAGCGTCAACACAACATCTGCCGGTGTGATTCACCGCCAAATCGGTTTGGGGACAGGATATGACGCTGACGCCGGAACAACAGGCCGAAATCGAAGCATCCCGTTCAGAATTCCGTCAGACACGGCGGGTGGTATCTGCGGGGATCGAGGAACGGCTTTACGAGGCTGTGCCCTGCCTCGACCACGGGTTTGTCCGCGTGATCGACTATATGGGCGACGATGCCGCCATCGTTCAGGCGGCGCGGGTCAGCTATGGCGCGGGCACCAAGAAGGCACGCGATGATCGGGGCCTGATCCGCTATCTGATGCGCCACCGCCATTCGACCCCGTTCGAGATGTGCGAGATCAAGCTGCATGTGAAATTGCCGATCTTCGTCGCGCGTCAGTGGATCCGGCACCGCACAGCGAATGTGAACGAATATTCCGCGCGCTATTCGATGATGGACCGGGAATTCTATATTCCCGCGCCCGAACATCTGGCGGCGCAGGCGGTCATCAACCGTCAGGGCCGCGGCGATACGCTGGAGGGGGCGGAAGCGGCGGAGGTGCTGCGCATCCTGCGTGACGATGCCGACCGGACCTATGGCAATTACCAGAAGATGCTGAACGAGACCTTCGATGGTCAGGTGATCGAGGAGGGGCGCTCCGGCCTTGCGCGGGAACTGGCGCGGATGAACCTAACCGCCAATGTCTATACGCAATGGTATTGGAAGGTGGACCTGCACAACCTCTTTCATTTTCTTAGCCTGCGCGCCGATGCCCATGCGCAATACGAAATCCGGGTCTATGCCGATGCGATGTGCGCGCTGACCAAGGCCTGGGTGCCGCAGGCCTATGAGGCGTTCGAGGATTACCGGCTTGGCGGTGCCTCGCTCTCGGCCTCCGCTCTCGCCGCCATCAGGCGGATGATCGCGGGCGAGGAGATGGATGCCGAAAAGGCAGGGATGAGCCCCGGCGAATGGCGCGAAGTCGCGGCGCTTCTGAAAGACGGCGCATGATCGAATTCGACGAAATCGAAGACGACGACATCGACCTCGAACGGTTCGAGGAGCAGCAGAACGAGCCGCTGCGCGAGGCCCCCTCGCGGACGATCTATCAGCAGGCCCTGTCCGAACTGAAGGACGGCTGCAAGGCCAGCCACTGGATGTGGTTCGTCTTTCCCCAATGTGACGGGGTTGCCGATCATTATGGGCAGAAACCGTCCGAGATGACGGTCTGGTTCGGCATCGCCGGATTGGTGGAGGCGGAGGCCTATCTCGGCCATCCTGTGCTCGGCCCGCGTCTGGTGGAATGTTTCGCGGCATGCCTTGAAGCCGAAACCAGCGACCCGGTTGCGATCTTCGGCAAGACCGATGCGGGCAAGTTGCAGGCCTGTGCGACGCTGTTCGAACATGTGCCGGGTGCGCCGCCGGTGTTCGGCGCGGCGCTCGACCGGTTCTTCGGCGGACAGCGATGCGCCGCGACGATGGCGCTGACAGCACGCGGGAACGGGTGAGTCGGGGCGCGTGAATCGGGCGAGTCGCAGGCATGTGCCGTCCGATCCGCCGAACCAGACGGGTTTCTTGACCATTTGGAAGAATCTTGCGGAATTCGCGTGTTCACAGACATATCCGGAACCGGAATTCAGGTGCCCATACGGAGCCGCGAAGCCCCCTCCAAGACCAGCACATGACATGCAAGCCTTTGTTTCATAACGATATCATGAGAAAAATGACGGCCAAGTGAAAGAAGTTCGAAAAAAGCTCTTGCGGGATTTTTTCTGATCCCCTAGAAGCCCCATCACCGGCGGCGGGGAGCCTAGCGTTCTCTGCCGCCGGATGTTTCTGGGG
>CAYGRU010000016.1:0-69679 GCA_964352385.1 uncultured Candidatus Planktophila sp.
GCCGATGGCCCTGTCATGCTGGAGGTCGGGGCGGCGTTCCGGCTCGATCTTGATGAAACCCCTGGCGACGTGACGCGGGCGCAACTGCCGCACCCGGAGATTTTCAAGGCGCTGGAGGTTGGATCGAACCTTCTGGTGAATGACGGCAAGATCCGGCTGCGCGTCGTCGCCTGCGACGAGACCAGCGCCGATTGCGAGGTCGTCGTCGGCGGCGAGATTTCGAACCGCAAGGGCGTGAACGTTCCCGACGTGGTGCTGCCACTGGCGGCGCTGTCGGAAAAGGACAAGGCCGATCTGGAATTCGTGTGCGAATTGGGCGTCGACTGGCTCGCGCTGTCCTTCGTGCAGCGGGCATCGGACGTGGAAGAGGCGATCGTGCTGGCCAGGGGGCGCGCAGCGGTGCTTTCGAAGATCGAAAAACCGGCGGCGTTGAAAGACCTCGACGCGATCATTGCGATTTCCAAGGGCATCATGGTCGCACGCGGCGATCTCGGCGTCGAATTGCCGGTCTCGGACGTGCCGCCGCTGCAAAAGCGGATCGTGCGCCGCTGCCGCGCGGCGGGCAAGCCGGTCATCGTCGCCACACAGATGCTGGAAAGCATGATCGAAAGCCCGGTGCCGACCCGCGCCGAAGTGTCCGACGTGGCGCAGGCGATTTACGAGGGCGCCGATGCGATCATGCTGTCGGCGGAAAGCGCCGCCGGTGCCTTTCCGGTCGAGGCGGTGCGCACCATGAACGCCGTCGCGCTGTCGGTCGAGGCGGATGAAACCTATCGCGACATCATCGGGCGCAGCCGGACCCCGGCGGCCGCCTCGGTCGGCAACGCGATCACCGCCGCCGCGCGCGAAGTGGCGGAGACGACGGATATCAAGGCGATCTGCTGTTTCACCCATTCCGGCACCACCGCCCAGACCATGAGCCGCGAGCGCCCTTTCGTGCCGATCATCGCACTGACGCCGTTCAAGCAGACCGCCCGCCGGCTGGCGCTGGTCTGGGGCCTGCATTGCGCGGTGTCGGAAGAGGTGGAGCGGTTCAAACTGGCCGTGGTCAGCGCAGCCCGCGAGGCGCTCGCCAGCGGTTTTGCCACCAAGGATGATTTCATCGTGGTCACGGCTGGCGTGCCCTTCAATGTGCCCGGCACCACCAACATCCTGCGTGTCGCCCCCTGCGATGTCAGCAAGATCTATGCCGGGGAGCCGGAATAGGCTTTCGCTTCGACGGCTGGCGGGGCGGGGCCGGACATCGGCCTTGATATGACGGTCAGGCTCCGTTCCTCCGCCCGCGCTGCCTTTTGATCCGTTGCGCGCGCGGCGCGTGCCGCCAGGAATTCGATGGCGCGCTTGCGCCCGAACGCCCGTCGCGCCGCCGCTTCGGCCAACCGTGCAGGGGCGGACAGGGTTTCAATTTGCGCCGACAGTGCTGCGCAACGTGCCTGTGATCCCGCCAGAAAGTGATGCAGGATGCGCATCTGATCCGGTGATGCGGCCTCTGGCACTGCGCAGGTTTCAGCATCCGCCAGCCGGGCCTCCGCCGCGATCAATGCCGCAAGACGGCCTTGCTCTGCCCGCACTTCAGCCAGTGTCGCCAGATCGCGCAATAGGATCTGATCGGAAATCTGCAACAACGCCTTCGACTGCTGCGGTGTCATGGTCCCCGCTCCCGCGCGCGGCGGCGCATCGCCTCGGCGAAACGGATGGCGGCGGCGACGGCCTGGTAATGCACCGGGTCGATTTCGGTGCCGATGTCCGCCCCCGCTTCCAATGCGCGGGCGGTCGGCGGGTCGGAATGGATCGGCACCCGTGCATCGCTGGCAATCTCGCGGATGCGCAGCGCGACCCCGTCCCGGCCCTTTGCCACCACAACCGGTGCGCCGCCCTTGGTGCGGTCCCATTTCAGGGCGACCGCATAATGGGTCGGGTTGACGATGACGACGCTGGCGGTCGGCACATCCAGCATCATCCGGTTGTTCACCAATGCCTCCGCCCGCTGCCGCCGTTGGCCTTTGATGAAGGGGTCCCCTTCGCTGCGCTTCGCCTCGTCGCGCAGTTCCTGAAATGTCATGCGAAGCTTGCGCAGATGGTCATGGCGCTGCCAGAGGTAATCGACCGCGCCAATGGCGAAGGCGATCACCACGATCTGGACCAGCAGCGCGGCGGAGATATCCACCAGTTCCTGCGCCACATGGCCCGGTGCCGCGCGCGTCAGGCCGACGATCCGGTCGGTTTCGCTGACCAGAAACCAGCCGACGACCACCGAAATGACGATCAGTTTCGTGGCCGACTTCACAAACTCGAACAGCCCGGTCGGCCCGAATTTCGACTTCGCCTGCGACAGCGGGGAAATGCGGTCGATCTTTGGCATCAGCTTTTCCGGCGCAACGACGATGGCGCGCTGGGCGATCAGGGCCGCACTGACAAAGGCCGCAGGCAGGACAAAGATCGGCGCGAGCGCCCAGAACAGGCTCAACGCGATCTGCCCCGTCAGCACCCCGCCCCCCGCCGCAAGTACACGCGGCGCAAGCGTGTCGGCGCGCGAGAGGAACCCGGAAATCAGGTCGCCGCTGCCGGATACCACCGCCCCGCCTGTTGCCAGCATCGCCAAAAGCAGGCCGAGGTAAGCGGCGGCGGTCGACAGATCGACGGATTTCGCAATATCGCCCTTTTCACGCGCCTCATCCAGCCGTTGCTGCGTCGGATCATGGCTTTTCTCGCCGCTGTCACCGCCCTCTTCGCTCATGGCAACAGGCCGAACGGCGCCGCGAGCGCAAGATCGAGCTGACCTGACCAATGCAGCAACGCGACCGGCCCCGCAAGAAACAGAAAAACCAGCGCCCCGGCGGTGATCGCCGGCGCGCCGACAAAGGCGACCATCAATTGCGGCATCGCCCGGTTGATCGCCCCCAACGCCACATTGTAGGCGAGCGATGCGACAACGAAAGGTGCCGCCAGCGTGAAGGCCAGCGCAAAGGCCTGCATTGCCCTGCCAACACCCCATGCCGCCAGATCGCCCGCCACCGGGTAGATGCCGAATGGCAACGTTTCATAGGATGCGATCATCGCCAGTGACGCCTTCACATGCAGGTCCGCCGCCAGCGCGACAGCAATGCCGCCAAGGGTCAGGATATTGCCGAAGGCGGGCATCGGGTCCGGCATTCCGCCCCCGGCAAAGACCTGCGATACCGCCGTCGCCTGCGCCATGATCGACCCCGCGAGTTGCAACGCGAAGATGAAGAAACGGATCGCGACGCCCAGCGACAGCCCCGCCGCCGCCTCTGCCAGAAAGAGATGGCCGAGACTGAAGGGCGGCAAGGTGGTGGTCCCGACCGGACCCTGCCCGCCCGGCTGATAAAGCGAAG
The DNA here is from genome assembly GCA_964352385.1 of uncultured Candidatus Planktophila sp. Classification (GTDB taxonomy): domain Bacteria; phylum Pseudomonadota; class Alphaproteobacteria; order Rhodobacterales; family Rhodobacteraceae; genus Pikeienuella. The sequence continues at coordinate 3,357 of CAYGRU010000016.1, forward strand.
GCAGACCCGGCAGGACCACCGGCCAGACCACCGCCGTGAATGCGATGGCAGCAGCCAGCCGGATGCGGACAGACACGACCCGTTCGCCAAAACCCGGCAGCAGGCCAACGACCGCACCCACCCGGACGAAGACCGCGAAAAGCGCGTAAAGCTGCGCTTCACTGAATGAAAACAGCGCCCCGATCAGCGCGATGAACTGCCCGGCGGTCACTGCATCCGGCGCATCGCCCCCCATCGTTCAAGCGACCCCGAGCAGCGCCGGGCGGGCATTTGCGCCGATTTCTTCGAATGAAAGCACCGGGTTGCGCACGCCCTTCGCATCCAGCACCGTTCGGATGAATCTGCGCCGCAGGCCCGACGTGGCGATGACCGGCAGCCGCCCCTTGCGGGCCGCGTCGTTCACCTTGTCGGTGATCGCGGCGGCGAGGCGGTTGAACTCGGACGGCGGCAAGGCGATGTCGGCCTCGCCATCCTCGCCCGGTGCGGTATGGGCGGTGAAGGTCGCCTCCCACTCCGCTGAAAGCTGGATCATCGGCAGGGCACCGTCCTTTTCCACATGCGCGGCGACGAGTTGAAAGCCGAGGCGGCGGCGCACATGTTCCGCAATCAGATCGGGGCGCGGCGTGACAGGGCGCACCTCGGCAATCGATTCGAGGATCAGGGGCAGATTGCGCACCGACACCTGTTCCTCCAGAAGGCGGCGCAGGACGCCCTGCACCAGTTCCACCGGGGCCTTGTCCGGGATGAATTCGTCAAGCAGACGGCGGTTGGCCGCTGCGCGCACCGGGTCGGACACCGCGACGAATTCATCAAGCAACTTGCGCAATGCGCGCCGGGTTAGAAGCCGCCCGAAATTGCGCTTGATGATCTCCAGAAGATGCGTCGCGACGACCTCGGTCGGGGTGACGACCGACAGACCCGCAAGCGCCGCGACCTCCTGCTGGTCGGGGCTGATCCAGCGCGCCGGGGCCCCATAGACCGGCTCCTTCACGTCGTCGCCGGGCGGCAGCGCGCCCGGATTGTCGCCTGCCAGCACCATTACCCGCCCGGTCTTCAGACTGGCACGGGCCATTTCCACCCCCTGCACCTTCACCACATAGGTGCCGGTCGGCAGGCTCAGGTCATCGGTCAGACGAATTTCCGGGATCACGATGCCATAGAGCCCGACGATATGATTGCGCATGTTGACGATGCGGCTGCCGAGCCCGGTCACCTCGTCCAGCACGGCGGGCACGAGGTCGGCGGCGAACTCGATATGGATTTCATCGAGGTCGAGCAGGTCGCCCACCGTCTTTTCCGGCGCCGCCTTCTTTGCCTCAGGCTTCGGCAGGGCGAGGCGGCTTCCCTCGATCCGGCGCTGGCTGAACCACGCGCCGCCGCCGAGCATCAGCGCGCCCAGCAGGAAAGGTGCCATCGGCAGCCCCGGCACCAGTGCGAGCAGCGTCATCAGCCCCGCCACCGTGGCGAGCGCCGCCGGAAATTCGCCAAGTTGCTTCACCAGCGTCTTGTCCGCCGACCCGTGCGCACCCCCCTTTGACAGCAGCAATGCCGCCCCGATCGAAAGGATGACCGCCGGGATCTGGCTGACCAACCCGTCACCAACGGTCAGGATCGCATAGGTTTCGAAGGCCTCGCCAATCGGCATCCCGTGGCCGATCACCCCGACGGCAAGCCCGGCGATCAGGTTCAGCAGCGTGATCAGCAGACCGGCGACCGCATCGCCCTTCACGAATTTGGATGCCCCGTCGAGCGAGCCGAAGAAAGTCGTCTCCTCCTGCTCCGTCTGGCGGCGCGCGCGCGCTTCTTCGTGGCTAATCGCACCGGCGGCCATGTCGCTGTCGATGGCCAACTGGCGGCCCGGCATGCCATCGAGCGCGAACCGCGCGCCGACCTCAGCCATCCGGCCCGCGCCCTTGGTGATGACGATGAAATTGACGATCAGCAGAACCCCGAACACCACGAGACCAAGATAGACCGAGCCGCCCATGACGAACATCGCGAACCCCTCGATCACCTCACCGGCGGCATGGGTGCCGTTATGCCCCTCGCCGATGATGAGCTTCGTGGACGAGATGTTCAGTGACAGGCGCAGCATCAGCGATGCCAGAAGGACCGTGGGAAAGGACGAGAAATCCAATGGGCGCGAGATGAAGAGGGTATTGGTAAAGACAAGGATCGACAGCGCAAAAGATACCGTCAGCCCGAGGTCGAGCATGAAGGCGGGCATCGGCAGGATCATCATCGTGATGACCGTCAGCAATGCCAATGCCAGCAGGACGGTCGGATGATTGAACGTCGCTGCGCGCATGTTATCGACCCACGATCAGCGGACTGGCCGCCGTCAGGATGCCCCGCCCGGGGCGGGCGAATGCTGTCAGCGCCACGCCGCCAAATGCCGCGATCCGCGCCCGATCCGGGTTGCCGTGGGCGGGACCTGAGGCGAAGACGCCGCCCGGCATGCGCACGCCCTGACCGGCACCGGTGGTCGGCGCGGGATCTGACCTTACGGAAATGACCGGGGGCGCGCCCCGGTCGATCTCCGCCGGGCCCAGATTGGCGAGGATGCGGGCAAAGCGATCCTTGTATTTGTCGGCAAAGGACGGCGTGCGGGAATGAAAGGCCCCTGCGGCATCTGTCCATCCCCGTCCCTCCGCCGCCAGTTCGGCGATGAAACGGGCGGCATAGCGGCCATTCTCAGCCGGGTCGAACATCGCATCGAGCGATGCGAAGGCGTCACCGTGCCAGCGGAAATTGATCTGGAAACAGCCGATATCGAAGGATCGCGCGCCTGCCGCATGACGTTTTTTCACGAAAGCCAGCGCCTCCGCCCGGCTGTCGAACCAGAACCCCGCCCCCTCCATGTTCACGGTCCAGGGCCAGGGGGTCAGCGTGCCGCCTTCCGGCCTGCCGGTTTCGGTCCGGGTCAGGGCGCGCAGGATATCGACAGGCACACCATGCGCCGCTGCCCCTTGTTGTGCAGCGCCATCGCAGATGAGCGACCCGTCCGTTGTCACGACGGCGCGCGCGGGCGCAGCCATGAACAGGCTGACCAGAACACCGAAGATGACCGGCAGAAAGGCGTGGTGCGTCAAGAACGCCCCGCAGGATCGAATGGGATTGCGGCGATCCAGCTTCAGCAACAGATCAATGCTCATGGGTCAGCCGCCCGCGATCAACGGGATCAGCCCGTCCTGAAAGAACCCGACGATGCTGCGCGACATGAACCCCATCGTGATCCAGAACGTGATGCCGACCGCCGCGAGTTTCGGCACGAATGTCAGTGTCATTTCCTGCACCGAGGTCAGCGCCTGAAAAAGACCGATCGCGACGCCGACGATCAGCGCGATTGCCAGCGTCGGCAGCGCGACGATGAAGGTCAACCACAAAGCCTCCCGCATCGCGTCAGCGATCTGTAGATCGGTCATGCGGCGGCACCGGTGCGGGGCACTGCTCAGACCGGCATCCGCAGGATTTCGTTGTAGGACTCGACCACCTTGTCGCGGAGCGTTACCGCGCTTTGCACCGCGAGTTCGGCGCTGGACAGCGCCATGACCACAGATTGCGGATCGGCCTTGCCGACCATTCCGGCCATCGACGTGGTTTCGGCCTCCCGCAGGGTTTCAACGAAACTCTGGGCGGCCTGGGCGGCGGTGTCGGAGGCTGTCGGCGGCGAATTCTGGTTGTTCGTGCCGGACGGCAGAAGCGCGGACTGGACGTTCTGATAAAGCCTGCCTGCAAGTGACGATGAAAGTTCCATGATTGATCCCCTTTCTGGTAGATGTTTGGCGGCGGAACATGTGCCGCCGCAGAGCGCCTGACGCGCGCCGCATTTCAGCGGCGGAGCAGATCGAACAGCGAGGTGAGCATCTTGCGCGACTGATCGAACATCCGCAGGTTCGCCTCATAACCGCGCTGTGCTTCTCTTGCGTCGGCGATTTCGATCATCATTTCGACATTCGATCCGTCGTGATACCCGTCCGCATTCGCCAGGGGATGCGCCGGGTCGAACACCCGTTCCAGATCGCGGCGGTCGAGCGATACGCGCCCCGTTTTGACAGCACGCGGATCGTCCGCGCGCCCGGCCAGGGCCTCGAAGCTGATGGTCTTGCGGTGATAACCCGGCGTATCCGCATTCGCGATATTCTCGGACAAGAGCCGCAGGCGCGTCGATTGGGCCGTCATGCCGCTGCTGGCTGCTGTCATGCTTTGCAAAAGGTCTGCCATTCGATTTCATCCTTCCTGATGGGTCCGCGTCGTCCGAACCGGCGGGCCTAGCGCGCCCGTCCGATCGCCATGCGGAGCAGGTCCATCGACTTGCGCGCGATGCCCAGCGCCATTTCATGGCTGAGCGCGGCCTCTGCCCCGCGCGCCATCTGATCCTCCAGCGAAACCGAATTGCCGTTCGGTGATTCGGCATTCACCAGCGCCGCCTCCTGCGCCTCCGGTCCCGGAATCACCCCGGCCCGGCCCGCTTCGGCATATCCTGCATGGCCGGGCCGCGTTGCCGTCGCGCGAAACGCATCCGGGCCGACCGGCGTCAGATCAGCGGCAGACCCAAGGGCAACGCGCGCGCGCTGCGCGGCCTGCGCCGACATGGTTTCCTCATACACCGCTGAAAAGGAACGAAGATCCCGCGCGCGAAACCCGATCGTATCGGCGTTCGCGACGTTTTGCGTCACCAGCGCCTGCCGCGTGGACGCATGACGGGCGAGGCCTTTGGCCATCGCCATGAGTGTCAGATCGTAAGCCAAGGGATTCTCCCGCTGCCTGATTTCGAAAGCCGCTCTTAAGGATCGAAGGTTTACAACCCGTAACTCCAAACGCCGGAGGCAGCCGAAGATGACCCTGATCGACCTGGACCAGCTTGAGGCGGAGATTGACCGCATTCCTCATCGCCGACGTTGCGGTCATGTGGTGGCCGCGGATGGGGCATCGCTTCTGGTCCGGGGGCTGGGCACGGGCGCGCGGCTCGGCGACCGTATCCTGTTGGCGGATCGGCCTGACGGCACCGGCACAGGTGGCGAAATCATCGCGCTGACGGGCGAGGATGTGCGCGTCATGACCTTCGGCGTGGCCAGCGGTGTCGCGATCAACGATTCGGTCTGGCTGACGCCGGAAGTGCCGCTGCGCCCCTGTCAGGCCTGGGCCGGTCGGGTGATCGACGCCTTCGGCACGCCGCTCGATGGCCGCCCCCTGCCGGTGGGCGTGCGGGAGGCACCGCTCCGCGCCCTGCCACCCGCACCCGCCTCGCGCCGCCAATTGGGCCCACGGCTTGCCACCGGCCTGACGGCGTTCGACACGATCCTGCCGCTGGCACACGGTCAGCGGATCGGAATTTTCGCGGGTTCGGGCGTTGGCAAATCCAGCCTTCTGACCCAACTTGCGCGCGGGGTGCAGGCCGATATCGTCGTCTTCACCCTGATCGGCGAGCGGGGGCGCGAACTGAATGAATTCATCACCGAGGGGCTCGGGCCGGAGGGGATGAAACGGGCGGTTCTGATCGTCTCGACCTCGGACGAATCACCCTTGCAACGGCGGCGCGCGGCGTGGACGGCGATGGCCGTTGCAGAATATTTCAGGGATGAAGGCCAGCATGTCCTGCTGATCGTCGACAGCCTGACACGGTTTGCGGAGGCGCATCGCGAGGTTGCCCTGACAGCGGGCGAGACGCCAAGCCTGCGCGCCTATCCCCCCTCCACCGCCAGCATGATCGCAGGGCTGGCAGAACGGGCGGGGCCTGCCGGCAGGCGCGCCGGGGATGGGGCGATCACCGCCGTCTTTTCCGTTCTTGTGGCCGGGTCGGATATGGAGGAGCCTGTGGCGGATATCACGCGTGGCGTGCTCGACGGCCATATCGTGCTCGACCGGGCGATTGCCGAGCGGGGCCGCTTTCCTGCCATTGATGTCGGCAGATCCGTCTCGCGTAGCTTGCCCAAGGCCCTGACAGAGGCGGAAAACAGCCTGATTGCAGAGGCGCGGCGCCTGATCCAGACCTATGAAAAGGCGGAGCCGATGATCCAGACCGGCCTCTATCAAAAGGGCATCGATGCGGGGATAGACCGCGCCGTTGCGTTGTTCGACGCATTGGACCGCTTCCTGTCCGCTGCTCCCGCCCCTGCAACCGACCCCGGCCATGCGATGGCAGACCCGTTTCAGCGCCTCGCCACGATCCTTGCGTCGGCGTGATGCGGAGCCGCTCCGGCAATCAAGTCGGATTCGCTTGGCCTGGGTCAGGGTCAATTCGTTGCAAATCCTTTGAATTTCAGGCGTCTCCCCCGATTGGCTGGAAAGGTTTCATTCATACCCGGCGGTGCAAAACGGCGTCGGGGCCAGGAAGGTCTGGGTTGCGCTGACGATTAGATCGTCAGGGTGATGATCCGCCAGAATGCGCGGTTCGATCCGGTCAAATGCCGGTTTCATAGCCAGACGGCACGATCGTGCCGCAGATTTTTGGAGACCCGATATGGGCAGCATTCTCACCAATAACAGCGCGATGATCGCGTTGCAGACCCTCAACAACATCAACCGCAACCTCGGCACGGTCCAGAGCGAGATTTCCACCGGCCTGAAGGTCGGCTCCGCCAAGGACAACGCCGCCGTCTTCGCCATCAGCCAGATCATGCGATCCGACGTGAAGGGTTTCGAGGCGATTTCCGAATCCCTGTCGCTCGGACAGTCCACCGTCGCGGTCGGATCGAGCGCGGCCAATGCGGTCGGCGACCTGTTGAACGACATCAAAGGCAAGATCGTCGCCGCGGACGGCGAAAACGTTGACCGGGCCAAGCTTCAGGATGAACTCTCCGCCCTGCGCAGCCAGCTCGGCGGCATCGTCGGCGCGGCGCAGTTCAACGGTCTCAGCGTGCTGTCGAACCGCGATATCGTTGCCGCTGGCGATACTGTCACAACCGCAAATATCGTGGCGAACAAAGGCTCCGCCAGTGTCGGCGTCCTGTCCTCGATTGACCGGAATGCAAGCGGTGGTGTCGCGACATCGTCGATCAGCGTGGCCAAGCAGGACCTGAGCACGACCGCCGGCGTTCAGGGTGCGGGGACCGACATCGCCGCCGCTGCCTTCACGGTATCGGGCGCAGCGGCCGTAAGCGGCGGCACGGCAACCCTTACTGTCGTGGGCGATACCGCAACGGCTGCACGTTCCGGCAACCGGGTTCTGGCGGGCGACAGCTATACCATCGGCGGTCTGACGGGTCTGACGGCAGCGGTGCGGTATGTGGCACGCGACGGGGACACTGTCAGCGATATCGCGTCGCAGCTGACTTCGCGCATCAACTTCCAGGCGGCGAAGGACGGTATCGCATTGTCGGCATCGGTTTCGGATGGGGCGATCACCCTGACCAACAATACCGCAGCGGCAGTGACAGCCACAGGCACCCTGAATACCGGCGGCACGGTTTCGGGCGGGCTGGAGCTTCTGGCTTCCGTCGATATCTCGACAGAAGATGGCGCCGCAGCGGCTCTCGCGGCGATCGAGGGTCTGATCCAGACGACGGTGAAGGCGCAGGCATCGCTCGGCACCTCGGAGAATCGCATCGACCTCCAGAACGATTTCATGGGCAAGCTGATCGACAGCTTCAAATCCGGGATCGGAACGCTGGTCGACGCGAATCTCGAAGAATCGGCCGCGAAACTTCAGGCGCTTCAGGTCCAGCAGCAGTTGGGCACGCAGGCCCTGTCAATTGCCAACCAGGCACCGCAGTCCATCCTCGCCCTCTTCCGGTAAGGGCTCACCCGGAGCCGGGCATCCCCCGGCTCCGGGTTCCTCACAGCAGCGCGGTAAAGCCGCACAGCCTTTTGTCGCCGTCGAATTCGGCGTTTTCGCGAGGAAGAATTGATGACCCCGTATGGACAGGCCGGAAACGGCTATCGCGACGCGTCCGCCGTCGTCCAATCCGCAAGCCAGATCGAATACCAGGCCTTCGCTCGCATCACCCATGCCCTTCGTCAGCATGCAGCGGCGGACCACACGACCTTTCCCCGGTTGGTGGAGGCATTGCACGAAAATCTCCGCCTCTGGACCATCGTCGCGACAGATGTGGCGATGCCAGAGAACAGCCTGCCGCAACCCCTGCGCGCGCAGTTCTTCTATCTCGCCGAATTCACCCGCGCGCATACCCGCAAGATCCTGAAAGGCGATGCCGAGGTTTCCGCTTTGGTGGACATAAATCTCGCGGTCATGAAGGGCCTGCGCGCCCAAAGCGGGGCAGAGACATGCCCGGCCTGATACTGAAATTGGCCCCGTCCGAGCGATTCATCGCGAACGGTGTCGTCATCGAGAACGGTGACCGACGCACACGTTTGAACATTCTCACCCCTGGGTCGAGCGTCCTGCGATTGCGCGATGCCTTGCACCCGGACCAGGCAACGACGCCGGTGCGCCGCATATGTTACATCGCGCAACTCGTCCTAGCCGGCGAAGCCGACGAAGCCGAAGCACGCGCGCAATTGGCGCAAGGGATTTCGCAGCTTGTCCCCGTCTTCACCGATGAAACCGCAGCCGCCAGATTGCAAAGCGCGGCAGAGGATATCGCCGGTGACCGATTCTACGCGGCATTGCGCGCGCTGCGATCGCTGATCCCGCTGGAGGATCACCTGATCGCGATTGCGGGCGGGGCCAGCATGGCGCGCAGGACCGCGTCATGACCTTCGCCCCCGTCATTCCTCTCGGCGGTGTCGTCGGTCTGCGTGTTCTGACCGCGACCGAGGCGGACCAACGGGCGATCTTCACCCGCCAGCCGGAGGTCGCCCGAGACATCACCTATTTCACCGAAAAAATCGCTGCGGTCAGAACGGCGGATGACCTTGTGTCTGACCGGCGCCTGATGCGCGTTGCGCTGGGCGCATTCGGGCTTGATGAGGAAATCGACAAGCGCGCGTTCATCCGCAAGATGGTCGCCGAAGGCACGGAAAGCCCCGATGCCTTTGCCAACCGCTTCGTCGATCCACGCTATCAACGCCTCGCCGCCGCCTTCGGTTTTGGCAATGCGGGCGGTGCGCGGACCGGCAACACAGGGTTCGCCCAGGAAATCACCCTCGCGTTCAGCGAGCGACAATTCGAAATCGCGGTCGGTGACTCAGACGAGAATCTGCGCCTCGCATTGAATTTTCGGCGCGAAATCAAGGCCTATGCCGGGTCAAGCGACCCCGACGGCACAGCCTGGTTTTCCGTCATGGGGGATCTGCCGGTGCGGCGCGTCTTCGAAGGCGCATTCGGCCTGCCGGCATCGTTCGGGCAACTCGATATCGACCGGCAGCAGGCCGATCTGCGCGCGCAGAACGACCGGACATTCGGTTCGACCTCGCTGAACATCTTCAGCGACCCTGCCAAAGCCGAGGCAGTGATCGAACGTTTCCTTGCGCGGCGGGCCGCAGAAGAAGGCCCGGATCAGACCGTCCGCGGAAGCGCGGCTCTGACGCTGCTCGGCGGCGGATCAGGCGGCTTCGGATCGGGTGCGATCGCCAATATTCTTCTGGCTGCGGGCAGTTCGTCCTAGAGGTCGAGACGCACACACGACGTGACGGGTTCGACAGCCACGACAACGAAGCCTGTCGCGAACCGGATCTTCTGCGCCCTTTCCTGCGAAGCCTGGCCGAAAGGCCGGGAACTTATGCGCGCGTCTGACTTGCCCCCTGCCCCAACTGGCCGTCAAGCATCGACCCATCGGCGCAATATGCCCCGATCCGCGTTTCGCCCCGGCTGATCTCCGCAATCCGGACCGTTGCCGCCTGCGCGCCACGCAGATAAGCGGCCAAAAGGCGCTGATTGCGTTCCGCACGCCGCTGAACGACGCGAAACGCGGCTCTGAGGTCGTCGTCAGCATCGGGGGGCAGGTTTTCAAGGCGCGCAATCGCGGCCTCCCGCCTTTTGTCCATAGCAGCGATCGCCTCGATCTTGCCCTGCATCAGAAGACGCCGTTCAGCCTCCAACACCGCGCTGACCTCATTCAACCGGGCTTGCCAGGATGACCCGCCGATCATCACGCGCCTGCCTGCATTTCGAGGGCGCGGAAAATCTGCTCTACCAGCCCGATCCCGCCGCTATCGGCGACAGCATCCGCCCATTCGCGCGCCAGCAAACTGGCAAACGCTTCCTCCCCGACACCGCCGCCCTGCGATTCGCGGGGCGCACCCAGTCCGGCATGGGCAAACATCTCTGCCAGAAAGACCGCCTCGAAGGATTTCGCGGCATCGCGCAGCGGCTGCACTTCATCCACAATCTGATGCGACAAGTCCCGATCTGGCGGGGCGGGAATCGCGGCGACATTGGTCATATGAATCACGGTGATCTCCTTTTTGGACACTATGAAGCGCTGTCGTAAACGATTGGTAAGAATCGCTGCCCATAGTCCGACCCGCACATCAACGCGAGGAACGGCACGTGATCGGATCAGCAGCTATTGTCGTCCCATCACCGCAACAGGGGAAAGCGGCGCATGTCGACGCTGGCGGCGGAGCGAAGCCCGGCAGCGCTCCCGCGTCGGATCGCAACGGCCCGCGACCGGAGGACAGAAGCGCAGATTTTGTCATGCTACTTGACGGGGGCACCCTAACCGATCTGGAAGAACCCGCGGAAGGTCCGGCGAAGGCATCTGCTTCGTCCGGATCGGGCCTGCCGATGATTGAAGGTGTGGCCGAGGCGGCATTCGCCGCAGTGAAGGTCGCTGTGGGCGCTGCCCTTTCAGCCGAAGCGGGCGTTGCTCCGGCGGGGGAGGCTGCACGCGGAGGCATCCCCACCAACATGCCGCAGCCGACACCCGATGCGCCTATTGCGGATGCGCCGGTGCAATCTGCACCGCAGGGTCTGACCGGAACGAAGCCTTCTCTCGCTGGCCCTGCCGATGTCGATGCTGCCGCGATGGGGCAGAGTTTGTCGGACGGCAACCGGGCGGTATTGTCCGATCCGACAATACGCACTGTCGCAGTGCCCGCAGCACAGATTGCGAACGCCGCCGCCCCCTCCGAAGGGGAAGCAGCAACGTGGATGCAGGCCGCATCACGACTCGGTTCAGGTGCGACTGCCCTTCATACGACCACCGCGGACGGGACCCGGGCACCGCTGTCTCAGACGGTCGCGGGGGACGACGAAACGCCATTTCAGCCGGCCCCCGAGATCCCTGAACAGGGTCGTCCCACACCGGAGCACGCTCGGTCAAAATCGGCAGTGATCGCTGATCCTTCAACGACGAACCTGCGGACGATGGACCAAACGGGATTGGGATCTGCGTCCGAAACCCGGGCGATGCCGCCCACGCCAGCGCAGCCCGACAGATCGCCACCGGTCGCCGCTGCGCCAAGCGTTGCCTCGCCCAAATCCCCTCTTCCCGCTACCACTGGACGCGCAACGGAGTCATCGGTCGAGCCGGCGCTCCTCGCCCCACGTGAGGCGGCCTCTGCCCTGCGCGATATGTCTGCGGCTCTGACTTCACCGATGCAGGCCGACCGCCCCCCGCCAAACGCCCCTGCCATCATCCGCCAGATCGGGATCACACTGCCGACAGGAGATTCAAACAGCATCGAAGTACGGCTCGACCCGGCTGAACTTGGGCGGGTGACCGTGACCATGTCGATCACCGATGACGGGTTGAGGGCCACCATATCCGCCGAGCGGCCCGAGATCGGCGAAATGCTGCGCCGTCACGCCGATCTTCTGCAAAGGGAATTTCAGGCGGCCGGTCATCGCACGGTAACTATGGATTTCGGCCCATCCGGCAATGGCGCATCAGGGCAGGGCACATCCGGCGAAGACAGCACGCGAGACACATCCAACCCGACCGATCGTCAGGCAGGATCGGACGCACCGTCGCTCATGGCCACCGCACCCGCCACAACACCGACCGGACAGCGCCCGCTGGACCTTCGGCTTTAGCTTTCAAGGACAATCATATGGATCAGACGACAATCGGCCCGACGACGGCTACCGCCACTGGCGGGTCACGGGTGCAACAGGCAACCGCCGCATCGGCTGGGGCCAAGATAGACACTGATTTCAACACCTTCCTGTCCCTGCTGACCGCACAGTTGCGCAATCAGGACCCATTGAAGCCGGTGGATTCGACCGAATTCATCGCCCAGCTTGCGCAATTCTCCTCGGTCGAACAGCAGGTGCGCGGCAACAAGACGTTGGAGACGATTGCCGCAACCATCGCGGGCGGCGAGGCCGCTGATCTTGCCAACTGGCTCGGCACCGAAGTCCGCGCGCCCGCCATCCTCGCCTTCGACGGCAAACCTGTGAGCCTGACTTTCCCGGCGGAAGCGACCGCGACCCGGTCTGCGCTGGTTGTGAAGACCAGCGCAGGGCAGGAGGTCGGGCGGCTTCCCCTTTCACCCACGGATACGGAGGTGACCTTCACCGGCGCAGATGGCAAAGGCGGCACCGTGCCTGCGGGCAACTATCTGTTCACGGTCGAGCGGTTCGCCGAAAAGGAGCCCCTGCCGGAGGCCACGGCGGCAGGGTTCGCAGGGGTTCGTGAAGCGCGGCTGACGGATGGCGAGGTCCGATTGGTGCTCGATGGGGGCAGCACGGTTTCGCTTTCGGAGGTTCTGGCTGTCCGCATGCCGCAGTGATGGTCAGGTCGCACAACATCGCGACCTGACCGACTGAGGACCGTACCGAGAACCGGGGGGATCACCTCGCTGGCACGATCGCTTCTGAAAGCGCGCATCATGCGCCTACGCATGCGCTAAATGTCCTGCCGAACGATACTCGTCAGCAACACCTGACGCATCACATCACCGACGACCGCGCGGGCAGAGGCGTTCAACGCTCCGCGAAGATCGGCAAGCGCCTTTTCATTGGTAAATGCGCCATCGAAACCGCCGGATTGGGCATGTGTGAACATGACCTGCAAGAACCCGTCGCGCAGCTTTGGCTCATGCGCGAAAATCAGGTCCGTCGCCCCCGGTGCCGCCTCCATCGCCAGCGAGATGACGACCATCGCGGACACCTTGTCGCCTGCGATCAGCGGCACGATGAACTGTCGGTCGAATTTCACGTAATCCACCGGCTCTGGCGTGCCGACCAGCGGCGGGGCCACTGCCGGTGTGACGACCGCAATGCCCTCCCCCATCTTTGACTGCTGGTCCGCATCCGCCACGGATGGCGTCCCGCCGATCTTGGCATCCGCCTCCGTGCCCCCTTCGGTGTCGATGGCATCACCCTCCGGTGCATCCGGTGTCGGCTTCATCGCGTAGCCAGCCCCAAGCCCCCCCGCGAGGCCGAGCGGCACCAACAGGATGATCAGCAATTTCTTCATGGTTGAACCTCCTCAGAAGGGCAGGATGATATCGGCGATCTGTTGGCCATAGCGGGGCTGCTGCACATCGGTGATCTGGCCGCGGCCGCCATAACTGACGCGCGCATCGGCGATCTTGTCATAGGTGATCTCGTTGGTGCGGCTGATATCCTCGGGCCGGATCACGCCATGCACCCGCAGTTCGCGGAGTTCGAAATTTACCCGCACCTCTTGATTGCCGACGATCACGAAATGCCCGTTCGGCAACACGTCGAGCACGGTGGCTGCAAGCCTCAGGGTCAGTTCCTCGTTGCGCCGCACCGACCCGTCGCCGCTGCTGGACGAAGCGGAACCGAGCTGCGCCGCATTGGTCAGATCGACCCCGACCGCATCGCTGACGAGATCGGGCAAACCAAGCAAGGCACCGATCGACAGGTCTTCGCTGGCCGACCTGGTGCGGGCGGAGGCGTTCGAAATCTCCGCCTTCTCGTCGATCTCGATCACGACGGTCAGGATATCGCCCCGCCCCTGCGCGCGGCGATCCCCGAACAGTGACGCGGGACCAGACCGCCACAGCGATGCAGTGCGCACGCCTGCGCCTGACGGGGCTGCACCCGCAGCCGGACCATAGGCGGCAGGTTGAGGCGTCGCGAGCGCGATCCGCTCCGCCGTGATGGTCGCGGGGTCTGCTGCGATTTGGCCCGAAGGGGTGAAGGGCGGCGGTTGCCCGACATGGTCAAGACGACCACAGCCGACAACTGCAATCAGCAAGAACAACGCGCAGGAGCCTTGTGGCACAGAAAAGAGGTGACGACAGCAGCGCGAAAGGCTCGGCACAGCGCAGGGACGCGACGGCATCATCGCGACACCTCGACGACTCCGTCAGGCCCGACCACGCCCGAGATCGTGCTGCGGGACGACAGGTTCATCACCCGGACGCGATCGCCCGGTGCACCCCGGTCCAGCGCCCTGCCTTCGGTAATGATCGCGATCAGCCCGGCCGTATAGGTAAGGCGGACAAGATCGTTCCGCTCCACCACCGCGGCAGGGCGCAGGTCACCGGGATGAATGGGGCGCCCCGCAAAGATCGTCTCACGGGCCTCTTGCCCGACCGCATCCTCAGGGGCGGTAAGCGCACCGGGAAAAGCGCGCGGGCTGAGCCGCAAATCGCCGGTCTCGATCCGTGCATTCGCCGGAATCGCGCGTGCGGCGACCAGGCTGCCAACCTCTGCCCATCCGGTGCCCGGGGAAAGCATGATTGCCAGACATGACATCGCGACGCGAACCGAACGCCCGCTCATCGGATCTGCACCGTTGCGCCCAGCATCTGATCGGCGGCGGTGATGACCTTCGCGTTCATCTCGTATCCGCGCTGCGCCTCGATCAGTTCGGTGATCTCGCGTACCGCATCAACGCCGCTTTCCTCCAGAAACCCCTGCCTGAATGTGCCCCGCCCCTCGGTGCCCGCATCGCCGGTCGCCGGCGGGCCGGAGGCTGCGGTTTCGCGGTAGAGATTGCCGCCCAACGCCTCCAGCCCCTTCTGATTGACGAAGCTCGACAGCGACAGGCGGCCCAGCACCTCGGTATCGGTCTGGTCGGCGAAACGCGCGATCACCTCGCCATCCGCATTGATCGAAATGCCGTTGGCGTCCTCCGGGATGGTGATGTTCGGGATCACCGGAAAGCCCTCCGATGTCACGATCAGGCCCTCACCGGTCCGCTTCAACTGGCCGTCGCGCGTATAGGCGGCAATCCCTGATGGAAGTTCGACTTCCAGATATCCTTCGCCCTCGATCGCCACGTCGATCTCGCCGCCGGTCTGGCGCAGCGCGCCTTGCGTCACCTCCATCGCGACGGCGGCGGTCCGCACACCCAGGCCAAGTTGGACCCCCACAGGCAGGACCGCGCCGTTCGCGGCATTGATCGCGCCCGGTGATCGGACCTGCTGATAGTGCAGGTCGGCAAATTCCGCCCGGCGCGGATTATACGCGGTCGTGCTCATGTTCGCGAGGTTGTTGGAAATGGTTTCGACCCGCGTCTGCTGGGCCTCCATTCCGGTTGCGGCGATGTCGAGGGCGCGCATGTCTGTCTCCGTTCTGGTGTCTTGGGTGTCAGGCTTCAACGATCATGAGGCGGCGTCAGGTGTTGCCGCCCATGATCCGCACGGTCTGGCGCAGTCGTTCGTCTTCGGTTTCGGCAAAGGACTGACCCATTTCATAGGCGCGCTGCACCTCGATCATCCGGGTCAGTTCGCGCACCGGGCTGACATTGCTGCGCTCGATGAACCCTTGCCGGACCAATCCGTCTTCGACTTCGATCAGTGGCGTATCGGTTTCGAACAACCCGTCCTCCCGGCGACGCAGCGTGGTCAGGTCGTCCACCGTAGACAGCGCAAGCCGCCCCACCGCCTGCCCGTCGGCCGAGATCGATCCATCCGGCCCGACATCGATGGCGCGGGCGTCGCCAGGAACGAAGATCGGCACAGCGCCCGCACCCAGAACCCGGCGACCGGAGGCGGTGACAAGTTCGCCATCCACCGACCGGCTGAACGCGCCCGCCCGGGTCAGGGCCTGCCCGGTCTCTGTTTCGATCAGGAAAAAGCCTGCGCCCTCGATGGCGAGATCGAAATCGCCGCCGGTCTTCGCCATGCCGCCCTGGGTGAAATCCGTGGCGCGAACATGGGCATCAGTTTGCGAGATTGACCCACCAGACGCATCCAGCCGGTTCACGATCTCGGCGAAGATCGCGCTTTCGCGGCGATATCCATCCGTTGACATGTTGGCGATGTTGTTGGCGATGATCCGCAGGTCCTTCATCAGGCCGACCTGACGGGACAGGGTGATATAGACCGGGTTATCCATCAGGCAGAGCCTCCTCAATCAGTTCGCGAACGGTGCGGGCGCCGTCGATCACGGCCCCGGCGTCGCGCAAGGTGACGCGTGGGCCGATACGGGCGGGGTCGAGCACGGCAGCGACGGTTTCGGGGGTGCTGGCCATCAGATCGGACAAGCCCGCTGCGGCCAACACCGCCCGATCCGCATCGCTGTCACGCACCGCCTCAGCCGGGGCGGATCGCGCCATGCCCGCCGCCAGAATCCGCCGGGCCGCCGGTCCGGCTTGCGTCGCAGCGGCCCAGTTGCCTGAAAGCAGACCCAGTCTTGCACGGTTCGCCGCATCGGGATCGGGCATCTGCGACAGGGCATCGAACGCATCCGCAGGCCGGTCCAGCATGATCAGCGCCTCCGACCGCACTGCCATCGCCGCCGGGTCGCGCATGTCACCCAGCGCCCGGAGCGCGGCCGCACCATCGCCGAGCGCGATCCACGCGCGCGCTTCCTCACGCATCAAAGCAGGCACGGCGCGGCGCGCTGCCGGTGCCAGCACGATCAGTGCGGCATTGCCGAGGCCGATCCGTGTCAGTTCCGACGCCACCTTGCGGCGAGCCTGATCGCCTGCGGGATCGGCTGCCATCAGATCGGCATGGGTCATCACGGCCTTCGCATAAGACAGCGGATCATCTTCAGCTGCATTCACCCACTCCAGCGCCGCATGTGCGGCATCGGTCAGCACAGAGCCATCCTCAGGTGCCCGGCGAAGCGCATCCGCAACCTGATCCAGCGCCGGACCCAATCCATCGGATCGAACCCGCATGCGGATCTCCGCGACCTTCAGGCGGCGGAATGCCGGATGATCGCGCGCGAGCAGTGCGGCATCGCCCAGCGCATCCGCGAGCGTCGATGACAGTGACGACGGCGATGCGATATTGGTTCGGTCCGAAATATCCGCCAGTCGCAGCAGCGCATCCCACGCCTCCGGAAGGTTTTGACCCGCCAGCCGCTGATATAGCGCACCCGCCTCATCGGCGCGGCCCGACATCTGCAAGAGGCGCGCGCGCGCCAGATCGTATTCACTGCCAGATGGGGCGGCCATGCGGCGCAGGATCAGATCGATCAGCTCCGCCGTGCCTGTGTCCCCGGCATTCAGACGTGAAGTCATGACCCTCGGGCCGAGCAGCAGACGCAGGGCGTCCGGCATGGCGTTGAATGCGTCGATCATCGCCCTGGTCTGCCGGTCGGGAACCGGCGCGGCAGCATAGGTCGGCAGCCGCCGCTCCAGCGCACCGCCATCCATGCGGAATCCCGCAGCCTCGAACCAGACGCTTGCCATCGGTGCGCAAGGTCCACCCAAGGCCAGCGGCCCAGTGACCGAAGGGCGCTTGCCATCGACGATATGGGCAAGATCAATCAGCAGTGCCGAGGGCGATTTGGACTTTTCGTTGTCTTCCTGATCCAGCAATGACAGCAGGCTGATCGCCTCGGCACCGAAACCATGCGCGATTAGGATCCGGCTGAGCGCCTCGATCGAAGAGGGGTTCGGCACGTCGAAATCATCGAGCAATCCGGACCTGAGCGCCGCCACACGGTCGGTAAAGGCGCGCGCCGTCGGCACGTTCGGGAAATCGAAAGCAGCATTGTCGGCGCAATGGGTGACCCGAACCCAGGTATCGAGCCGGTCATCGCGGAACCGTTTGTCCCATGCCGTGCGCGCCCGCAAGGGCACCTCGATCTCGGCGGGGGGAGCCACTCCATCCGCAAGAGCCGAAGCATCCGCGTCACCCTTGGCACCCGCCACCGCTTCATCCGGCGAAGCAGCGTCAGGGTCTGTTGCAGGGTCTTCACGCTCGGCCACGTCTTGCGGCGCATCGAGTGGCAGAAAGCCATCCGCCGGTTCACCCCCTTCGGGCGCAAACAGCGCGGCACTCTGTTGCGAGGCAAAGTCGAGCAACCCCTGATCGGCTGCCCGCGCAAGCTGACGGATCAAGGCCAGTCGCGCCAGTTCGACCTCATCCGCTGCAACGCCGCGAAGCGGATCGAAATCTCGCGCGCCTTCCCCGACGCTAGCATCACCGTCCGGCAGTTCCGGTTCCGCGAGCGTGCCCTGCCGCGGAACGCCCCTTGGCCAGGGCGCAGGTGCGAAAGCAGGCGCCTGCGCGGATGCGAACCGTTTGGCGTCTTTCGGGATACCAGATTGTGCAGCGCGATCCGCAACGGGACGAACGGAAGGCAAGCCCGGTCCTTCCCCGGCTTGCGCGCGTGCGACCGGATTCTGGATTTTCACCAGCAATGCGCCGCCGGAAACTTGCGCTGCGACCGGGCAATCGCAGTTCAACACGAGACGAATGCGAGACGAGGTTTCATCCAGAAGCGCCCTCGCGGTTTCGATCCGCTGTCCGGGATCGCTGAAACCGAGCGGCCCGAAATCGAAGGCAATCCCGGTCTGGGGAATCACAATGTCGATCTGGCGCGATGCGGCGGTATCCACCAGAAACGGCCGCGCGCCGATTTGCATCACGATTTCCGTTGCTTGCGATCCATCGCGCGCCGAAACCGCAATCACATCGGCCCGCGTCTGATCGGCGGCCAGCGCGGCAACCAAGAGGGCGATCATCGCTGCCGCCCGCACCCCTGCATTCTTCCAATCACCGATCATGCAGATGCCTTCACAGCTTGCAGGGCATCGCTAAGCGCGGAAAAGCTTGGGCGTTTGTCACCCGGCGCATTCTGGCGGCCGACCTCGACGCAGATATCGGGGGAATGGTTGTGCAGGTTCGCGATCAGCACCTCGCGGATCAACCAGTAGAACTGATGATCCTGCTCCACCACCGCCTTCACCTTGCTCGCGAAAGGGCCGACGATCCCATAGGCGAGAAACACGCCGAGAAATGTGCCGACCAGTGCGCCGCCAATCAATTTGCCGAGCACCTCGGGCGGCTGGTCGATGGACCCCATCGTCTTGATGACCCCCAGAACCGCAGCGACGATGCCGAGCGCAGGCAAGCCATCCGCCATCGTCTGGAGCGCATGGCTTGAATGCAGGTTGTGATGCAGTGCCGATTCGATGCGCTTTTCGAGCACTTCCTCGACCTGATGCGGATCGTCGTAATTCATCGAACCGACCCGGATCGTATCGCAAATGAGCTCGACCGCGACCTTGTCCGCCAGTATTTTCGGATAATTCTGAAAAATTGGGCTGTCATTCGGTTCCTCGATGTGAACCTCGATGTCCATCGGGTTGGCACGGGCGATGCGGATCAGGGCGAACAACAGGCACAACAGGTCCTGATAGTCGTTGCCTTTCCAGCGCGGCCCCTTGAAGACCTTCCCAACGTCTTTCAGAGTGTGCTTGATCTCGCCCATGCTGTTCGCAAGGAAGAAGGCACCGACCGCCGCCCCCCCGATCATCATCATCTCGTAGGGCAGCGAACCGAGGATGATCTTCATCTTGCCGCCGGCGATCAAATAACCGCCGAACACCATCACAAAGGTGATCACAATTCCAAGGATGCCGACCATGTCACCTCCGCTGGTCATGTGGACACCGCAATGTCCCGGCCTTCTGGCCGCCCGCCGTTTCTAGGATCGAGGGGTTTAAGAAACCCCGAACAAAAGACCGCACCGGATCTTTATTCGCGCGGCACGAGCGCGTTCTGACCCGCGATCTGGACTGTGATCGCATAGGCCTTGTCAGGCGTCAGAACCGCCAGAATACTGGCCGCCGCTACGTCGTTCATCCGCGAGATCAGACCGGCGGCGAAGGGCACATCCATGTTTTCGAAGATCGGGCCGGATCGTTTCGCATCCATGTTCTGAAAGGTTGCGACAAGTTTGCCCACATCCTTGTCGGCGGCCTTGTCGGCGATTCGCAACAATTCCGACAACCGTGCCTCCGCTTCCTCAAGCCGGGCCATCTGATCGCGGAGCGCCGACGATGCCGCCTCGATCACTTTCTCCCTCTCGCGCGTTTTCGCCTCGCGCGCGTCAAGATGTGCGCCGCGTTCGCGCAGCGTGTTCAACAATTCCGTCAACCCGGCATAGCTTTCATCCACAGCGTCGGGCACCGATTCTACCGCCCCGACCGCTGTTCCTGCTGCGGTGTCTTCGACCGCAAGCGCGTTCGTCGGATCAAAGACGCGGACAAGTGCCGAGAGCATGAAACAGCCTGACAGCATCAGCATTGCCGGGCGGCTGCGCGCCACTGCAATCCGGCTCATGTTACAGGCTCCACCGCCCGCGGATCGGACCCTGAAAGCGCCTCGATCAGGCGCCGGGAAAACGCCTCGTCATCATCGGTTCGATCACTTGCGATCAGGTCGCCGATGGTCTGCGCAACATCTTGCCGAGGACTGCGCTGGGCGGAGCGGTCAGATGGCGATGTGACTGCCGACCTGCCCGTCAGCGCCTTACCCGCAGGTGTCACCGCCCTTTCCATGTCCAACCCTGCCACCGAGGCTGGCTTTGCCTCCGCACGACGCGCGTTCGCAACCACGTCTCGCACAGCGCGGGCGGTAGGGGGGCCAACGTCGTCCCCGCGCCCTTCACTCTGTTCGGCACCATCTGCCCCCTGCGCGGGTTCATTGGTCGAACTGTACAGGGCGGAAGATCGATACGCGTGTTCTTCGGACCTGGCGACAGAACCATTCGCTTCTGTCTCAGGTCGCGCTGCGAGTGATCGCGGTTCCGCCTTCGGCTCTTCACGCCCATGATCGCGGCTCACTGCCGATACTGCACCGGTTACCGCGCGAAGGGTGGCAATCTCGGCCTGCGCGGCCGCGATTTCTTCCACGGCGCGCTCCACCATTTCCTCCAGACCGCGCTTGACCCTTTCGGCCTGAGCGATCTGTCGGGTCAACCCGGCGCCCGCGCCGTCGATCGTCAGCTTGGCCGCCGCAAGTGCGGCCTGCATGTCCTCCACCTGATCCGAAAGCGTGGTGATGACCTTTCCCATGCCGTCTTCCGTCTGCGTCAACCGACGCAGCCGCCGCGACAAGACAAGGCAATAGAGAGAGGCGGTCAGGGCCCCGAGGAACAGAAGTCCATCAGCGATCAGGTCCATAGGTCAGTCCTTTATCTGAGGATGAATGAGGTAATCAGCAGATCGCGGGGGCGAACAGGGTCCACCACCAATGCCAGCCTGCGCATCAGTTGCGCGCGCAATCGCAGGCTGGCCGCCGGATCGGCGAAATCCCGTTCATCAATCGCGCGCAGATAGGTGTTGAACATATCGAGGATTCGCGGGCGAAGCTGTTCCAGCGCCGCAAGCTCCACCTGATCGACCTCGATCTCCGCCTCCATCACCAGATAGCGAGCATTGGCGCGCGGGCTGAGCGGCACCACGATCTCGCCGAGCGGCATGAAACCGATTGCGGGGTCAGCACTTGCATGTTGAGGGGCCTCGGCATGGTCATCCTTGCCCCCGATCATGTCAGCCGGGGACGGTGCAAGCCCCGAAAAGGCTGCATAGAACCCACCGCCGCCAAGCAGGAACGTGAGAACAAGCGCGATCAACAGCGGTTTGCGCGATGATCTTGCGGGCGGGGCAGCATCCTCGGCTTCATTCGTTTCCGTCACTTTGGCCTTCGCCATCTCGTACTCACCCTTCTGTCTGGTGATCCGAGCGATAACGCCGAACGACTAACCTAAAATTAAGCCCCGGCATCGCAGGTTGGCCCGGTCGCCAGAAAGGCGGCACAGCATGGACCGACCACGTGAACCCGATCCTTTCAAGACTGTCCCTCGCATGGACCGCCGCCGAAACGAGGCGGAAAGCGTTGCTTGTGCTCGGTGCTGCCGGTCTGATCGTCGTGCTCGCCCTTTTCGGGCGGATCGCGACGACACCGACAATGGCACTGCTTTATTCCGGCCTCGATTCGTCCGCCGCCAGCGGCGTGATCGAGGGGTTGGACAGGCAGGGAGTGCCTTATGAGGTGCGCGGCGACGCCATCTATGTGCCCGCCGATTCGCGCGACCGGGTGCGCATCACCCTTGCGGGCGAAGGCCTGCCCGCCGCCGGGGCCGCCGGATACGAATTGCTCGACGGGATGTCCGGGTTCGGCACAACGGCCGAGATGTTCGATGCCGCCTATTGGCGTGCGAAGGAAGGCGAGCTTGCCAGAACCATTCTGGCATCACCCCGCGTCATTCGTGCCCGTGTTCACATCGCCCAATCCGCCCGCCGCCCATTCGAGGCCGCCGCAGCCGTGACCGCCTCGGTCACCGTTTCGACCTCCAGCGGCAGCCTCAACCGCCAGCAGGCGGAGGCGATCCGCTTCCTCGTCGCCTCCGCCGTGTCCGGGCTCGCGCTCCATAATGTCGCGGTGATCGATCAGGAAAACGGCGTGATCCTGAAATCCGGTGAACCCGATACGCAGGGCGGTGCCGGAGATGACGCAGCCGCGCAGGCAGAGTCTCTGCGCCATGCCGTCACCCGTCTGCTCGAGGCCCGCGTCGGACCCGGCGGCGCGATCGTCGAGGTGGCGGTCGATACCGCGCGTGACAGCGAGACGATTCGCGAAAGAACGCTCGATCCCGACAGCCGCATCGTGATCCACACCGACAAGGAAGAAAGCACCGATGCCGAGGAAGGCGAGGCTGGGGGCGTGACCGTCGCCTCGAATCTGGCGGATGGCGATGTAGAAGGGTCCGACCAGTCAAGCCGGCAGGCATCCCGCACGCGTGAGCGGGTCAATTACGAGATTTCGGAAACCGTGCGCGAAAGCATCCGCCCCGCGGGTGCGGTCCGTCGGATCAGCGTTGCCGTGATGGTGGACGGGATCCGGTCGGTCGACGCCGATGGCACCGAAACCTGGATCGCACGGTCGGACGAGGAACTGGCTTCGCTTCAGTCATTGGTGGAGGGCGCGGTCGGCTATGATGCTGAGCGCGGCGATACCGTCACCCTGCAAAGCCTCCAGTTCAGCGCAATGTCCGCACAAGGCAGCGTCGCGACATCCGGTATCATGGCCGTGCTGTCATCGAACGCGATGGCAATCATTCAGATTCTGACACTCGGTATCGTCGCGCTGATGCTCGGCCTTTTCGTGATCCGGCCGATTCTCTCTGTCGCCGACACTGCCCCCCCGGCATCAGACCTGCCGCCGCTGCGCTATGAGGGCGGCGGCCCCTACCCATCCGGCGGCGCGACATCAGAGGAAATCTTCTTCCCCTCCGGCGACATGATCGACAGCGACGCACTCGATATCGACCGGCGCGCCCTGCTCGAAACGGCGATCGCCGAAAAGCCGGAGGAGGCGACGAAGCTCCTCATCTCTTGGCTGGACATCACCGAACCGCAGGGAACAGCGACATGACAAACCAGTCGATCCGATGGCAGGATTTCAGCGCACCAGACAAGTCCGGGCCAGATCTGACGGCCTCTCCAGCAACGACGACACCGCTCCGCTCCGCCACTGAGGAGGCAACCACCCTGTTGCTGGCGAAAGCCAGAGGGGCGGCACGCGCCGAAGGTTTCGCAGAAGGCTACGCCGAGGCTGAAAGCCGCATCGACCGGGAGCTCGAACACCGGCTCGCGGTCCTCGCCGAAGCCATCGAGGCAGCGACCGCCGAAACTGCGGCCCGTAGACGAGACGCCATCGCATTCACCCACCAACTGATGTCCCGCATCCTCCGGCGCATCGCCCCGCATGTGGCGACGGCGGAACTCGCGCATGACGTTGCGGCGAACCTTCAAGAGATTCTGAAAGCGGCACCGCAGGAGGTGCTCTGCGTCGATATCGCCGAGGATCAGATCGAACGGCTTTCAGCCCTGCTTCGCGCCCGCGAGATCGACTGTAATCTGCGCCCGGCCTCCGATCTCGGCATGACCGGCGCCCGGATTCACTGGCAGGGCGGCTTCGATCAGATCAACATGGACGCCACCGTCGATGCGGTCTGCACCGTGCTCCTGACGCGGCTCGAGGCGGAGGCGGGCGGGGCCGTTTCATGACGAATCTGCCCGCGACCGACGATGCCGAAAGATGGTCGCGACCAAAGACCCCACCCCCCCCCTCGGACCAAAGGAATGACCAGTGACACAAACTTCCCATCCGACCTTTGCTGACGACAGCGAGGATGATGCATCTTCCGCAGCCGAGTTCGCTTCGCCGCCCGATCACGGGGCGCTGCGCGGGATGCCCGATGCAACGCCGTCCGCTCAGGGCGGTGGACGGCAGCGAAAGGCGGTCCTCGGGGTGCCGATCGAGGTCATCGTGTCCGTCGGCAAGGCGCGTCCCTATCTCACCGATCTGGTTGCCTTGCGGCGGGACAGCGTCATCCCGCTCGACACGAACATTGCCGATCCGGTCGAGATCATCATCGGTGGTCGTGTCATCGCGCGGGGCGAGTTGCAGGAAATCGAGGCCGGGACGGGGCGGCTCGGTGTTCGGCTGACAGAGATCACCGACCTCACGCAATCGCTTTGAACCGATGCGCCTGACCATCATCGCATTCAGCCGGATCACGGGCAGCGTCCCTTGGCGCCGCTTGTCCGCGCTCACCCTGTGCGTGATGGCGGCATTGATGCTGGCGCCCGCGTGCGTGGCGGCGCAGGGCATTTCCATCGACCTCGGCGGCGAAGGGGCGCTGACGCTTCAGATCGTGCAGCTTTTCGCCTTGCTGACCGTTCTCAGCCTCGCGCCGGGCATCGCCATCATGATCACCTGCTTTCCCTTTATGGTGACGGTATTGTCCATCCTGCGACAGGCCATCGGCGTGCAGCAGGCACCGCCCAACATGATGATTGTCAGCCTCGCCCTGTTCCTCAGCTATTTCGTCATGGCCCCGGTCTTCGAACAGGCGTGGGAGGATGGGGTTGCCCCGCTCGTCGCGGGGGAGACCACCGCAGAACGCGCCTTTACCGATACGATGGCACCGTTTCGCGTCTTCATGGAAAACCGGGCAGACCCGAATACCATCGCCGCCTTGCGCGAGGCCGCGCCGGCAAGCCGTGCGCTGCCCGATCAGACGGACCCTGACGCAGCAGCCCGACCGACCGCAGAAGAAACCCGCCCGCCGCTGTCGCTCCTGATCCCGTCGTTCCTGCTCAGCGAGATCAAGCGCGGGTTTGAGATCGGGTTCCTGATCTTCCTGCCGTTTCTGGTGATCGACCTCGTCGTCGCCTCGATCCTGATGGCGATGGGCATGATGATGGTGCCGCCCGCCATCGTCTCCCTGCCGTTCAAACTCGCCTTCTTCGTGCTTGCCGATGGCTGGACCCTGATCGCGGGCGCACTTGTCAGAGGATATGCCGCATGACCGACTTGCCGCAAACCGCACCCGCACCTTTGCCCGCACCGAACCCGGCCCGCGCGCATCTGCCGGTTCCGGCGGCACCGTCGGCGGTCGCGCGCCAGGGCCAACCCGGCGCTGCCTCACCGCTCAGCCCGGCCGAAAAGGCCTCGATCATCCTTGTCGCCCTGGGGCCGACACCCGCCGCGACCTTGCTGCGCGATGTGGGCGCACGGCGTGTTCGGCGGTTTGCCCGCATCGTGAACCAGATGCGCGAAATCCCGCCCGCGATTGTCGAGCGGACCATCGCCGAATTCCTCAACCAGCTCGATGCAACTCGCCCCCTGTCCGGCGGGCGAGAGGAACTTCAGCGGTTCCTGAGCGAGGCATTGTCCAAGGAAGAGGTCAACCAGATCCTGTCCGATGTCGACAGCGAGGGGCGGTCCGTCTGGGGCGCACTTGGCGATGTGGAAAACGACCGGATCGCCGCCTGGCTGAAGACTGAACATCCGCAGGTCGCGGCCATCGCGTTGTCGAAACTCTCCTCGATGAAGGCTGCGCGCATTCTGGAACTGTTCGAGGAGGAGGCCGCGCAGGACATCGTACTGCGCATGGGGCAGGCGGTTCTGGCTGACGCGGCGATCGTCGCGCGGATCGGCAAGGTGATCGAAACCGAATTCCTGCCCAGGGCCGCGCTCCGCAAGAACCGGCTGGAGCCGCAGGACCTGATCGCCGCCGTGATGAACCACGTCTCCGACGAGGTGCGCCACCGGTTGATGGATCACCTGACATCGACCTCCCCCGAACTGGCGCAACTGGTGCAAAAGGGGATGTTCACATTCGACCACATCTGCGAGCGAGTGAACCCGCGCGATGTCGCGCCGATCGTGAAGGACGTTGACGAGGTGGTCCTGATGCGCGCCTTCAAGTCGGGCGGCGGCGTCGCGGAGGAGGTGAAGGAATTCTTCCTCGGCAACATCACCAAACGCCTCGCCGACCGCCTGCGCGAGGATCTGGAGGCGATGCAACCCGTGACACGCAAGGACAGCGACGCCGCAAAGGCTGCCCTTGTCGCCGCCATCGTCGACAAGCGCGACCGGGGGGAGATCAAGATGATCGAGGCGGAGGTGCTGGACGACTAGCACCGGCAAGCGGTGTGAAGGTTCGCCCGGATCGCCTTGATCGGGCGGCAGCAGCGCATTGATCGCGGCCTCTCCGCACTCGCACGATGCCTGGTCTTGGGAGTGAGCAATTCGGCAACGGGTGCCGCGCGCAACCTGTTGCGCCCCGTCGGCCCCATGCCCTTTTTGGCCTTGGTGGGATTACGCTTTCGGATCACAGCTCACAGCGGTGTGAAACAGACCCATTGAGGTGCGGACCGCCCTGATCGCATTCGCGGCCCGGATCGCTGCACGCTCAGTAACGCCGACACGCGATGAGCCTTAACAGGCTCCCTCGATCCAGTTTTGCCACAGCCCAACCGACCACATCACTTAAGCACGAATTCCGCGTGCAGCGCGCCTGACGCCTTGATTGCGCTCAGGATGTCGATCAGTTGCCGCGTCGATACGCCCAGCGCATTCAGGCCGCGCACCAGATCGGCCAAGGACGCAGCCTCCTCGATGATGGCGAGGCCTTGTCCGGTCTCCTCGATGGCCACATCCGTGCGCGGCAGCACCACCGTCTCGCCCGCGCCGAACGGGCTCGGCTGCACCACGACCGGCGCTTCGCGGATCCGCACCGTCAGGTCGCCCTGGCTGATGGCGACACGGCTGATCCTGACATTGTCGCCCAGAACGACGGTACCGGACCGCTGGTCGATGACGACGCGCGCCTTCTGATCCGTTGCAACCAGCAGATTTTCAATGGAAGCGATGGTTTCTGCAATACCGCGCCCCTGAAATGCGCCGGTGTCCAGCACGACCGTGCCCGAATCCTGCATGGATGCGACTTCCGCCCGCAGCGACCGGTTGATCGCCTTCGCGATCCGCGCTGCGGTGGTGAAATCCGGATCGCGCAGCGCCAGACGCAACTGGTCCAGCCCCGCAAGTGCGAAGTCGATCTCAAGTTCCACCCGCCCGCCATCGGGAATTACACCCCCGGTCGGCACACCGCGCGTGATCGACGCCGCTTCACCCTCGGCTGTCACACCGCCTGCCACGACCGGCCCCTGTGCCACGGCATAAATCTGGCCATCGGCAGCGTTCAGCGGCGTCATGATCAGGGTGCCACCGCGCAGGGACTTGGCGTCGCCAATCGCGGACACCGATACGGTGATCCGCCGTCCCGCGCGGGCAAAGGGCGGCAGTTCGGCGGTGACCAGAACCGCCGCCACATTCTTCGGTCGGAACTGCTCGCCCGTGACGTTGATGCCCAATCGCTCCAGCAGATTCGACAACGCTTCCTCGGTGAAAGGCGAATTTCGCAGACCATCGCCGGTGCCGGGAAGCCCGACGACCAGACCATAGCCGACCAGATCGTTGCCCCTGACCCCGTCGAATTCCACAAGGTCCTTGATGCGGATATCGGCGCGGGCGGGTTGCACCCCGCCGAGCAACGACAGGATGCCGATCAACGCTACGGTCAGCGACCCGAACCGTAGCATCCTCATCGCAGGAAATTCGTCAGGTTCAGGCCAGACAAGCGCGCGGTCACCGAAAACACCGATTGAAGCTGTGTTTCCAGCGCGGTGAATTCCGTGGCCGCCTCGAACGGGTCGCGCGTCAGGATGCGGTTCAGGGCTGATGACAGGAAAGTGCTCTCCGCCTCCGCCCGGACGGATGCGTCCTCGAACCGCTCTTCGGCAACACCGACATCGGCGCGCAAACCGATCACCGCTTCCTGTGCGTCCATGATCCGGCGCGCGCCCTCGGCCAGCAACTCCCCGTCTCCGCGCCCGCCCGCCCCGGCCCAGCCGCCTTCGACACCGATCACCGTCACTGCCAAGCCCGCCAGCGCATCGCGAAACTCCTGCCGGTCGCCGCGCAGCGCATAGGCGACCGTCTGGCCATCCCCCACATCCGCCGCCACGATGTCAACGCTCGATCCGACATAGCCGGCAGTGGCGAATCCACCCGGATCGGCGAAATAGGTGTCGACCGCCGCGATCACGTCAGCGGCGTCCGTTGCTGCGCCCACGAGGGCGGCGATGTCGGCCAGAATGGTATCGGCGGGGGCGAGTGCCGCACCATCAACGGCTGTGCCCGCGAACAGGCTGCGGCCACCGAACCGCGCGTTCAGGGCACCGACCGCCGCGTCGAAGGCACCGCGCGCCGCGCGCGCCTCGACCTTGGCCGCGCTCAGATCGCCGCGCGTCACGGCCGCCAGAAGCGGCACACCGATTTCGCCGAGTGCGCCCTGAATCCGATCCAGTGAGGCCTGCATCTGGCCGCTTCGGCCCGCGCCGAGCGCGATCGTGTCCTTCACGGATGCGACGCGCGCCAGATCCCGCTCCAACGCGTAGACCCGTGTCGCATCGCCGCCCGCCGCCGCAACCACATCGCGCTTGCGACCGCTGCTCAGCTCTTCCGCGCTGCGCAATATGTCGGCATTCACCCGCGCGACGCTGCGCGACAGAATGCCCGCGCTCAGCAGATCGGGCGTTCCAAAAAGCCTCATTTCAGCCTCCCTCAGATTCGCAGCAATTGTTCAAGAAGCCCGTCGATGACCTGGATCACCCGTGCATTCGCGGCAAAGCTTTGCTCCACCAGCAACAGGCGCGACAGTTCCTGATCGGTATCGACGCCGGTGTCGGACAGTTCCGCATCCTTCAACTGGTCCAGGCGTCCCTTGCGAAACAGGCTGTCCTCGTCGGCACGGGCGGCGTCGGACAGCGTCATCGCGCTCAGTTCCGCCGCAAAGCCTGCACTGGCTCGCTGGCCTGTCAGATCACCGCCCGTCGGTGCCGGGATCAAGGCGCGCAATGCATCCTGCAATCCGGTCAGAATACCAGCATCGCCCGCGTCGCCTACCGCCGCAGCATTGATCCCGTCGCGCAACCGCGTCACCGCACCGCCCGTCGCCGGGTTCACCGCCGCATTCACCGCGATCCGGCCCGCCAAACCGGTCAGGTTGGCCGGGTCGAAGGCCCCGCCGCCATCGGTGAACAGCCCGGCGTCGCCGGGCGCAAGGCTGGGATCCGCGCCAAGGCCCTGCACCCTGCCGATCAGGTCCGCCGCCAGCGTGTCCAACGTGTCCGCCACGGCGGGCACGATGCGGTCCCTGACAGCAAAGGCAGCGGCCAGTGATCCGCCATCGAACAGCCCCGCCTCCCCCGCTTCGCCAATGCGGACAGGCTGACCATTGGTGGTGATCCCCGACAGGGCCCCGTTTGCGAGTGTCTGATCTGCGGTGACCAGCCGGGTCGGTTCGAACCCGAGTTCGAACACCGCGCCGTCCAGCAATTGCCCGCCATTGCGCGCGAACAGCGCCACCTGTTCATTGTCGCGCGCCACAGTGCGAACCGGGATCATGGCCGAAATCTTTTCGATCAATTGCGCGCGCTGGTCGAGCAGGGCCGACACATCGCCCCCGCCCAGCGCCCGCGCCTTGATCTCCGCATTCAGCGACTGAATCGCCGTCAGTGAGGTGTTGATCGTGCGCACCTGACCGGAGATGGAGGCATCCGCCTCGGTACGCAGCGCGACGGCCTCTGCCGCGATACGGTTGATGGAGGCCGCGTAATCGACCGCCGCCGTCACGGCATCCGACAGGCGCACCGCGCTTTCGGGGCTGTCGATGGCGGCAGCGAGCGTGCTGTCCAACCGGTCTGCGGTCGTCGCGAGCGATCGCGGCGCACCCGGTTCACCGATCACATTCGCCAGCCGGTTCTGGGCGAGCATGGCGGTGTCCGCCGCCCCTGCAGCGCTCTGCGCGACGCGGCGTGCCTCCGTCACGGCGGGGGAAGACGCCCGGATGATGCCGTCCACACGCACCCCGGAACCGATGCCCCCCGCCGATGCCGGTGCCAACCCGACGCTGCGCCGCGCATATCCTTGCGTCAGCGCATTGGCGACGTTGTTCGATATGATATCCGCCTGCGTCGTGTTCGCCCGCAGCCCGGTCAGCGCATTCGAAATCGCGAGTGAAAGTGACATGGTCGCCTCCGATAGGCGCGATCAGGGGAAGGTCCCTATCGCTTGATGTTCGTCGTTTCCTGCAACATTTCATCGACCGTCCGAATGACAGTCGCATTGGAGGAATAGGCCCGCTGCGTCTGGATCAGTGATGTCAGCTCTTCGGCGATGTCCGACGTCGATTCCTCCTGTGCAAAGCCGATCATGCCACCCGTCGGCCCATCGCCCGCATCCCAGAAGAACAACGATCCGCTGTCGGGCGATGCCTTGAAGGCCTGACCATCGACCGCGACCATGCCGTTCAGATTGGCAAAGTCCGCGACCGGAATCTGATAGAGCGTGTTCACGAACCCGCCCTCGAACACGCCGCGCACAAAGCCGTTCTCGTCGATATCAATGGTCGTCAACGCCCCGACCGGCGCGCCGTTCTTGGTGATGCCGGTCGGGCCGAATTCGGCGGAAAGCTGGCTGAGGCCCGATCCTGTTCCGGGAACACCAATATCCAGCGTGATCGGCCCGCCTGCCGTATTGAATGCATAAAGGCCCGTCGCGGCATCGAAACTGCCGCCCGTCGCGCCTGTGACTGACGCGATGGAGCCGCCTGCTGCAGCGGAATTGTCGAAGGTGACGGTGAACGAAGTTACCGGATTGGATGCCGCCGCTGTCTGCGAATCGGCCACCGTTACCGTCCATTCACTCGATGATCCTGTGGCCGGGACGGTTGGCGTGAACTGGAAATTGAGCGACTGCGACGCGCTCAGATTATCGAAATATTCAATGGACAGCGGAATCGGGTCGCCGCTGGCACCGGCCTGCGTTTGCGCCGCTGGCAGATTGACACCAAGACCCACCTGCGTCGTCGGCGCGCCGAGCAACTGACCATTATTGATGCGCACCGGCGTCAGACCCTGCGTTGTGTCGCGCGCGAAGGGCGGGATCGACCCGTCACGATTTGCAGGCCAGCCGAGCAGGGCAAGGCCGGATGCGGTTTGCAGGACACCGTTTTCGTCCGGCCGGAAAGACCCGGTCGTTACGAACATCACCGGCAGATCGCCGTCGATATTGTCGAGGCTGGAAATCGGCGTCACCGGAATAAGGCCGCGCCCGCCCATTGCGATATCGGTCGGATTGGATGTTGTCGTCAGCCCGCCCCGCGCATCGACCTCGCGAAAGGAAATCGAACGAACACCCCCTGCCGCATATCTGCCGCCGCCGGATTCGGTCACGACCAACGAGGAAAACTGCGTGTCAGCGCGCTTGTATCCGGCGGTCTGCGAGTTCGCGATATTGTCGGAAATCGTGCCGAGCTTGCTCGAATTCACATTCAGGCCCGCCACACCGGCATTCAGGGAGGAGGAGAGTGTCATTGCCGTTCCTTGTTCCTGTTGATCGTCACGTCGCTTCGTCACGGCAGCACCTGCCATCGTCAGGGTCTGCCTCGATGACCATCCCGAAACGGCGTTTCCGGAAGGTTAAGCCGCAGCACCGCCCCCGGGCCGTTTTGCTCCCATTTCGATCCAAATTGTCGGTGCAACGGGCCGCGTCCCGCCAAGATCATGTCCGATCCGACCGCAGCAACGTGATTGTCACCCGCCGGTTGCGCGGATCGAACGGCAACGAAGGTAGCGCGAGTTCCCGGTCCGCCTTGCCCCCGATCGCCTTGAACCGACTGTCGTCCACGCCTTCACGACCCAACACACGGCGCGACGCTTCGGCACGATCCGCCGACAGGGTCCAGTTGTTGGCGTTGCCGCTTGTGAACGGTGCCGCATCGGTGTGCCCTTCGATGGTGATCGGGTTGGACACGTGGCCGGTGACCTCGGCCACCATCGCGAGAATGGCGATCATCTTGGGCGTCGGCTGGTCCGAGCCGGAAAGGAACAGCGGCCGCCCTTCCTTGGCGAAAATGTCGATCACCAGCCCCTCATCCGTCACCCGCGTCACGATATGGCTCAGCAGATCATCCGCCACGTCGCTTTCACCCGACATGCCGAGCAATTCCGCCTCCAGCGTCTCCAGCGGTGCGGCATCTGATTGCGCGCCGGTCTCCCCGCCCTCCTTACCCTTTGCGGCGTCCTCGGTGGCGGCATCGACCCGGTTCGATGCGGCCTTGCCTCCTGTGCCGTCCTCTTCCAGCGTGTCATCGGCAAAGACCGACTTGCCGGTCATCAGCCCGTCGCCGCCGCCGCTGATCGGCGATATCGGGATGGTCGGCGCGAAATAGTCGGCGATCCCCTTCCGCTGACTTTCCGTGGTCGCGTTCAGCAGCCACATCAGCAGGAAAAAGGCCATCATAGCGGTGACGAAGTCGGCATAGGCGACTTTCCATGCGCCGCCGTGATGCCCGCCGCCCCCGACAACCTTCTTGCGCTTGATGATGATCGGGCGTGCGTTGTCGTCCTGCATGCGAAGGCCCCCCGGTTGCGCGCCGGACACCGTGCCGACATCGGGTTCTTGCCCTGATCTCGCTAACAAAAGGTTTCGCGTCCTGGCCCTGACCGACTGCTGGTTAAGGATATTGAAATCAGGCTTGGCGATAGAAGCCTGACCGAAGTTTGAGGAGCGCAATGGCATGAGCATCGGCGAGCACGCGGCGCTGCGGCAGAAAGTAGGTGACAGCCGCGTCGGCAGGCCGCCCATCCGCGATACCGACCATGTCGGCGATATTTTCGTGCGGCTGCTGGAGGCGCGGCTGAAGGTCATCGCACCGGTTCGCACGCAGGTTGCCATCACCTCGACCTCGGTGGAACGTCTGAAGACTGCGGTCCCGACCAATACCGATGCACGGCTGATCGCGGTCGGCGAATCGCATAGCTGCCGTTTCGCCGCCATCGCGGTGATGGAGGCGCCCCTCGTGTCGCGTCTGGTCGAGGCGATGTCCGGTGGCACGGCGGGCGGGTCACCCAAGGGCACGACCCGAAAATTCACCACGATTGACGAGGTCTTGACCCTCAGCTTCGCCGAGGCCGTCATGGACTGCTTCGAGCAGGCCATCGCCCCACCACCCCGGCGGGAGGGGGAGGCGTTGCGATTCTCGCACTATGTCGGTGCGCTATCCGCCCTTCTGGATGCACCCAATGACACGGACATGCTGATCTATCGGCTGGCCATGCGGTTCGATCGCGCGGCGGACGCGCTGGATCTGACCTTCCTCGTGCCGCTCAGCGCGCTTGAGGTCTTGCAGGCGGGCGACGATGCCGCGCGCCGCGTGCTCGGCGCCACCGCCGCCGACCGTCACTGGCAGCGGGCGATGGTGCAGGCCGGATGTCAGGCGGAACTCGGCCTGACATGCGTTCTCGCCCAGATCGACATGAGCGTGGGACAGATCAGCGACCTGCGCGAAGGGTCGCTGATCGAGCTGCCCATCGACCAGACGATGGATGTCGATCTGCGGATTGATCAGCCGGGCGGGGTCCACGATCAGCCGGTGATCGCGCAAGGCCGCCTCGGCACCGCAAGCGGCAAACGCGCCATCCGCCTTTCCGCCCCGCCCGCCCCGGGTCTGATCGACATGCTTGCGCCCCTGGCCGGATTCCATCAGACCTGAGGCTGAGGCCGCTCGCGGAGGCACGCAAAGGGTGCTCTTGCGCCGCACCGCGCTTTCCCCTAATAACCCGGCCTTCGAGCGGGGATTCCGGCGACAAGGGCTGCCGAGCTTCCCCAGATGACGCTCTTCGAACACAGGAGACCGAAATGCCCAAGATGAAGACCAAGTCAGGCGTGAAAAAACGCTTCAAGCTGACGGCGACGGGCCTTGTCCGTGGCCAGCAGGCCGGAAAACGCCACGGGATGATCAAGCGGACGAACAAGTTCCTCCGCAATGCACGGGGGACGACGATTCTCGCCGAACCCGATGCGAAGATCGTCAAAAAATTCATGCCCTACGGCTGATCCGGGAGCGATAGACCATGTCACGAGTAAAACGCGGCGTAACCACCCACGCCCGCCATTCCAAGATCCGCAAGGCCGCAGCCGGGTATTACGGTCGCCGCAAGAACGTCATCCGCGTTGCCAAACAGGCCGTGGACAAGGCGCAGGAATACGCAACACGCGACCGCAAGGTCCGCAAGCGGAACTTCCGCGCGCTGTGGATCCAGCGCATCAACGCCGCCGTGCGCGCCCATGACGAAGGGCTGACCTACAGCCGCTTCATCAACGGCCTCGCCATCGCGGGGATTGAGGTCGACCGCAAGGTCCTCGCCGATCTCGCGGTGCACGAACCGGCAGCATTCAACGCCATCGTCGACCAGGCAAAGGCCGCACTGGCCTGAGACAGGCGAACCTGAACCAGATACGCCCGCGCGGGGAAACCGGCGCGGGTGTTTTGCTTTGGGGTCGTTGACCTGCCCCAACAATACCCCGATGGTCGTCAGATCAGGAACCGGGGCACGGCATGAGCCAGATTTTAATCAATCAATAGAAATTGGCTTTAGATTACATCTCCGGATTTACATATTTATACATTCAATAAATTGATTTCTATCCACAGTATTATAGCTATGAATTTAGCTTTTATTTTGCAACGGATCAATAATTTATTTTCGAATCATAATTATTCAGAATTCTTAATTAAGGTTAACATGAAAAAATCATGAAATATCAACATCTTTAAATAAAGTGTAGTGCGCCTTTGGATCTCGTTGATATTGTCCAGGTACAAACCTAAGAACTTGCTTTCGGCATAGGCGCTCCAAATCCTTCTTTGAAGTCGCCCAAGTTCTACCAGTTAATCTTTGTGCTTCCGAAACTTGAACGGCTCCGTTTCTGAATGTATAGGCGGCTATCTTTACCTCATGTTCTTCTAGTGTCTTCCAAACTGAAACTCCGAAATGTGAAGCAACATCCCTATCAGTCGCCCTTTTTCGTGTTTCGTTGTCGTTCATGAGGCGGACACGAACAACGACGCCGTGCAGTACCTCTTGCCTGAATTGCGGGTCAGGAAGCCCATACTCTTTCATGCTATCACGAATGCGTCTGGTACCCTCACGAGCCATCT
The DNA here is from genome assembly GCA_964352385.1 of uncultured Candidatus Planktophila sp. Lineage (GTDB taxonomy): Bacteria > Pseudomonadota > Alphaproteobacteria > Rhodobacterales > Rhodobacteraceae > Pikeienuella. The sequence goes on from CAYGRU010000016.1 coordinate 38,737, forward strand.
GAACGTATCCAAGATATCGCATTGCATCCATAAGATGTGCGTTTCTTGCAGCTCTTGCATAGTAAATAGTGGTTTCAGTCACTGGCGGAACAAAACCACCTGGGCTTTCAATCTCCATCCGATCTGGAAAAATTTTCACAGTAATTTCTGTTCCAGAAAAACTGTAAGAACGATGAACACAGGCGTTTACCAATGATTCAAACCAAGCCCATCGTGGATATTCTGGTGTTGTGACAAATTTTCCATCTTTTTTTAACCAAGTGACAGTGTGTAATGCTTCCTCTATTAACGTTGCAGCGCGTTTTATAACATTAACCAGATTACCTTCGGCAAACCGATCTCTTATTGGCGAGTACCCCTCCCCAGAACCCTCTTGTGTGTCTTCGAAGCGCTGAACCCGGACCCGGCATCCTGGGATCGTTTTGCGTGGGTCTTTTGCTGCCATCAATACAAGGGAGTTTAACGGGTTCAGGTTGTCACCATCTTTCTCGGCAAGGTGCCTATCAACCAAAATTTCGTGGTTTGTCCAATTGGGTCTCATTTCTCTTTGGCGAAATGCGTCGCAAAAATCTTGGATAATTTCCATGTTGAAGTCAGTCGGGAACGAATACGATGCCTGTTCCAACTCGAACGAAAGTTCATTTCGCGTGGCCCTAAAGTCCCTCTTTTCCTCGTCCGACATCTTGTGCTTGCTATCACCGTATCTGATCCAAGCTTCCGATTTGTTGGTTTCGACGAGCTTCCCAATATATGGCAAGTACACGAGGATTATGAAATCGTCAGCACCAGATATACTGACCTGAACACGCTTAAATTCTGGTTGAGCCTGCCTACACATTTGGACATGGAAGTTTTCGATACGGTTCAACTGGTCTTGCGAAAGAACCTTGCAGCCTGTGAGACTGCCATCATTTGCGACACCGTAACAAAGCAAGCCACCATCAGGCGTGTTTGAGAAGGCACTGTAGTAGCAGGCCGCATCCTCCCAGCTTATTTTTGGCGTCGCTTTATATTCAATTCTTCGGTCCTCACTGAAATACCCCACCATTCTCTGGGTGAATCGCACCCAAATATCACGAGGTGTCCAAAGGTCCGGCGTGTCCGTTGCGGAAAACGGCTCATCGAACGGCAGACTCATTTGTCCATTTTCTGTCAACATTATGTATGTCGAGCTAGGCTCGACACCCTTCCATGGTATTGGCCAAGGGGTCTGCGGGCCATTCAACGTTAGTTTGACGATAAGTGGGTCGATTGCCAACTACAGGGATGAGCACTTTTTCGGCGCCCCGCGACACGACGAGGGAATACTCCCGCGACATGACGCCAGACTAAACCCCCACTCCCCGGTTACCAGCCGGTAAACGAAACCGGACTCCCCCATAGTATCAGTCACTTGGACCATGCGCACACGCTGTGCACACGGCCTCCCCCTCCCGTCGCCGCCACTCCCCCTACCAGTCCAGCGCCCTATACCGCCCATCTGGCCCCTTCCCTTTTCCGCCGTGGTGCTTAGCTTCCGCCACAAAGACCACCGCCTGAGGAGACACGCCATGGCTTATGAAAAAATCGAACTGCTGATCGACGGGGAATGGCGCAAGGGGGACGGGCCGGGGGAAGACATCATCAATCCGGCGACCGGAGAGGTCATCGGCTTTTGCCCCCATGCCTCTGCCGCTGAACTGGACATGGCGCTGGCCGCTGCCGCCAAGGGATTCGAGATCTGGCGCGCGACCTCGCCGCTGGCCCGCCAAAAGGTCATGGAAGGCGCGGCGCGCATCCTCGAAGACCGGATCGACCATGTGGCCGAGGTTCTGACCCGCGAGCAGGGCAAACCCCTGCCGGAGGCGAAGCTGGAGGTCGGCTTCGTCATCGACATGTTCCGCTGGTATGGCGAGGAAGGCAAACGCGCCTATGGCCGCCTTGTCCCTTCGCGGGTGCCGGGCGCGCGCCAGCTCGTGACCAAGGAACCGGTCGGCCCGGTCGCCGCCTTCGTCGCCTGGAACTTCCCCGGCACCAACGTGATCCGCAAGATCGCCGGGGCCATCGGTGCGGGCTGTTCGATCATCATCAAACCGTCCGAGGAAACCCCCGGCACCGCCGTCGCCATCGCCCGCGCCTTGCAGGATGCCGGCCTGCCGCATGGCGTCCTGAACATGGTGTTCGGCGTGCCGGACACAGTCTCGCGCCACATCCTTGCCTCGCCGGTCTGCAAGAAACTCTCGTTCACCGGCTCGGTTCCCGTCGGCAAGCACCTGCAAAAGCTGGCCGCCGATACGCTGAAGCGCTGCACGATGGAACTGGGCGGCCATTCCCCCGTCGTCGTGTTCGACGATGCGGATGTGGAAAAGGCCATCAAGACGATGGGCGGCTTCAAATACCGTAATGCCGGTCAGGTCTGCGTCTCGCCGACGCGGTTCTATGTGCAGGAAAGCATCTATTCGAAATTCGTCGATGGCTTCACCGAACTGGCGGCATCGGTGAAGGTCGGCAACGGCATGGATGCGGGTGTGCAAATGGGCCCGCTGATCGCCGACCGCCGGCTGGAGGTGATGGAAACCTTCGTGAAGAACGCCGTCGATCACGGTGCCGTGCTGAAACATGGCGGCGCGCGGATGGGCAATGTTGGCTCCTTCTGGGCGCCGACCGTGCTGGCAGATGTGCCCGACGATGCAATGATCATGAACGAGGAGCCGTTCGGCCCGCTCGCCCCGATCACCGCCTTCAAGGGCATCGACGATGTGCTGGAACGGGCCAACAGCCTGCCCTTCGGCCTCGCATCCTATGTCTGGACCTCGAATGGCGGCACGGCGCGCGCGATGTCGGATGGATTGAATGCCGGGATGGTCGGTGTGAACCACCCCGCCGTTTCCACCCCGGAAACCCCGTTCGGCGGCGTGAACGACAGCGGCTATGGCTCCGAAGGCGGGATCGAGGGGCTGGAGGCCTATTACCGCACCAAGTTCGTCACCGAAATGGGCGTCTGACACGCGATGTTCCTCGCCCTGCGGGGCGAGGAGCCCTCCCGGCGGGGGATATTTTCTGAACACAATGGGGCAACGGCCTGTCAGGCAGGGCTGCTGCGGAACAGGGTCAGAAGCTGTTCCGCCGCCGCCTCCGGTGTTTGCTGCCCCGCCGCGACCGCCGCTTCGGCGTCGGTCAGGGCGGCGGCCATCTGCGGATCGGCGGCGAGCGCGCTTTTCAGCCCTTCCTGAAGTTCGAAATGCATCCAGCGCCTTGCCTGCGCGGCGCGGTTGGCATCGTGATGCCCCGCCGTGCGCCGCCACCGATCCAGCGATCTCAACATGTCCCAGACCTCATCCAGCCCGGTTTCTTCCGCCGCCGACACGATCATCGCATCCGGGATTCCCTCCGGGTCCTGCGGGCGGCGGCGCATCAGGCGCAGCGCACCCGCATATTCGGCGGCGGTGCGGATCGCGGTCGATTTCAGCGCACCATCGGCCTTGTTGACGACGATCAGATCGGCGATTTCCATGATCCCGCGCTTCACCCCCTGCAACTCATCGCCCCCTGCCGGGGCCATCAGCAGAAGGAACAGATCGGTCATGTCGGCAACCATCGTCTCCGACTGGCCAACGCCGACGGTTTCGACCATCACCACGTCATAACCCGCCGCCTCGCATAACAGGATCGCCTCCCGCGTTCGGCGGGCGACACCGCCCAGCGCAGCGCGGCTTGGCGAAGGGCGGATGAAGGCATTCGGATCGCGGCTCAGCCGTTCCATCCGCGTCTTGTCACCGAGGATGGACCCGCCGGTCCGGGCCGAGGATGGATCGACGGCAAGCACCGCGATCCGCAGGCCGGATGCCGTCAGCCGCCCGCCGAAACTTTCGATGAAGGTCGATTTCCCGACGCCCGGGGTCCCCGTCAGCCCGATCCTGACAGCGCTGCCCGTGTGCGGCAGGATACCGGCGATCAGCGCACGCGCGTCGGCACGGTGATCGGCGCGGGTCGATTCCGCCAGCGTGATCGCCTGCGCCAGCGCCCGCCGTTCCCCCGAGATCAGGCGGGCAGCCAGATCGGTCAGATGATCCGGCAGCGCAACAGCCTCGACTGCCACCTCATCATCGGCACGTTTGGCCTGTTCCTGATCCGATCCCGCCATTCACTCCTCGCCTTCCGGCTTGGTTGTGACGGATTTGGCAGTGCCCCGCAACGGTATCTGTCGCCGATCCTTGACCCACCCTGCCGCAGCGTTTCACGCATTCAGCCAGTGACATCCGGACCGGCGGCTTGCGCAGCCGTCCGGCCTTGCGCCGGAAACCGGCGATCCAGCCATGCCCACATCGCCCGCCGCGTCGGGAACTCGACATAGGTGACCGCCTGTTCCGACAGCCACAGTAGCAGGATGAAATAAACCGGCGTCAGCAATGTCGCGGGCACCGCGACATGATCGCGGCCCAAAACCTCCGTCAGGATGACGAACGGCGTGACCAGCGCCATGTGCAGCAGCAGGATCGGGTAGGACAGGTTTCCGAACCGCTGCAACAGCGGTTGGCCCAGCAGCACGGCAAAGGCGGCGCGGCGGCGCAGAAACACGATCAGGCAGCATGAAAACACGCCGGGTGCCGTTGCATCGAACGGCGCGGGCACGATCAGGACGAACAGCACCGACCCGGCCAGCACCGCAGCCTCCACCACCCCGCCCCAAACCTTTTTCAGTTGCCGCAGGCCAACGGAAATGCGGTGGTCATTGATCGCAAAAAAGACCAGTGCGCCCGACATGAACGCCGCAACCGATCGCATCAGAAGATCCGCAATGGGCGGGATTTGCCCCGCAAGAACGATCCGACAGGTCACGATCCCACCCAAGATGACAAGGCAGACCAGCCGCCGCCGCCGGGTGGCGAGCGCGCCCGCAGCACACAGAACAGCCAGCAGAATCGACATGTGCAATTCCGCAGCGATGATCCACGCAGGCGCATTCCAGCCCAGTCCTTGCGGCACGAAAAGCTGCATGAGCAAAAGCGAGGACAGAAAGCCGAAGACATCTTCCGGCAGCGGTTGCCCCACAAGACCCCGCACTGCCATCTCGACCGTCAGGACAAGCGCCAGACAGACCAGATGCAGCGGCATGAACCGCACGAGGCGGGACAGGGTGAAGCGCCCGATCTGCCGCCGTTCGCGCAAGGCAACCGCATGCGCCCGCGCCACGATGAATCCCGCGATCACGAGGATGAAATCGGCGAGCGCCAACAGATTCACCGCGAACCAGCGATCATGCCAGATTGTCACGCCGACCCAGGACGCCGTCGCCACACCCAGCGCAGCAACACCGCGCAGCGCATCGACCGGTTCCTTCAATCGCCAATGGTCGCTCATCCCACACTCCCCTGAACAAGACGGCGTTACACCCGCCGCCGACAAACAATGCCAAAGGTCGGCATCCGGTTGCGGACTGACATCATGGCACCGGAAAATCTGGCGGGGGCCGCTTAACAGCGGGTAAAGAAACAAGTGTCAAATTGGATAATTTCTCGAATAATTATAGATATTTAGATGAATATCCCGCGCGATCATTCTCGCGTGGTGGCGATGTGGTTTTGGTTCGGTTTCGCCGAAAAATCGTCTAAACCCCTTCGCATGACCACCCCTCTTGACCCCTCTCTGCCGGTAACCGACGCGTTGCCCACCTTGCTGGATGCGCTGGCCACATCGGCCCGCGCCGTACTGGTCGCCCCGCCCGGCGCGGGCAAGACCTCGCTCGTGCCGCTGGCGCTGGCGGATGCGCCCTGGGCGACGGGAAAGATCCTGATGCTGGAGCCGCGCCGCCTCGCCGCCCGTGCCGCTGCGCACCGAATGGCGGCCCTGACCGGCAGCGAAGTCGGCACCTTCGCCGGCTACCGGATCAGGGGCGAGGCGGTAACCTCCGCCACCACGCGCATCGAGGTCGTGACAGAGGGGATTCTGACGCGGATGATCCAGGCCGATCCGGCGCTGATCGGCGTCAGCGCAGTGATCTTCGATGAGTTTCATGAACGCTCGCTCCACGCCGATCTCGGCCTCGCGCTGGCATGGGAAGCGCGCGGCGCATTGCGCCCCGATCTGCGCATCGTGGTCATGTCCGCGACGCTGGACGCCGCCCCGATCGCCGCATTGATGGACGACGCACCGGTGATCCGGTCGGAGGGGCGGAGCTTTCCTGTCGAAACGATATGGCTGCCCCGCCCCCGCACCGACCGGCTGGAGGATGGCGTCGCCCGCCTGATCGCGGATGCCCATGACGCCGCCCCCGGCGACATCCTGGTGTTCCTGCCGGGGGTGCCGGAGATTCGGCGCGTTGCCGCTCTGCTCGGCACCCTGCCCGCCACCACCATCGTCAGCCCGCTCTACGGCACAATGGCGTTCCGCGACCAGCAGCGCGCCCTCGCCGCGCCGCTGCAAGGCCAGCGCAAGGTCGTTCTCAGCACCGCCATCGCCGAAACCTCGCTGACGGTGGAGGGGGTGCGGATCGTGGTCGATGCCGGGCTGGCGCGCCGGTCCCGCTTCGACCCCGGCGCGGGCATGTCACGGCTGGTTACCGAACGCGCCTCGAAGGCCGAGGCGACGCAGCGGCAGGGCCGCGCAGGCCGCGTCGCACCCGGTCATTGCTTTCGCCTCTGGACACGGGCGGAGGAAGGCGCGATGCCCGACTTCGCCCCGGCGGAGATCGAGATTACCGATCTCGCGGGCCTCGCGCTCGATCTGGCGGCCTGGGGCGCGCGCCCCGGCGACCTCGCCTTCCTCACCCCGCCGCCCTCCGGCCCGCTCAGCGCCGCACAGGACCTGTTGCGCGGGCTGGACGCGCTGGATGCGCAGGGCCGCATCACCGCGCATGGACGCGCCATCGCGGCGATGCCGCTGCATCCGCGGCTGGCGCACATGATCCTGTCCGCCCCGCCCGACCAGCGCGGCGCGGCGGTCGCACTGGCGGCGATGATCGAGGCGCGCGATCCAGTGCCGACCCGCACTGCCGACCTCCGTGACCGGCTCGCGATCATCGCCACCCCTCCCCGCGCCGGGGCTGCCGAGGGCGCAGTACGGCGCATCCGCGACGAGGCACAGCTTCTGGGAAAGCGGGTCGGCACCAGCCCCGACTGGCGGATCGCCGATCCCGGCCCGCTGATCGCGCGTGCCTATCCTGACCGGATCGCCCAGGCCCGCCCCGGCAATGGCGGGCGCTACCTCCTGTCCGGCGGCAAGGGCGCGGTGCTGGATCAGGGCGACAGCCTCGGCGGAGCCGATTATCTGGCGGTTGCCGACCTCGGCCCCGCACGGGGCTCCGGAATCCAGCCCGACGCCGCGATCCGCGCCGCCGCACCGCTCAGCCACAGCGATATCGAGACGCTGTTCGCCGCTCACATCGAACAACGGCAAGTCTGCTTCTGGTCCCGCCGCGACCGGCGCGTGCTGGCCCGGCGGCAGCGCTGCTTTCAGGCGCTGGTGCTGGAGGATCACGCCTGGGACACCGCCCCGGACGATGCGATCCGGGCCGCGATGCTGGACGGGGTTCGGCAGCTTGGCCTTGCCGCCCTGCCCTTCACCGCCGCCGCAACGCGCCTCTGCGCACGGGTCGAATGGGCCCGTGCCCGCGGCGCGACCTGCCGATCGCTGTCGGATGCGGCCTTGTTGGCGACTTTGGAGGACTGGCTCGCGCCGCATCTCGGCACCTGCCAGCGGGCGGAGCATCTGGCACAACTCGATCTCCAGATGATCCTTCAGGCCCATATCGGCTGGGACGGGATGCAGGAGGTGAACCGGATCGCGCCGGAGGCGTTCACCGCACCGACCGGCACCACCTGCCGCATCGACTATGGCGGCGCGGCCCCCTCCATCGCAATCCGGTTGCAGGAGCTTTTCGGCCTGACCACTCATCCGCAGGCGGGCGGGGTGCCGCTGGTGATCGAACTCCTCTCCCCCGCCGCGCGCCCGGTGCAGACCACGGCGGATCTGCCCGGGTTCTGGCGGTCATCCTATGCCGATGTGCGCAAGGACATGCGCGGCCGCTACCCGCGCCACCCCTGGCCCGAAGACCCGGCACATGCCGAGCCGACGCGCCGCGTCAAACCGAGGAGCTGACCCCGCCCGCTTCCACTTCCTTCAAATATCCGGCCTTATGTATCAAACGCACCAAGAGGTGCGAGCGATGATTAAGGCGCTAGTCTGCGTCATTGCCGCCTACATCGGCGTGCATTTGAATTCCTTCACTTGCGAGGCGTCCACCGAAAACAAATCGGAACCGAGTGGTATGATTTTCGCCAAAGATATCTTCATAAATGCAAGTGCCTTGAATCCACATACCATGAGTTCCCGACCTAACCATCGCTATTGCCTCCTCGAAATTCTCGCCCCGCAGGCGTTGCGCGCATATCATGGAAGCGCCCGCACCAATTTGCGTCCCGTAAGCCTCCATGACTTCTGGATGAGGCCGAGGATTCGCGCAGGGGTAAGGGCCAAAGAAGCTCTCCCCCATTACTCGCGCATTGCGCGCTGGGGTCAGCCCGGTATTAAAAATGTGAGCCTGGATCACGACCCCGGCCTCGGTCTCGAGAAAATCAAAACTGGTCTCAGCTGCGACGAGGTAAGCGCGAAGCTGCCTTTTTCCAATATCGCGGGTGACGCTGACTGCGTCTATGGCTGCTTTAGTGGCCCTAGTCGTCAAAAAGACAGTGACTACGAGCATGATCGTACCAGCGCCGACAAGCCAAGTTTGAATGTAGGCGTAATCACGCATTTCCTGCGTAGCGCTATTCATGGCCCGCGTTGCTTCGTTCATTCCCTGCTGGGCGAGCAGGTCATCAATCTCGCGCTGGCGGGCTTCGGATTCTTGGCGCTTGCGGGCCTCGGTCTCGGCTTGATCCTCGGCAATTTCGACCACAAGCGGTGTTGGGATTATTATGGATGGGGCCTGTTCTCCAGCGGCTTGCCCGTTGGATTCTGGCGCCTGTTGCTGGGCCTGCCCTAAACCACCAGCAGTTAAGCAGGCTAGTCCAAGCGCAACTGCGACAATCCAAGAGCCTCTAAGCATTGCAACATAAACGCCGCTGAAAACTTCCCTCGCGAGAGTTTGTTGCGAACGTTAACCTCTTTCTCGCTGATTCCCATTCCATCTAGCCTAGTCACGAGATCGGCATAGGTCACGCCCTGCCTTTTGAGTTCGGCTTTCAGCAGGTTTGCGGCCTTGGCTTCCCAGTCGGTTTTCTCCGGCATATCGCACCTTTGATGATAAAAGTAACATATGCATTATATATGCCCCTGTTTCCAGTGCGTAAACGCGCTGCATTCGTTACTAAGGTAACGGAAAAGATACATCATGACCCAACACTTCCTCCTCTCCGCCGCAGCGCGCAATCTCAGCCTCAAGGACATCTACACGCCTGGCAGGGAAGCCGCCTTTGAGACGTCCAAGCGCCTGCGCTGGTCCGAGACTAACGGCGAGGCTTTATGTCCCAACTGTGGCGGCGTTGACCCTTACACCATCACCACCCACCGCAAGTCCAAGTGCCGCGCCTGTCATATGCTAAATATCCAAATCCGCCCGCACACCCACGGGCTCGCCTCAGCCCACCTCGGTCGCGGCGATGACGGCCATTGTCAGGATGTCGGACACGGTCGCGCCCATCGAACAGATCTGCACTGGTTTTTCGACCCCGGTCAGAATCGGGCCGATCACCGTCGTCCCCTCCAGTTCCTGCATCATCTTGGTGGAGATGGAGGCGGAATGGCGTGCAGGCATCACCAGCACATTGGCGGGGCCTGACAGGCGGCAGAACGGATAGGCCTTCATCGCCGCCGGGTTCAGCGCGACATCCGCCGCCATCTCGCCGTCAAACTCGAAATCGACGCCCCGTTCTTCAAGGATCCCCACCGCATCGCGCAGGTTCTGCGAACGCTCCGAGATTGGATATCCAAAGGTGGAATAGGACAGCAACGCAACCCGCGGCTCCAGCCCCAGCCGCCGTGCGACATGGGCGGCCTGTTCGGCGATATCCGCCAATTCGCGCCCGTTCGGCATCTCGTGCACCATCGTATCGGCCACCAGCACCGTCCGGCCACTAGCCAGAACGGCAGATACGCCGACAACCTTTTGCCCCTGCCTTGTGTCGAACACCCGCCCGATATCGTCCAGCACGACCGATGATTTGCGGCTGACGCCGGTGACCATCGCATCCGCGTGCCCCTCGGCCAGCATGCAGGCGGCAAAGACATGACGGTCACGCGCGACGCGGCGATAGCAGTCCCGCTCCAGAAACCCGCGCCGCTGCAACTTGGCGTAAAGCGCCTTTACATAGGTATCGAGATGTTCGGTCTTTTCCGCATTGGCCACTTCCAACTCGCCAATCGCCTCCGGCTGGCCGAGCGCGGTCAGCATCGCGGCGACCTCGTCATCGCGCCCCACGACAATCGCCTTGCCCATCCCGCCGCGCTGATAGGCAAGCGCGGCGCGAACCACACGTTCATCCTGCCCTTCGGCAAAAACCACCGTCTTTTGCCCGATCCGCGCCCGGTCTGTCAGGGTCTGAAGCATGTTCGCAGTCGGGTCGAGCCGGGCCTTCAGCCGCAGCTTGTAGGCGTCCATGTCGATGATCGGGCGGCGCGCGACGCCGCTGTCCATCGCTGCCTTCGCCACGGCGGGCGGGATGACATGGATCAGGCGCGGGTCGAACGGCGCAGGGATGATGTACTCCCGCCCGAAGGTCAGCCGCCCGCCATAGGCCGCCGCCACCTCATCCGGTACATCCTCACGCGCCAACATCGCCAGCGCCATCGCGGCGGCGATCTTCATTTCCTCGTTGATCGTGCGGGCATTCACATCCAGCGCACCGCGAAAGATGAACGGAAAGCCAAGGACATTATTGACCTGATTGGGGTAATCCGACCGCCCCGTCGCCATGATGACATCATCGCGGATCGCCGCCGCTTCCTCCGGCGTGATCTCCGGATCCGGGTTCGCCATCGCAAAGATGATCGGGTCCGGCGCCATCGACCGCACCATATCCTCCGTCACCGCGCCCTTGGCGGACACGCCGAGGAAGACATCCGCGCCGACCATTGCCTGTTCCAGCGTCCGTGCCTCGGTGACGATAGCATGGGCGGACTTCCACTGGTTCATCCCCGCCTCGCGCCCCTGATAGATGACGCCCTTGGTATCGCATACGATGCAGTTTTCGGGCTTCGCGCCGAGCGATTTCACCAGTTCGATACAGGCGATCCCGGCGGCCCCGGCACCGTTCAGCACGATCTTCGTATCCTCGATCCGGCGGCCCGTCAGATGCAGCGCATTGATCAGGCCGGCAACGCAGATGATCGCCGTGCCGTGCTGGTCATCGTGAAAGACCGGAATATCCATCTCTTCGCGCAGGCGCTGTTCGATGATGAAGCAATCCGGGGCCTTGATATCCTCCAGATTGATGCCGCCGAACGACGGTCCCATGATCCGCACGGCATTGATGAACGTCTCCACATCGTCGGTGTCGAGCTCCAGATCAATGCAGTTCACATCCGCGAACCGTTTGAACAGAACCGCCTTACCCTCCATCACCGGCTTCGATGCCAGCGCGCCGAGGTCGCCAAGGCCGAGAATGGCGGACCCGTTGGAAATGACCGCCACCATATTGCCGCGCGCGGTGTAGTCGAAGGCGGTTTCCGGGTCTTCGGCAATGGCCCGCACCGGGGCCGCGACACCGGGCGAATAGGCCAGCGAAAGGTCGCGCTGCGTCGCCATCGGCTTCGTCGCCACGATCTCCAGCTTTCCCGCCGGGGCAAGCAGATGATAGGCGAGCGCTTCTTCGTCGAGCTGGCGATTGCGGTCGGACATGGGGCTGTTCCTCGTCGTGTCAGAATCCCCTTCTTCCGGGGGTCGCGCACCCTATCCAGTCGGTTGGGATGGCGCAATCGGAGCGCGGCACCATGACCGACGGCCTGCCTGCGGCCTTGGCAGACAATCATGCAGAACTGTAACTTGACGGCATCAGCATCAGAGACGAGAACACCCTCGGGCTTTCCCACACATGGGCCAGCCTGACAGCCTGAGGGCAACACAGGCGCGCCGTGCAAAGAGCCTGAACGAAGCTATCTCTTGGAGTGATCAGTGAAATTTCGCTTCCCCATCGTCATCATTGACGAGGACTTCCGCTCAGACAATTCATCCGGCCTCGGCATCCGTGCCGTCGCCGAAGCCATTGAACGCGAGGGATTCGAGGTTCTCGGCACCACCAGTTACGGCGACCTTTCGCAATTCGCGCAGCAGCAATCACGCGCCAGCGCCTTTGTCCTTTCGATAGATGACGAGGAATTCACTCCCGGCCCCGATCTTGACCCAGCGGTGGTCAACCTGCGGAGTTTCATCGAGGAGGTGCGTTGGAAAAACACCGACGTCCCGATCTATATCTATGGCGAGACCAAGACCAGCCGCCATCTGCCCAATGATATCCTGCGCGAATTGCACGGGTTCATTCACATGTTCGAGGATACGCCCGAATTTGTGGCGCGCCACATCATCCGCGATGCCAAAGCCTATCTCGAAAGCATCCAGCCGCCGTTTTTCAAGGCACTGCTCGATTATGCGGAAGACGGGTCCTATTCATGGCATTGCCCCGGCCATTCCGGCGGTGTTGCCTTCCTGAAAAGCCCGATTGGCCAGATGTATCACCAGTTCTACGGTGAAAACATGCTTCGCGCCGATGTCTGCAACTCGGTCGAAGAATTGGGCCAGTTGCTCGACCACAACGGCGCGATCGGCGCGTCGGAGCGGAATGCCGCGCGCATTTTCAATGCCGACCATTGCTTCTTTGTCACCAATGGCACCAGCACATCGAACAAGATGGTCTGGCACCACACGGTCGCGCCAGGCGATGTTGTCGTGGTGGATCGCAACTGCCACAAATCCATCCTCCACAGCATCATCATGACCGGGGCGATCCCGGTATTCATGAAGCCGACGCGCAATCACTACGGCATCATCGGCCCGATCCCGAAAGCCGAGTTCCAGATTGAGGCAATCCGGGAAAAGATCCGCGCCAATCCCTTGCTAGCCCATGTGGATGCCGACACGGTCAAACCCCGGATCATCACCCTGACCCAGTCAACCTATGATGGGGTGCTCTATAATACCGAGACCATCAAGGAGATGCTCGACGGGTATATCGACAACCTTCATTTTGACGAAGCATGGTTGCCCCATGCGTCCTTCCACCCATTCTATGGCAACTTCCATTCAATGGGCCGCAAGCGGGAGCGTCCGCTCCATTCGGTGACCTATGCGACGCAGTCGATCCACAAATTGCTGGCCGGGATCAGTCAGGCCAGCCATGTGCTTGTGCAGGACAGTCAGGATACCAAACTGGATCGGCACCTCTTTAACGAGGCCTATCTGATGCACACGAGCACCAGCCCGCAATACAGCATCATCGCCAGTTGCGATGTGGCGGCAGCGATGATGGAGCCTCCGGGCGGCACCGCGCTGGTTGAGGAAAGCATCGCCGAGGCGCTCGATTTCCGCCGCGCCATGCGCAAGGTCGATGAGGAATACGGCGACGCAGACTGGTGGTTCCAGTTGTGGGGGCCAGAGAATATCGGCGACGAAGGTATCAGCACGCCGAAGGACTGGGAACTCAAGAAAACCGATGCGGAAGGCGTGCAATCCTTCGACAACAAGGAAGCATGGCATGGCTTCGGCGACATGGCACCGGGGTTCAACATGCTGGATCCGATAAAGGCCACACTGATCACGCCCGGCCTGAACATGGACGGCCAGTTCGAAAAGACGGGCATTCCCGCCTCCATCGTGACGAAATATCTGGCGGAGCATGGTGTGGTTGTCGAAAAAACCGGCCTCTACAGCTTTTTCATCATGTTCACCATTGGCATCACCAAGGGGCGCTGGAATTCGTTGCTGACTGAATTGCAGCAATTCAAGGACGATTATGACCGGAACCAGCCGATGTGGCGCTGTATGCCGGAATTCTGCGCGAAACATCCCCGATACGAGGGGATGGGGCTTCACGATCTCTGCCAGCATGTGCATTCGCTCTATGCCAAATACGGTGTCGCGATCCTGTCGACCGAGATGTATCTGAGCGACCTCACCCCCGCGATGAAGCCCAGCGATGCCTTTGCCCATATCGCGGCACGCAAGACGGAACGGGTGCCGATTGATGAACTGGAGGGGCGGATCACGACCAGCCTCGTCACCCCCTATCCCCCCGGTATTCCGCTTTTGATTCCGGGCGAAGTGTTCAACAAGAAGATCGTCTCCTACCTGAAGTTCAACCGCACCTTCGCGCGCGAATGTCCGGGATTTGAAACCGATATCCACGGCCTCGTGCACGAGCCTGATGAAAACGGCCATATGCAGTATTTCGCCGATTGCGTCGCTCTATCGTAAGGCGGCACATTTTCCGCCTCAGCGCGGCGAACGATAGAGAGATTTCCGGCACCAGAGACCGGAGATCACTCTATCGGATCAGCTTTTCAAAGAAGACCCGGTCGAACCCCTGCTCGGTTTTCCGTGCTGTCTCCTGCCAGCCCAACAGCGGATAAAGCGCAAGATTTTCACGCATCTTCGCGTTGGTATAAAGGTCGAGCCGCCTCAGCCCGCGCCGCCGCGCCTCATCCTCGGCAAAGCTCAGCAATGCGCGCCCAAACCCCCGCCCATGCTGTTCCGGGTCGACCGCCACATTCTCCACATGCAGGCTTTCGCCGCCGCTGCGCATCACGATGAAGCCGGCGATGTCGGCGATTTCGCTGATGGTCCAGACCTCGCCCGCCGCGATCAGCGCCGGAAAATCGGCGAGCATCGGCGCGGGTTTCCGCCCGATCCGCCGGATATAGGGCGAATAGGCGGCAATCGCGATCCGCCGGATGAAGGCCGCGTCTTCGGGCCGGGCGCGTTGAATCTCGGTCATGGGCACAATTAACCGCAGCCCGCGTCGCCGCGCCATCCGAAAAACACGTCCTGACGTCGGGTCCGGGTGACAAATCCATGACCCAGCGCAAACTCGCGGTGGCATGCCCCCAGCGCGCTTGCTATCCATGCAGGGGTGAAAACCCGGAGCATGCCCTTGCAGAAACAGGTCGAAATCCCCGCCGATGCGACGCCGATGATGGCGCAGTATCTGGAGATAAAGGGCCGCTATCCGGATGCGCTGCTGTTCTACCGCATGGGCGATTTTTACGAATTGTTCTTCGACGATGCCCGGCTCGCGGCGGCGGCGCTCGATATCGCGCTGACCAAGCGCGGCAAACACGCGGGCGATGATATCGCCATGTGCGGCGTGCCGGTTCATGCCGCTGAAGGCTATCTTCTGACCCTGATCCGCAAGGGGTTTCGGGTTGCGGTCTGCGAACAGCTCGAAGATCCGGCAGAGGCGAAGAAGCGCGGCTACAAGGCCGTCGTGAAGCGTGATGTGACCCGGCTGGTCACCCCCGGCACCCTGACCGAGGAAGCATTGCTCGACGCCCGCTCCGCCAACTGGCTCGCGGCGTGGGCAGAGATCAGGGGCACCGGCGCGCTGGCATGGGCGGACCTTTCGACGGGTGAGATGCGGGTCGCCGCCGCCCCCCGCGTTGCGCTCGGCCCGATGCTCGCCCGCCTTCAGCCGCGCGAAGTGCTGATCGGCCCCGCCGCCACCGACGATCAGGGCCTCCTGGACCTGATCGCCGACACCGGGGCCGCCGCCACGCCCCTGTCTGCGGCATCCTTCGACAGCACATCCGCCGAAACCCGGCTGAAGGCGCTTTACAAGGTCGGCAGCCTCGACGGGTTCGGCACGTTTGATCGGGCAGAGGTCGCGGCGCTCGGCGCCATCGCCGATTATATCGAGATCACCCAGATCGGCGCGCTCCCCCTGCTCCGCCCGCCGGTACAGGAGGCGTTCGGGGCCGGCATGCGGATCGACGCCGCCACGCGGCGCAATCTCGAACTGACGCGCTCGCTTTCGGGGGGGCGTGACGGCTCGCTGCTCCATGCCATCGACCGCACTGTCACGGGTGCCGGAGCGCGCCTTTTGGCGGCACGCTTGTCCGCCCCGTCCACCGATCCGACGACGATTGCATCGCGCCTCGATGCGATCGAAACCTTTCTCGACGGCGCGCTTCGCGACACGGCGCGCGAGGCTTTGGCGCGGGTCCCCGATATGGAACGGTCGCTGAACCGGCTGGCGCTCGATCGCGGCGGCCCGCGCGACATCGCCGCGATCCGCACAGGGCTGGGTCAGGGCGCGGCACTCGCCGAACGGCTCAGCACGGCGGACCCCGCGCCGATCATCGCAGAGGCAGCTTCGGCGCTGACCGGCCATGACGCCCTTATCGCCCACCTGACCGCCGCGCTGGTGGAGGAGCCGCCGCAGCTTGCCCGCGATGGTGGTTTCGTCGCCAAGGGGTTCGACACCGCGCTGGACGAGGCGCGCACGCTGCGCGACGAGGGCCGGTCGGTGATCCTCGCCATGCAGACGGAATATCAGGCGCTGACCGGAATTTCCGCGTTGAAGGTCAAGCACAACAACGTCCTCGGCTATTTCATCGAAACCCCGGCCAGCCATGCCGACCGAATGATATCGCCGCCGCTGTCCGACACCTTCATCCACCGCCAGACCCTCGCCGGTCAGGTCCGGTTCACCACCACGCCGCTGTCCGAAATGCAGACGCGGATGTTGGAGGCCGGCGGTCAGGCGCAGGCGCTTGAAATGCGCATCTTCGCCGATCTGCGGGCCGCGATCATCGCCGAGGCGGACAGGATCGCCGCCGCCGCGCGGGCGCTGGCCGAGGTTGATCTGGCCGCAGGCCTTGCGAAACTATCGGTGGAGGAAAACTGGACGCGGCCTGTGGTCGAAGGCGGGCGCGGTTTTGTCATTACCGGCGGGCGGCATCCGGTGGTCGAACAGGCGCTCCGCCGATCCGGCAGTGGCGATTTTGTCGCCAATGACGCCGATCTGACGGCGGACAAGGATCGGCTCTGGTTGCTGACAGGGCCGAACATGGCCGGGAAATCCACCTTTCTGCGGCAGAATGCGCTGATCGCCATTCTGGCACAGATGGGCAGCTTCGTGCCCGCAACCGCCGCCCGGATCGGCGTCGTCGATCAGTTGTTCAGCCGGGTCGGGGCCGCAGACGATCTGGCGCGCGGGCGGTCCACCTTCATGGTCGAAATGGTCGAAACGGCGGCGATCCTCAATCAGGCAGGTCCGGGCGCGCTGGTGATCCTTGATGAGATCGGGCGCGGCACTGCGACCTATGATGGCCTCTCCATCGCCTGGTCGGTGCTGGAACACCTGCACGATGTGAACGGTTGTCGCGGCCTCTTCGCCACCCACTACCACGAACTGACCGCGCTGGCGGGCAAGCTGGGAAATCTGGCCAATGCCACGATGGCCGTGCGCGAATGGCAGGGCGATGCGGTGTTCCTGCACGAGGTCCGACCGGGCGCCGCCGACCGATCCTATGGTGTGCAGGTCGCGCGGCTGGCCGGTCTGCCGGATGCCGTCATCGCCCGCGCGAAAGACGTTCTGGAGGCGTTGGAGGCGGGCGAGCGCGAGGGCGGCGGCAAGGCCGGACGGCTGATCGACGATCTGCCCCTGTTCAACGCCGCCCCTTCACGGCCCGCGCCCCAAGTGAAAGGGCCGAGCGCGGTCGAGGCGGCGCTCGCCGCAATCAATCCCGACGATCTGACCCCGCGTGAGGCGCTGGAGGCGCTGTATCGTCTGAAGGCGGCAGAGCACTGACGCGCGCGCCATCGGGCCGGGTCCAGATGAAGATCATGACGCAGACCAGAACCGCCGCCTGCACCGCCAGCACCCACGCCTTCAGCCCCAGAATGACCGAAAGCGAGAACGCCGCCGCGATGGACGCCGTCGCCAGCCATTTCGCCCGTGGCCGGATCGCGCCCGATGCGCGCCAATCGGCAATTGGCGGCCCCAGCGTCGGATGCTCGATCAGCCAGCGATGGAACCGCTCCGATGACCGGGCGAAACAGAACGCCGCCAGCAACAGAAACGGCACGGTCGGCAAAAGCGGGAGCACAACGCCGATCAGCGCCAGACCAACGAACAGAAAACCGCCACAGAGCCAGAGGATGCGCATCGGTTCCACATAGGCCGTCTGGCGGCGATCGGGAACCGGATTCGCCACGCGGCCCTTCGATTTGCGCGCACCGGGATTTGCAACTGACCAATCCGCTCGCGCTGCGACCCGTTCGCGTCCTAGACTGCGCCTCATGCTGCCGCCAATGCACAGGATCACTATGACCGACGACCACCGCAAACACGCCCCCTCCGTCGCCCGCAACCGCGATGCACTACTGCATGCGCTTGGCCGACATCTTCCCGCGACCGGGCTGTTTCTGGAAATCGCCAGCGGATCCGGTGAACATTGCGTGCATTTCGCGGCGCACCATCCCGGCCTGACATTCCAGCCGAGCGACCCGGATGCGGATGCCCGCGCCAGTTGCGATGCCTGGGCGGCGGGCATCACGAACATCGCCCCTGCCCTTGCAATCGATGCGGCGGGGGATTGGCCCCTCAACCACGCGGATATCGTGTTCAATGCAAACATGATCCACATCTCGCCTTGGCAGGCGACAATCGGCCTGATCGAGGGCGCGGCGCGGGTTCTGCCCGCTGGCGGAGCGCTCATCACCTATGGCCCCTACCGGATCGGCGGAAGCCATATCTCGGACGGGAACATCGAATTCGATGCCAAATTGCGGGCCGAGAACCCGGCATGGGGGATTCGCGATATCGAGGCGGTCGCGGCGCTGGCCGAGGCGAATGGCTTCGCGCCACCACAGATCATCGAGATGCCCGCCAACAACAGGACACTGGTCTTCCGGCTGACCTGACCTGGATCAGAGGCGGAAGAACAAGGCCTTCAGATACGATGTCTCCGGCAGCGCGAAATGCGCCGGATGGTCGGCCCCGGCCTGCCCGGCATGAACCAGCGACCCTGACCGACCCGCCGCGCGGATGCCGCGAATGCAGGCCCCGCGAAACAGATCGGGCGTCGCCGCGTGGGAACAGGAACAAAGCACCAGATATCCGCCCGGCCTGACCAGCGCCGCCGCCAAGGCCGCCGCGCGTTCATAGGCACGAATGCCCTTGTCGAGCGCGGGTTTCGACGGCGCGAAGGCGGGCGGATCGCACACGACCACGTCGAATGACCGCCCCTCCTCCGCCAACATGCGGAAGGCATCGAAGGCCTGTGCTTTCATCATGGTGAATTTCGAAGCCACACCGGACGCCGCCGCGCCAGCCGTCGCCAGTTCAAGCGCAGACTCGGAACTGTCCACCGCCAGCGCAGACCGCGCGCCATTTGCCAGCGCCGCCAGCGAGAAGCCGCCGACATGCGAGAAGACATCCAGCATGTCGCCGCCCCGCGCCAGCATCGCCGCGAAGGCATGGTTCGGGCGTTGATCGAAAAAGAGACCGGTTTTCTGCCCGCCGATCAGATCGGCCAGATAGGTCGCGCCATTCATCGGCACTGGCACCGGCGCATCCAGCGCGCCGCGCTCGATCCGCGTCTGATCGTCCAATCCTTCCAGCGCCCGCGACCGCCCGGCGGCATTGACGATGATCGTCGAAACCCCGGTGACCGCCGCCAGCGCATCGCATAAGTCGCCAATCATCGCATCGGCCCATGCGGCATTGGGTTGGATCACCGCCGCATCGCCGAATCGGTCGATGACGACCCCCGGCAAACCGTCACCCTCGGCATGAACCAGCCGATAGAACGGCGCATCGAACAGGCGGGCGCGATGTGCCAACGCCCGTTCCAGCGCCGCGCGCAGCCATGCCGCGTCGATCACAGCTGCCGGGTCGGCATCCATGACCCGCGCGATGATGGTAGAATTGATGTTGACGGTGACGGTCGCCAACGGCACCCGCTCGTCGCTTTCGAGCGTCGCGATGACACCGGGGGTCAGCGCCTTGGTCCGCCGGTCCGTGACGATTTCATCGTCATAGACCCACGGTGCCCCCTCTGCTAGCCGCCGCCCGCGCTTGGGGCGAAGCCGGATGACCGGGCGGGATGGGGCAGGATCGGCGGGTGTGGGGGCAATGTCGCTCATCCCCGCGCCATATCCCGCCGTCTGCTGAAAGGGAAGCGCCCATAAGGGCACCGCCCGCCGTCATTACTGCGCGGATTTCGCCTTGCCACCGGCGAACAGCGTCGCAATCGGCGCGAAAGCGCGGGCAATCAAACGGCCCAGCGCACGGAACATGTCGCGCGTCGCCAGCGCCCGTTCACGATGTGCCCGTGCATAGATCGCGCGAAGCTCTGCATCTGTGGGTCGGATATAGGTTTCAGGCTGCATGATGATGATCCTCAAGGTCTCTGCTGACCGACATGATGTCGGCCTTTCGACTATGAGATATAACTTAGGCGCAACAGGACTATGTTGCAGTGCAAAATAGTCAGACCCGATGTGCACCTGACGCATGGCTATGAAATTTCGAGAGAATCTCTCTAGAAGACCCTTGGCCGCGCGCCATCCTTCGCAGACGCAACAAGCCAGTCGAACACATAGGCCCCGACCGACCGGAAACAGACCAGCCTGAACGATCCATCATCCGTCGCCCAGAACGCTGCCGCGACCTGCCCCAACCGCGTGCGCCGCAGATCGCCGGGGCCGAAGGCGGCGAGGGACAGATCAACCGGTGCACCCTTCGCGATCAGCTCCCGCGTGCCTGCGCCCTCGATGCGAAACACCGTGCGCGCGTCGGACACATTCACCGCCAGCGCATGTTCGCTGCCAAACGCCGCCTGAAGCGCATCAACGGTCGCAGCGGCCTGCGCATAATCGCAGACCAGCAACAACTCGTCCGGCGACATCCACCCCAGCCCGCCCAGATCGTTCGCCACGAACCGGCGGGTATCGGGCAGCGCGCCGCCCGCAACGCCGGTCACCGCCGCCTGAAACCCGGCAGATGCGAAATCGCCCCGGATGGTCACCATGCCGACCGGGCCCAGTTCGGTGATGGTGGCATCGGGGGCCCGAAACGATGCGCCGTTCACGGCGGACGCTATCTTGGGCGACAGGTCAGACATTCTGCTGCTTCCCTTCCTTGTCATAGAATACCGGATCGACGATGCGCGCCCGGATGACCTCGCCCCCCTCGACCGGGAAGGCGATCACCTCGCCCATCCGCTCCGTCCCCTTGCAGATCAGGCCCATCGCAATCGACCGCTCCAGCGTCGGCGACCAGTAGGTGGAGGTGACGCGCCCGATGATGTCGGGCACCTTCGCCGCAGGGTCCGCAACCGCATAGGCCCCGTCCGGGATCACCTTTTTCGCATCCTCCGTCTCCAGCCCCACCAGCGTCTCGCGCAGCGGATCGGTCAGATGGGGCCGCTCCTGCGCGCGCTTGCCGATGAAATCGGGTTTCTTTTTGGACACCGCCCAGCCGAGGTTCAGGTCCTGCGGCGTGATCGTGCCATCGGTTTCATCGTTGATCATGATGAAGCCCTTTTCGGCCCGCATGATGTGCAACGCCTCCGTGCCATATGGCGTGATGCCATATGTCGCCCCGGCCACCCGGATCGCATCCCAAAGATGCTGGCCGCCATGCGCCGGGGTCGCGATTTCGTATGACAGCTCGCCGGAGAACGATATGCGATAGATGCGCACCGGCACCCCGGCAATGTCACAATCGAGCCAGCCCATGAAGGGCAGCGCATCGGCGCTGACATCCGCATCGGTCAGTGTCTCGATCACCTTGCGCGCCTTCGGTCCGACAACCGCGATCTGCGCCAGTTGTTCAGTGACATTGGCGACATAGACCTTCCAGTCGAACCATTCGGTCTGAAGCCATTCTTCCATCCACGCATGAACCCGGTCCGCCCCGCCCGAGGTCGTATGGCAGAGGAATTCATCCTCGCCGACCCGCGCGACAACGCCGTCATCGAACAGGAACCCGTTCTCGTTGCACATCAGGCCATAGCGGCAGGCACCGACCTTCAGCGTCGACATCATGTTGGTATAGAGCATGTCCATGAAGCGGCCCGCATCCGGCCCCTTCACGATGATCTTGCCGAGGGTAGAGGCATCGAGCATCCCGACAGACCCGCGCGTCGCCTTCACCTCGCGCCGCACAGCCGCCTCTCGCGTCTCGCCCGCCTTGCGATAGCAGTAGGGCCGCCGCCAGTCGCCCACAGGTTCCCAATCCGCGCCATTCGCATCGGACCAGTCGTGGATCGGCGACTTGCGGATCGGCTTGAACAGGTCGCCCACCGCCTGCCCCGCAATCGCACCGATGGAAATCGGCGTATAGGGCGGGCGGAAGGTCGTCGTCCCGACCTCCGGGATCGGCGCGTTCAGGCTGTTGGCGAGGATCGCGAGGCCGTTGATGTTCGACAACTTGCCTTGATCGGTCGCCATGCCGAGCGTGGTGTAACGCTTGGCGTGCTCGACGCTTTCATACCCCTCGCGCGCGGCAAGCTCGACATCGGCAGCGGTCACGTCGTTCTGATAGTCGAGGAAATGCTTCGTGCCGTGGGCATATTTGCCGGTCGAGGGCGCGAACCACAGCGGCTCTATCGCCTTCATAATCGGCTCAGAAACGGTAGGCGCAGCCGGTGCCTGCCCCACTGCCGCGCCCAGCGCCGCCGCCACATCGCGTGCGACCGTCACCGCATCCGACAGCCCCTCCGCCACGCCCAGCATCCCGTTCGCGGCTCCGACGCAGACGGTGTTCGCCTCGCCATCGGCGCCGATGGGCGCAGCACGTTCTGGCGCGGGGCGGAACATCGCCGCCTCGGCATCCCAGCGCAGCTTGCCGCCGCAATGGGAATAGAGATGGACGATGGGCGACCAGCCCCCCGACATCGCGACGCAATCGCAGCGGATCGTCTCAACCCCGCTGCCGATGCGACCATCGGCGGTGCGCTTGCCGATCATGACGGCCTCGACCGCCACCCGGCCCTTGACCTTGGTGATGACCGACCCTGCCTCAACCCGGATGCCCAGCGCGCGGGCGGAGGCGACCAGCGGCCCGTCCGGCGCGGCGCGGCTGTCCACGATCAGCGGAACCCTCAAGCCGACCTCATAGGCGGCAATCGCGGTGCGATAGGCATCGTCATTATTGGTGAAAACCACCACCTCGCGCCCCGGCGCAACACCCCAGAGGGCGATGTAGTCGCGCACCGCAGCGGCCAGCATTACGCCCGGCACATCGTTGTTGGCAAAGGCGAGCGGTCGTTCGATCGCGCCCGCCGCAATGACGATCCGCTTCGCGCGCACCCGCCACAGCCGGTGACGCGGGCCAACCGGCACCGCCGCATGGTCGCCGCACCGCTCGTACAGCAGCGCATAGCCGTGATCGTAAAGGCCCGCCGCCTGACACCGCAGCCGGATCGTGACATTCGCCATAGCCTCCAATGCCGCAATCTGACCGGCGGCCCAGTCCGCCCCGGACATGCCGTCGATCCTGACATCCGCCTCCGACAGAAGCCGCCCGCCAAGCCATGCGTTCTGTTCCACCAGCAACACCCGCAGCCCGGCCTCGCCCGCTGCCCGCGCTGCCGCCAGCCCGGCCTGCCCGCCCCCGACGATCAGAACGTCGGTATAGGCATGGAAATGCTCATATGTATCCGGGTCCGCATCCTTCGGCGCGGGCCCGAGGCCCGCCGATTGCCGGATGATCGGCTCATAGAGATGCTTCCACGCGAACCGCGGAAAGAGGAATGTCTTGTAATAGAACCCGGCGGAAAACACCGGAACGACCGATGCGACAGCGGCGTTGATCGCGCCGATATCGTATTCGAGGCTCGGCCAATGGTTCTGCGTCTTTGCGGTCAGCCCGTCATGCAACTCCACCATCGTGGCGCGCTGGTTCGGCTCCTCCCGCCCGGCCCTGCCGGTGGTCATCAGGGCGTTCGGCTCCTCCACCCCCGCAGCGACAAGCCCGCGTGGGCGGTGATATTTGAACGACCGACCCATCAGGGATTTGCCCCCGGCCAGCAGAGCAGAGGCAAGCGTATCCCCGGCGAAACCCTGCATGGTCTTGCCATTGAACTGATAGGTGACAGGCTGCGACCGGTCGATCAGGCGACCCCCGGCATTCAGACGATGCGGCATCAGAGGGCTCCCCGCTTCTTCGCGCGGTCAAGGATGTCTTTCGGCGGTTTGGTGACGTTTGCCTTGTAGGTGCCGAACACCTCCAGCGTCACGGTATCGCGCGCGGCGTGGAACCATTTTCCGCATCCGAAGCCGTGCCGCCAGCGTTCAAAATGCAGCCCGCGCGGATTCTTGCGATAGAAAAGATAGCTTTCAAAGTCGCCATCATCCGAGCCGGGGCCGAAGCGTTCCAGATGCGCCTCACCGTGAGCTTCGAACTCGGTTTCCTCGCCGGTAACATGGCAATGCGGGCAGGTCAGTTGGAGCATGTCAGGCCCTCCTTGCAAACGGTCGGATAGCGACGGGAGAACAATAGCTCGGAGGCAGGTGCCAGGCGGGCAAGACGGACTAACCGTGCAGCAGCGCTACCAGCATCGCCCCGAACCCCCATTGCAGGGTGCCGAGGATCGAAAACCCCATTTCCATCCGATAGCTGTCCATTGATTTCTCGGCGGCTTTGGCCGACAGAAGCGTCTCGAAACTCTCCTCGATCTGCAATTCCAGATCGTCCAGCGCACGCGGGGCAGCGGCGTCGTCGCGGCGGAGGCGCTTTGAATAGTTCCAGATCAGGCGCTGCTGAGTTTCCAGCAGACTGTCCCAGTATCGCCGCTCCTCGCCGATCCGAAACCGGTCGGTTAGAAAGATGACGAAACTGACGGTCAGCGCGAATGCGCCCATCGCCGCAAAGAGATGCGGCCAGCCGAGCGCCAACGATATCAGCGACAAGACCGCCCAGACGATTATGCCGACCAACGCGAACCATCGGCGCGTTTCGTAGAGATAGCGCACCATGCGCGGACCCGTTCATCAATGCGCCACCGCCGCAGCGACGCTTTCGTCGATCATGCGGCCCTCCGTGAACCGGTTCAAGCCGAACGGCCCGGCAACCTTGTCCTCGCCATTGGCGATCAGGCTCGCGGTGGCCCAGCCCGACCCCGGAATGGCCTTGAACCCGCCGGTGCCCCAGCCGCAATTGACGAACATGTTCTCCACCGGCGTTTTCGAAATGATGGGCGACCGGTCGCCGGTCATGTCAACAATCCCGCCCCACTGGCGCAGCATCTTCAGCCGGGAAATCGCGGGGAAGGTTTCCTTCAGCGCGCGCACGGTTTCCTCGATGTGATGGAAACTGCCGCGCTGGGTATAGTTGTTGAACCCATCCGCGCCGCCGCCGATCACCATCTCGCCCTTGTCGGACTGGCTCATGTATCCGTGAACCGTGTTGGCCATCACGACGATGTCCATCATCGGCTTCACCGGCTCCGACACCAGCGCCTGAAGTGCGACGGATTCGACCGGCAGGCGGAACCCGGCCATGTCGGCGATCACCCCGGAATGGCCCGCGACGACCATCGCGACCTTCTTAGCCCTGATCGGCCCGCGCGTGGTCTGCACGCCCGTGACCTTGCCGCCGACCACGTCGACGCCGGTGACTTCGGTTTTCTGAAGGATATGAACCCCAAGGTCCGATGCCGCGCGGGCATAGCCCCATGCCACCGCATCATGGCGGGCGGTGCCGCCGCGCGCCTGCCACAAGCCGCCCAGAACCGGGAAACGGGGGCCGGCGGTTTCGATGATCGGGCAAAGCTGCTTGATCCGCTCCGGCGTGACCATTTCCGTCTTGATGCCCGCCAACCGGTTGGCATGGGCGGTGCGCTTCATCGCGCGAAATTCATGCTCCGTCTGGCACAGCATCAGAACGCCGCGCGGGCTGAACATGATGTTGAAATTCAGCTTCTGGCTGAGATCCTCATAAAGACCACGCGCCAGTTCATAGATCGCCGCCGAAGGTTCGCGCAGGTAGTTGGACCGGATGATGGTCGTATTGCGCCCGGTATTGCCGCCGCCGAGCCAGCCTTTCTCGATCACCGCGACATTGCGGATGCCATGATTGGCCGCAAGGTAATAGGCGGTTGCCAGGCCATGCCCCCCCGCACCGATGATGACCACGTCATATTCGGCCTTGGGTTCAGGCGCGGCCCAGGCGCGCTCCCACCCTTGATGATAGCTGAAGGCCTCTCTGGCCACGGCAAAGGCGGAATAGCGTTTCATGGGCGGCGGCACCTCTCTCCATCGTCTCTGCCTTCTATATTCCGGGTGCCGCCGTCAGGCGACGCGGCGCGTCATCGCGGTGTCTGATACCGACATGATGCTTGCCTGTTGCGATCAGCCCGAATCCGCCTAAAGTCGCGGCAATCAAAAAACACTGAAAGACGGAGGAAACACCATGACCCGACTGACCCGGCGCGGCACCCTTGGCCTGATCGGCGGCGCAGCGGCGCTGCCGCTGTTCGCGGCCCCGGCCTATGCGAACACGAAACTGAAGGTTGGCGCGCTGAATTTCACCAGCCATGCCGCCAGTTTCGTCGCGTTTGAGCGTGGCTATTTCGCCGATGAAGGCTTCGATGTGGAGTTCGAATTCTTTCAGGCAGCGCAGCCGATGGCGGTCGCGATTGCCTCCGGTGACGCGGACTATGCCGTCACGGCGATTTCCGGCGGTCTGATCTCGTTGGCGGAAAAGGGCGCGGCCAAGGTCATCGGCGGGTCCCTCTCCGAGGAAAAGGGCATCGACGGCCAGAAAATCCTCGCCTCCGACGCGGCCTTCAAGGCCGGGCTGACCTCGCCGAAGGCACTGGGCGGCAAGACTTTCGCTGTCACGCAGGCCGGATCGTCGTTCCATTACATGGGCGCAAAGATCGCCGCCGCCGAAGGGGTCGAGGTTGAATTCACCCCGCTGCAAAAGGTCGGCGCGATCATCGGCGCGCTGAAATCCGGTCAGGTCGATGCCTGGACCATCGTGCCGCATATCGCCAAGCCGCTCGCCGGGTCCGGTGCGGTTCACATCATCGGCGACGTTGCCGATTATCTGCCCGGCTATCAGGTCACGACCGTGTTCACCTCGACCGCTAATGCCGACAATGAGCGGGCAAAGACAGAGGCATTCCTGCGCGCCTATTCGCGCGGATCGGCGGATTTCAACGCAGCCCTGATCGACCGGACAGCGGGCGATGACGAGGCGGAGGCGATGACTCGGCTCATCCACAAATACGTCAACACCGACAAGCCCTATGAGGAAGCGAAGCCTTCCATCGTCAACGGCGCGATGCGGCTGAATGCCGATGCAGCGCTGAACATGGCGTCGGTCACGGATCAGCTTGACTGGTTCAAGGCGGAAAAACTGGTGAAGGACAGCATCACCATCGACACGCTGGTCGATGCCTCCTACGTGCCGACGATCTGACGCGCTGCGCGGGCTGGAAAACGGCCCGCGCAGCCCCTGATCCTGATGGACCTCACACTCGACCATATCTCCCACCGCTATGGCGAAACCGAGGTGTTGCGCGACATCTCGCTCCACATCCCGCAAGGCCGGATCGTCTGCATCGTCGGCCCGTCCGGCTGCGGCAAGTCCACCTTGTTGCGCCTGATCGGCGGGCTGGAGCGGCCAGATGCGGGTCAGGTTCTGCGGCTCGGCGACCCGCCCGCCGCGTGCCTCAACCCGCTGACATTCGTGTTTCAGGATTTTGCACTGCTTCCTTGGCGGACGGTGGAGGGGAATATCTCGCTGGTGCTGGAGGATCACGGGATCGCCCGCGCCGAAACAAAGGCGATCATCGACGACGTTCTGGCGCGAACCAAGCTGTCGGATTTTCGCAAGGCCCTGCCCAGACAGCTTTCCGGCGGCATGAAGCAACGCGTCGCCATCGCCCGCGCGATGGCCGTGAACCCGGCGGTGATGCTGATGGACGAGCCGTTATCGGCGCTCGATTCCCAGACCCGCGAATTGCTGATGGATGATCTGGTCGCGCTCTGGTCGCGCCAGCCCTTCACCGCCGTTTATGTGACCCACAATCTGGCGGAGGCCGTCCGGCTCGGTCATCGCATCGTCGTGCTGTCGCGCCGCCCCGGCACCATCCGCGAAATCGTCGAGATCGACCGCCCGCTGTCTGACCGTGGCTTTGGCGATGCGGAACTTGAGGCGCATCAGAAACGCCTCTGGGACCTGATGCGCGACGAGGCGATGGCGGCGGATCAGGAGCTTGTGCATGGCTGAACCAAAGGCAAGACCGGTCGCCTTTCGCGGTGGCGGCTTTCGCCCGCGCCGGGTGCGGGGGGCGGGGCTGATCGTGTTCGTCATCCTGATCCTGCTGGTCGAATGGGGCACGCGAACCGGTGTCATCTCCAACCTGACTCTGCCGCGCCCTTCGGATGTGTTCGGCACATTCGTCGATCTGTGGACCACGGGGCTGTTGTGGCAGCATCTGTTGCCGTCACTGGCACGGCTGGCCGTCGGGTCGGCGCTCGGCATTACGGTCGGGATCGGGATCGGCACCATGATCGGCCTTTTCAGCCATATCCGCGCCGGGCTGATCCCGCTGGTGGCCGCGCTGTTCCCGATCCCTAAGATCGCGTTGCTGCCACTGTTCGTCATCTGGTTCGGCATCGGCGAGGGGTCGAAATATGCGCTGATCGCGCTCGGCACATTCACCCCGATGGTGGTCGCCACCTATGGCGCGGTCGATAATGTTGACCGCACCCTGATCCGAATGGGGCAAAGCTTCGGGATGCGCTGGTCCTCCATCGTGCGCAAGATCGTCCTCCCGGGGGCGCTGCCGGGCATCCTGTCAGGTATGCGGATCAGCATCGCCATCGGCATCATCCTGCTGGTCGCGGCTGAAATGCTAGGCGCGCGCTATGGCATCGGCGCCTATATTCTGGAGGCTGGCTCGCTTTACGATCTCGAACGGCTCTTTGCCGGTGTGGTGATCCTGTCCGTGCTCGGCGTTGTCACCAGTGCGGCGATCGGTCTGGCCGAACGGCACCTGCTGCGCTGGCGGGCCTGACGCAACTTTGAACACATCGCGGGCGCGCGCGCCGCATCGCCGCGTTGCAGCGACCGGCGGGCACGTCTACCTATGCGGTGCAACATTTGGGGAGCCGTCATTTGACCTTCTGGATCATCGCCATCGTCGCCGCGATCTGCGTCGCAGGGATCATCATCCGGCCGCTGCTGCGTGCAAGCGAACAGACCGCGCCACGCGCCGCCCATGACGCGCAGGTGTTCCGCGATCAGTTGAAGGAAATCGACAAGGATGTCGCGCGCGGCGTCGTCACGCCGGAGGATGCGGAAACGACGCGGCTGGAGATTTCGCGTCGCCTGCTCGCCGCCGACAGCGAAAGCCATGCCGGAGCCGGTGCACGATCTGCGCCGCCCGCCTTGTCGCGCGCGCTGGCCGCCTTTCTGATCGTCGCCGCGCCTGTGTCCGCCGCGCTGCTTTATGCCGACATCGGCGCACCCGGTGCCGAAGACATGCCCTTCGCCAGCCGGGGCGAGGCCCAGCGCCCCAATCAGGCGGAGGCGGAAAAGATGATGGCGGGCCGCGCCCTGCCCCCCGCGACAGGCGAGGACGCGAAAGAATTCGAACAGCTTGTGGTCCAGCTTGAAGCGCGGCTTGCCGAGGCACCGAACGATGAACAGGGGCTGTTCCTCTATGCCCGCTCATTGATGAACCTTGGCCGGTTTGCCGAAGCATGGCCGCAATTCGAAAAGCTGATCGCGCTGCGCAAGGGCAAGACCGACCCCGACATCTTTGCCGGTTATGCCGAGGGTATGATCCTCGCCGCCGGTGGTTATATCTCGCCCGAGGCAGAGGCCGCGATCCTTCAGGTGTTGAAGCGCGAGCCGACCAATCCGTCCGCACGCTATTATCTGGGCCGCCTGCACACCCAGCAGGGTGAGCCGGAACTGGCGGAGGCGATCTGGGTCAAGCTGATCGAGGAATCCGACCCGAACGCGCCTTGGGTCGCCCCGATCCGGCAGGAAATGGCGCAGCTTGGCCTCGGCCCCCGCGACCGTGCCGGCCTCGCCGGACCAACCCGCGAAGAAATGGAAGCCGCAGGCAGCATCCCGCCCGAGGATCGGGATGCAATGGTCGCCGACATGGTGCAACGCCTCGCGGACCGGCTGGCAGAGCAGGGCGGCAGCGTCGAGGAATGGCAGCGCCTGATCCGCAGCTATTCCGTGCTCGGCCAGCAGGGCAAGGCGCAGGAGGCAATGCAGGCCGCGCGCGAAGCCTTCGCAGGCGATCCCGCTTCGCAAGCTGCACTGTTGAACGGTGATCCGCTGGGCGCGCCGCCCGCCGCGCCACCCGCCGCGAACTTCACCCTTCCGAACCTGGCACCCCCCGCCCCCGGCCCGACGCCGGAGGAGATGGAGGCCGCCCAGGATATGGCACCGGAGGACCGGAATGCGATGATCGAGGGCATGGTCGCGCGGCTTCGT
The DNA here is from genome assembly GCA_964352385.1 of uncultured Candidatus Planktophila sp. Classification (GTDB taxonomy): domain Bacteria; phylum Pseudomonadota; class Alphaproteobacteria; order Rhodobacterales; family Rhodobacteraceae; genus Pikeienuella. The sequence continues at coordinate 69,123 of CAYGRU010000016.1, forward strand.
GACCGGTTGAACACCGAGGGCGGCGGGCCGGAGGACTGGCTGCGCCTGATCTCCTCCTACGCCGTGCTCGGCCAGCAGGATAACGCGAGCGCCGCCTATGCCGAAGCGCGCGCAGCCTTCGCTGCGGATGCCTCCGCCCTCGCGATGCTGGAAGCCGCTGTCGAAGGTGCCCCCCGCACCGCAACCGCACCTGTCCAGCCACCCGCTGCGGATCGCGGGCCGACGCAGGAAGACATCGCCAATGCTGCCGACATGCCTGCCTCCGACCGGCAGGAAATGATCCGGGGCATGGTTGCGCAGCTGCATGACCGGCTGCGGACAGATGGCCGCGCCGCCGATGTCAACGAATGGGGCAAGCTGATGCGGTCCTACGGCGTGCTCGGCCAGACGGACGAGGTTCGCTCGGCTTATGACGAGGCCATCGTGATCTATTCGGATGATGCGATCAGCCTCGCTTATCTGAAGGAAACCGCGCTGCTGAACGGCGTCAAGTTCCAGTGACCGAAACCGCCCGCCCCGCCGCAATTGCCAGCAATGCCGCCGCGTCCAGCGTGAAC
>CAYGRU010000017.1:0-67772 GCA_964352385.1 uncultured Candidatus Planktophila sp.
GCGCGATCTGCATCGCGGCAACCGTCATATTCTGGTTATGAGTCCTGAGCCTAGATAGTCGGGGATTTCACCTCCAGACGCACTCCTTTGACTAACCGTCTCCTTCGCCTCGATCCAGAAGACATCGAGTTCGTGTGCCCAGGCTTCTGCCAGCTTTTCCAGGGTCGGCAGGGTTAAGGAACCAAAGAGCGCTGCACCAGCGTCACCGGTGTCGCGTCCAGATAGAAAACTTTCGAGGGACGCAAGAAGTGAAACGGTTCGAGCTGGCCGAACATCCCAGTGGGTCAGATGCGCAAGGGTGCTGCCGAGCCGGCTAAACGTGGCGGATATCGCGTTCAGTTCTGGGCGGTGACTTTGCATGCCTAGGCGACGCGTTTCGGCATAGGCGGCGGAAAGGAGCCTAGCTGCCTCAACCTGGTCGCCAATGATCTCTGCGCGCCCATCGACATCTCGCACGGCAATCAAGCGAGGCGGTAGGACGGTAGGGTCTTGAGGGCTACCTGTGCGACCGCCCAAGAGGAGGATGGTGACTGGCTCAACCGAGGCCAGTAGGCAAAGTTCGGCGCCCCAGAGACCACGAGGGTTTGCGTTCTGGACCCGGTCCAGGACGTCGGCCGGCAACACACGCCGAAGAGCTTCAAGCTGATCGAAGTAGTTATTGGGGCGGAGGATGCGTGGTTTCTTGACCTGTTCGAGAACAAGATCAGTCAGATCACCCGCAGAAAACTCAACCAACTCTAATGGTAGGTCTTCGGCGCCAACACCTGACAGGAGAGCGATGCTAGCGACGCGAGCGCGCGCCTTGTGATCTGATGACAGAACCAGCCCGGGAAGGTCGAAGGTGTAGTAGTGGATGCGGGAATTGGGACTGTCGATCCGGTCGATCCGGCCCAACCCCTGAATGAGGCTCTTGACGTCGGACGTGACGCCAATGATCCCAAGCGCAGAGGCGATTTGGAGGTTGATCCCTTCCGCCATCTGGAATGTGAGGAACATGGCCCGTGGCTTTAGCGGGTCGACATGTTTCCCATCGATGCCGAAATACTCCTGCGCATCTGCTCCGGATCTGATGTGATGCAACTTCTTACCGGTCTTGATCCGTGCACCAGGTGCGACCACGAAGACCTCGGGTCCTCTTCCGCGATGCCCAGCAAGAAGCCTGGCATAGACCTCGAGCACGCCGACCCGCTCAGCAAGGAAGATGGCATGGCCATGCTTTCGCAGGATGTCTCGCATGACGCCGGCCCGGGCTTCATCAATGCTGTCGAGGCTGGGATGACTCAGAAGCTTACTGATCCGGTCGCAAATCGGAGTTTCGCTTTCCTCAACTTCGGCATCGACTTCCTCTGGCAATGCTCCATTCGGAATGGCAATGCCGCGGGCGTTCTGTTTCTCGGCGCGTCTTAGGTTTTCTCCAATTGATGCACGCCCTCGCTGATCGGCTTCGCTGTCACGCTCACGGGCCCATTCTTCGCGTGCAAAGGTTATCGACGCGCGCAGCAAAGCGAGGAAGTTCCGGATGTGAATGCGCGATTTGTCGTGGAATTTGATTTCTGTGTGGGCGGCGCGTTGGGGATCAGCAGACACAAGGGTGACCCCAGTCGTGATGCACTCCGCCAATGCCTTGATCCGCTCAATAATTTGGCGCTGCTGATCACTCAGCGCCGTATCCTCTCGGTGGCTTCGGATCGTTGGGTAAACGAAAGCGCCGGACTTTCGATCCGCACTCTCCCCAATGCAATCCCGTTGGCGCCGCACGACGTATGGCGCCAGGGCGTCGGCCAATCCTTCCTGAAGCGCACTGATTTGCAGCCCGCCGGTCTCTAGCTGGCGTTCGACTTTGTTGACTTCGACCTGTAGTGCTTCCGCGCTGTCGAACAGGTCGCCCTGCACGCTTTGATCTTCGATCCGGCGGTTCATGTGGTCGAGGTGGCGCACGAGTTCGCCTCGCTTTCGAACCTTGGCCATGTGTTGGTTGATCTGCTCCGTGATGGGCGGAGGCACATAGATCGAGGCGCGCTTCTCATGGAATGCAAGCAAGCCGTCCAGGCCTTGGTTTCCCATTAGCGTGGCCGACAAACAGGATGTCCAGATCGCCGGACTGCGTTCGAAGACAAGCGAACGCGCGGACGGAGCGAGATATCTGGAGCTCAGTCGGTGGCTTTCATCAACGATCATTGATGCGGACGAACGGACCGCCCGATTGATTTCTTCGAGTTCTGCAGTCTCCTCCTTGCCTCGCCGCGACAGGTGACTGTGCTTGATGGGTTTGAAGTTTGCAGGCGCGTTTGTTGTCCAGTTCTTTAGAACACTGGCAGGTATCAGGGCGAGTGAGCCAAGCCGTTGTTGATCGGCGCGCTCTCCCCAGGAAAAGACAGTCTGCCCATGACTGACCGGTAGAACCGTCGCCAGGTGTTTTCCGATGTCGGTTTTCCCGGCACCAGTTGGCGCCTCGACAAAGGCAAAGCCGTGCTCATAGACCGTGCCTGCAGCCTCATAGACAAGATCGGCCTGGAAGGGTTGAGGTGGACGTCCGGCGCTGGTTTCGCCCGCCACACGCCAAGGCGTAAAGGTCGTGGCTTCGTTAACTGTCCTAGCTACAGCTTCTTCGGGTGAGACAAGGCGGATCAGCGCTCGCAGGATTTCCAGCGCTGTCTCAGTCCAATCGCGCCCCATGTCCCAATACTGCTCAGCAGCCGCGCAACGCGCAGTCGCAAGTTCGGGCCAGGCATCGGCGTCGTCCATGAATTCCAGATTGCGGCGCAAACCGTTGATCGAGAAATTGGCACTTCCCGAAAGTGCCTTGTCCCCACCTACAAAAAGCTTCGCATGAAGAATTGGTGGACGGCGCCCTAGTTTTTCTTCTGCCAGATCAGGATCGAAAATACGGAATTTGATAATCCCGCGCTCGATTGCGTCCATTGCAAGAACTGCCCGCAAGTCGGCTAGATCAACAACAGAAAAGCCCCTTGCGCCAAGGAAATGCTGGCGCGCTTCATCTGCTACTGATCGGCTACTGCCACCTAAAACCTGTCGTGTTTCGGCGTTGGAACCAAAGGCAATGCGAATACTGCCCTCTGTGCGTTCGCCAAGGTTTTCGATTGTTTCGAGCAAGATGGTCAGAGAAGACAGGAAGTCCTGATAACCTGTGACAATCAAACAACTCGGTTGCCTTAGAACAGTTTTGATTAGGTCACTCACCGGGCGCGTTGCATTGTCGCCCCAGGCCCCATGATGAGACGCAGGGGGCATTTCGGTCGTGCGCTCATCTCGATCAGAGTCGCTTCCGCGAGAGAAAAAGCGTGAAATCAGTCCTTGCCGCTCCCTGGTTCCCATGTGCCGTTGTCTTCCTATGCCCCCAGGGGCAACGTTAAATCGGTTTTGTCCAAGCTATCAGTCTTGATTTGGAATTCCGAGCTCCGCCCAAAGCTCGCGCGGTGCTGGCGAAGCTAATTCCCACTGTACTTCAATTGGCTTCTCACCCTTCCACCCGGCGAACCTGGGTTGCCCGCAGTAGATGAATGGATTGACCTTGCCGTTCACCTTGTTCCCGCGGCGGATGAACAGGTGCACTTCGTGGCCTTCCTCGCCGCTGATAATCCGGCCATGCTTGCTGTCCTGGCGCGTCTGGTTCTGGCTGAACCATTTCAGGCGTGACGGACTGAGGAATGCGTTTTCGTAGGTCAGGTCCTGGGTCGAGACATTGGCAAGCAGGATCATGATCTTCTTTTCGGGCAGTGCCTTCATCCCGGTGCGCCAGAGGTTCTGTTGATACTCTTCGCCAAAGAATGCAGCAATGTCAGGCACGTAGTAGCGATTCCAAAGCTCCAGAGCCTGTGGCTTGCCGACAAAGGTCGCGGATGCCTCGGCGGCCTCGCGGACGATGGGCGTTTCCGCCAGGCGCCATTCGACCAACTCGCGCACGAGCGGTTCCAACTGGCCCGACGTGTCAGGTCGCGCCAGTCGAAGGCCGTCGCTGCCCTGAGCTAGGTGCGGGTTGAAGGCGAGCTCTGACGCGCCATCGCTCGGTTGCCGCCCGGCTACGACGTCGCGCAATCCGGTTAGGGCGGCGCGGGACAGACCCCTGGGCCGTTCCAACTCGCGCAGCAAGCGGCCGTGGGTGGCAAAAGCACGTTCGGGCAGTGGGTCGCCCATGTCCCGGACGAAGTCGAACCAGCCGCCGTGGCCGGAAGAGCGAGGATCGAAGCCGTTGCGGAAGACTTCGACGGCCGTGGGCCGGATGCTGTTCCGGTCCCGGAAGTCGAGATAGAAGGCTTCGAGCTCCGTCGCGCCTTCTTTCGGGCGGAGGAGGTTGCGCAGGATGTCGATGACCTCGAGCTCATAGGTGATCTCGCAGCCTTGGGGCATCTGAAATTCGCCGGCCTGAAGCGCCTCTAGTTTGGTCGAGATCGAGCGATCACCTGCGCCCGCCTGCAAAAGGGTCGCGACCTTGGTCAGGAAGTTGCGGTGGTTGCCGATATAGTCGATCACCTGAAGCACCTTGCCTTCGACGCGGCGCAAGCCACGACCAAGCTGCTGCAGCCAGATGATCGCGCTTTCGGTCGGGCGCAGCATCAGAACAGTGCCTATCTCTGGCACGTCCACGCCTTCGTTGAACATGTCGACCGCGAAGAGGATGTCGATCTCGCCGCGACCAAGCGCTGCCAGGGAACTTGCTCGAGGTGCGGAGCTTTGGCCCGAATGGACGGCGACAGCCTTTAGCCCGGCGGCGCGGAAATACTCCGCCATGTAATCGGCGTGACGCATGGAACAGCAAAAGCCGATCGCGGGGCCGCTTGCGCGTTTGCGGTATTGGTCCAGCGCGTTCAGCGCCCGCGCCTCGGTGGCCAGGGCTGCGTCTAGCGCGGTCGGATCGAACTGGCCGGAGCGCCAGGGGATCTGTGCGTAATCCACGTCATCCGGCACGCCGAAATAGTGAAAAGGCGACAGGTGTCCCGCGTCGATCCCGCGGAACAGGTCACATTCGTAGACGAGGTTTTCACCACACAGGCCGAGGAGGTCCGCGCCATCGGTCCGGTCGGGCGTCGCGGTCAGGCCCAACAGAAAACCGGGTGTGAAATGCTCGATCAGCTTCTGATAGGTGCGGGCGGCGGCGTGGTGGAATTCATCGACCACGATGTAGTCGAAATGGTCTCGGTCGAACTGGCGCAAGTGACCGATGCGGCCCAGTGTCTGGACCGAGGCGAAAAGGATTTCCGCGTCCGCTTCTTTCTCGGTGCCCGTGTAGCGGCCAAGCTTGGCCTCTGGGCGGACCTTGCGAAAGGCTGCCATCGCTTGGGTCAGGATTTCGTCGCGATGGGCGACGAAGAGGATGCGGCCCGCTTTGGCATGGATCGTGTCAAAAGCAGCCAGCCAGGTCTTGCCAAGGCCGGTGGCCAGCACGACCAGCCCGGCGCGGTGGCCGTTCGATCGGCTCTGCGCCAGCGCTGCCAGTGCCTCCTGCTGGATCGTGTGCGGCTCGGGTGGCGGGCCTTCCTCGGCGACGACGCGTGCAGTGAACTCGGGCATTGGCCTCGCCCTGCGGCGTTTCGCGTAGGCATCTATCCAGGCGGCGGTCAGCGGCTTGACCTCAGGGCGTACCAGCAGGTCATCGAACGCAGCGGCCACGCTGTCCGCTGCATCCTCAGAATGCAAGTTCCATTCTACACCGTCGGTCAGCGCCGATTGGGAAAGGTTCGAGCTACCGACAATCGCCGCCCCGCGTGCATCGGCAGCGCGGAACAGCCAGGCCTTCGGGTGAAAACTGAGGCCGCCGGTTTCGAACACGAAGAGCTCCGCGCCTTCCAGGTCTAGCAGGCGCGCCAAGGCGGTCGGGTCGGTCGTGTCGAGATAATCGCCCACCACGATCCTGAGCCGTCCGCCGCGCGCCATCAGCTCCCGGAACCAGGGCTCAAGTAGGGCCACGCCGCTGTCCATGGCGAAGGCAATTGCCAGGTCGACAGACTGCGCATTGTCCAGCCGTTCGGCGAGCAACGGCAGGAGCGGATCGCGGCCACCGGTTGTCAGACGTGTGCCACTGGCTTCCCGTAGGTGGAAATGGTCGTGATCGGATGAGGCAGCGAAACCAGCCGTGCCACGACCGAGTGCGGCGCCCACTTCGGCCAACATCGCCATCTGTTCCGGGCCGGTCAGATCATCCCACGCGGGAACATGCCGAGGGGCCGGGATCAATCCGGCCTCACGGTGCATGCAGATCGGGCAGGTGAGGCGCGGGTCAGTCACACTCGTCCAAATCGTTCTTGTCTACTCAAACCATTGGTAAAGATCGCCGCTGGCATGTCCAGGCGCTGGGGCGATGCGGCGCTGGCTCGATCTGTTTTTTCCGGCCCTAATCCCCTTCGAAAAAGTGGGACACAAATCCGAAAAAATCCAATAAACATGGTGAAAGAAAAAAGTCCCACCGCCTCGTAACTTATTGTAATAAAAACAACAGGTTATGCCGCCCCCGGGCACCACTTTCACAATCATCTTCACCCGGCCACCGGTGCCACAAGGTTCGCGATGTTGAACGGTAACTTCCGTGCCGAAGCATCGTTGCCTCGACGGCGGAAGGGTTCCCCTGGCTGGCCTTGCGCGAAGATCGCCATCCGGAATCTCCGGCACCGGAACATCGGCGACCCTCAAGCGGATTGGCGGAGCAATCCGTCGAGTGCCAGCGCCCCCGCGCCGCGTGCCCAGAGGCTGTCGCCCCAGCGATGCACCAGCAAGCGTGCGCGTGGGCGATCCGAGACAAGGCAGTTGGCATTCATCACCGCCTCCACCTCGGCGGCGACCAGATCGTAATTCTGCATCCGCTCGCCTGACAGGACGATCAGGGCCGGATCGAAGATGTTGACCAGATTGGCGAGGCCGAGGCCCAGCATCCTGCCTGCCCGTGTATAGATCGAGGCTGACATCGCGTGCCCGTTTCGGGCTTTCGCGGCCAGTTCGGTCAGCACCGCGGCCGTTATGGTGCCATCGTCCGCGTGGCCGAGCGCGGCGCGCGCCTCCCGCGCCAGCGCAAAATCGGCGACATAGGCTTCGAGGCAGCCGCGCTGCCCGCAGCGGCAGAGCGCGCCGTCGATCTGCACCTTGATATGGCCGAATTCCGCACCGAGGCCGCGCGCCCCGCGATAAAGCTGTCCGTCGATGACGATGCCGAGGCCGACGCCATGTTCGACGGTCACCACCAGAAAATTGATCTCGCTGCGCCCATGCCCGAACCACAGTTCCGCCAGTGCCGCGAGGTTCGCGTCATTGTCCACGAACACGGGGCAGGCGATATGCTGCCGGATCAGCGCCCGGATGTTGATCGCGCCGCCGGTCATGACCGGGCTCCAGTGGCATTGGCCGGTTTCTGCATCGACGAATCCGGGGAGGCCGAGGCCAAAGGCGGACAGGGCGGTCATATCCATCCCGGCATTCCGCAGCGCCATGTCGAGCGTTTCGACCAGCCCGCGCACCATCGCTTCGGCGTCGATGGTGGAGCCGGGAAAGCGGGACTGGGCATCGCCGATCACTTCACCCCGGAAGTTCAGGATCGCGACGGTCAGGGACCCCGCATTCAGCTTTGCGCCCGCAACATGCCGGGCGTTCGGGGCGAGGGAAAGCTGCACCCTTGGCCGACCCCGGCCCGCATTGGTGGTGCTGTGCGTCTCCTCCACCAGACCGTCCTGCAACAGCGAGGCGACGACTGCCGTGACGGTCGCCGGGCTGAGGTCCAGCGCGCGGGCAAGATCGACGCGCGCGACGTCGGTCTGCCGCCGGATTTCCGACAGGACACGCGCGATGTTCCGGGCGCGGAGCGCACCGACATCATCGGTTTTCGCCTCGCCCTTCACATGAGGCCGCCATCGACGATGAAGTCCTGCGCCGTGCAGGCCGCTGAGACGTCAGACGCGAGGAACAGCGCCATTTCTGCGACATCGCTGCCGCCAAGTTCGCGTTTCAGGCATTGGCCCGCAATCGCCGCGTCGATATCCGCCTGGGTCTTGAACCAGAGCGCGCGCTGGCGTTCCGTCATGATGCACCCCGGCAGGATCGAGTTCACCCGGATGCCAAAGGGGCCGAGATCGCGGGCGAGCGAACGGGTCAGCCCCCTTACGGCGGCCTTGCAGGTCGAATAGGCGGTCAGGTTTTCCACCATGATTTCCGGCGCGACGGAGCCGAAATTTATGATGGAGCCGCGCCCGCGCGGTGTCATCAGCGCGGCGGAATGGCGCGCGGCAAAGAACTGGTGGCGAAGGTTCACGTTGACCGCCGCATCCCATCGGGCAGCATCGGTATCGGCGACCGACACGCGGGTATCGTTCGCGGCATTGTTCACGAGAATGTCGAGACCGCCGAGCGATTCCGCCACATCCATCGCCGTGACGAGGGCATCATCATCCGTCACGTCGCATTCGATGAAGCGGACATGATCGCCCAGCGTTGCGGCAAGTGCCGCGCCCGATGCGCCGTCGATATCGACGAAAACCACCTGCGCCGCTTGCAGTGCAAAAGACGTGACCAGATCACGCCCGATGCCGGTCGCGCCCCCGGAAATGAAGACGACACGACCGGTCAGGTCGTTATATCTGGCGATCGGGGCCGTAAGGTTCATCGGCATCTCTCCAATTTATTGTGCAGTGCAAATAAAATACTCGCCTTTAGCGCGAATATGGCAGCGATCGTGACGCATTTTGCCTGCCTTTCATCCAGATCGCTATCAATTCGGCATGATGGCGTCAAATTAAATTGGACTTCCAAATTAAAAAGGGAATAATCGCCCCAAGCCGCGAGAGTCGGCGCGATAAGCAATGAACCGTGTCTGGCCTATGCCGGAGCGGTCAAATCAAGGGAGACTGCAATGAAGATCCTCAATCTCTTCGCCGCTGCCGCCGTGTCCATCGGTGCGGCAGGGGCTGCAATGGCCGCCGGTCATGCGCCGGTCGTTGGTGTCAGCTGGTCGAATTTTCAGGAAGAGCGCTGGAAAACCGATGAAGCCGCGATCAAGGCGGCGTTGGAGGCTGCGGGCGCGACCTATCTGTCCGCCGATGCGCAATCCTCCTCCGCCAAGCAGCTTTCGGATGTCGAAAGCCTGATCGCGCAGGGCGCGACCGCGCTCATCATCCTCGCGCAGGACGCGCAGGCCATTGGCCCGGCGATCAATGCTGCCGCCGATGAAGGCATCCCGGTCGTCGGCTATGACCGCCTGATCGAGGACCCGCGCGCCTTCTACCTGACATTCGACAATGTCGAGGTGGGCCGGATGCAGGCCCGCGCCGTTTTCGCGGCGGTCCCGAAGGGCCGCTATGTGATGATCAAGGGCTCGCCCACCGATCCGAACGCGGATTTCCTCCGTGGCGGTCAGCAGGAAGTGTTGCAAGCTGCGATTGATGCAGGCGACATCGAGATCGTCGCCGAGGCCTATACCGACGGCTGGCTGCCCGCCAATGCACAGCGCAACATGGAACAGATCCTGACCGCGCAGGACAACGGCGTGGACGCTGTCGTCGCCTCCAATGACGGCACTGCGGGCGGCGTCGTCGCCGCACTTACCGCGCAGGGGATGCAGGGCATTCCGGTTTCGGGTCAGGATGGCGACCATGCCGCACTGAACCGCGTCGCCCTTGGCACCCAGACCGTCTCCGTCTGGAAGGATGCGCGGGCGCTTGGCAAGGCTGCTGGTGAAATCGCGGTCGCACTGGCTGGCGGTGCTACGATGGCCGACGTTCCGGGTGCGCAGACATGGACCTCCCCTGCTGGCACCGAACTGACGGCGATCTTCCTCGCGCCTGATCCGATCACCAAGGACAACCTCAGTGTCGTCGTCGACGGTGGATGGATCGAAAAGGACAAGCTTTGCCAGGGTGTGACCGCCGGTCCCGCGCCCTGCAACTGATCCTTCGTCAGGGCATTCCGGCTTTGCCGGGATGCCCGCCCTATTGAAAGCGAGCCTGTCATGACCGACGCTGCCACTGGCGGGGCCGTGCCCGCACGCAAGAAGAGCCTTGTCGAGACGCTGGAGCTTGATACGCGCCTGCTCGGCATGATCGGGGCCTTCATCATCCTCTGTCTCGCGTTTGACTTGATGACTGATGGGCGGTTCCTGACCCCCCGCAACATCTTCAACCTGACGATTCAGACCGTTTCCGTCGCGATCATGGCAACCGGAATGGTCTTCGTGATCGTCTGCCGTCATATCGACCTGAGCGTCGGCGCGTTGCTGGCCACATGCTCCGCCTCGATGGCGATGATCCAGACCCATATTCTGCCGAATTATCTGGGCATGGACCTCGGCCATCCGCTGATCTGGATCATTGCGGTTCTGTCCGGCATCCTCGTCGGGGCGCTGATCGGGGCATTTCAGGGCTGGCTTGTCGGATATCTGACCATCCCCGCCTTCATCGTCACCCTCGGCGGCCTGCTGATCTGGCGAAATGTCGGCTGGTATCTGACGGATGGGCAGACAATCGGGCCGCTTGACCCGACCTTCAAGATATTCGGCGGCACCAACGGCACGCTCGGGATCGAGGCGTCATGGGCGCTTGGCATCCTCGCGGCGGCCTTCGCCGCCTATGCGATCTGGCGCGGGCGGCGTCGCAAGATCAAACATGGTTTCGCAGTAAAGCCCGTTTGGGCGGAGGCGGTGCTGATCGCCATCGCGGCAAGTGCGATCCTCGGGTTCGTTGCGACGCTGAACGCCTATGACATACCGACCGCACGGCTTGAACGTCTGTTCGAGGCGCGCGGCGAGGTGATGCCAGACGGGTATCAGGAGGCTTATGGCCTGCCGGTCTCTGTCCTCGTCCTGATTACGGTCGCCATCGGCATGACCATCATCGCGCGGCGCACAAAGTTTGGCCGCTATATCTTTGCAACTGGCGGTAACCCGGATGCGGCGGATCTGTCGGGGATCAACACACGCCTTTTGACCGTCAAGATTTTCGCGTTGATGGGGGCGCTTTGCGCGCTTTCCGCCGTCATCGCCTCTGCGCGCCTTTCGAACCATTCTAACGACATCGGCACGCTGGACGAATTGCGCGTCATTGCTGCTGCCGTGATCGGCGGCACCGCGCTGGCGGGCGGCGTCGGCACGATCTATGGCGCAATCCTCGGCGCGCTGGTCATGCAGTCGCTGCAATCGGGCATGGCGATGGTCGGCGTCGATGCGCCGCTTCAGAACATTGTTGTCGGCGCCGTGCTGGTTGCGGCGGTCCTGATCGACATCATCTATCGCCGCCGCACGGGAGGTTCGCGATGACACCGCTGGTAGAGATGCGCGATATTTCCATCTCCTTCGGGGGGGTGAAGGCTGTCGACCATGTGTCGGTGGACCTTTATCCCGGCGAAGTCGTCGGGCTTCTGGGGCACAATGGCGCTGGCAAGTCGACGCTCATCAAGGTTCTCTCCGGTGCCTATCCAAAGGACAGCGGGGAAATCCGGATCAACGGAAAGCCGGTGGAGATCAACAATCCCCGCGACGCCCGCGCCCTGAACATCGAGACGATCTATCAAACACTCGCGCTGGCCGATAACCTCGACGCCGCCTCCAACCTCTTTCTTGGGCGGGAGCTGAGCACCGGGCTCGGCTTCGTCGATGATGACGCGATGGAGGCGGAAACCCGTCGGATCATGGGGCGTCTCAACCCGAATTTTCAGAAATTCAAGGATCCGGTGAAGGCGCTGTCAGGCGGGCAGCGGCAGTCGGTTGCCATCGCCCGCGCCGTCTATTTCAATGCGAAAATCCTCATCATGGATGAACCGACGGCGGCGCTCGGCCCGCAGGAAACGCGGATGGTCGCGGAGCTGATTCAAGAGTTGAAGAAGCAGGGCCTCGGCATCTTTCTCATCAGCCATGACATCCACGATGTGATGGCGCTCTGCGACCGCGTGTCGGTGATGAAGAACGGCCAACTGGTCGGGACAGAACGGGTGGAGGACGTGACCGATGACGACATTCTCAGCATGATCATCCTCGGCAAGAAACCGGGGGCCGCACATGCAGGCTGATCTGTTGATTGATTGCGGCTGCATCCTTGGTGAAGGGGTGCAGTGGAACATCCGCCAGCAACGGTTGTGGTGGACCGACATTCATGGCCGCACCCTCTGGTCCTGCGATGCGGAGGGCGGCGATATCGCCCGGATCACGACGATGGAACGCCTCGGCAGTTTCGCCTTTGATCCGGATGACAACCTGCTCGCGGCCTTCGAGAGCGGGCTCTTTCGCTGGGATCTGGAGGCGGACCGCCTTGAACGCCTGACCGATTTCGAGCCGGATCAGCCGCGCACGCGCTACAATGACGGGCGCTGTGATCGTCAGGGGCGGTTCGTTGTGGGCGGGATCAACGAGGACGGCTTGCAGCCAACTTCGTCGCTGACCCGATTCGATGGCACGGTGCAAACGCTTCGCGGCGCTATCGGCTGTTCCAATTCGATCTGCTTTTCGCCCGATGGCCGCTGGATGTATTTCGCGGACACCCCGACCAAGACGATCCTGCGCTTTCCCTATGATCCCGAAACCGGCGCATTGGGGCCTGAGCAGGCGTTCTTCGTGGTTGACGGAAAGGCCGGTTTTCCCGACGGGACCTGCGTCGATGCCGATGGCGCGCTGTGGAATGCGCGGTTTCACGGCGCGCGGGTTCAGCAGATCATGCCGGACGGTACCGAAGGGACAAGGATCGACCTGCCGGTGCCGCAGGTCACGCTTGCCTGTTTCGGCGGGCCAAAGCTCGACCGGCTCTACATCACCACCGCGCGCGAGGGGATGACCGATGCGCAGGTCGCGGCTGTGCCCCTCTCCGGTGGCCTTTTCATCGCGGAGCCGGGTGCGGTGGGTCTGCCTGAAGACCGTTATGCGCACCGTCTTTTTGCCCGCTAGGCGCGCTTGCGGCCTTGTTCTTTAGGTATGAAATCCGGCGATTGCCTCAAGGGCCGTCAAGCTGCCTTGCTGTCAGGTTACGAAAGGATCGGCTGGTCAGCGACGATCACTTGGGTGCGCCACCTTTGACATGCTGCCGCGAGGCTGGCCGACAGGGGGCGATCGGTGAAGAAGGTGTCGATCTCGGCGAGCGAGGCAATGCGAGCCGGGGCGCTGCGCTTGAACTTGGAATGGTCCGCGACGAGGAAGCACTTCCTTGACTGGGTGATGATGGTCTGGCTGACGCCAACCTCCTGAATATCGAAATCGAGCAGGTCACCGTCATTGTCCATCGCGGAGCAACCGATCACGGCAATGTCGAACTTGAACTGGCGGATCGTCGCCGTCGCAAGTGTTCCGATCAGCCCGGCGTCCTGACGGCGGAGCGTGCCGCCGGTCAGCATCACCTGACAGTCCCGGTTGGCGGCAAGGATGTTCGCGACGTTCATGTTGTTGGTGACGATCATCAGGTCCCGGTGGTGCAGCAATTCCCGCGCGACCGCCTCGGTGCTCGTGCCGATGTTCAGGAAGACGGAACTGCCTTCGGGGATCAGCGCCGCACATACGCGGGCAATGTCTGCCTTCGCGTCCTGATTGAGGATGCGCCGTTCCTCATAATGAATGTTGGTCGTGCCGGATGGCAGGATGGCCCCACCATGCACACGCTCCAGTTTGCCCTCGTCGGCGAGGTCCGTCAGATCGCGCCGGATCGTCTGGAGCGTGACACCGAACTGTTCGGCGAGCCCCTCGACCGTAACCTTCCCCTGTCGGCGTGCGGTTTCGAGGATTTCCGGACGGCGGAATGTTTGCGACATCTCAGGCTCTCCACTCGGCTCCCAGGCGTGCGGGCGGCGAAACCATACTGGCGCGTCCCCGGTTGCGCAAAATGTTCGTATTACATCCTTATTATCCTGTCCGTGGGCCTAAAGCGAAGATTTTTTCGGCAATCAGGCCCAAAACGAATTCAAAGGAAAACACTTCTTGCAGTGGTTGTTTGATTCTCCTAGGCTCCACCGAAAAAGAAGAATGGCTTGGGAGGGTCATTTGCCAAAGGCGACCGCATACCCGGAGATTCTGGATCTTTTCGTCATTGGTGGCGGGATCAACGGGTGTGGCGTGGCGCGCGATGCGGCAGGGCGCGGCCTCAGCGTGGCGCTCGCGGAGATGAACGATCTTGCATCGGGCACGTCATCGGCCTCGACCAAGCTTTTTCACGGCGGTTTGCGCTATCTCGAATACCTCGAAATCAATCTGGTGCGGCACGCATTGGAAGAACGCGAAGTGCTGCTGCGCGCGATGCCGCATATCAGTTGGCCCATGCGGTTTGTGCTGCCGATCAGCCCTGACATGCGGTTTGAAGGGGATGCGACGGTCTCGCGCATCCTGAATGTCGTGATGCCGTGGCTGAAGGGGCGCAGACCGGCCTGGATGATCCGTTTCGGACTGTTCCTTTATGATCATCTGAGCGGCAGGAAGTTGCTGCCCGGAACCAAGACGTTGCGCTTGCGCGGAACCCCTGAGGGTGCGCCGCTGCAAGACCGCTTCGCCAAGGCGTTCGAGTATTCGGATTGCTGGATCGAGGATTCCCGGCTGGTCGTCCTGAATGCGCGCGACGCGCAGGTTCGTGGCGCGCGGATCATGGTGCGCACCAAGGTGGAATCGGCCCAGCGTTCCGCCGATCTGTGGGAAATCGCCCTCAGGGATACACAGACCGGCGCGACGCGGACCATGAAGGCGCGGATGCTGGTCAATGCCGGGGGGTCCTGGGTCGGGGACATCATTCACCAGAAGGTGCGGGTCAGGTCGAACGAAGGCGTCAGGCTGGTCCGCGGCAGCCATATCGTCACGCGCCGTCTTTATGACCACGACAAATGCTATTTCTTTCAGGGGACGGATGGGCGGATCATCTTCGCCATTCCTTATGAGACCGATTTCACCCTGATCGGAACGACGGATGAAGAACACAAGGACCCGCATGTGCCGCCGGTCTGTACTGAAGCGGAAAAGCGCTATCTTCTGAATTTCGCCAACGAGTACTTTCGGCAGCCGGTCAGCGAAGATGACATCGTCTGGACCTATTCCGGGGTTCGCCCGCTTTATGATGACGGGGCCAGCAGCGCGACGGCGGCGACGCGGGATTATACGCTGAATGTGGATGCCACTGACGGTGCGCCGATCCTGAACATCTTTGGCGGAAAGATCACCACATATCGCCGCCTCGCAGAGGACGCGATGGACAAGATCGCGCCCTTCTTTCCCGGTTTGTCAGGGCGCTGGACAGCCGGTGTGTCCCTGCCGGGTGGCGATTTCGGCGTGACCGAAGTGGAGGCGCTGACCACCCGCCTGATGGGCGATTACGCTTTCCTGAACCCGTTCTGGGCCCGCCGGATGATCCGCGCCTACGGCACGGAAAGCTGGGCCGTTCTTGGCGCGGCAACGTCGGAATCAGCGCTCGGCGAACACTTCGGCGCGACGCTGACCGAGCGGGAGGTGATCTGGCTGATCGAAAAGGAATATGCACGAACCGCCGAGGATATCGTGTGGCGGCGCAACAAGCTCGGCTTGCGGATGAACGCGGCGGAGGTCGCGCGGCTCGATGCGTGGATGGGCGATTACGCAGACGGGGCAAGTCTTCCCGATACGCGCAGGCAGGAGACGCGGGCATGACATTGCACCTGAAAGGCGTCTCGAAATTTGTCGGTGGGCAGCCCCACATCCACCCTACGGATATGGAGTTGCAGAAGGGCACGATGAATGTCCTGCTTGGGCCGACACTGTCCGGCAAGACGACGCTGATGCGGCTGATGGCAGGTCTTGATGCGCCGAGTTCCGGCAAGGTGTTCTGGAACGGCGAAGACGTGACGGGCCAGCGGGTGCAGGACCGCAAGGTCGCGATGGTCTATCAGCAGTTCATCAATTATCCGTCGATGACGGTCTATGACAACATCGCATCGCCGATGAAGCTTGTCGGCAAATCGAAGGCGGAGATCGACCGCTCAGTCCGCGACGCGGCGGAGATGATGAAGCTGACGCCCCTGCTGGACCGGAAACCGCTGGAGCTGTCGGGCGGTCAACAGCAGCGATGCGCGCTGGCGCGGGCGCTGGTGAAGAATGCCGGGCTTGTGCTGCTGGATGAACCGCTTGCGAATCTCGACTACAAGCTGCGCGAAGAACTGCGCACCGAGATTCCGAAGATATTCGAAAGGTCCGGCTCCATCTTCGTCTACGCAACGACGGAGCCGGAGGAGGCGTTGCTGCTGGGTGGAAACACCGCGACCCTCTGGGAAGGGCGGGTGACGCAGTTCGGGCCGACCCTTTCGGTCTATCGCCGCCCGGTCGATATGCGCACGGCGCGCGTGTTCTCGGACCCGCCGATGAATTTCCTCGCCATCACCAAGGCGGGCGGCCTGCTTTCATTCGGCGACGGCACGTCCGGGCCGGTTCCACAGGAATTGGTGCATCATGCCGACGGAACCTATATGGCCGGGTTCCGCCCCAATCACCTGAAGCTGAAGGCGGCTGCCCCCGGCGCAATGATCTTTCGCGCGCGGCTTGATGTGACTGAAGTGACCGGATCCGAAACCTTCGTCCATCTGACGCATCACGGAGACCGCTGGGTTGGTCTGATTCACGGTGTCCACACTCTGCCGCTCGGGCAGGATATCGACGTGTTTCTGGACCCCGCGCATGTGTACATATTTGGTGCTGATGGTGCACTCGTGTCTGCTGCCCGATTTGCGGAGGCGGCGTGATGGCGAAGATCACACTTGATAATCTGGCGCATTCCTACCTTCCGAACCCGAAATCGGAGGCGGATTTTGCCTTGAAGGAACTGAACCACGACTGGATGGATGGCGAGGCCTATGCGCTGCTGGGCGCGTCCGGTTGCGGCAAGTCCACGCTGCTGAACATCATTTCCGGGCTTTTGCACCCGTCGCAGGGGCGCATCTTGTTCGACGGCAATGATGTGACGCAGGCCCCCACCGCCGCGCGCAACATCGCGCAGGTGTTCCAGTTTCCGGTCGTCTACGACACCATGACGGTGCGCGACAATCTGGCCTTCCCGCTGCGCAACCGGGGGGCCAAGCCCGCCTATGTGGCGGAACGTGTCGCCAAGATCGCCAAGATGATCGGCATGGAGGCGGACCTGAACCGCAAGGCGCGCGGCCTGACAGCGGATGCGAAACAGAAGATCAGTCTGGGCCGCGGCATGGTCCGCGAGGACGTGAACGCCCTTCTGTTCGACGAACCGCTGACGGTGATCGACCCGCACATGAAATGGGAACTGCGCACGCAGTTGAAGTCACTTCATCACGAATTCGGCCATACGATGATCTATGTCACCCATGACCAGACGGAGGCGTTGACCTTCGCCGACAAGGTTGTGGTGATGCATGATGGCCGCGTGGTGCAGATCGGCACCCCGCAGGAACTGTTCGAGAGGCCGGCGCATACATTCGTCGGCTATTTCATCGGCTCGCCCGGCATGAACCTGTTCGAGGCGGAGGTTTCCGGCGCAATGGCACGTATCGCGGGGGCAGAGGTTGCGCTGGGCGGCAGCTTTGGTCCTGCAGAGGGCCGCGTCCAGATCGGGGTGCGGCCCGAGTTCGTGCGCCTGTCGGCCGATGGTGCCTGCATTCCGGCGCGCATCACGCAGATCGAGGATGTGGGTCGCCACAGGATCGTCCGCCTGAACGTGGCCGGGAGTGATGTCGCCGCCATCGTGGACGAAGGCGCGCCAATTCCAGCGGATGCGCGTGGGATCACCTTCGATCCCGGCGGGGTGAATGTCTATGTCGATGACTGGCGGGTCGCCCCGCTGAGCGAGGCGGCGGCATGAACAAGACCGTCAATCAGAAGGCCTGGTTCCTCGTCCTGCCGATGCTGGTTCTGGTGGCCTTTTCCGCCGTCATCCCGCTGATGACGGTGGTGAACTATTCCGTGCAGGACACGTTCGGGAACAACGTGTTCTTTTGGGCTGGCCTCGAATGGTTTTCCGAGATGCTGAATTCCCAGCGGATGTGGGATGCGCTGTGGCGGCAGCTTTGCTTTTCCGCGATCATCCTCGCGATCGAGGTGCCGCTCGGCATTTTCGTGGCGCTCAACATGCCCAAGAAGGGTGTCTGGGCCTCCATATGCCTCGTGCTGATGTCGCTGCCGCTGCTGATCCCGTGGAATGTCGTCGGCACGATCTGGCAGATATTCGGGCGGGTCGATATCGGGCTTCTGGGCTATACGCTCGACCATCTCGGCATCCCCTACAACTATACGCAGGATTTCTTTGCTGCGTGGATCACGGTGATCGTGATGGATGTCTGGCACTGGACATCGCTGGTGGCGCTGCTGGCCTATGCAGGTCTGCAATCCATTCCCGACGCCTATTATCAGGCGGCGAAGATTGATCAGGCGAGCCGGTGGAAGGTGTTCCGGTATATCGAATTGCCGAAGATGACCGGCGTTCTGATGATCGCGATCCTGCTGCGTTTCATGGACAGTTTCATGATCTACACGGAACCCTTCGTCGTGACGGGCGGCGGGCCGGGTAATGCGACGACGTTCCTGTCCATTGACCTTGTGAAAATGGCGCTCGGCCAGTTCGATCTTGGCCCGGCGGCGGCGTTCTCCATCATGTACTTCCTGGTCATCCTGCTGATTTCGTGGGTGTTCTATACGGTCATGACCAATCTCGACAAAAGGGACGGTGTCTGATGACCGATGCGATGACAGGCAAGCGGGGCGGGCTGCGGATCAACGGATCGGCCATCGTGATGGGGCTGTACCTGCTGTTCCTGCTGCTGCCGATCTACTGGCTGCTGAACATGAGCCTGAAGACGAATTCTGAGATCCTCGGTGCGTTCTCTTTATGGCCGCGTGATCTGACGCTGGCGAATTATGCCAAGATCCTGTCGGACCCGAGCTGGTATTCCGGCTATATCAACTCACTCATCTATGTGTTGATGAACACCGTCATCTCGCTCACCGTCGCGTTGCCCGCAGCCTATGCCTTCAGCCGCCATACGTTCATGGGCGACAAGCACCTGTTCTTCTGGCTGCTGACAAACCGCATGGCGCCCCCGGCGGTGTTCGCCCTGCCGTTCTTTCAGTTCTATTCATCGGTCGGGTTGTTCGACACCCATGTTGCGGTGGCGCTGGCGCATTGCCTGTTCAACGTGCCGCTGGCGGTCTGGATCCTCGAAGGGTTCATGCGCGGCGTGCCGAAGGAAATCGACGAGACGGCCTATCTCGACGGTTATTCGTTCCCCCGGTTCTTTCTGCGCATCTTCATGCCGCTGATTGCCAGCGGCATCGGTGTGGCGGCGTTCTTCTGCTTCATGTTCTCATGGGTGGAACTGCTGCTGAGCCGGACTCTGACCACCGTCGATGCCAAACCGATCGCCGCGATCATGACCCGCACCCAAGGGGCTGCCGGTGTCGACTGGGGTGTTCTTGCCGCTGCTGGCGTGCTGACGCTGATCCCCGGCGCGCTCGTCATCTATTTCGTCCGCAATTACATCGCCAAGGGCTTTGCCCTTGGCCGGGTATAGGAGGGGCAGGATCATGGCATGGATGGCCTGGACAATGCCGACCGCGCTGTTCTTCGGCGTCATCGCCCTTTTGCTGATCGTCTTCACCGTTCTGGCGATCAGATACCCGGAGACGCCGCGCGTCGGCATCCTCCGCATCGAAACAACCCGTGGTGATCGTCTGTTCATCACGCTGTTGGGCTCAGCCTTCATCAACCTGATCTGGCTGGGTCTGGAAGTCGGCCCGCAGCCCTATGCGCTGCTGGCCTGTCTTGTCTATGCCGCGGCGGTGTTCCGCTGGGTCTAGCAAGGAAGACCGGTTCGCCCTGACCATCAGGGGGGCCGGAAAGAAGACGCTTTCAACGAAACCAAGGGAGGACGAAACATGAAACTACCCCTCAAGGCGACAACCGCCGCCAGTGCCATCGTGGCGCTGCTGGCGGGCCCGGTCTGGGCGGATATGGAGGCAGCGAAGGCTTTCCTCGATACCGAAATCAACGGCGTCTCCGCCCTGTCGCGGGCGGATCAGGAAGCCGAGATGCAGTTCTTCATCGACGCCGCCAAGCCCTTCGCGGGCATGGAGATCAAGGTTGTCTCGGAGACGATCACGACCCACGAATATGAAAGTCAGGTGCTCGCGCCGGCCTTCACCGCCATCACCGGCATCAAGATCACGCATGACCTGATCGGCGAGGGCGACGTTGTCGAGAAGCTTCAGACCCAGATGCAATCGGGCGAGAACATCTATGACGGCTATGTCAACGACAGCGACCTGATCGGCACCCACTGGCGGTATCAGCAGGTGCGCAACCTGACGGACTGGATGGCGGGCGAGGGGGCTGATGTCACCAACCCGATGCTCGATCTGCCGGATTTCATCGGGACGCAGTTCACCACCGCCCCGGATGGCAAGCTCTATCAGTTGCCCGACCAGCAGTTCGCGAACCTTTACTGGTTCCGGTATGACTGGTTCAACGACGAGAAGAACAAGGCCGATTTCAAGGCCAAATATGGCTATGACCTCGGTGTGCCGGTCAACTGGTCGGCCTATGAGGACATCGCAGAATTCTTCACCGGCCGCGACCTGTCGCATCTGGGTGTCGAAGGCGAGGTCTTCGGCAACATGGACTATGGCAAGAAGGACCCCTCGCTCGGCTGGCGCTATACCGATGCGTGGATGTCGATGGCCGGGATGGGCGATGTGGGAGAGCCGAACGGCCTGCCCGTCGATGAATGGGGCATCCGTGTGAACGAGCAGTCACAGCCTGTCGGGTCTTGCGTGGCACGTGGTGGTGCGACCAATGACGCGGCAGCGGTCTATGCCGTGACGAAGGCGATTGAATGGCTTCAGAAATACTCGCCGCCCGCTGCGGCTGGTATGACCTTCGGCGAGGCCGGACCGATCCCCGCACAGGGGAACGTGGCCCAGCAGATGTTCTGGTATACGGCCTTCACCGCAGCGACGGTTCTGCCCGACCTGCCGGTGATGAATGCCGACGGAACGCCGAAATGGCGGATGGCACCATCCCCGCATGGCGTTTACTGGAAAGAGGGTCAGAAGATCGGGTATCAGGACGTCGGGTCCTGGACGCTGATGAAATCGACGCCGGTCGATCGTGCAAAGGCCGCATGGCTTTATGCGCAGTTCGTCACGTCCAAGACGGTTGACCTCAAGAAGTCGGATGTCGGTCTGACCTTCATCCGCAAGTCGACCATCGATTCCGATCACTTCAGCGAGCGCGCCAACAAGCTGGGGGGTCTGATCGAGTTCTACCGCTCCCCCGCCCGCGTGGCATGGTCGCCGACTGGCACCAACGTTCCTGACTATCCGAAGCTGGCACAGCTCTGGTGGCAGAATATCGGTGATGCCATGTCCGGTGCGAAAACCCCGCAGGAGGCGCTCGACGCCCTTTGCGAAGCGCAGGAAAAGGTGCTGGAGCGGCTTGAGCGCGCAGGCGTTCAGGGCGATATCGGCCCGAAGATGAACGAGCCGCAGGACCCTGCCTACTGGTATGCCCAGCCCGGCTCTCCGGTCGCCAAGCTCGACAACGAGGATGAAGAGCCGAAGACGGTCAGCTATGACGAGCTGATCAAGTCCTGGGCGAACTGAAGTCCTGAAAATCGGTCGGGGCGCCGTGTGCGCCCCGGCCTCCTTCGGGTGGTTGTATCACCGTTCGATCCCCCTATTCTGAATGTGCCATGACCCATATCCTCGCCATCGACCAGGGCACTACCTCATCGCGTGCGATCATCTTTGACGCCGCAATGCGGATCAAGGCTGTCGCACAAGAGGAATTCCCCCAGCATTTTCCGCAGAGCGGTTGGGTCGAACATGACCCCGGCGACCTCTGGTCCACCACCGCCGCGACCTGTCGCGCCGCCATTGAAAAGGCGGGTCTGCGGCCCACTGACCTTGCCGCCATCGGCATCACCAACCAGCGTGAAACCACGCTTGTCTGGGATGTGAAGACCGGTCAACCGATCCACAATGCCATTGTCTGGCAGGACAGGCGCACCGCCGATTTCTGCCGCACATTGCGCGAGGCGGGCCATGACGAGATCATCACCACCCGCACCGGCCTGCTGGCGGACCCCTATTTTTCGGGAACCAAGCTGAAATGGCTGCTCGACCACGTTGACGGCGCGCGCGAAAAGGCGGCGCGGGGCGAGTTGCTGTTCGGAACCGTTGACAGTTATCTGATCTGGAAGCTGACGGGCGGCGCGGCGCATCTGACCGACGCCACCAATGCGGCGCGCACGATGCTTTATGACATTCACAAGGGACGGTGGAGCAGCACGATCTGCGATCTCTTTGGAATACCGCTGGCGATGCTGCCGGAGGTGAAGGACTGCGCCGCCGATTTCGGCATGACGCGCGCCGATCTGTTCGGTCGTCCGATCCCCATCCTCGGTGTTGCGGGCGACCAGCAGGCGGCGACCATCGGGCAGGCCTGTTTCAAGCCCGGAATGGTCAAATCCACTTACGGAACCGGATGTTTCGCCCTGCTGAATACGGGCGAGACGGCGGTGCGATCCTCCAACCGCCTTCTGACCACCATCGCCTATCAGTTCGATGGCAAGCCGACCTATGCGCTGGAAGGATCGATCTTTGTGGCGGGTGCAGTGGTGCAATGGCTGCGCGACGGGCTGAAGGTCATTCGTGCTGCTGCTGAGACTCAGCCGCTTGCCGAAAGCGCTGATCCCGAACAGGACCTGATCCTCGTTCCGGCCTTTGTCGGCCTTGGCGCGCCCTATTGGAATGCGGAATGTCGCGGCGCGGTTTTCGGCCTCACGCGCAATTCCGGGCCGGCAGAGTTTGCCCGCGCGGCGCTGGAAAGTGTGGGTTATCAGACCCGCGACCTTCTGGAGGCGATGCATGCCGACTGGCATGATGAAGGGGTCCAGCCGACCTTGCGTGTCGATGGCGGCATGAGCGCGAGCGATTGGGCAATGCAGTTCCTGTCAGACATTCTGGGCGCGCCGGTCGACCGGCCCGAAGTGCTGGAGACGACCGTGCTCGGCGCTGCATGGCTGGCGGGGCAGCGGGCCGGGCTTTATCCCGACATGGATGAATTCGCCAAGACCTGGGCATTGGAGCGAACATTCCAGCCGCAAATGGACGCCGCGCAGGGCGACCGGAAATATGCCGCGTGGAAACGCGCAGTGGCAGCGACGATCAGCGTCTAGGAGCGTGAGGCCCGCCCTTCGGCGGCATCACCTGCCTTTCGATCGCAGGCCGAATTACAGCAGCCGCCCCATCACCACGGCGGTATCGCTCATCCGGTTGGAGAAGCCCCATTCGTTGTCATACCAGGTGAGAATGCGGCACATCCGCCCCTCCATCACCTTGGTCTGGTCCATGTGAAAGATCGACGACCGGGGGTCATGGTTGAAGTCCATCGAAACATTGGACATGTCAGTATAGCCCAGAATGCCCGTCATGGCGCCGTCAGCGGCAGTGCGGATCGCCGTGTTGATTTCCCCGACCGTGGTATCGCGGGCGGCATCGAAGACCAGATCGACGACCGATACATTCGGCGTCGGCACCCGGATCGCCACCCCGTCGAGCCTGCCCTTCAATTCCGGCAACACAAGGCCGACCGCCTTGGCCGCGCCGGTGGATGACGGGATCATGTTCAGCGCGGCAGCGCGGGCGCGGTAAAGGTCGCGGTGCATCGTGTCGAGCGTCGGCTGATCGCCGGTATAGCTGTGGATCGTGGTCATGAAGCCCTTGGAAATGCCGATGGCATCGTTCAACACCTTGGCGACCGGAGACAGGCAATTGGTTGTGCAGGACGCGTTCGATACGACGATATCGTCGCGGGTCAGGGTGTTATGATTGACCCCGAAAACGATGGTCTTGTCGGCGCCATCGGCGGGGGCGGACACCAGAACCCGTTTGGACCCGTTTGCCAGATGAAGCGCGGCCTTGTCGCGCGCGGTGAAGATGCCGGTGCATTCCATCGCGATATCGACATCGCCCCACGGCAGGTCTTCGGGGCTGCGCAGGGCGGTCACCCGGATCGGGCCGCGCCCGACATCAATCCAGTCCTCGCCGGTCGTCACGGTCCCCGGAAAGCGGCCATGCACGCTGTCGAACCGAAGGAGATGGGCGTTGAATTCGACCGGCCCCAGATCGTTGATCGCCACCACCTCGATATCCGTGCGACCCGATTCCACAATGGCGCGCAACACGTTGCGCCCGATGCGGCCAAAGCCGTTGATTGCGACTTTCGTTGTCATCTTCTGTTCCTCGGATCGGCGTTCTGGATGGGTCTGCGATGGCGCGGGACGTGATCCCGCAATGGGCGTAGGGGGCGCAATCTATCGTCAGCAAGCTCTGGTTCTTGTCGGGAAAGGCTATGCGGTTTCGGTTTGATCGCGCAAGCATTGTCTGGCCCATTCTGCGTGCAGTCCGGCTTTCACAAGCAATCCAGAGCGATAGGCCCGGCAATCGGCGGCGAAATTTCTGAGGTGCGCACCTCAGGAATTGCTAGACTTGAGGTGCGCACCTCAAATAGCGTTCGGAATGTTAGTTAACGATTCGGCAAAGACCACAACAAAAGCCGATGACACTCTGGGAGGAATTTCCATGAAGAGACTCAAACTGGCATCCGTCAGTGCCATAACCCTTGCTGCGGCTTCCGTCGCCAGCAGCGCAACCGCAGAAGACCTGACCCTGTGCTGGGCAGCGTGGGACCCGGCCAACGCACTGGTCGAGTTGTCCAAGGATTTCGAAGCGCAATCCGGCCACAAGATGAGCTTCGAATTCATTCCGTGGCCGAACTTCGCCGACCGGATGCTGAACGAGCTGAACTCGGGCGGCAAGCTGTGCGATCTGCTGATCGGCGACAGCCAGTGGATCGGCGGCGGGGCCGAGAACGGCCATTACGTCAAGCTGAACGATTTCTTCGACAAGGAGGGCATCAAGATGTCCGACTTTGCCGATGCGACGGTCTACGCCTATTCCACATGGCCCAAGGGCACGCCCAACTATTATGCTTTGCCCGCGATGGGCGATGCCAACGGCTGGTTCTATCGCAAGGACTGGTTTGCGCGTGAAGACATCCGCGCCGACTTCCTCGCGAAGACTGGCCGCGAACTGGGTGAACCAAAGACCCAGAAAGAGATGCTGGAAATCGCCCAGTTCTTCCAGGGCCGCGAGATTGACGGCAAGACCGTCTATGGTGCCGCCATCTTTACCGAACGCGGGTCGGAAGGCATCACAATGGGGGCGACCTCTGCGCTTTACCCGTGGGGTTTCAAGTATGAAAACACCCCCGGCTCCTATGACATGGAAGGTGCCGTAAACTCCCCCGAGGCGGTGGAGGCGCTTGAATTCTATAAAGAATTCTACAAGACCGCGACCCCTCCGGGCTATACCAACTCCTATATGGGTGAAAGCCTCGACGCCTTCAAATCCGGTCAGGTGGCGATGGCGATGAACTGGTTCGCCTTCTTTCCGGGTCTTTATGCCGATCCGAACACTGGCGGCGACAAGATCGACTTCTTCGTGAACCCGCCGCAAAATCAGGCAGGCTCCACGCTGGGCGGTCAGGGCATTTCGGTGGTGTCTTATTCCGAAAAGCAGGATGCTGCGCTTGAATACATCAAGTGGTTCGCCAACCCTGAGGTCCAGCAGAAATGGTGGGATCTGGGCGGCTATTCCGCACACAACGCCGTGCTGGAAAGCCCGACCTTCAAGGACAGCGCGCCCTTTGCCGGTGACTTCATCGAAGCGATGGGTGCGGTGCAGGACTTCTGGCAGGAACCGGCCTATGCCGAATTGCTGCTCGCCATGCAGAAGCGTGTCCATGACTATGTCGTTGCCGACCAAGGCACCGCGAAAGAGGCGCTCGACAGCCTGATCCAGGATTGGACCGAGGTTTTCGAAGACGAAGGCAAGCTCTAGCCCTCGATGAAAGCCCTCTCCTTCGGGCGAGGGCTTTCAGACCTGCGAGGTAGTCCCGGACCGTGGTCCGGGACCTGTCTGCCTGCATCCTCAAGACCGGATTCCTCATATGTCTGAGACCAAGCTGAGCCCTGCCATGATGGCCGCGACCGCAACGCCGCCCCGCGTCGCCCGCAAGATCAAGGGCCTGAGCGACCGCGCCATTGCCTGGATTTTTGTCGCGCCGACGATCTTCCTGCTGCTTGCGATCAACATCTTTCCGCTGATCTGGACAATCCGGCTGAGCTTTACCGACTTCAAGGCCAACCGGAACCGCGATGTCGAATGGGTCGGGCTGCGGAACTACGAACGCATCCTGACGGATAATGACATCTGGCTGAACATGCAGGCCACGGCGCATTTCCTGTTCTGGACCTTGTTCTTTCAGGTCCTGATCGGCTTTGCACTGGCCTATCTGATCAACAAGAAATTCAAGGGCAATGACCTTTGGACGACGATCATCGTGCTGCCGATGATGCTGTCCCCGGCAGTGGTCGGGAATTTCTGGAAATTCCTGTATCAACCCCAGATCGGCCTTTTCAATTACATCGTGGGGTTCTTCACCGGCAAGGATCCGTCGAGTTTTGAGATGTTGGGATCGGTCAGTCTGGCACCCTGGGCGATCGTGATCGTGGACACCTGGATGTGGACGCCGTTCGTAATGCTGATCTGCCTCGCCGGTCTGCGCAGCATACCGGAATACATCTATGAGGCCGCCGAAATCGACCGCGCGTCAAAGCTGCGCCAGTTCTTCACGATCACTGTCCCGATGGTCCTGCCGTTTCTCATGCTGGCGGTCCTGTTCCGGGGGATCGAGAACTTCAAGATGTTCGATCTTGTGGTGCAGCTTACCGGCGGTGGGCCGGGATCCACGACTGAACTGACCTCGATCAACCTCAAGCGCGAGGCGTTCGAGAAATGGCGCACGGGCTATGCCAGTGCATACGCGATCATCCTTTTCGTCACGGTATTCGGGCTCGCCTCGATCTACGTCAAGGCGCTGAACAAGGTGAAAGAACGATGAGCAGCTTTTCTGTGACAGAGCCGTCCAAACGCTCCAAATGGGTGGCGGGGACGCTGGTGATTACCTATGCGCTGATCACCATGCTGCCGCTCGCGTGGATCCTGCTGACCGGGTTCAAGTCGCCCTCGGATGCAATTTCCTATCCGCCCAAGGTGATGTTCGAACCGACGCTGGAAGGATATGTGAACCTTTTCACCACCCGCACGCGGCAAACGGATGATTTCCTCGCCGCCAACCCGCCGCAGACCTGGTACGAAGAAATCGTGCGCGAATATGACATGGTCATCGCCGGGCCATCGAAGTTCGGCGAGCGGTTCCTGAATTCGGTCATCATCGGCTTTGGCTCCACCTTCCTCAGCATCGTGCTGGGGACGCTGGCGGCCTATGCGTTCAGCCGGTTTCGGATACCCTTCGCGGATGACCTCCTGTTCTTCATTCTCAGCACAAGGATGATGCCGCCGATCGCTGTCGCGATCCCGATTTTCCTGATGTATCGGCAGCTTGGCCTGTCGGACACACATCTGGGCATGATCCTGCTGTATACGGCGGTGAATATCAGCCTCGCGGTGTGGTTGCTGAAGGGGTTCATCGACGAGATCCCGCGAGAATATGAAGAGGCGGCGCTGATCGACGGCTACACCCGGTTTCAGGCGTTCTACAAGGTCGTGTTGCCGCAAGCCGCGACCGGCATCGCATCGACCGCCATTTTCTGCCTGATCTTCGCGTGGAACGAATATGCCTTCGCGGTGCTGCTGACCTCTGGCACAGCCCAGACCGCGCCGCCGTTCATTCCCACCATCATCGGGGTCGGTGGCCTTGACTGGCCCGCCGTTGCTGCCGGGGCCACCATCTTCCTTCTGCCGGTCATGGTCTTCACCATCATGCTGCGCAAACACCTGCTGCGCGGCATCACATTCGGAGCGGTCCGCAAATGAGCGCCTTTTTCACCGGACTTCTGCGCCTCAGACGCGGCCCGTGGGAGATGTTGGCGACCATCCTGATCGGGCTGGGCGTGCTGATGCTGATGCAACCCTTCGTTCTGTGGGCCTACACCTATTCGTTCATTACAACGCTGGTGGGCACGGTCATGTTCATCATCGTCAGCCATTTCAGGGACTGACCATGGCCCAGATCATCATCAAGAATATCCGCAAGGAATTCGGCGATTTCATCGCCGTCAGGGAATCCAGCTTTACCATCGAGGATGGCGAGTTCTTCATGCTGCTCGGCCCCTCGGGCTGCGGCAAGACCACGACCTTGCGGATGATCGCCGGGCTGGAGCTTCCGACCTCTGGCGAGATCTATCTCGACGGGGAGGAGATCAGCCAGAAGCCCCCCAGCCAGCGGGACATCGCCTTCGTGTTCCAGATGTTTGCGCTCTATCCGCACATGAACGTGCGCAAGAACCTCAGCTATCCGCTGATCAGTCAGGGGATGGCCCGCGCCGACGTGAAAAAGAAGGTGGACGAGGTCGCCGGGATCCTCGGCATCGGCGACATCCTGAACCGACCCGTTGGCGGCCTGTCGGGGGGCGACCGGCAGCGGGTCGCGCTGGGCCGGGCCATCGTGCGCGATCCGAAGGCATTCATGATGGACGAACCCCTCGGCGCGCTCGACGCGGAATTCCGCGAGCATATGTCAGAGGAATTGCGCGCGCTGCATGACCGGATGAATGCCACGACAGTCTACGTCACCCATGACCAGCTTGAAGCCATGCAGATGGGTGACAAGATCGTCGTGATGAACAATGCGGTGGTCGAACAGTTCGGAACACCGCAAGAAATCTACAACAAGCCTGCGACCATGTTCGTGGCCGATTTCATCGGTTCACCCTCGATGAATTTCTTGCGGTTCGAGGGGGCGATTGCCGAGGGCAGCACTGCCGTCGATCTGAACGGCGAAGCGATGGGCATTCCACGGCAGATGCAGGGCGCCGAAGGCAAACTGGTCTTCGGCGTGCGCCCCGAACATGTCGCCCTGTCGGACAGCGGGCGGTATCGCGGCGAGGTGCTGGCGACGGAATATCTTGGCACGACGCAGATCATCACGCTGGACACCCCGAACGGAGAGATCAAGGCCCGCATCGACAGCGGTCAGATCGCGAGGGTCGGTGAAAAGGTCGGGCTTGGTTTCGACGCCCGGACCATTTCGCTGTTCGACGAGGCGAGCGGGCGGGCACTCAGGTCCGAACTCAACGACAAGGTGCTCCCCCATGGCTGAGGTCGTTCTGAAGAACCTCTCGAAATCCTTTGGCGATACGGTCGCGCTGGATGATGTGACGATGACCGTCCCGGACGGAGCTTTCGTTGTGCTGCTGGGCCCCACGGGGGCCGGAAAGACCACGACATTGCGCCTGATCTCCGGGCTGGAAAAGATGGACAAGGGGGAGATCTGGATCGGCGGACGCAACGTGGCGGACGAAGCCCCGGCGCAGCGCGATGTGGCAATGGTTTTCCAGCAATACTCCCTCTATCCGCATCTGACGGTGAAGGAGAATCTGGCCTTCCCGCTCAAATCCCCGATCCTGAAGACCCCGCCGGACGAGATCGAGCGCAAGGTGGCCGAGGTGGCGCGCGTGCTCCAGATCAGCCACAAGCTGAACAACAAGGCGACGGCGCTGTCAGGCGGCGAGATGCAGCGCGTTTCGATTGGCCGGGCGCTGGTGCGTGACCCTGCCATCTATCTGATGGACGAGCCGCTCAGCTCGCTGGACGCCAAGCTGAGGACGGATCTGCGTGTCGAGTTGAAACGCATTCACGCGAAGCTGGGCGCGACGCTTCTCTACGTCACCCATGACCAGATCGAAGCGATGACGATGGCCACACATGTGGGTGTTCTCAACAACGGCAGGCTGGTCCAGTTCGGCACCCCGCGCGAGATTTATGAGAACCCCAACAGCCTTTATGTGGCGAGCCGCCTTGGCCTGCCACGGATCAACGTGCTTCCCTTCGATGTCTTTGGCGAAGGGCCGGCGGGAACGGCGAAGATCGGCCTGCGACCGGAGCATATCCAGCAGGGCACAGGGCAGGATGCCGAAATTGGCCGCGTGGAACATCTGGGGGACCAGATCCGCCTGCACCTGACGCTGAAAGGTCATTCCATCATCACCATCGCCGATCCTGCGGTCGATTACAGGCCGGGTGCGCATATCAAGATATCGCCGAAGAACCCGCTTTGTTTCGATGCGGACGGCAACCGAATTCTCTGAGGAGGGTCAGAATGAGCCAGTTTATCAACGATAAGGAAAACCTTGTCACCGAGGCGATCGACGGCCTTCTTGAAACGACCGGCGGCGCGCTGACACGGCTTGATGGCTATCCGCATATCAAGGTTGTCTGCCGGACGGATTGGAACAAGTCGAAGGT
Source organism: uncultured Candidatus Planktophila sp. (assembly GCA_964352385.1). Taxonomy (GTDB): domain Bacteria; phylum Pseudomonadota; class Alphaproteobacteria; order Rhodobacterales; family Rhodobacteraceae; genus Pikeienuella. Next base: position 30,266 of record CAYGRU010000017.1, read on the forward strand.
CGCCCTGATTTCGGGTGGCGGGTCCGGCCATGAACCGGCCCATGCCGGATTTGTCGGCAAGGGCATGTTGACCGCTGCGGTGTGCGGCGAAGTCTTCGCCTCGCCCTCTGTGGATGCGGTGCTGGCCGGAATCCTTGCCGTGACGGGGCCGGCGGGCTGCTTGTTGATCGTCAAGAACTATACCGGCGACCGCCTGAATTTCGGCCTCGCGGCGGAGCGTGCGCGCGCGTTCGGCCTGACGGTTTCGATGGTGGTGGTCGATGACGACATCGCCCTGCCTGACCTGCCGCAGCCGCGCGGCGTTGCGGGAACCCTTTTCGTGCACAAGATCGCGGGGGCGATGGCGGAGGCAGGTGCCGATCTGGAAAGCATCACGATGGCGGCAGAGCGGGCGGTCGAAAAGATGGCATCCATCGGCACATCGCTTGATACCTGCACGGTTCCCGGTTCCGCCAAGGAAGACCGCATCGCGCCGGGGATGGCGGAACTCGGGCTCGGCATTCATGGCGAGGCCGGTGTCCAGCAGGTCGCGTTCCGGAATGCCCGCAACGCGATGGATCTGGTTCTGGAAAAGCTTGCGCCGAAGATCGGCAAGGGCCCGCATGTGGCGATCCTGAACAATCTCGGATCGACCACGCCACTTGAGATGAGCATCCTCGCCCATGAACTCGCGACCTCTGCCAGGGCGACGCAGATCAAGCATGTCATCGGCCCAGCGCCGATGATGACCTCGCTCGACATGCATGGATTTTCGGTTTCGATCCTGCCGGTCGATGCGTCGAACAAGGCCCATCTTGCCGCGCCGGTCGAATTGCCTGCCTGGCCCGGCATGAAGGATATCGCCCCCGTCAGGACGTGCCCGTTACCCGACGGGCTGAGCCCCATTCAGCCGATCCCGTCGGCCAACCCCAAGACCCGCGCCATACTGGAGCATTGCTGCGATCTTCTGATCGCGGCGGAGGGCGATTTGAACACGCTCGATGCGAAATCCGGCGACGGCGATACCGGCAGCACATTGACGATGGCCGCCCGCGCCCTGAAAGGCGCGATGGACCGGCTGCCGCTGGCGGACCCGACACAGTTGTTTCGCGCCGTTGGCAACGAACTGAGCCAGACGATGGGCGGGTCTTCGGGTGTCATTCTCGCAATCTTTTTCGGGGCGACGGGCGACGCCTGCGCCAATGGCAAGCCGATCCCGAAGGCGTTGCTTGCCGGGCTGGAGCGGATCAGCCAGGTTGGTGGCGCTGCCAAGGGCGACCGCACGATGATCGACGCGCTCGAACCCGCATTGCGGTCGCTGCCGAATGGATTGAAAGAAGCGGCCCAAGCCGCGCGCGAAGGGGCGAACGCCACGGCTGCAATGGGCCGCGCCAAGGCAGGCCGCGCATCCTATGTTCCCGAAGAAAACCTGATCGGCCATAATGACCCCGGCGCCGAGGCTGTTGCCCGCCTCTTTGAAGGGTTGGCCAAGGCCATGTGAACAGGTAGCTGCCGGAATGAAACAGGGACAGCCCCCACAATCCAATCCGACCATCAACGACATTGCCCGTGTCGCCGAGGTCAGCCTTGCGACGGTTGACCGGGTTCTGAACGCGCGCCCCGGTGTGCGCGAAACGACTGTTTCCAAGGTCAACAAGGCCATCGCCGAACTTGGCTATGTGCGCGATGCGGCTGCGGCCAATCTGGCGCGTGGGCGCATCTATCATTTCGTCTTCATCCTGCCGTCCAACAAGAACGAATTCCTGTCTTCCATCGAAGCGCAGATCAAGCATCTGGGCGACAGCCTGCGCCATGAACGAACGCGGCTCAGCATTGTCCGGGTTGCGGCGCTTGATCCCGTCGCGCTTGCAGCCGCCATCTACACCATCGACAAGACCGAGGTGGACGGCGTCGCCATTTTCGGCCCGGAAACCCCCTCGGTGCGCGATTCAGTGGCCCATCTGAAAGAAAACGGCGTGACGGTGGTCGCACTGGTTGCAGACGTCCCCAGCTCTGGGCGCGACCATTACATCGGCATCGACAACGTGGCGGCGGGAAGGACCGCCGCGCAACTTCTGGGCCGGTTCGTTGGTCCCGTGCATGGGCAGGTGCTTGTGCTTACCGGGTCCATGCTGGCGCGCGATCATCTGGAGCGGCGGCTCGGGTTTGACGAGGTGATGGGGCGCGATTTCCCCCATCTTGACGTGCTCGCCTCGCTGGAAGGGCGCGACGACCCCGATCTGATCGAGCGGCTGCTGCCGACCGTAATGGCGGACAATCCCCACATCATCGGCATCTATTCCTCTGCTGCGGGCAATGAAGGGCTCTTGCGGTTCTTCAAGGATCGGCCCTCGGAGCAGATTCCTGTGGTCATCGCGCATGAAATGACATCGCTGTCCCGCAAGGCCCTGCTCAGCGGGGTCTTTGATGCGGTGATCAGTCAGGATTCAGGCCACCTCGTGCGCAGTGCCGTGCGGATCATGCGTGCGAATACCGACCGCATGCCGATCAATACGGCACAGGAACGCATCCGGATCGACGTTTATCTCAAGGAAAACATGCCGCCCTGATGCGGCACGAAAGTGGGAGGTTCAATCATGAAGACCATCAAGGGCCCGGCGCTGTTTCTGGCGCAGTTTGCAGGTGATGCGGCACCGTTCAATTCATGGGACGCCATCACCAGATGGGCCGCCGATTGCGGCTACAAGGGCGTTCAGGTGCCCAGTTGGGACGCGCGTCTGTTTGATCTGGCCAAGGCCGCATCCAGCAAGACCTATTGCGACGATTTCAAGGGGCAGGCGGCGGCCAATGGCATCGAGGTGACAGAACTTTCGACCCATCTTCAGGGTCAACTGGTTGCCGTTCACCCGGCCTATGATGCGGCGTTTGACGGGTTCGCCGATCCCTCCGTTCATGGCAACCCGAAGGCGCGTCAGGAATGGGCGGTGGATCAGGTGATGAAGGCGATCTCCGCCTCGGCCAATCTCGGCATTCGGAACCATGTCACCTTTTCCGGCGCGCTGGCATGGCCCTATGTCTATCCGTGGCCGCAGCGCCCTGCGGGGCTGATCGAGACCGCGTTCGATGAACTGGCGAAACGCTGGCGTCCGATCATCGACCATGCGGACGCGTGCGACGTGAACATCTGCTATGAAATCCACCCCGGCGAAGATCTGCACGACGGCGTGACATTCGAGATGTTTCTGGATCGTGTGGACCAGCACAGCCGGTGCAACATGCTCTACGATCCGTCGCATTACGTGCTGCAATGCCTCGACTATCTGGACAACATCGACATCTACAAGGACCGGATCAAGATGTTCCACGTCAAGGATGCCGAGTTCAATCCGACCGGGCGGCAGGGGGTCTATTCCGGCTATCAGCCCTGGGTCGACCGGGCAGGGCGCTTTCGGTCGCTTGGGGATGGCCAGGTCGATTTCGCCGCGATCTTCGCAAAGATGGCGGCGAATGATTTCGATGGATGGGCGGTTGTCGAATGGGAATGCTGCCTGAAGCACCCCGAGGATGGCGCGCGCGAGGGCGCGGCCTTCGTCAGGGATCACATCATCCGCGTCACCGAACGCGCGTTCGACGATTTCGCCGATGGCGGAACGGACGAGGCGGCCAACCGCAAGATGCTGGGGATTTCATAAGATGGCACGTATCAGGCTTGGCATGGTCGGTGGCGGCAATGATGCATTCATCGGCGGGGTGCATCGCATCGCCAGTCGCATTGATGACCGGTTCGAACTGGTCGCGGGTGCCCTGTCATCGACGCCTGCGAAATCGCGCGCCTCTGGCGAGGCGCTTGGCCTGCCGCGCGTTTATGATGACTTCAAAGAGATGGCGATCCGCGAAGCGCGCCGAAAGGACGGGATTGAGGCGGTTTCCATCGTGACGCCCAACCATGTGCACTACGCCGCCGCGCGGGAGTTTCTGAAACGCGGAATCCATGTGATCTGCGACAAGCCGTTGACGTCAACGCTGGCCGATGCGCGGAAATTGGCGAAAGCCGTGGAAAGCGCGAATGCGCTTTTCGTGCTGACCCACAATTACACCGGCTATCCAATGGTGCGGCAGGCCCGCGAGATGGTCGCGAAGGGCGATATTGGCAAGGTCCGCGTGGTGCAGGTCGAATATCCGCAGGATTGGCTGACGGTCGAGCAGGACTTCAAACAGGCCGAATGGCGCACCGACCCGGAGCGTTCAGGCGCAGGCGGGTCCACCGGCGATATCGGGACCCATGCCCATAACCTCGCGCGTTTTGTGACAGGGCTGGAGGTCGAAAGCCTCGCCGCCGATCTGGACGCCTTCGTCCCCGGTCGCCGGGTCGATGACAATGGCCATGTGATGCTGCGCTTTCGCGGCGGGGCCAAGGGAATGCTCTGGTGTTCGCAGGTTGCCCCCGGCAATGAAAATGCCCTGCGCATCCGCGTCTATGGCGAAACAGGCGGGCTTGAATGGGCACAGGAAGACCCGAACTACCTCTGGCATACGCCGTTTGGCGAACCAAAGCGCCTTATCACCCGCAACGGTGCTGGTGCCGGTGACGCGGCGGGCCGGGTCAGCCGCATCCCGTCTGGGCACCCCGAAGGGTATCTCGAAGGCTTCGCAACGATCTACCGCGAAGCCGCCGACGCAATCGAGGCGTATCGCGATGGGACAAAGGCTGACGCCAGCGTCCTTTACCCGACCATTCAGGACGGGCTGCGCGGCGTGGAGTTTGTGGACGCCTGCGTTCGATCCTCACGGCAGAATGCGGCTTGGGTGAAGCTTTCGCGGTGATAGCGTTGTCGCGCAAGTCGGGCGATGGCGGAGGCAAGGTTCGGCTTCAGGCGCGGTTCACCCAACGGTGGGTCGGTTTTTCTTGCCGAGCCTACTCCGCCGCCTCCAACCCGATGAAGCCGCCGGATTGGCGGTTCCAGAAGCTGGCGTAGAGGCCGCCTTGGGCCAGCAGGGCGTTGTGGGTGCCCTGTTCGGCGATGCGGCCTGCCTCCATCACCACGATGCGGTCCATGCGGGCGATGGTGGACAGGCGGTGGGCGATGGCGATGACGGTGCGCCCCTCCATCAGGTGGTCGAGGCTTTCCTGAATCGCTGCCTCCACTTCTGAATCGAGCGCCGATGTGGCCTCGTCCAGCGCCAGGATCGGGGCGTCCTTCAGGATGGCGCGCGCGAGCGCGATGCGTTGCCGCTGCCCGCCGGACAGCTTCACGCCCCGCTCGCCCAGATGCGCCTGATAGCCCTCGCGTCCGCGCATGTCGCGCAGGTCCTCGATGAATTCATGCGCTTCCGCCTCGCGGGCGGCGGCGATCATTTCGTCCCAGTCCGCCTCCGGGCGGCCATAGAAGATGTTCTCGGCAGCGGGGCGGTTGAACATGGATGTTTCCTGCCTGACCATTGCGATCTGGCGGCGCAGGTCATCCTGCTTCAGATCGCGCACGTCATGCCCGTCCAGCCGGATCGCACCGTCCTCCACATCGTAAAGCCGCAGGAGGAGGGACAGGACCGTCGTCTTGCCTGCCCCCGAACGGCCCACCAGCGCGACCTTCTCGCCCGCCGCGATGCTGAGGTCGAAACCGTTCAGCCCGCCGCCCTGTTCCTTGCCATAGCGGTAGGTGACATTGTCGAACCGCACCGCGCCGGTGGCGCGGTCGAGCGTGACCGCATCCGGCTTGTCGGTAATCTCATGCGGCGGCGACAGGGTGCGCATACCGTCCTCCGCCTCGCCGATATGCGAAAAGATCGCCATCAGGGTAAAGCTGAACCAGCCTGACATCTGCGCGATGCGGGTCGAAAGGATGCCTGCGATGGCGATGTCGCCCGCGCTTGCGGTGCCGATCTGCCAAAGCCACAGCGCGCCGCCGATCAGGGCCACCGGCAAGATCCCGGCAATGGTCATCAAGACGGCGCGGAATCCGGCAGACATGATGCCGAAATCCAGCGCCCGGTCGCGGAAATTGTCGATGGCGCGGCCTGTTGCCGCCTCCTCCCGCCCGACATGGGCGAACAGCTTGACCGTTGCCATGTTCGACAGGGTATCGACCACCTGCCCGGTCAGCGCCGCCCGCGCCGCCGCCCGCGCGGCGGAGCGTTGGCGGATGCGCGGCAGATACCAGCGGATCAGCAGGCAATAGCCGACCAGCCACAGTGCGAGGATCAGCGCGAGTGTCCAATCGACCTGCGCCAGCACCAGCGTCGCCCCGACAACTGTGGCGATGCAGAACGCGATGGAGTTGGTGCTTTCGAGAATGATCTCGGTGATGGATGACCCGGCCTGCACGTGTTTCTGCGCCAGCCGCCCGGCGAAGTCGTCATCGAAGAACCGCAAGGACTGGCCGAGCGTGTGCCGGTTCAGCCGCGTGACAACCTGCGGAAACACGTTGGGGCCGAGGGTGATGGCGTTCACCGCCGCCGACAGCGCCATTGATGCCGGGCGCAAGGCGACAAAGAACAGCGCCGCCCCAAGGATCAGCCAGAAATTATCGGCGAAATAGGTGGCGCGGTTCGATGCCACCGCCTCGTCGATCACCCAGCCGATCAGGACCGATCCGACACTTTCCAGCACCCCGACCAGCGCCCCGAGGAACGTGCCGAGCCAGATCGCGGGCCACGCCCCGCGCAAGGCCCAACGGATGAAGGCACCGAAGGTTTGCGGAGGCGGCCCGTCAGCGGCAGCATAGGGGCGGATCAGGCCGGAAAAGGCGCGGCGGATCAAAAGGCTCATTCCGCCGCCTCCACGTCGATGAATCCGCCTGACTGACGGTCCCAGAACCGGGCATAAAGCCCGCCGCTCGCCAGCAATTCGGCATGGGTGCCGGTTTCGGCCACCTTGCCCGCGTCCATCACCACGATGCGGTCCATCTGCGCGATGGTCGACAGGCGGTGGGCAATGGCGATCACGGTCTTTCCTTCCATTAGCCCGTAAAGGCTGTCCTGAATGGCGGCTTCAACCTCGGAATCGAGCGCCGAAGTCGCCTCGTCCAGGATCAATATAGGGGCATCCTTCAGAACGACACGCGCCAATGCGATGCGCTGCCGCTGTCCGCCCGAAAGCTTCACGCCCCGCTCGCCGACATGGGCATCGAATCCCTTGCGCCCCTTCATGTCGGCCAGTTCGGGGATGAATTCGTCTGCGGCCACCTTTCGCACGGCTTCGATCATCTCCGCCTCCGATGCTTCGGGGCGGCCATAGAGGATGTTTTCGCGCACCGACCGGTGCAGCAGTGATGGGTCTTGCGTGACCATGCCGATCTGTCGGCGCAGGCTTTCCTGTGTGACCGATGCGATGTTCTGGCCGTCGATGGCGATCACCCCTGCCTCCACATCGTGGAACCGGAGCAGGAGGTTGACAAGCGATGATTTGCCCGCACCGGATCGCCCGACAAGGCCGATTCGCTCCCCCGCCCTGATTTCGAGGTCAACGCCGTTCAGGCCGCCGCCGCCGTCCTTGCCATAGTGATGGCGCACCCCGGCAAAGCGGATCGCGCCGCCGGTGACCTTCAGCGGTTTGGCGTCGGGCGCGTCGATCAGCCTGACCGGCGATGCAATGGTCTGCATCCCCTCGGTGATGACACCGAGATTCTGGAACAGCGAAGACAGGGCCCACATGATCCAGCCGGTCATCGCGTTCAGCCGCAACACCAGCGCCGTCGCCGCCGCCACCGCACCGACCCCGGCCACACCCTGCCCCCAAAGCCACAGCGCCCAGCCGATCACCCCGACCATCAGCAGGCCGTTGATGACGACCAGACACAGATCCATTCCCGTCAGCAACCGCATTTCGCGCGCGAAGGTCTGGCGCCCATGCTCGATTGCCTCGCGGGCGAAATCCTCCTCCCGCTGCGAGTGCGAGAACAGCTTGACCGTCTGGATATTCGTATAGCTGTCCACGATCCGCCCGGTGATCGCGGACCGCGCGTCCGAAAACGCCTCCGACGCTTTGCCGACACGGGGCACGAAAAAGACCATCATCGCGACATAGGCCGCCGCCCAGAGGATCAGCGGCAGCGTCAGGCGCCAGTCCACATCGGCCAGCAGGACCATCGCGCCGATCAGATAGATCAGCGCATAGACCAGCGCGTCGAACACCTGAAACGCGGCCTCGCCCATCGACGGGGCGGTCTGCATCACGCGGTTGGCGATCCGTCCCGCGAAATCCTCCTGAAACCAGCCGACCGACTGGCGGAGCACCTTTCGATGGCTGCGCCAGCGTACCATCGTGCCGAGATTGGGCATCAGCGCCTGATTGAGGATCGCGACATCGATGAACTGAAGCGCGGGCCGCAGCACCAGAAGGAACATGGCGATCAGTATCAGTTCGGTGCCGAATTCGTCGAAATAGGATGCGGGATCCGCCCCGGAAAGCTGATCGACCAAGCGCCCCGCATACCAGATCAGACCGATCTCGATCAGGGTGACGAACGCGGTGAACACGACCGCCAGCGCAAGGACATGGCGGAACGGTCTGAGGAAGTGCAGCAGGAACGGCCAGAGCCGCGCCGGGAAGGGTCTGCTGCTGTCATAGTCTTCGTAAGGGTCTACGAGGTTTTCGAAAAAGCGGAACATGGGACTGGCACCTCCGGGCACCATTATCGGAAAGGGTCACGTGATGAAGCCGGGGTGCGCCCGATACGGGTGCCACCACAGGATCGCCTTGTCGGCTGACGTGCGTCAGACGCGGCGTGGCGGAGGGCAAATCCTGATCGTCTTCATCGGCGCGGTCCTTTGGTCATATTCCGTCCGTTCCACGATGGGGGGTAGCGCCGCGCAATCAGCTAATCAAGACAGATGGGTTGCGAAAGCGGACAGGTCGGCAGATAAATCCGCCAAAGATGCAGTCATGCCACAAGAGGTAACGCCCGTGCCGAACGACCTGTCCCCCGATCTCGAAGCGGAGAAAATCCGCGCAACAGCATGGTTCCGCGAACTGCGCGACCGTATCTGCGCCGCATTCGAGGCGCTGGAGGATACCCAGACCACCGGCCCGCATGCGCATCTGCCCGCAGGGCGGTTCGAGCGCAAGGAAACCAGGCGCGATGGCGGCGACGGGTCCGACAGCGGCGGCGGCGAGATGAGCGTCATGCGCGGCGGGCGGGTGTTCGAAAAGGTCGGCGTCAACATTTCCACCGTTTACGGCACGCTCGGCGATATGGCGCAACGCTCGCTCACCTCGCGGCGGCAGATTGACGGGCTGGCCGACGACCCGCGCTTCTGGGCCTCCGGGATTTCGCTGGTGGCGCATATGCGCAGCCCGAAAACCCCTGCGATCCACATGAATACCCGCATGTTCTGGACCCCGTTCTGCTGGTGGTTCGGGGGCGGCACCGACCTCAACCCGATGGTGGAGGTCGAGGAGGATACCGCATTCTTCCACGATGTGCTGAAGCAGGCCTGCGACCGGCATTCGCCGGAATATTACCCGGCGCACAAGAAATGGGCCGACGAGTATTTCATGATCAAGCACTGGAACGAACCGCGCGGCGTCGGCGGCATCTTCTACGATGACCTCTGCACCGGCGACTGGGAGGCGGATTTCGCCTATACGCAGGATGTCGGGCGGGCGTTCCTCGACAGTTATCTGCCGATCACTGAAAAACGGCGGGACGAACCGTGGACCGATGCGGACCGCGAAATTCAGCTGATCAAGCGCGGCCGCTATGCCGAATTCAACCTGGTCTACGACCGGGGCACGAAATTCGGGCTGGAAACCGGCCACAACCCAGAGGCGGTTCTGATGAGCCTGCCGCCAGAGGCGAAATGGCCTTGAGGCTGGCCCCTGTGCGATGATGCACCGGGGCCAGTTGCAATCAGATCAACTCAAGATCGGCAACGCCGAGCGAGACGGAGAATTGCTCACACCAGATATAGACCTGATTGTAATCACCAATGTTGAGGCTGGTCGGCAGAACGTAGGATTGCTTGCCCTTCAAGGATTTCAATTCCCCCAGAATGGTGCCTTGGACATACTGACCGTTGCCAAGTGCGACCTTCGGGTCAGGCGCGCCGTCGAGCAAGAATCCCTCATCGAGCGTGATCACCCACTGGCCATCGACTTTGCTGACCTTGGCCTTGCCGGTGACAATATGGTTGTTCTCGCCGCGAAAGGACCCTTTCGCGGTAACTTTGCCGCCTTCAGCCTTGGTCACAGCCACCGGCTGCGCTGCGTTCGTGGCAGGGGTGCAGGCGGACAGGGCGAGCGCGCTGAGCAGTGCAATTGCGGCGGATGTGGCAAACAGTTTCATGGATGGGCTCCTTTCGATGAGTTGTCAGAACATCATCAACCACCACAAATCCAGGCGAACGCAATTACCTGAAACCGAAACGCGCGCATCTGTTATGCAGCCGGGTCGTGCGTGATGATCCTGTGATCGTTTTGTGATCGCCACGGCAGGTGCAGGCCGTTAAAGGAACGAACAGAAACAAAAAAACCTGCCCGCCATCCCTTGTCATACCGCTTTTCCTGGGGCGGGGGTTGAGGTGTGCTGTCCTGCGCTTTGCACCCCGATCCGGCTTGGTTAGGCTGAACCACGCAAACCGGAGCCCCGCATGACGGAACCCGCATCGCAGGCGATTTCGCCGACCGCCCGCGCCATTGCTGATCTGGCGGATCGCAGCTTTCATCCGGTGACGCTGGCGTTTCGCGATCCGGCGCTTGAGGCGGCCTATGTCCTTGAAAGCAACCGCCGGGCGGTGCTGCCGCTGCGGGTCGTTCTGTGCGTGCTGATCGCCATCATCGTCTTGCAGGGGATCCTGGAATTCGTTGGGGTCGTGGTCGAGGATTGGGCGCATTACGATGTTTTCATCGCCGGGGTGTGGTTCCGGCTGGGCAATATCGCGATCTACCTCTTTGCGCTGTGGGTCACGACGATCCCGTTCGCCATTCGGAACGGTCAGGTGATCGTGTCGCTGTTCATCATCGCGCTGGCCATCTTCGGCGCGCTGAACAGCGATATCCACGCACTGTGGATCGAGCGGGTCGCGACCTTCGTGAATTTCCTTATCACCATTCAGCTCGTCGCCATCGGCCTTCTGGTCCGGGTCGGCGTGCCGATTGCCATCGGCTGCGCGCTGGCCTTCACCCCGGTCGTGGTGAAGTGGATGGAGGTGCCTTACGCGCCGTTGTTCGTCCTTTATGCCACGGTCGCGATGATGTCCTGGGTCGCCTATTCCATCGAGCGCGCCAAGCGCGAGGCCTGGGCAGGGGCGCAGGCGCTGGAGGCGGAGCGGGCGCTGACCGAGGCGTTGCTGCTGAACGTTCTGCCGCCGTCCATCGCCAAGCGGATGCGTGGCGGCGAGACGCTGATCGCCGACAGCCACGATCAGGCGACGGTGGTCTTCGCCGATATCGTGAACTTCACGCCGTTGTCCGCGTCGATGTCACCGGAGGCGCTGGTCGCGATCCTCGACGAGGTGTTCACCGGCTGGGACCGGATCGCGGAGGATCTGGACCTCGAAAAGATCAAGACTATCGGCGATGCCTACATGATGGCCGCCGGACTGCCGAGCGATCGCAGCGCCGACCCGGCCCATGCGCTCGACGCTGCGATCCGGATGCGGGACTGGCTGGCGCATGTGGCACGGGCGCGGCAGATCGACATTTCGATGCGCGCCGGTGTGCATATCGGCCCGGTGGTGGCGGGTGTCATCGGCCAGTCGAAATTCGTTTATGACCTGTGGGGCGACAGCGTGAATGTCGCCAGCCGGATGGAATCATCGGCCCCGGTCGGGCAGATTCAGGTCTCATCCGCCGTTCAGGCCGCGATGGCGGACCAGTTCCTGTTCGAGGATCGTGGTGAGATCGAGGTGAAGGGCAAGGGGCGGATGCGCGTCTGGTTGCTGATCGGAAGGACCCCGACGTGACACAGACGGCACCCTGTCATCCCCACCGCCGCAGGGATGACAGGACAGGCTATGGCGGGCGGCGCTATTGCAGGATCGACATTGCCGCCGGGACCACCCGGTTGGAGATGATCGTGGACCGGTCGATGCATTCGCCGACCAGCGGCGAGATATCGTTCTTCCATTCCGGACTTTCATAGACCGCCGCATACAGCTTTACCCGATGCGCCTCGTCATCGAACCGGCGCATCCAGAAGAACATCGTATCATCCGCCTCGCCGCTGAACACGCCGGGCACGACCATGCCCTTCGACATCTGGAATGGCAGCACCACCTCGTTGAAGAGCTTCAGCCATTCCGCCATCTTGCCGGGGCGGATTTCATACTGACGGATTTCGTAAAAGGCCATGTGCAGTTCCTCTCTGGTTTTGTTCGGAGGGATAAAAGTGCGGCGGCGGTTTTTGCGCAAGCCCGATTGCGCGGTTCTGTCCGGCTTGTATGGTCGTCGCAACCAATAGACCGGAGGAGAACATCATGGACGTGAACGGCAAGAAGGCAGTCATCTTTGGCGGCACATCGGGCATCGGGCTCGCGGCGGCGCAGCAGCTTGCCGCCAAGGGCGCACAGGTGATCGCGATCAGCCGCGATCCGTCAAAGGCCGGGGCTGCGCCGGAAGGCATCAGTTTCGAAGCCTGCGACGTGCTGGACCGCGATCAGGTCGCGGCGATCCTGAAGAAACATGCGCCCTATGACATCCTCATCAGTGCCGCGACCGGCGGCGGGCGTGCGCTGGGGCCGTTCACGACGATGGACATGGATGGCTATCGCAATTCCTTTGACAAGCTTTGGGGTTATTCCCATGTCGTGCGCTTTGGCGTCGAACATCTGGCCGAAGACGGGTCAATCACCCTTGTCAGCGGTGCCCCGGCCCGGAAATGCAAACCCGGTCAGGTCGCACTGTCATCGGTCGGTGGCGCGGTGGAGGCGTTGGTTCGTGCCGTCGCGCCCGAAATCGCACCAAAGCGGATCAATGTCGTATCCCCCGGCACGATCGACACGCCGATGGTCGGCGCGCAGGGGGCGGAGCGTGTTGCGCTTTATGAAAAGATGACCGCCGCCAATGTCATCAAGCGGGCCGGAACGGCAGATGAATGCGCCAAGGGCATCGTGTTCGTGGTGGAGAATGATTTCGTCACCGGCACCACGGTGGATGTCGACGGCGGCTGGCTGCTGTCGTGATGCGTGGCACCGCTCTGGTCACCGGGGCGTCCGCCGGGATCGGCGCGGCGTCGGTGCGCGCGCTGGTCGCCGATGGCTGGACCGTGCACATGACGGCCCGGCGTGCGGATCGTCTGGCCGCGCTGGCGGCGGAAACCGGCGCGGTGGCGCATGTCATCGACGCCAGCGACGAGCCTGCGATGCGTGCGCTGGTGGACGGGGCGGCGTTCGATCTGATCGTCGCCAATGCGGGCAAGGGCGCGGCCATGACGTCTACCGCCGGGATCGACCCGGCGGAAATTGCTGCGGTGATCGGCCTGAACGTCACATCCGTTCTGCAACTGATCGCCGCCGCGCTGCCGGGGATGGCGGCGCGCGGGCGCGGCCATGTCATCACCATCGGATCGGTCGCCGGGGTCTATCCGACCGGTGCGACGCTCTACGGTGCATCAAAGCACGCCGTGCGCGGCATGGCCCGCAATCTGCGGCTGGAGACGTTGGGGCAGGGCATCCGATTCACCGATATCCAGCCCGGCCGCGTGGCGACCGAATTCTATGATGTGGCGGTGCCGGACGAGGCGCTGCGCGCACAGATGAAGGATACCGGAATCGAGGAACTGACACCCGAGGACGTGGCGGAGGCGATCCGCTGGGTTGCCGCGCAGCCTGCCCATGTGAACATTTCGGCGCTGGAACTTGCGCCCACCGGGCAGACCTACGGGGGTATGCGGCTGGCCGGGAAATGACCGATCTGAAGGGCAGGATTGCGATCATCGGCTGGGGGTCCCTGATATGGGATCTGGATGATCTTGCGCCGAAGGTGCAGGTGCCGTGGCTGATGGGGGCAGGCCCGGTCATGCCGTTCGAGTTTTCCCGGATTTCCCCGAAACGCAAACACGCATTGGCGGTCTGCATCGACCCGGACAATGGCGACCCCTGTGCAACGAACGCGATCCTGTCCATCCGCGACGATATCCATGCGGCGGCGGAGGATCTGCGGGCGCGGGAGCGGGCGGCGCGGATCGACTTCATCGGGTTCTATTGCGCGCGCACCGGCACGATCCGGTCGCGCATCCCCGCGATGGCCGAGGCGGTGGGCGACTGGTGCGCAGTGACCGGCGCTGCCGGGGCGGTCTGGACCGATCTCGACGCCAATTTCGAGGCGGTGCATGGCACACCCTTCACGGTCGAGGCCGCCATCGCCTATCTGAAGGCCTTGCCGGACGAAAGCCGCGCGGAAGGCGTCCGCTATATCACCCTTGCCCCGGCAACCACCGACACAAGGTTGCGCCGGGCCTTGGCGGCGGAGGAGTGGTGGCAGGAGGCGGCTGCGCGGATCAATTGATCCAGACATGAAAAAGGCCGGGGCGAACCCCGGCCTTTCGCAACTCAATCTGGTTCAGATCACTCGCGCGAAGAACCGAGGAAGCTGAGCAGGAACATGAACATGTTCAGGAAGTTCAGATAGAGGCTGAGCGCCCCCATGATCGCACCCTTGGACAGATAGGCTGCACCTTCGGCACCCATCTGGCTGAAGTGCAGATACTCGTTCTTCAGGCGCTGCGTGTCGAAGGCGGTGAGGCCCGCGAAGATCAGCACACCGATGACCGAAATCGCGAACTGCAACGCCGAGGAGGCGAGGAAGATGTTCACGATGGAGGCCACGATCAGACCGATCACACCCATCACGAGGAATGCGCCCATGCCGCTCAGGTCACGCTTCGTGGTGTAGCCGTAAAGGCTGAGACCCATGAAGGCGATGGCGGTCACGAAGAACGTCGTCGCGATCGACATGCCGGTATAGACGGCAAAGATCGACGAGATCGAGATGCCCATGACGGCGGCGAAGCCCCAGAACACCGTCTGCGCGGTCGATGCGCTCATCCGGTTGATCATGGCGGCAAAGCCGAACACGAAGGCCAGCGGCGCGAACATCACGGCCCATTTCAGCGGCGAGTTGAACAGCGCGAGGATGACGCCCTCGGGAACCAGCATGGTTTCCTGTCCGCGCATCACTGCATAGAGGTCGTTGCCGAAAACATAGGCCACGATGCCGGTGATCGTCATTGCGACGCCCATCAGCGAGTAGACCTTGTTCATATATGCGCGAAGCCCGGCGTCGATATCGACGCTGCGCGTGCCTTCGCGGCGAATTGCGCTTTGATAGTCAGCCATGATGACTGTGTCCTTCCCGTTAGATTTCGCCAAAAGAGGGCGCTTTTTCAAGGCGCACACTCCCCGACATTCATATTGGACAGGTAACGCTGTGTTTCAAGTGGTCGTGACGCGATGATCTGCGTCACTCCCGCGCGCGAAGCGCCTGTGCCGGGCGTGTTGCCAGCGGCCCCCAGGCGAAGGCAAGCCCGGCAAGCAGGGATGCCATCGCGCCACCGGTAACGACCATGATGGCAGATGCTGCATCGAACACGAAATCCGCCTCCATCACGAAGGTGATGACACCCCATGCCGCCGCCGCACCAAATCCGATGGCGACCAGTCCGGCGGATGCGCCGACCAGTCCCGCGCGCAGCGCAAAACTGCCCAGAATGCGCGCCCGACTTGCCCCCAATGTCTTGAGGATCGCCGCCTCGTAGGATCGCGCGCGCTGCCCCGCCGCCGCTGACCCGATCAGGACCACCAGCCCGGTGATCAGCACCGCCCCGGCCCCCCAGCGGGAAGCGGAGGCGAGGTCGGCAAGCCCCGCCGAGACACGTTCGATGGCGTCGCGGACCCGGATCGCGGTGACATTCGGGAAGGCACCGCCAACCTCGCGCAGCAACGGTGCCTCCGCCGCCGCCGTCGTGTGGATCGTCGCGATATGGGTATGGGGCGCGCCCGCCATTGCGCCGGGATCGAGGATCATCAGAAAGTTGATGCCCATCCCGCTCCAGTCGATTTCGCGGAAATTGGCGATGGTGGCGGTCATCTCGCGGCCCAGAATGCTGACGCTGACCGTGTCGCCGATGGCGAGGCCCAGCTCCGCGCCTTCCTCCGCCGAAAACGACACCAGCGGCGGGCCGGAATAGTCCGCATCCCACCACGCGCCCTCGGTGATGACCGCGCCTTCGGGCGGGGCGGCGGCATAGGACACGCCTCTGTCGCCGTTCAGCACCCATCGCGCCGCCGGATCGACCTTTTCCCGTGCTTCCGCCACGGGCACACCGTCCAGCGCGGTGATGACGCCCCGCAACATCGGCGCGGTCATGATATCCTCCACCCCCTCCACCGATCTGGCATCGGCGAGGAAGGGGGAAAGCTGATCGTTCTGGATGTCGATGAAGAAGAATGCCGGAGCGCGATCCGGCAACTGGTCGGAAATCACGCTGCGCATGTTGTAGTCGATCTGCCCGATGGCGGCCAGAACGGTCAGGCCGAGGCCGAGCGATAGTGCCGCGCCCGTCGCCTCGCCGCCCGGTCCACCCAGCGAGGACAGCGCGAGCCGCAGCGTCGGGCGACCGCGCGGCAGGCTGCTGCGGGCGACCCGCGCCGCCAGCCAGCCCACGCCCTTGGACACTGCCCAAAGCGTCGCGAGCGCTGCTGCCACCCCGCCGAGGAACCACATCGCCAGCAATGCGGCACCAGAAAACAGCAATGCCGACCCGATCAGCGCCAGCAATACGACCGCCATCGCGATCAGGTCGCGCAAGGCAGGCATGCCGCGCACCGGCTCCGCCCCGTCGCGAAACAGCGCCGCCGCCCGTACCTGCCTTGTGCGCGCCAGTGGCCAGAGGGTGAACAGCAGTGCGGTCAGGATGCCATAGACCGCCGCCTCGATCATCGGCATCGGATAGAGGCTGAACAGCGCCGGAACCGGCAGCATGTCGGCGAACATGGGCCCGATCAGCGCAGGCAGGCCCGCGCCGATGGCGAGACCGATCAAGACGCCCAAAAGGGTCAAGAGGCCGATCTGGATCAGATAGACCATGAACACGCCCGCCCCCGGCGCGCCGATGGTTTTCAGCGTCGCGATGGTTTCGGTCTTTTCCGACAGATAAGACCGCACGGCGGATGACACGCCAACGCCGCCGACCGCCAGCGCCGCGAGGCCGACGAGGATCAGGAACGCCGCCATCCGATCAACAAACCGTTGAATGCCGGGCGCGCCGTTGCGCCGGTCGCGCCAGCGCCATCCGGCGGCTTCCTCCGCCTCTGATGCATAGGCGTCTTTCAGCGCGTCGAGATCGGCATCCGGCGACAACCGCAACCGCAGCGCGCTTTCATAGAACGACCCCTCGCCGAGCAGGCCTGACCCGGACAGCGCCTCTGTCGCAACGATGATCCGGGGGCCAAGGCCGAACCCGGCGGATACGCCATCCGGCTCCGCCGTCAGCGCCGCGCGCAGGGTATAGCTGGCGGTGCCGAGGCGAACCTCGTCGCCGATCATCAGGCCCATCCGGTCGATCAGCACCTGTTCCATCACGAGGCCATGATCCGCCAGCGCGTCCGGCAGCGGCATCGGCGGCTCCAGCCCGACCTCGCCATAAAGCGGATAATTGGCATCGACGCCCTTTACCTGCGTCAGCCCGCGTTCAACCTCGCCGCTGATCCGGCTGGTCGCGACCGCCATCGACCGGAAATCGACGATCTCGGACAGTGCCAGCACGTCGTTGCCGACCCGGCTGAGTTCATCATCAGTGGCACGGCGATAGGTGAGGCGCAGTTCGGCATCGCCGCCGAGGATCGCGCGGCCCTGATCCGACAGGCCGGTGGCGATGGCGGTGCGGACCGATCCGACAGCCGCCACCGCCGCGACACCAAGTGCAAGGCAGGCGAGGAACACGCGAAAGCCGCGCAGACCGCCGCGCATTTCGCGCAGGGCGAATTTCAATGAAAGCGCGGGCGACATCTATTCCGCCGCCAATGTGGCGCGGTCCGGTTCCGACGCCAGCCCGTCCTCGATCCGGATCGTGCGGTCGCAGAGGGCGGCGAGGGCGGGCGCATGGGTTACCAGCACCAGCGTCGCGCCGTGGCGTTTTTGCAGATCGAACAAAGCCTCGACGATCACCGCGCCGGTGGCGCTGTCGAGATTGCCTGTCGGTTCATCCGCCAGCAGGATTTTCGGGCGTGGCGCTGCGGCGCGGGCCAGTGCGACCCGCTGTTGCTCTCCGCCCGACAACTGCGCCGGATAATGATCTTCGCGCCCCTTCAGCCCCATCGCGGCAAGCTCGGCGGCGGCGCGTTCGAACGCATCGCGCGCGCCTGCAAGTTCCAGCGGTGCCGCAACATTTTCCAGCGCGGTCATGGTCGGGATCAGATGAAAGCTTTGGAACACGATGCCCATGTTGTCGCGCCGGAACCGCGCAAGCTGATCCTCGCCCATCGCGGTCAGATCGGCATTCAGCGCGCGCACCTCGCCGCTGGTTGCCCGCTCCAGCCCGCCCATGATCATCAGAAGCGACGATTTGCCCGAACCCGATGGGCCGACAATGCCGACGGAGGTGCCAGGAGCGACCGTTAGATCAATACCTTTCAGGATATCGACACGACCGGACTTGGCATTCAGGCTCAGGTGCACATCTTTGAGAGCAAAGGCAGGATCAGACATGAGGCACTTTCGATGATGCAGGACAGGTTTCGATATGGCCCGGTCAGGACGATGCGCAAGGTGATGATGGCGCTGGCGCTGCTGCTTGTCGCAGGGCCTGCGCTGGCAGAGGTCAGGATCGTCGCGCTGGGCGACAGTCTGACGCACGGTTATGGCCTGCCCGCCGAAGAAGGATTCGTGCCGCAGCTTGAGGCATGGCTTCATGCCAACGGCGCACCCGACGTGACCGTGGTGAATGCAGGGGTCAGCGGCGATACGACGGCAGGCGGCCTTGCGCGGTTCGAATGGTCGGTGGCGGGCGGTGCCGATGCGGTGATCGTGGAGTTGGGCGGCAATGACCTGTTGCGTGCCATCGACCCGGCATCCAGCCGCGCAAATCTGGAGGGGATCATGCAGAAGGCCGCCGCCGCCGATCTGCCCGTCCTTCTGACCGGAATGCGCGCGCCGCTGAATTACGGGCCGGATTACAAGGCGGCGTTTGACGCCATCTATCCCGACCTCGCGGCGCAATATGACGCGATCTACGATCCGTTCTTTCTGGAGGGGATGGTGGGCGCGCCCGACCTGTTTCAGTCGGACGGGATTCACCCCAACAAGGCGGGTGTGGCCAAGCTGGTGGACCGGTTCGGGCCGCTCGTGCTCGACCTCGTGAAGCGGGCCGAAGCCGGATCCTGATGCGGCTGTTCGCGGCCCTGTCCCTGCCGGAGGATGTGGTGGACCGGCTTGCGATGTTGCAACCCGGCCTGCCGCCGGGGCGACCGGTCGCGCCGGGCAACATGCACCTGACCCTGTGCTTTTTCGGTGATGTGCAAGGCCATCGGGCAGAGGACCTGCATGCCGCCCTGTCGGCGATCCGCGCGCCTGCATTCCCGCTCTGGCTCGATGGGGTCGATGTGTTCGGGCGTGACAAGCTCAGGCAGGTCTATGCCGTCGCCCGCCCCGAACCCGCGCTGGTGCATCTGCACGAAAAGGTGGAGGCGGCGGCCCGCGCGGCCGGTGTGGTGGTGGACCGGCAGCGTTTCGTGCCGCATGTCACGCTGTCACGCCTGAAACCATCGCGCGCCGATGATCGGATCGGCCGCTGGCTTGCGGAGACAGCCGGGTTACTGATCGGGCCGATCGAGGTGGCAGAATTCCACCTCTACCAGTCGATGCTGACCCCATCCGGCCCCGTCTATCACGAACTTGCGTCCTATCCGCTGACGGCGCGGTCTTAACGTCGCCGAGCCCAATGAAACCAGGCCATCGCGATCCGGGCGTGGAGCCCGTCATGATACCGCGCGCGTTTGATGCTGCGCCACAGCGCGACCTGACCATACATGCGGGATACTCCGTAAACGAAAGCCACCGGTCAGGGCATAGCCCGGACCGGTGACAGGTTTTCGTCAGACTGATTTCAGAAGCGTAAAGCCGCCGAATTTATCAGCGGTTGCGAACCGCCCAGAATGGCCGACGCGCTTCGCGGTCAGCGATCTTCGGATCAATCCCAAGGTCTTCGAGCCGGCTGTAGCCAAGATCGCGCAGGGCGCGACGTTCGGCGGCAACTTCCAGCCACAGGCCGACAGTCCGTCCGACAGCCTTCACGGCAGCGGACGCCGGAAAAACGAGCGCATCGACAGCAGCCGAAGCGGGGTTGGCGCGGTGGGACGTAGTCAGGAACGACATTTTATTCTCCATAAGCATTACGAATTGACGGGGCCTTCCCCATCACCAGACTTGATCCATATGGCGACCCTGCTAGTATTTGTGAAATGAATTGATTTGATTTCAATCATCACGGAGCTTGATGTGGCACGCAATCTGGATCTGACGTCTCTGCGCAGCCTCGTAGCAGTGGCTGATGAAGGAAAAGTGACGGCTGCGGCGGTGCGGCTGAACCTGACCCAATCTGCCGTTTCAATGCAGTTGAAACGGCTGGAGGACAATATCGGCCAACCACTGATCGACCGCGCCGGGCGCGGCGTCGCCCTGACATCGGAAGGGCAGCTTCTGCTCGGCTATGCCCGCCGCATGATCGCGCTGAACGACGAGGTCTGGAGCCGGATGACCCATGAGGATTTCGAGGGGGAACTGGTATTCGGCGTGCCCCATGACATCGTCTATCCGCATGTGCCGGTGATCCTGCGCCGGTTCAATCGCGCCTTTCCGCGTGTCAAGATCGCGCTGGTGTCGTCCTTCACCAAGCGCCTGAAGGAAGATTGGGATTCCGGCACCGCCGACCTGATCCTGACCACCGAAAGCGGCGCGCCCGAATTCTGCGAAACGCTGGATGAAAGCCGCCTCGTCTGGGTCGGTGCCCATGACGGCGACGCGTGGAAATCGCGCCCGGTCAAACTGGCCTATGAACGCGCCTGCATCTTTCGCCCCATCGTTCAGGCCGCGCTGGATGATGCCGGTATCCCGTGGGAAATGACGGTCGATTCGGAAATGACCCGCGCGGTCGAGGCGAGCGTTTCGGCCGACCTGGCGATCCACACCCAGATCGAAAGCGCGATCCCGCCTTATTTCGAGGTCATCAATCATGGCGGCACCCTGCCGGACCTGCTGCCGATTCGGATCAACATGTATCTGGGGGATGGCCCGAAACGCCCGATGATCGAACGGCTGGCGGCGCTGGTGCGCGAAGCTTACGGCGTCAACCAGAAGGCGCGAATCGCGGCTGAATAAATCCGGTCAGTCGGATTTCTTCTTTTTCTTCTTCTTGGGTGCGGGGGACGCGTCCTCGACCGTTGGCTCGTCAGCGGGGGCCGAAAGCCGCCTTGCCGCTTCGGCGTAGGCCGACAGTCGCGTTGATACTTCGCCCTTGGCGGACTTTGCGGCGGCGGTCAGGGTTGCGATTGCCGGGTCGATTTCCCGCGCCCGCCGCCATGCGGCAAGGTTCGCAGCCGCTTCGGCGGGATCGCTCAGCGCCTCCAGCCGTTCGCGCCTGTCACCGGCGGACACGGCGGCAGCGCGGATGATGCCCATTGCGCGCAGTTCTTTCACCGAGGTGGATACATTGGACCGGGCGATGGACAATGCCGACGCGATATCCTCCGCCGTCATCGGTGCTGCGGCGATCAACAGCAGGCCGTGAACCTGCGCGGCGCTGCGCGGCAGGCCCCAGGCGCGCCCGACCTCGCCCCATCGGGTAATGAAGGCGCGCGCGTCGGACGTCAGCGTGAAGGTTTCATCGTTCATGCAGAACAACCTAACCGCCGAAAACCTATCTGGGAAGCCGTCTCGACCGGGTTCCGCGCTTGCCGTTCCGGCACCGGAATTTCCGATCGGAACGCGCTTGCCGCCCGTGCCGCATTGCAGGGGCGTGTTTAGGCGTGATGAAGTCGATTTTCGACTATGTGCACCGCGAGCGACGCGTTACGCCGCTTGCAGGGAAAAAAATGTGCCGCCGCGCACGACACCGCGACAAGGAGAATGCGATGGGGTTCAAGACCGATATCGAGATTGCACGCGAAGCACAGAAGCGCCCGATTCAGGAAATCGGGGCGAAGCTCGGCATCCCGAACGAAGATCTGCTGCCCTTTGGCCATGACAAGGCAAAAGTGTCCGCCGCGTTCATCAAGGCGCAGGCAGGCAAGACCGATGGTCACCTGATCCTCGTCACCGCGATCAATCCGACCCCGGCGGGCGAGGGCAAGACCACGACCACGGTCGGCCTCGGCGATGGGTTGAACCGGATCGGCAAGAAGGCTGCCGTCTGTATCCGCGAAGCATCGCTCGGCCCGTGTTTCGGGATGAAGGGCGGCGCGGCGGGGGGCGGTTACGCGCAGGTCGTCCCGATGGAGGAAATGAACCTTCACTTCACCGGCGACTTTCACGCGATCACCTCGGCCCACAACCTGCTGAGCGCGATGATCGACAACCACATCTATTGGGGCAACGAGCTTGATATCGACCTGCGCCGCGTCGTCTGGCGGCGGGTGATGGACATGAATGACCGCGCCTTGCGGCAGATCACGGCATCGCTGGGCGGCGTTGCCAACGGGTTTCCGCGCGAAACCGGGTTCGACATCACTGTCGCGTCCGAGGTGATGGCGATTCTCTGCCTCGCGAACGATATCGAGGATCTGGAAAAGCGCCTCGGCGACATCATCGTTGCCTATCGTCGCGACAAGACCCCGGTCTATTGCCGCGATATCAAGGCAGAGGGGGCGATGGCGGTGCTGCTGAGCCAGGCGATGCAGCCCAATCTGGTGCAGACGCTGGAAAACAATCCCGCCTTTGTCCACGGCGGCCCCTTCGCCAACATCGCCCACGGCTGCAATTCTGTCGTCGCCACCAAGACTGCGCTGAAACTCGCCGATTACGTCGTGACGGAGGCCGGGTTCGGTGCTGACCTCGGTGCCGAGAAATTCATGGACATCAAATGCCGCAAGGCAGGTATCGCGCCCAAGGCAGTCGTGATCGTCGCGACCGTGCGCGCGATGAAGATGAATGGCGGTGTCGCGAAGGCCGATCTTGGCAAGGAAAATGTCGATGCGGTGAAAACCGGCTGCGCCAATCTTGGCCAGCACATCGAGAATATCCGCAAGTTCGGTGTGCCTGCGGTCGTCGCGATCAACCATTTCGTGTCTGACACCGATGCCGAAATTGCCGCGTTGAAGGCGCATGTGGAGGGGATGGGGTCCGAGGCCATTCTCTGCAAGCATTGGGCCGAAGGCGGTGCGGGGATCGAGGCACTGGCGCAGCGCGTCGTCGCAATCATCGACGAGGGTAAGGCAGCCTACAAACCGCTTTACCCCGACAAGATGAGCCTCGCCGACAAGGTGGAAACGATCACCCGCGAAATCTATCGCGCCGATGGCGTGGTCATGGATTCCAAGATCCGGGCCCAGCTCAAGGAATGGGAAGGTCAAGGTTACGGCAACCTGCCGGTCTGCATGGCGAAGACGCAATATTCCTTCTCGACCGATCCGGGCCAGCGCGGTGCGCCGCGCGGCTTTACCATCCCCGTGCGGGAGGTTCGCCTGTCGGCAGGGGCCGGGTTCGTCGTGGTGATCTGCGGCGAGATCATGACCATGCCGGGCCTGCCCCGCGTTCCGGCGGCGGAAACCATCCGGTTCAACGAGGCGGGCGATATCGAGGGACTGTTCTGACGGTCATCACAAATGCAGCGGTCCGGCTTGAGCGAAAGCCGGACCGCGCCTAGCGTGAGTCAATGACACCAACAGGAGCTGCCCCTCATGCGTATTTCCCTGATGATCGCGATCATGATGCTCGCCTTCGGCATTCGCGCCGATGCCGATGACCGCTATGCCGGATATTACTACCCGCCCGTCACGTCGGAGGAGGTGTTCAGCCGGGTGATCGCCAATGCGCCGCCCTCCAACGCCGAAATCCGCACGAATTTCGTCACATCCATCACCAGGGCGCAGCTTGAAGCGCCCGAAAGCCCGCGCTTCGTGATTTTCGAAAAGGGCAAGGGATCGACCGACCTGATCATCATCGCGCTGGATGACGAGGTGTTCAAGACACTCTACCGGGCGCGGGCATTGCTGGCGCAGGTCACGTCGAACATGCGGGGCACGGAATTCTTCCGGCAGCAGAACCTGCATATCGAAGGCACGCTTTACGACATGCTGATGATCATGCAGTTCGATTCGCTGGTCATCAGCGACGGCGAAACCTGGTCGCACAGGGTGACGTTCACGCCGAAGGAGTAATTCATCATGCAGCATCAGGCCTGGGTGACATGGACGTTAAGCGGTGACATGCCTTCGGGGCGGTATTCGCGGGCGCATGATATCCGGTTCGATGGCGGCGTGGTGATCCCCGGCTCCCCCTCCACCGACATTGTACCGATGCCGTGGTCGGACCCGGCGGCGGTGGACCCGGAGGAAGCGTTCGTCGCCGCGATTTCGGCCTGTCACATGCTCTGGTTTCTCGACCTTGCCCGGCGCGATGGCTTTGTTGCTGAACGCTATCAGGATCATGCCGTCGGCGTGATGACGCCGAATGAGGCGGGCGCGCTCTGGGTGTCGAAGGTCGTGCTGACGCCCCACATCAGATGGACCAACGGCCCGAGCAAGGTGGGGGAGGCGGCGCTGCATGACAGGGCGCATCATGCCTGTTTCATCGCCAATTCGGTAAAGACAGAAATTCTTGTAGAGATCGCATAGGGAGCCCCGATGACCGCCACACTGATTGACGGCAAGGCCTTTGCGGCCACCGTTCGCGAAAAAGTTGCCGCCCATGTGACCCGGCTGAAGGCCGATCACGGTATCACGCCGGGGCTGGCGGTCGTGCTGGTCGGCGAGGACCCGGCATCCGAGGTCTATGTCCGCAACAAGGGCAAGCAGACCGCGGAGGTCGGCATGAAAAGCGTCGAGCACAAGCTGAGCGCCGACACGTCGGAGGCGGACCTGCTGGCGCTGATCGAGACTTTGAACACCGATCCGACGATCCACGGCATTCTCGTTCAACTGCCCTTGCCAAAGCGCCTGAACGAAGATCTCGTCATCAACGCCATCGCGCCCGCGAAGGATGCTGACGGGTTTCATATCTCGAATGTCGGGCTGCTCGGCACGGGCCAGAAATCAATGGTGCCTTGCACCCCGCTCGGCTGCCTGATGATGCTGCGCGATCATCACGGATCGCTTGCGGGGATGAACGCCGTTGTTCTGGGCCGGTCGAACATCGTCGGCAAGCCAATGGCGAACCTGTTGCTGCGTGACAGTTGCACGGTGACGATTGCGCACAGCCGCACCAAGGATGTGGAATCTGTCTGCGCCGCCGCCGATATTCTGGTGGCCGCCGTTGGCCGCCCTGAGATGGTCAAGGGCAGTTGGATCAAACCCGGCGCGACGGTCATCGACGTCGGCATCAACCGCATCCCCGCGCCGGAAAACGGCGCGGGCAAGATGAAACTGGTCGGGGATGTGGATTTCGCGTCTGCCGTCGAGGTTGCAGGCGCGATTACCCCGGTTCCCGGCGGTGTTGGCCCGATGACCATCGCCTGCCTTCTGGCGAACACGCTGACCGCCTGCTGCCGCGCCAACGGGTTGCCGGAGCCGGAGGGGCTGACGGCGTAGCGCCCGCCGCTCAGGACACCCCCCACAACACTTCGTGCATGAGGCGGCCCTGCATGAAGGTGAAGGCCCCCGCAATACCGATGCCGCCGATGACCATCGCGATCATGGCCGTCTTGTGCGCGGTGACATTGCCGCGCCGGATCGACCATATCGCGTAGGGAATGTTCACGATGACGACGACGGAGAGGATGTGAATCCAGCTGAACCAGTAGGCGGTATCGAGTTCATGGATCCAGAAACTCACGATGGCCGCGACCATCATGCAGGTCGACCAGACCCATCCGGTGGTCTTGTGCAAAACCGTCCCCTTGCGGGCGATCAGGATCGCGATCGTCGCAAGGACGGCCAGCAGAATTGTTGCGACATGGATCTGTATGGCTTGCGGGGCCTCGATGAGGGGTTGAAGGTCCATTTCAGTTGCCTCCGATGGTTGCAATCAGGGCAGCATGTGCCCGTGGCTCAAGGATCAGGCCGATATGGTCCACATCGGGGACCGTCACGATATCTGCTTTCGGTGCGTGGCGCGACATGACCTCATCATAGGCCGCCGCCAGATGCAGGCCGTCGCGCGCGCCCGCAATCACGGTCAGCCGATCTGCGATCTTTGAAAGATCGCGTCGCCAATCCACCGGGTTGACCGATTTCAACAGGCGGTGGGTATAGGATTTGGCGAGGATGGGGGCGTCCTCATCGCGCACCGCTAGCCGCACCACAGTCATCCCGTCGAGCGCGGTGATGCCCATCCGGTTCAAAATCGTCAGCCCGACAATGCGCGGCACACCGGCAGTCGCCCAGGGCACCGGCGGTGCGTTCGGGTTGTCGGCGACCATCGGCGGGGCGTCATGGGCGAGGTAGGGCGCGATCAGCACGATACGTTCCAGATCGTCGCGCTGGGCTGCAAACCGCAAGGCCAACCCGCCGCCCATCGAGAACCCGACAAGGGTGATCCGCGCTTCGGGGTAGGTGTTTCGAATGTGTCCGATCAGGTCCGCCAGATCATCCTCCGCCTGCCCGGTATAGGAGACATCGCCGCGCGTACCCGATCCGCCGTGGCCGCGGATGTCCGGTGCGATCACATGGTTTCCGGCACTGGCCAGCGCACGCGCCAATGGATGCATCGACGTCGATGATCCGGCGGAGCCGTGGAGCGCGATGACAACGTGGTCACGCCCCCTCTCAGTTTCGTATTCGCG
Organism: uncultured Candidatus Planktophila sp.; assembly: GCA_964352385.1. Lineage (GTDB taxonomy): Bacteria > Pseudomonadota > Alphaproteobacteria > Rhodobacterales > Rhodobacteraceae > Pikeienuella. The sequence continues at coordinate 57,073 of CAYGRU010000017.1, forward strand.
ATAGGACAACAGCGACCCATCGCGTGCGCGGTGGGTGCGCAATGGTGGCATGTCCGACAGGTCCAGATTGTCGAACGGGGCCGCGACGCTGTCGAGCGCGGTGGGTGCGGCCGGCCCGCCGAAGATGATCGCGCCGGCCATAAGGATGGCGGGAATGGCCGCAGAGACTGCGACAGTCCTGATCCAGTGCATCAGAATTCTCCGTTCCAAGATTGCGTCCCGAAACCACTTGGCCGATGTTGGCAGGCGATTGAACTGCGGATGCGCCAAGCCCGGACTGCGGTTCGTGAACGACCCGCTGATCGCCGGAGATGCATTTGACGCTTCGTGAAATGAAGGCCCGTTTTCTGGCACCGCACATGATTGCGATCTGGCTGGCCGCAGCCGGAACGGCGACGCTGGCCAGCCCTTTCGGAACAGCGGAGATGGCGGTCCCGGCGCGCGCCGCATACTGGCTCGTCGCGATCGGGTTGGCGATCCTGCTCAGCGATCTCATCATCAGGGGGGCATACGAGACGCCGCTCTTGTCGCGCCTGCCCGGGTTGATGAAAGGCATGATCGGCGCGCTGATCTTTTCGCTGATCTATGCGGGTCTGCTGGTGGCTTTCGGGGCTGTTTTCTTCGCGGGCGGCGGATTTCCGGGCTATGGGCTCATGCTCGGCTACGTGACGCCGGTCAGCTTGGCGATCACGGGAATCTTGCACCTGCTTCGGGATGCGCGGCCCCCGCCGCCAGACAGGGAACCATCAGGCCCCGCGCGGATTCTGAAGCGGTTGAAACCATCGCTCGGCGCGGGCATCGTCCGTCTTTCGATGCAGGATCATTATGTCGAGGTCGTCACGGACAGGGGCAATCAGTTGATCCTGATGCGCTTTGCCGATGCGCTGGAGGAACTGGAGGGTATCGAAGGCTGGCGCATCCATCGCTCCCACTGGGTGGCAGAGGCCGGGCTGGCAGCGCTGAAGCGGAGCGGCGGCAAGCCGATCATTGTCACGACGGACGGCGCGGAACTGCCGGTCAGCCGGACCTATCTGCCCGTTCTGCGGGATGAGGGCGTCATCAAACGCCTGTCCTGACCGGCGCGTGAACGCCGCCGCGCATCGGCGTGCCGCGCCGCCGGGATGCCGCCCCGACAAGCCCGGTGCGCGGGGCGGCAATGACCTTGCGCCCGGTCATCAGGGCCAGTGCATCCGCCGCCATCAATCCGTCGAAAACCGGATCGCACACATCCATGCCGCCGGTATAGGTGCCGAAGGCGGGCATGATGATCCGGTTTGCATCCATCAGAAACGCGGGTCGCCCCCGGCCTTGCAACCATGCCTTCGGGTGATAGTGCCCGGAAATTTCGGCCACGGCACCCGTCGCTGCGATATGGCGGAACAGCAGCGGCCCCTCGCGATGTTCCGCGCGCAATGTCCCGCCGACGCCCTGCGGCATCGGGTCGTGATTGCCTGCAATCCAGATCCAGCGCCGCCCGGCCATCATCGCGGCCAGCATTGCGCGCGCCGCATCGGCAAGGTCGGTCGCGGCACGGTTGTCATCGAAACTGTCGCCAAGGCAGATCACCGTCGCCGGGTGCAGGGCACCGATCAGGTCGGCAAGCCGCCCCAGCGTCTCCGCCACCTCATAAGGGGGCGTCAGCCGCCCCTCCCGCCGCGCGATCCGGTCCGCCTTGCCGAGATGGAGGTCGGAGACGACGAGCGCGCGCGCTTCCGCCAGCCACAGCGCGCCGGAGGGCAGGGCGTGGATCGTAGCGTCGTGAAAGCTGAAAACATGCGCGGTCATGGCGCGAACAAAGCGTGAATTTAGCGGCGGATCAAGGGGTATCCAGCCTATCGTCCCCGGCTTTCCGCGACCATCGCCTCTGCTTCCGCCTCCATCAGCCGCTCCGCCCCCTCGCCGCTGACCGGCAGGCGGCTCGCCTCCATCAGCAAGGGTGCGGACAGGGGGGTGACATGCGGCGCGCGGACATGCTGGATTGTGCCTTGGGCACGGATCAGCATGTCCTCGATCCGCTCGAAATCCACCATTCCGGTTTTCGCCTCGGTCCGCGTGACCTCGATCATCAGATGGCCGGGGTCGTATTTGATCAGCGTGTCATAAAGGATGTCGGACGAGAATGTCGCCTGCCGCCCGGTCTTCTGCTGGCCCGGCAAGCGCCGCTCGATCAACCCCGCCACCGTCGCCGCCTGACGGAAGGCGCGCTTGGTGACAAGGCTTTCCATAATCCACCGGTCCAACCCGTCGCGCAGGCCCCTGGCATCGAACAGGGGCGCGGGGTCGGTCACTTCCTCCAGCCCCCAGATCATTACCGCATAATCGGTGACGACATAGCCGAGCGGGGCCATGCCGCCCTCCTCCATCCGTTTCGTCAGGATCATGCCGAGCGTATAATGCGCGTTCCTGCCCGCAAAGCCGAAGGCGGTCATGTACCAGCGGTCCTTGCGCCGGAACGTCTCCACCAGCAACGCGCCGGGGCGGGGGAGGGCGGAGATTTCAGTCTGAAAGCGGAGCCACCCCGACACGCTTTCGGGTAAAGTCTCCCACGCCGCGCGGTCGTTCATGAAGTCGATGACGCGTTCCGCAAGGAAGGTGGAAATGGCGATACGTGCGCCATTGAACGCCGGAATCAGCGGCGATTTCGCGGCGCTTTTTGTGACGCGCACGGTCATGTCGCGGATCGCCTCGTAACGCACCACCTCACCGCCGATCAGGAACGTGTCGCCGGGGCGCAGGGTGGCGGCGAAGTCTTCCTCCACCTCGCCCAGCTTGCGCCCGCCATAACTGCGCGGCCCGCCGGATTGCACGCTCAGCTTTTCCGGCTCCACGATTGTGCCGATGTTCATTCGCAGTCGCCGGTCGGTGCGCGGGTCGCGCAAATGCCAAAGACCGTTTCGCAGTAACAGCCGCTGCCATTTGTCATAGGCGCGCAGCGCATAACCGCCGGTGGCGCAGAAATCGAGACAGCGGTCGAAATCGGCGCGCGTCAGGTTCTGATATTGCCCGGCAGTCAGGATTTCGGCATGGAGCCGGTCCGCATCGAACGGTCCGGCGCAGGCGGTCAGCAGGATATGCTGGCAAAGCACATCGAGCCTCCCCGGCGGCATCGGCTCCCCATCCAGGAGCCCATCCTCCACCGCCGCCAGCGCGCAGCGGCATTCGATCAGCTCGAACCGGTTGCCGGGCACGATCAGGGCGCGCGACGGCGTATCGAAACGGTGATTGGCGCGCCCGATCCGCTGCACCAGCCGCTTCACCGCCTTTGGCGCGCCAACCTGCACCACCAGATCGACCGCGCCCCAGTCGATGCCGAGGTCGAGCGAAGCGGTGCAGACCACAGCCTTCAATTCACCCCGCGCCATCGCGGCCTCCACCCGTTCGCGTGCTTCGCGCCCCAACGATCCGTGGTGAAGGCCGATGGGCAATGCCTCGTCATTCACGGCCCAGAGCGCCTGAAAGAACAGCTCCGCCAGCGCGCGGGTGTTGAGGAAGACCAGCGTTGTGTTCGCCTTGCGAATCTCCGCCATCACCGCCGCCGCCGCATAACGCCCGCCATCGCCCGCCCAAGGCGGCTCCCCGGCGGTTTCCATGATGCGGATATCGGGTTTCGGCCCCGGCGGCGCGATCAGGATGCGGCAGCCATCGGGGGCGAGCCAGCGGCCCAATGCCTCCGGGTCCTCGGTGGTTGCCGACAGGCCGACGCGGCGATGACCGGGGGCCAGCGTGCGCAGCCGCGCGAGGCAGAGCGCAAGCTGATCGCCGCGCTTTGTGCCCGCCATCGCGTGTGCCTCGTCCACGATCACCGCGCTGAGGCTGCCGAAGATGCGCGCCGCATCTGGATAGGACAGCAGCAGCGCGAGGCTTTCAGGCGTCGTCAACAGCATATGCGGTGGATCGGTGCGCTGGCGCTGGCGGGCGGATTGCTTGGTATCGCCTGTGCGATCCTCGATGCGGATCGGCAGGCCCATCTCCGCCACGGGTGTTTCCAGATTGCGCCGAATATCGGCGGCAAGCGCGCGCAGCGGCGAGATATAGAGCGTATGCAACCCCTTGCGCGGCGCGGCGCCAAGGTCGATCAGCGAGGGCAGAAACCCCGCCAGCGTCTTGCCGCCGCCGGTCGGCGCGATCAGCAGGTCAGCACCGCCCATTCCCGCGCGGGAGATCAGGTCAAGCTGATACTGGTGGGGCGTCCAGCCGCGCGCGGCGAACCATGTGGAGAAGGGGGCGGGGAGCGCCTTCACACCCTGTCATCCCCGCGCATGCGGGGACCTCCGCGATACAGAAACCGCTCTGTGAACGGCAAGATCCCCGCTTTCGCGGGGACGGCAAGGGGGGCGTGATGGCATGAACGGCGTAATGACCTCATCCGGTCTTCTTGTCGTTCACGATCCCCATCGTCGCGGTCCCGCTATGGCCGAGTTCCACCGATGCGAACGGCCCGCCGTGGCACATGTCGCCGGGGTTCTGCGGGTCCATCGGCGGGGCCTTGGCGAAAATTTCCGCCGCGAACTGTTCGGCATTGTCCTTGGGACGATAGCCGAGGAAGGACGCCTTCGCGTTGTCCACCGGGGCGCGGTCATTGTTCGATACGCCGTAAATGACGGTGAACCCGGTCACCGGCGTGTCGATCGCGCGCTGCACAAGCTGGATCAGGTCATCATAAGACAGCCACGATCCGACCGCGCGGGCATTCGTGACCTGCGCACAGGACAGGATGCGCAGGCAGACGGCCTCAATCCCGCGCTTGTCCCAATAAAGGCTCGCGAGGTCTTCGGCGAAGCATTTCGCGAGCCCGTAATAGGTGTCGGGCCGGTGCGGCGCGTCAGTGCCGATAAACTCGTTCTTCGGGTGCATCCCGACAGCGTGGATCGACGACGCATAGACCACCCGGCGCACGCCGTTCAGATGCGCCGCTTCCCAGACATTATAGGCCCCGACGATGTTGGAATGAAGGATCGCGTCCCATGCTGTTTCATCCCCGAGCGCGCCAAAATGGACGACCATATCCGCGCCCTTCAGCAGGTCTGTCATCGCCGCCAGATCGCCGAGGTCGGCCTTCACATAGGTCTCGCCCTTGTAAAGCGTGCCGATATCATCGGCGAGGTCGGTGCAAACCAGTTCATCGCACATCTGCGAGAGTGGTTCGCGCAGATAGGATCCGAGGCGACCGGCAGCGCCGGTGAGGACGAGTTTCTTCATCGGAAGGGGCCCTTTCAGGTGAATTTGTTGTCTTTCGGAAACCCGCGCGGGGCCATCCGCCCGGCAGAGGCGCGCTTGCCGATCCAGTCCGAAAGGTCGGTTTCAGTTCGGGTCCGGCCTGCCGGGTCTTTCCAGGTCAGCCCTTCGGACAGGGTAAAGGTGATCGCATCAGACAGCGATGCGCCGCCGATGCCGGGCAGGCTCATGGCGTTCTTGACCGCAGCATATTTCTGCAACCGGACGCCCTTGCCGCGCGTCATTTCCGGTAGTTCGGAAATTTCGAAAATCAGAACCTTGCGGTTGTCGCCAACGCAGGCAATGTGATCGCCAGCGACGCGGTGGCAGACTTGCAACCGCGCATCGTCCTTCACGTTCAGCACCTGTCGCCCGGTGCGGGTCTGGGCGATCAGGTCTTCCTCTGGCGCGATGAAACCATCCCCGGCGGAGGATGCGAACAGCAGTTTCGCGCCCGGCCTGTGCAGCATCAGCGCGACCATATCGACATCATTGGCGAGGTCGATCATCAGCCGCAGCGGCTCCCCCATCCCGCGCCCACCGGGCAGCTTGTGCACGTCCAGTGTGAAGACCCGGCCATTCGATGCGGCCAGCAACAACTTGTCGGTGGTTTCGGCGCGAAGGATGAACATGCCCTCGTCGCCGTCCTTGAACTTGATCTCGGAATCGAGCGGCATGTGCCCCTTCATCGCCCGGATCCAGCCATTGCGCGAACAGACCACCGTGACCGGTTCCCGCTCGATCATCGCATCGAGGCTGATCTCCTCGACATCCGGCGCATCCGCGATCAGCGTGCGCCGCTCGCCGCCCTCGACCTTCTTGCCGAACCGGGTGCGGATATCGCGGATTTCCTCCGCCACCCTGCCCCATTGCAACCCGGTGTCGCCGACCAGCGCGACAAGGCCCGCCTGTTCCTCCAGCAGGCCGTCCCGCTCGCGCCGCAGCTCCATCTCCTCCAGCTTGCGCAGGCTGCGCAGGCGCATGTTGAGGATCGCCTCCGCCTGCACATCCGACAGGGCGAATTCGGCCATCAGCACCTGTTTCGGCTCATCCTCATAGCGGATGATCGCAATCACCCGGTCGAGATTGAGATAGGCGATGATATAGCCATCGAGAATTTCCAGCCGCTTGGCGATCTGTTCCAGCCGGTGTTCCGACCGCCGCACCAGCACTTCGCGCCGATGCCCGAGGAAGGCCAGCAGCACCTCGCGCAGGTCGCACACCTTGGGCGTGCGACCGTCGATCAGCACGTTCATGTTCAGGCTGAACCGGATTTCGAGGTCCGACAGGCGGAACAGCGATTCCATCAGCATGGCGGGGTCAACGGTCTTCGCCCGTGGCTCCAGCACCAGCCGGATATCCTCGGCGCTTTCGTCGCGCACATCGGTCAGGATCGGCAGGCGTTTGGCATTGATGATCTCGGCGATCTTTTCGATCAGCTTGGATTTCGGCACCTGATAGGGAATTTCGGTGACCACGATCTGCCAGACGCCACGCCCCAGATCCTCCACCTCCCACCGTGCCCGCAACCGGAACGAACCCCGCCCGGTGTCATAGGACCGGATGATGCTTTCGCGCCCCTCGACCAGAACGCCGCCAGTGGGAAAATCCGGGCCGGGGATCAGTTCGGCCAGCGTCTCCACCCGCGCATTCGGGGCCTTAATGAGGTGCAGCAGCGCATCGCACACCTCATGCACGTTGTGCGGCGGAATGGATGTCGCCATGCCGACCGCGATCCCGCTGGAGCCATTGGCGAGAAGGTTCGGAAAGGCGGCGGGCAGCACCACAGGCTCCCGCTCCGACCCGTCATAGTTGTCGCGAAAATCGACGGCGTTTTCCGACAGCCCCTCCATCAGGGCCTTGGCGGCATGGGTCAGCCGCGCCTCGGTATAGCGCTGGGCGGCGGCGTTATCGCCATCCACATTGCCGAAATTGCCCTGACCATCGACCAGCGGATAACGGACCGAAAAATCCTGCGCCAACCGCACCAGCGCATCATAGATCGCCTGATCGCCATGCGGGTGATAATTGCCCATCACCTCGCCCACGATCTTGGCGCATTTGCGGAACGCGGTGCCGGGGTCCAGCTTCAGCCCGCGCATGGCATAAAGGATGCGGCGGTGAACCGGTTTCAGCCCGTCGCGGGCATCGGGCAGGGCGCGGTTGGTGATGGTGGACAGCGCATATTGCAGATAGCGGTCGCCAAGGGCCGTGCGCATCGGCTCCGACGTGATTGCGCCACCGGTGCCATCGCCGTTTCCATCGTCATTTTCATCGCGCAAATCGGTCATGGGTATCGTATAGGGCGGCTCGCCATTCAGGGTCCAGAGAGGACGGGATATGACACGCACAATTCTGATCACCGGTTGTTCGTCCGGCATCGGCCATGATGCGGCCCATACACTCGCCAAACGTGGCTGGCGGGTCTTTGCGACCTGCCGGAAGGAATCGGATGCCGAACGGCTGCGCGGTGAAGGGCTGGAAAGCTGGGCGCTGGATTACGCTGATGACGCATCGGTGGACGCAGGCGCGGCGGAGGCGCTGGCCCGGTCGGATGGCAAGCTGGATGCCCTGTTCAACAACGGTGCCTGGGCCTTGCCGGGGCCGATGGAGGATGTGCCGCGTGACGGCCTGCGCGCGATTTTCGAGGCGAATGTCTTCGGCCCGCACCAGTTGACCACCCGGTTGATCCCGGCGATGCGGCGGGCGGGCGCCGGGCGGATCGTGAATTGCTCGTCGGTTCTGGGCATGGTCGGCGTGCCCTATCGTGGCCCCTACAATGCGACAAAATTCGCGCTGGAGGGGATGACGGACACATTGCGGCGCGAATTGCGGCCCTCGCCCATCAAGGTGATCCTGATTGAGCCGGGGCCGATCCTGACCCCGTTCCGGCGCAACTGCCGCGCCCCGTTCGAACGCTGGATGAAGCCGCAGCGCGAAGGGTCGTCCCATCCGCAGGAAATCTGGTCGGAGGTGGAGCGGCGGCTTTACAAGGAAAAGGAAGGCGGGCGGTTCGACCTGCCGCCCGCCGCCGTTACCGCCAAGCTGATCCGCGCGCTGGAGGACGAGGCCCCCGCCGCCCGGTATTTCGTGACGACGCCGACCTATTTGGCGAACATCATGCGCCGGTTCCTGACCACGCGCGCGCTCGACCGGGTGCTGAAGGCATGACTGATGCGCCGCGCCTGTTGCTGGATGCCTGTGTCCTCTATCCCGTCGCAACGCGCGAGATTCTGCTGAATTACGCGCGGGCGGGCGGTTTCGCGCCGGTCTGGTCGGCGCGGATACTGGAGGAATGGGCGCGCGCCGCCGGTGCCAAGATGGGTGCCGGTGACGAGGCCCGCGCGCGCGGCGATGCCGCCCTCCTGAACATGTGGTTCCCGGGCGGCGAGGCGGTCGGATACGAGGCGCGCGAGCCTGAGGTCTGGTCGCCCGACCCGGCGGATGCGCATGTGATCGCGGCGGCGCTGGCGGGGCAGGCGGAGGCGATCATCACCTTCAACATCAAGGATTTTCCGCTGAAATCGGTGCGGCCGCACGGGCTGTGGCGACTTCATCCCGATGAATACCTGGCGGATGCGATGCGGCGTGATGGTGCACGCCTGTCGGCGGCGTTGTCGGGTTTGGCAGCGATGGCGGCGTCGCGCGACATGCCCTTTCGGACATTTCTGAAACGCGCCGGGTTGCCGAGGCTTGGCAAGGCTTGGGAATCAGACGGCGAGCGCAGAGGCTGACCGTCCGATCACACGCCGTCCCTTATTCCCCCCAAAGTGCGGTGCCGGGATGGAACTGGGACCACGCAAACCAGAACGCCTGATGACTGCCGAGGTCGGAGCCGTCGGCATCAACCGCGCGAATCCCGCCCGCGTCGATCCTCAATCGCACATTTTCAAAGGCGATCTCTGCGCCGCTTTGCAGGGCAACGAAGGCCTTGCTGCGCTGGAAGGCGACCGGAGTGCCAGAGGCTGCGACCACGCCGACAATATCCTCGTGCACCGGAAGCCTCGGATCGACATCGCCGATAGGGAAGATCGGACCGTTGGCATCGCGGGTATTGCGCAAATCGAAATCACGACCAAGCGCGAGTTCCTCGATCAGAACGGTCGTCTCCGGGTGTTCCTCTTTCCACGTCTTCCAGTCCGTCGTGACGACTGTTGCCTGTTTCAGCTGCAGCCCCTTCTGCGCAAGCGGACCAGTGACTGCATTGCCGAGAAACGTGTCAAAGACCGAATAGGTATTCACATCATACATCACCTTGTTCGACCGGATCAGAAGGCCAGAGGTGCGCAGGATAGGCCGCTCGACCCCATCGGGAAGCTGGTCCGTGAAATAGGCCTGCGCCGCACCGCAAAGGGTGCAGTAGGGCATTGCGATGTCACGGCCGCTGAGGGTGTCATTCACCATTTCACGAATTTCCATGATGCGGCGTGGATAGGCCCGGTATTCCCCGTTGATCTCGACCCCGAAGACGATGTCGCCGTCCTTCAGCCATGTGGCCTCTGCGGCGGTGCTCACCTCGGGGTTGTCGACGGCGGGAATGCAGTTGCAGAGGTCATTCGTCGTATCATAGGGACGGTCATCGATCTTGACGCCTCCCCAGGACACAAGCTGCCATTCGATGTCGCCTTCGGCGAATATCCGCTCCATGCCCGGCAGATAGTTGGTGAAGATTGCGCGCTTGTGGTCCAGATAGCCAGGATAGGCGGGAACGTCCCAGGCCATCAGATAATCGGTGATCTCGGCCCGGTGGCGATTGCTTTCTGGTTTGATTTCGAGGATCGCGAGCGCGGTTGCGGACAGGGCGAGGCCGAATTCCGGTCGCCACGCGAACCGCATCATGTCGGTGATGATCCATCCGAGCCGGGGGTCTTTCGACGTTATGATCGTCTCGAGCGCGCTGATGTCATTGGGGTCCCAGTCCGACTGACCGATTGATCCGATGATCATGACGTCGATTGCCTCCGACAACTCGGTTGAGAGTGGCCCATCCGGGATCGGTGGGGGAGACCCGAATTCTTCAATCACGTAGTCGGGTAGCGGTGCGTGCTCCGCTGACTGCACCGCCGCGCCTGCGGCGGTGAAAAGGGCGGCAAGCGCAATCAGACGTGCGGTTTGGAATAGGAAGCTGGAGACGATAGTCATGGCGGGGCCCCTGATGTGCCGTTTCCGCAGAAACGGACTGTAATCGCCACGAGGCCGGGTTCGTATGACCACGTGTGGAATTGAGGGGAGTATGGCGACGTTTCGCGCGACATTCATTCACGATTGCATCAGGCATTCGCGAGCGCGATCACGCCCACAAGGACATGGCTGTGCGCCGGGATGCCGAGAAAGATGACACCGCCCGACGGAATAATCGCCCGATGTGGCTAAATGCGACGGTCCCTGCCATTCTGGAGTAACGGATAGTGGACGCTGTCGCTTAGAGCGTTTTTCGATCAATCTGGTTCACCAGATTGATTGGAATGTGCAATTTGCCCAGTCCG
>CAYGRU010000018.1:0-64729 GCA_964352385.1 uncultured Candidatus Planktophila sp.
GGGGGAGGGCGGAGGGGGGCTAGTTCAGCCTTTCCGCATCTCCGCAACCTCCGCGCGCAATGCCTTCACCTCTTTCAGGATCACTTCGGTCTGGACCATCATCGCATCCCGTTCTTCGCGGGCGGCGCCCTCATGTTCCGACTGCATCGCATCCACGATGACGCCGATGAAAAGGTTCAGCACGGTGAAGGCGGTCGCAATGATGAAGGGCACGAAGAGAAGCCAGGCGAGCGGGAATTCCTCCATCACAGGCCGCACGATCCCCATCGACCAGCTTTCCAGCGTCATGACCTGAAAGAGCGTGTAGGACGACGCGCCAAGGGTGCCGAACCATTCCGGGAAGGCATCGCCGAAAAGCTTCGTGCAGATCACGGCGAAGACATAGAAGATCAGCAGGAGGAGGAGCAGGATTGTCGCCATGCCCGGCAGCGCCTCCAGCAAGCCCTGAATGACGCGCCGCATCGACTTGATCGAAGAGACAAGCCGAAGCACCCGCAGGATGCGGAAGGCACGCAGCACAGCCAGCGGTCCCGAAGAGGGGATCAGTGCGACCGCCACGATCACGAAGTCGAAAATCCGCCACGGATCACGCCAGAAGCCCCGGAAATCGGCAATCAGCCGCAACGCGATCTCGGCCACAAAGACACCAAGCACGATCTTGTCAAAGGCCAGCAGGATCGGGCCGAACCGCGCCATTGCCCAATCCGATGTCTCCAGCCCCAATACCACTGCGTTGAGCGCGATCAGGGCGATGATCGCCCTGTCGAACCACGGGTGAGACACAAAATCGGCAATGCGGCGGCGAATCATTCCTGAACCCCTCTGGCTGTGTTGCCGGGTAGATGGACGCCGGCTGTCGTGCATTCAACCATCTTGCCGTTTCCGCCCCCGCCCGATCCCTGCTATCACGCGTCGATCAGGAAAGGGGATCTCATGGCCGTCACTCCGTTCGACAGCGCGATCTGGCGCGACCTATTCGGCGACAGCGAACTCGCGCAGCTTTTCACCGACAGCGCAGAGGTGCGCGCGATGGTGCTGGTCGAGGGGGCTTTGGCGCGGGTTCAGGGGCGGTTGGGGCTGATCCCGGCGGCGTCCGCTGCCTTCATCGACCGCGCGTCGATGGAGGTGATGATCGACCCGGCTGCGCTGACCAAAGGCACGGCGGCGGCGGGTGTGCCGGTTCCAGCGCTGGTCGATGCGTTTCGCGCGGCGGTGGAGGCACCGGAACATGCCGCCCATATCCATTTCGGGGCGACGACGCAGGATGTCATGGATACCGGCCTCGTGCTGCGCCTGCGCCGCGCGCTCGACATCATCGACGCGCGCCTTGCCGCGCTGATCGCGGTGCTGGGCGACAAGGCGGCGGCGGAGGCGGAGACGGTGATGGCGGCGCGCACCCGCAGCCAGATCGCCACGCCGACCACGCTGGGGGCGAAGATCGCCGTATGGCGCGCGCCGCTGGTTCGCTGTCAAGATCGTCTGGCGGCGCTCCGCCCCCGTCTGTTGCGCGTTTCGCTTGCGGGCGCGTCGGGCACTTTGTCGGCGATGGGGCCGAAAGGGCCGGAGGTGGCGGCGGCATTGGCGGCGGAGCTTCGCCTTGGGCATGACATCGTCCCGTGGCATTCGGCGCGCGACAATATCGCCGAGCTTGGTGGCGCGTTTGTGCTGATCACCGGCGCGCTGGGCAAGATGGGTGTGGACCTGATCGGATTGATGCAATCGGAGGTGCGCGAGGTAACGGCAGGCACCGGCGGGCATTCATCGACCATGCCGCACAAGGCGAACCCGGTCGGGGCGGAGGCGCTGATCGCCCTCGCCCGCGCCAATGCGGGCATCGTAGGGCGGCTTTACGAGGCGCAGCTTCACGCGCAGGAGCGGGAAGGGGCGGCATGGGCGCTCGAATGGCTGACCGTGCCGCAGATCGTGGTGGCGACCGGCGCGGCGCTGCGCCATGCGCAGGGTCTGGCAGATACTCTGACGGCCAGGCCGGATGCGATGGCGGCGACCATCGCCACGACTGGCGGGTTGATGCTGGCGGAGGCGGCGACTTTCGCGCTTGCCGCGCATCTGCCGCGACCGGAGGCGCAGGCGCTGGTCAAGGCGGCCTGCAAGACCGCATTGGCGGACGGGCGGCACCTGCGCGATGTTCTGGCGGGCATGACCGATGCCCCGGTCGACTGGGCAACGGTGTTCGATCCGGCCAACAACCTCGGCACCGCGGCGGAGGTTGCCCGCGCCCGCTGAAATCAGCCCAGCGCGGCCTTCAACACGCGCCGCGTGTTCTCGCCCGCGATCAGCTTCAGCTTTTCATGCGGGAAGCAGGGCGCGCCGCTGCCATCGCGTGCCGCCGCGAGGGCGGCCACGACATGGCTTACGCCCGTCACATCGAAGGCCATCGTCGTCGCGCCGTCAAAATCCGACCCGAAGGCCAGATGCGCGTAGGGATCGTAATGGCCATAGCGCCCCGCCATTTCATCGGCGAAATCGGGGGCCGACAGGATGCCGAGCGTTGCGCGAAAACTGTCCACGATCTTGCCCATCTTGTCATCGAACGGGTCGCTGTCTTTCCATCCCATCGCACCGCGCCAGAACCCGATGCCGATCAGCCCGCCAGTGGACACGACGGAGCGGATATCGGCCACCGACAGATTGCGGGAAATCGGGTTCACGGCCTTGATGCCGCAATGGCTGATGATCAGCGGGCGCGGCCCGTCCTCCTGTGTCAGGGCCATGCCTGACGCCTCGCGGATCAACGCGGGGGAGGCGTGCGCGAGGTCGATGACGATGCCCTTGGCGAGACAGATATTGATGAATCGCCGCCCGGCGGGTGTCAGACCGATCCGCCCGTCGGAATCCTCGTTCGATCCGCCAAGACCGTTGGAAAAGCGGTGGGTCGGGGCCATCATCCGGTATCCGGCGTCGTAAAGCTCGGTCACCGCCTCTTCGACCACTGGCCGTTCGGCGGTCTTGCGCACCCAGTGCAGCCCTTCCAGCGCGAGCATCACGCCAATTTCGGGCCGCCCGTCATAATCGTGGCCCATCCGGGCATGGAGCGTGTCGAGATCGGCAGCCGCCTTGATCGGGTGCGCCCGAAACGGCATTTTCCGATCCTGGCTTTGCGCCACCATTTCGTCGAACCGCCGCGCAATGCGAAGCGCGCGGCTGCGTTTCTTGCTGAACCGCAGTCGGGCGGGGGCGAACAGCTCGGTCGGGAAAAGGCCGTTCGACTGATCGAACCCGGCCTTGGATACGACCAATCCGACAGCCTCTTTCCGATAGGGAACCGGGGTCCATGTCGGTGCGGCAAAGACCTGAAGCCCGATGCCGGAGGCCGACAGGCGCGGGCCGTCGAGATGCCCGCCGCTGCGCGGCGCGAGCGGGTCGATCCCCCACAACAGGGTATCGGCATGAAGATCCGCCAGAAACATCCCGTTCGCGCTTTCATGAAACGGCAGGTCGCGGTTGTCGGTGGTATTCGACACCCGCTCCGCGATCCGGGCAATCGCACCGGGCAGGCCGCGCGGCAGGGCTTTCTTGGTCTTGGGGTCCATTTGGTCAGTCGGGCCGTTTCAGGGAAAAGACTTCGGTGATTGACGAATAATCAAGATATCCCATACGCGCCAGCGGCAGATATGCGGTCGGGTCCACCATACCGTCCTTCAGGATCGATTCGTTGATATGGATGCCGACGACCTGTCCGAACACTGTGGTGTTCTCGCCGATGCCATTATTGGGCAGCGACACCATTTCCACCAACCGGCATTCCAGCGTTGCCGGGCTTTCGGCAACGCGTGGCGCGGCAATGACGGTGGAGGGGATCGGCGTGACGCCCGCCGCCGCAAATTCGCTTTCGCCGATCCCGTAATGCCCGGCGGACGCGTTCATCGCGTCCTTCAGGGCGGTCGGCACGAGGTTCACCGCGAATTCGCGGGTGGCCTTGATATTGGCCAGCGTATCCTTGCGCTCCCCCTTCAGCGCACCGAGCTTGGCGCCGGTGAACGCGATGGAGATGATCGGCGGTTCATAAGCTGCGCCGTTGAAAAAGCTGAACGGCGCAAGGTTGGCGACACCGTCCTGATCCACCGTCGAGACCCAGGCAATCGGCCGTGGCGTAATGAGCGCGTTGAACGGGTTATGGGGAAGACCGTGATCTTCCGCTCCGGGCCGATAAAACATTATGGGACATTCCTGATCGCTGCTGTGTGACCGCGCAGCGCTGGACGCCACGTCGCGCGCCATGCTACCGCCCTTGTCGCGGCGCGCAAGAGGGGTGCCGGATGAAGAACCGGAAGTATGTCTATGTTCCAGTTTGCCCCCGAAAGTGCAGGCGACACCGAAGAGGTTGAATGGCTTTACGATCTTGCCTTTGCGCCGGGTCGCCACGCGCTGTCATCCTACAAGCTGCGCGAAGGGGTGCCGCCGGTGGCGGCGCTGTGCCTTGCCGCGCGCGATGACCTGAATGTGCTGGCCGGCGCGATCCGGTATTGGCCGATCCGGATCGGCGATGCAGGGGCGGAGGCGCTGCTGCTCGGCCCGGTGGCGGTTCACCCGACACGGCAGGGCGAAGGGTTGGGCGCGCTGCTGATCGTCGAGACGCTGGCGCGGGCACGCGACATGGGCTGGGGGCGCATCGTGCTGGTCGGCGACGAGCCGTATTACCGGCGGTTCGGATTCTCGCGCGAGGAAGCGGCGACGCTCAGCTTTCCGCCGCCGACCAATCCGGATCGGGTGCTGGCGCGGGCCTTGCTGCCGGGTGCCTTTGATGGGGTTTCGGGTCTGATCCGGCGCTGGTGCTGAGGCACGTGCGGATCACATCCATTGCCCGGCCTCGATCAGGCCGCGATGCACCAGTTCATTCGACTGCCATCCGAATTTGACGGATCCGGGCCATGTTAGCGTGCTGACAGCGGATTTGAAGGTCGGATGTTCCAGCAGCATCCGCGCCCGCCGTGTGGTCATCAGCGCAAGGGTCGGGTTGTTGTGCCACGGGCAGGCAACAGTGTTCAGATCATCATCCGCCAGCCAGAGGTCATCGCGGATCGTCAGACCCGGCCGTGACAGGAACAGCGCCGGGCGGTTGATGCGGCTGGTCGCGACCGGCACATATTCCTCGTATCGCCAGCCAAGACCGCCGTGGACATCGACAAAGCCATCACCGCGGTCGAAACCATACCAGCCTTCGGCATCGAACCAGGCATCGTCATGCGCCAACATCCCGCCGCCGATCATCTGATCCGAATAGAGGTCGATGCCATAGGTCATCACTGAACTGCGCCGTTCTGCCCACATGAATTCGATCAGATCGCTGACCGAGCGGGTTTCTGCAAAAGGATAGAACAGGAATTCGCCGTTGAAACAGATGAATACCCATTGCCCACGATGCGCTTCGATCAGCCGGTTCAAGACCTGTGTGCGTTCGGCGATGGCGTGCACCGGCGCGGGAAAGGCGGAAATATGCGCAGCATCGGCGTCAATCCCCGATATGCCCGGCCCGATCGCGATCACATGGCCAAATCCGCGTTGATGCAGCAAGGTTGCGCTTTCGGTCACCATGAACGCGGTTTCGCAGATCATGATCGCGACGGGCAATGGGCCTGACGCGGGACTGCGCGCATATGTATCGACCGAGTCCAGACGCATCCACCGCTCCGTTATCGCGCCGGATTTGACAAACCGGTTCAACAGACAGATACCCAAGGCGCAAATCGGGTGCAACCATCAGAAGTTGTGGCCTGCGGATGGCGCAACATTTATTTATGACTTACCTCAGGGCATGAAATATTTGCATCCTGACGACTTGCGCACCCAACGGAACTTGAATAAATAGCATCCCATGTAATGGGCCCCGATATACATCGGGGAACAAGATAACCGCCCGATTTTTTGTATGACAATAGCAGGCAAGCTGGTGTGATCGGGCGTTGAGGAGAAGTGAAATGTCTGAAGACCAAGTCGAACGGTCGGAGCTTTTGGCGCTGACAACCGAAATCGTGGCATCGCATGTGTCCAACAATGCGGTGAATCAGGCCGATCTGGCCACGATGATCGAAACCGTTTACCGGACCCTCGAAGGGCTGGGCGAGCCGGTTGAAGAGCCGATCGAGGATCTGAAGCCCGCCGTGGCGATCAAGAAGTCGATCTCTGACGATCACATCGTCTGCCTTGAAGATGGCAAGAAGCTGAAAATGCTGAAGCGCCATCTGATGACATCCTATGGCATGACGCCGGATGATTACCGCGCGAAATGGAATTTGCCCGCCGATTACCCGATGGTTGCGCCCGCCTATGCGCGCAAGCGTCAGGAACTGGCCAAGAAGATCGGCCTCGGGCGGAAGCGCAAGGTGTAAATCCGCCGCCCGTTGCGATGCAGCGGACCGGGCGATAAAAGGCGGAGCGTCTGAAAGGGCGCGCCGCCTTTTCATTTTGGGAGCAGGATCATGACCGCGCCGAAAAAGCTGTTCGTCAAGACCTATGGCTGCCAGATGAACGTATATGACAGCGAGCGGATGTCGGAGGCGATGGCGGGCGCGGGATATGTCACCACCGACACGCCCGACGATGCCGACATGGTGCTGCTGAACACCTGCCATATCCGCGAGAAAGCCGCCGAGAAGGTGTATTCCGAACTTGGCCGCATCCGCAAACTGGCCAATGCGAAAAAGGCCGCAGGCGGTGACATGATCGTCGGTGTCACCGGATGCGTCGCGCAGGCGGAGGGGGAGGAGATCATCCGCCGCCAGCCATTGGTCGATCTGGTAGTCGGGCCGCAGGCCTATCACCGCTTGCCCGAAATGGCGCTGCGCGCCCGTGCCGAGGGCCGCGCCATCGTCGACACAGAGTTTCCCGAGGATGACAAGTTCGCCGCCCCGCGCCGCCATGACGGGCCGAAGGCACGCCGTGCGCCGACCGCCTTCCTGACGGTGCAGGAAGGCTGCGACAAGTTCTGCGCCTTCTGTGTCGTCCCCTACACGCGCGGGGCAGAGATTTCCCGCCCCGCCGCGCAGGTGATGGCGGAAGCGCGCGATCTGGTGGATCGGGGAGTGATGGAAATTACGCTTCTGGGCCAGAACGTGAATGCCTGGCGCGGTGCGGCAGAGGGCGGGCAGTGGGGGCTTGGCCGTCTGGTTCGCGAGTTGGCGGAGATCGACGGGCTGGAGCGTATCCGCTTCACCACCTCGCACCCCAACGACATGGACGATGATCTGATCGCTGCCCACGGTGAGGTTGCAAAACTGATGCCCTATCTGCATCTGCCGGTGCAGGCGGGGTCGGACCGCATCCTGAAGGCGATGAACCGGCGGCATACGGCGGCGGCCTATATCCGCCTGATCGACCAGATCCGCGCCGCACGGCCCGATCTTGCCCTCTCGGGCGATTTCATCGTCGGTTTTCCGGGCGAGACGGAGGCGGATTTCGAGGACACGATGGCAATGGTGCGCCGGGTCGAATACGCGCAGGCCTATTCGTTCAAGTATTCGCCGCGTCCCGGCACCCCGGCGTCCGATTTGCCACTGGTGGATGCCGATGTCGCGTCAGACAGGCTTTCGCGGTTGCAGACCTTGCTGACCCAGCAGCAGGTGGCGTTTCAGGAAAGCTGCGTCGGGCGCACCCTGCCGGTGCTGGTCGAAAAACCGGGCCGGATGCCGGGGCAGATGGTGGGGCGGTCGCCTTACCTCCAGCCGGTGCATTTTCAGGCGGATGCTGACATGGCGGGCCGGATCGTTGATGTGGCGATCACCGCCTCCGCGCCGAATTCGCTGTCGGGGCAAGTGGTCGCTTGACCCTTCGCAAGGCTGGATTTCGACGCTAACATCCCGACATGGCTGATCCATCGACAGCACTGGAAGATGCGGAGCAGGATCAGGCGAAGGTCTTCCTGTCCTATTCCCGCAAGGATCGCGAACGGGCCGCGCGTGTCGCCGATGCCCTGCGCGCCCGGCAGTTCGGGGTGTTTCGCGATACCGATGACATCCTGCCGACAGAGGAATGGCGCACCCGGCTGGAGGAACTGATCGAGGAGGCGGACACGATTGTCTTCCTCCTCTCGCCCCATTCCGCCGCCTCCGAAGTTTGCGCGTGGGAGGTGGAACTTGCGGCATCGCTGAACAAGCGCATCGCGCCCATCGTGATCGAGGATGTGGAGGGCAGCGCGATTCCGCCGTTGCTGGCGCGGCTGAATTTCATCTTCTGCACTGAACGCGACCCGTTCGAGGATGCGGTCGATACCCTGTCCAGCGCGCTTTCGACCGACATCGAATGGATCCGGGAGCATACCCGGCTTGCCGCCCTCGCGCGCCGATGGAAGGCCGCAATGGAGCCTGCACGGTTGCTGCTGCGCGGGCAGGACGTCGCGGATGCGGAGGGCTGGCGCGACCGGCGACCCAAGGATGCGCCGGAGGTCACGCAGGATCAGGCAGCGTTCATTTCCGACAGCCGCCGGGCGGCGGGGCGGCGTCAACGCACATGGATCACCGGCAGCCTTGCGGTGGCGCTGGGCGCGGCGGCGCTCGCGGTTTTTGCATGGTTTCAGAGCGTCGAGGCCGACCGCCAGCGCGCGGCGGCAGACATCCAGCGCGTTGTCGCGGAGGAGAACGCGGCAGAGGCGCAGCGCCAGCGCGACGCCGCCGAGGCCGCGCGCATTGAGGCGGTGACCGAACGCAATGCGGCGCTGCTGAACGAATCGCGGTTTCTGGCCGGCATGTCGGCGCAGATGCTGAGTGAAGGCCGCGCTGCGGAGGCGCTGGCGCTGGCCTATGAGGCGCTGCCCCATGACAGCGACACCGCCACCCGCCCGCTGTCGCCGGAGGCGCTGCGCGCCCTGCGCGAGGCGCGGCTGCAACTGCGTGAGGCGGCCCGGCTGCACGACCAACCCGGCGTTACATTGGCGGTATTCTCGCCCAACGGATATGCGCTGGCGACTGCCGATGCGACGGGCCGTGTGATCGTGCGGCGGGCCGAGGACGGCGCGGTGATTTCGCGGATCGAGGGGCATGGAACCATGATCGCCGACATGGTGTTCGGGTCGAATGATGGATTCATGCTGACCGCTGCCACCGATTTCACGCCGCGCTTCTGGAATGCGGCGACCGGCGAGAAACTGGCTGATGTGGGGGGGCTGGATACATTCACGCAGGCGGTGGCGGTATCGGACGATCTGACCCGCATCGCGGCGGGTGGTTTCGGCGGTGCGGTGATGATCTGGGACGCATCAACGGGCGCGACTGTCCGTTCGATCACTGGCCTGGGCGGAAGTGTGACCCGGCTTTCGTTTTCCGCCGACAATCAGGTGCTGATCGGGCTTGCGGAGGGGGTAGCGCATTTGTGGCGCGCGTCGGACGGCGCAGAAATTGCGGTGATCGGGGATGACGCTGACAAGGTGACAGCCTTTGCCTTGCGCCCGTTTGGCGATGAACTGGCGCTGGGGCGCGGTAATGGCGATATCGAACTGCGGTCGCTGGCCTACGGCGCGCTGATCGCGGATACCGAAGGCCAGCACGGCAGTGCGATCATGTCGCTGGCCTTCAGCCCGGATGGCTGGTCGCTTGCGGCCTCCGCGCTTCTGGAGCCGCATGTCACGATTCTGAGCGCCCCGGATGGCGCGCCGAACGCGACGCTGACTGGCCATGAAGGCACAGTGCGCACATTGGCCTTCAGCCGTGATGGGCAATATCTGTTGACCGGCGGCGACGATGCGGCGGCGATCCTGTGGGATCTGCGCATGGGTGTGCCGCTGGTTCGGCTAGGCGGACACGGGATCGGCGTCAGGCAGGTCGGGTTCAGCCCTGCGCTCGACCGCGCCTTTACCATCGCTGGGGATGGCACTGCGCGAATCTGGGCCGCGCCTGCTGCGCTTGCGACGACGGTCATCACGAAAAACGGGTGGGAGGTGCTCGCCACCGGGTTCGCCGCTGACGGAACCCCGCTGGCGCTGCGCAGCCACGCGGCATCACGCCTGTCGCCGGAGGAGGAGGTCGCAGAGACGTTTCGTCATGACCTCGACGCGGTTGTCGGTGCAATTTCGCCCGATGGCGGATTGTTTGCGCTGGGTAGGGCCGATGGCGCGGTCGCAATTTTCAGCTTTGATGATGGGTCAGAAATTGCCCGCGCGCCCGTCGGCGATACTCCGCGCGCCATGCGTTTTTCGAAGGATGGCGCGCGTCTGGTGATCGGACTTTCTTCGGGTCAGGTGGCGGAGTGGCGCTTTGCCGAAGGCCCCGCCTCGAACCTTCTTGAAGGCGGTGGCGCGGTTGTCGCGGTGCAAACGGATGGTAATCGGACCGCTGCATTGCATCAGGCCGGTCTGACCATCATCGGGGATGCTGGCGCGGTCGAAAGCCGGTCCGATCAGGGTGGTGCGGTCGCCTTCAGGGGGGCCATTGCGCCCGATCTCAGCCGCTATGCGACGGCGGATGTGGATGGCAGGGTTGCAATTCGGCGGGCAAGCGGCGCGGTGGAGCGCATGTTGGTGACGCCTTATGTCGATCTTGGGACGATCGCATTTTCCCGAACCGGTGCCTTCCTGTTCGTCGGCGGGCTGGCGGGCGGTATGATGATCTTTGACATGCGCGATGGGCAGGCCTTTGCCCGGCTGTCGGGCCATGACCAGATGGTGACGGCGGCCAGCATCCGGGACGGACGCCTGCTGTCCGGTGATCGGTTCGGCAAGGTTCTGCTCCGCCCGCTTTATCCAGAGGCGAAGACCGCCGTCGCCGAGGCGTGGCAGATCATCGGTCGGCTTCAGCCGTTGTCAGCCGAGGCTCGCTGCCAGTTCTTCCTCGCGCCCGCAGGGTCTTGCGTCCGCTCCGCTCTGCGCTAAGGCTTCCGCGCCAAACACATGAAGGAAATGCAGGGATGAGAACTGGTGGCGAAATTCTGATCGAGTGCCTCGCGGCGCAGGGCGTGGACCGGATTTTCTGCGTGCCGGGGGAAAGCTATCTCGCGGCGCTCGATGCGCTGCATGATGCGAAGATCGACGTCATCAACGCGCGGCAGGAAGGCGGCGCGGCGATGATGGCGGAGGCGGACGGCAAGATGACCGGCCGCCCCGGCGTCGCCTTCGTCACCCGTGGCCCCGGCGCGACCAATGCCGCTGCCGGGGTGCATGTCGCCAAGCAGGATTCGACACCGATGGTGCTGTTCGTCGGGCAGATCGCCCGCGACATGAAGGGCCGTGAGGCGTTTCAGGAGGTCGATTATCGCCAGACCTTCCGCGACCTTGCAAAATGGGTGGAGGAGATCGACCAGGCGGATCGGATCCCCGAAGTCATCTCTCATGCCTGGCACATCGCCCTGTCGGGCCGCCCCGGCCCGGTGGTGATCGCCCTGCCGGAGGATATGCTGAAGGACATGACGGCAGCGGCCCCCGCGCCCTTCGTCCGGGTTGCAGCACCCGCGCCCGCGCCGCGGGATGTGGCGGCATTCGCCGAAATGCTGGCAGGGGCGAAGCGCCCGGTGCTGGCGCTTGGCGGGTCGCGCTGGGATGCGCAATCGGTTGCGATGGCGCATGAATTCGCCGCGAAGCACGACCTGCCGGTGACGGTCACCTTCCGCCGTCAGGGCCTGTTTGACCATGAGCATCCGAATTACGCGGGCGATCTGGGGATCGGGCCAAACCCGAGATTGCGCGCGCTGGTGGCGGAAAGCGATTGCCTGATCCTGCTGGGTGCGCGGATGTCGGAAATGCCGTCGCAGGGGTTCGAATTGCTGACCATGCCGGTGCCGCAAATGCCGGTCGTGCATATCCATCCGGGGGCGGAAGAACTGGGACGGATCTATGCGCCGACGCTTGCGATCAATGCCACGCCCGGCGAATTTCTGGCGGCGGTGGCCGGGCTTTCTGCGCGCGCTGAAGGCGGTGCGGCAGCCAAAGCCCATGCCGCTTACCTAGATTGGACCGGCCAGCCGCCCTCGACGCCGGGGGATGCAGAGATGGGGCCGGTCATGTCGCATCTGCGCGCGGAAATGCCCGATGCGATCCTGACCAATGGGGCCGGGAACTATGCTGGTTGGCTGCACCGGTTCTGGCGGTTCCGCCGCTATGGTCAGCAGCTTGCGCCGACCTCCGGCTCAATGGGCTATGGCCTGCCCGCAGCGGTCGCGGCCAAGCGCCGGCACCCGGAGGCGGAGGTCGTGTGCTTTGCCGGGGATGGCTGTTTCCAGATGACCAGTCAGGAATTCGGCACGCTGGCGCAGTATGACCTGCCGGTCATCGTCCTGCTGATCGACAATGAAAGCTATGGCACGATCCGTATGCATCAGGAACGGGATTATCCCGAACGTGTCTCCGCCACCGTTCTGAAGAACCCGGACTTCGCCGCCATCGCCCGTGCCTATGGCGGTCATGGGGAGACGGTCGCGAAGACGGAGGAATTTCCGGCGGCATTGTCGCGCGCCCGCGCGTCCGGCCTGCCGTCGATCATCCATATCAAGACATCGGCGGAGGCGTTGTCGCCGACCCTGACCATCGAAGGACTGCGCAAGCGCGCGCGGGCGTGACGGGTCAGAGCCGGTTCAGCAGTCGCGCGACCTCGGCGGCCTGATCGTCGAACCCGATCACCTCTGCCGCGATCTTCGCGCGCCCGGCGGCGGTCGGCGGTGGCACCCCATCGCGGACCAGATGTTTCAGCGCGCGGCGCAGGTCGCGCGCGCTGCCGAACCCCGGCAGGATGGTCGCGGTGTCGCCATTCAGCAAAGGTTCCACCGGCGCGCCGCAATCGGTCGCAACGACGTGAACCCCGCGCAGGGCCGCCTCGCGGCTGGTCAGGCCGAAGGTTTCCTTCCATGTGGACAGGAACAGCAGAACATCGAGCCCGGCATAGAATTCATCGACATCGGCGCGGGTATAGCCCGGCACGATGGTCACATGCGGTGCGATCGGGCCGAACTGGTAATGCGCCCACCAGCTCGATCCGACATTCGCGGCAGCATCGACCAGAACAAGCTCTGCCTTGTTCGGGTCCAGCGCGCGAAACGCCCGTTCGATCATCGGCCAGCCCTTGATCGGCCCCGGCCCGCCGATATAGCCGAAGCGCATCCGCCGCGATGGGCGGGCGGCGCGGAGGGCAGGATAGTCCGCTCCGGGCGGGGTCACTCCGTTCGGCAGAACGACGCCGCTGTCCGCCGGGGCACCGTTTCGTTCATGTTGCTGGCGCGCATGCATACTTGGGTAGGTAATGATCGCCGGTTTGCGCAGGCCCGCCATCGCCTTTGTCCAGCGCCGATCCAGCGTGGCGGCATTCTCGACGCAGGATGCGCAGACCGCACGGTCGATCACATCCTGATCGCAGAACCGGCCCTGATCGGTCATCATGAACACCCGCTCGCACAGCCACCAGTAATCATGGGTCGACAGGATCGTCGGAATGCGCGCGTCGTCCAGCGCGTCGATCACGCCGATGCCGAGGTCCTGAATGCAATGCACATGCGCGCAATCCGGCTTCAGAAGCGCGATCAGGTCGGTGATGTGCCGGGTCATCGCCGGATTTTCGAATGACAGATCGCGGCTGGTGCCGCCTGCCGTGCCGAGGTTCACGGTGTAATGGTCAATCCCCTCCGGCAACCGGGTGCGGATCAGGGCGGGTTCGGACACGCTGCCATAATCCGAGAATGACAGCACCGTGACGCGCCAGTCGCCATTGGCCGCGAGGCGGCGCGTGACCTCCTCCGCCACCACAGTCGCGCCGCCATAGGACCGGGGGGCGAAGAACACGTTGACGACCAGCAGGTGTTTCATGGCTGGATCGCCTGCGATGCGAGGTCGTGCAGCGCGGCGGTCAGCGGGGCGGGCAGTCCGGCATTGGCGATATAGCCGCTGCGCCGCGCCATCGCCGCCGTCGGATCGTCCGCGTGCTGATCGAGCGTCAGGCGCGCGGCCTCAAGGCTGAGTGCGGTGAAGGCGGGGTGGTCCGCCGCGCCCCAGTGGACGGCGCGGGCGGTCTGCATCGCGCTGACCAGCGCCGTCAGTGGCATGTCCGCCGTCGGGCGCAGCACTGGCCCGGCCCCGGCGGGTGCGGTGAACATTCCGGCGGCCAGCGCCGCCTGCCAGCTATCGGTCAGCAGCCGCAGCCCGTCCGCATCGCTGCCCCGGTTCGCCTGAAGATTGGCGCGCCGCCGCGCCGCCTCGCGCCGCAGGATACCGGGAATGTCGCCGGGGCGGGTCACCAGCGCGCGCAGGAAAAAGGTGATGTCCGCGCGGCTGAGGCCCAGATTCAGGATTTTCGCGAGACTGTTCATGCCCCTGTCTTGGCGGCAATTCGGCGCCGCTGCAAGCGGGGTGCCTCGCGCCTGGTCGCGGCACGGGGTATAGAGGCACCCGAAGCGAATGCGGGCAACAGATGATCGAGGCGATCTACGGGCAGATTGAGGGCAGGGTGCTGCGCTGGGAAACCGCGCGGCGCGGGCGGAATCATGCGGCGCGGGCCGAGAGGGACCCCGATGCGATCACCGATCTTGCTGCGGTTCCGGCCCGGATCGGCGACGCGGCGGTCGTCAGTTTCGATCTGTTCGATACCGTCATGCACCGCCGCCTGCTCGCGCCCGAGGCGATCACCCGCAAGACCGCAGGATTTGCCCGCCTGATTGCGGGCGCGCGGGCCGGGGAGGTGATCTTTGCCGCCCGCCACGCGCTGCACGCGCAGATGAAGGCCGACATGATCCGCGCGGGGACGGGGGACGAGCCGCCGCTCGCGGTGCTGTTCGAGGCTGCGTTGCGCCATGCCGGGGTGCCGCGCGCTGCCGACCTTGCGGATCGGCTGGTCGCCTTCGAGACGCCGCTTGAGGTTCGGGGCATGGCCGCCGCGCCGGGGGCGGCTGCGATGCTCACGCGCCTCAGGTCCGATGGGCGGCTGGTGATCGCGACATCCGACATGTATCTGCCGGAAGGTTCGATGCGGGCGATCCTTGCCGCGATTGGTCTTGGCGATGCTTTCGATCATGTGTTCGTGTCGTCCACCGAAGGCTGGACCAAAAAAAGCGGTCGCCTCTATGGGATCGTGGCAGACAGGATCGGCATTGCGCCGGATCAGATCGTTCATGTCGGCGACAGGATGGACAGCGACGTGCGGCCGGCCCGCGCCGCCGGGTGGCGGGCGCTGCACTATCTGAACCGGGCGGAGGTCGCCGCCGCTGAGGCGGAGCGGATCGCCGAAAGCCATGTGCCGTCACCCGCGCTGCGTCGCGACAGGATCAGCGCGGCGCTGGACTGTGCGTCGCCTTCGGCGTTGCCCTCGGTGGATGACATCATCGCCACCCTGATCGGCCCTGCCTGCGGATTGCTGGCCTTGCGCGCGCTGGGCCATGCAGGCCGGATCGGCGCGAAGCACCTCTTTCACCTGACCCGCGATGCCACCCTGATCGGTGAAATTGCAGTGGCCGCGCGCGCGGCGCATCCGCATCTGGTGCCCGGCGAAGTGAATATTGCTGAACTTGCGATCAGCAGGGCGCAGGGCGCGCTGCTGGCGATTCGCCATCCCGGCGATCTGGCGGCGCTGGCGCATCTGGTGCCCTATCTGACAGGTCAGGCCCCCTCCGCCCCGGCGCTGATGAAGGCATTCGGCCTGCCGGACACGGCATTTACCGACCCAATCCGGGGCGCGGCTGGCCCTGCCTTCATGGCGTTGCTGGATGATGTGGCCCACGCCGCGCCGCTGCTGGCGGCGCTGGATGAAAAACGGGGGGCGGTGGAGGCTTACCTTGCCGGGACAGGCATTCTGGATGCGGCCCGCGCGGTCGTTGTCGATATCGGCTATTCCGGCACATTCGGTGCGCAGCTTTCGCACCTGCTTCATGCGGTGCCTGCCGAGGGGCGGCGAATCGAATGCCTGTTCCTTGCCACCAGCCGGTATCTGAACGGCAATCTGCGACAGGTTCATCCACAGGTCCGTCTGCATCCCGGCGTCGCGCTCGACCATCGTTGGCGGAGCGCGCGGGCGGCAAGCCGCACCTTTGCGTGGCTGGAGCCGTTTCTGGTTGATCCCGCGCGCGGGCGGCTGCTGGGGTATGCGACCGATACGGAGCAACCCGTCCCCCGGTTCGACGATCCGGGCCATTCGCCCGACCGGGTGCGCGACCTTGACCGGATGCGGGATGCGATCCGGGCCCGCGCGGCGCGGTTCATCAACGATTTTCATGGCGCGCCGGGGGATGCGGAGGAAGTCGCGGCGCTGTTGCAACGCCGCCTTGCGCGGCTCGCGGCCCAACCCCACGGATCGGAGGTGCGGGCGATCGCCGCGCTCCACCATCAATCCGGGCAAAGCGCGCTTGCGGTGCGCGCGCCGGTGCGCCGGGTTAACCTGCTGCGCCTCCGGTCTGAATTGGCGGCCTTGCAGGCGGAGGATTACTGGGTGCAGGGCAGCCTGCGCCTGTCCGGCCTCGGCCCCCTCAACCGCGCGTTCGCGGATGCGCCGGAGCGGGACCGGCGCGCCGATCCGCGCCTGAAATGGGATTGAACCTGCCCAAGCGCCAGCCTAGAGGATTGCCATGAAAAGGCTCCTCCTCTGCGTCGGCGCGGCGAAAACCGGCACGACTTGGCTCTATCGTATGCTGGAGCATAATCCGGGCCTGTGGTTCACGCCGGAAAAGGAACTGAACTATCATTTCACCAAGCATGGCTGGTTCAACCGACTGACGCCTGAGATCCGCGCCGGAAAGCGTGCGCGGATGCCGGAAAAGGCGGCGCGCGAGGGGCTTTCTGCCGAGGCGACCGCCGCGCGGGACGACTGGTATCGCCGGTTCGAGGCTGATCCGGTGGACGATGCCTGGTATCGCGCGATGTTCGACGGGATGCCGGAGGATCGCTGGGCGGCGGATTTCAGCCCGTCCACATCGCTGATCCTCGAAACGGGCTGGGCTGAGATTGCCCGTTTCGCGCCGGAGGTGAAGCTGATCTACATCCTGCGAGAGCCGGAGGAACGCCTCTGGTCACATGCGAAATTCCATGCGCAGTTCACCGGCGCTGCGGACCGGTTTCGCGGCATGAACCTTCGGCAGATGGAACGCTTCGTCGAAAAATCCGATCTGCTGGTCGATGGGCGCTATGGCACCAATCTGGCGCGGATGCTGGCCCATGTGCCGCGCGACCGTATCCTGCTGATCGACAATGCGCGGATCAGCGCCGCGCCGATGGACGTGCTGCGCGAGGTGGAGGCTTTTGTCGGTTTGCCGCCGACCGAGGTGACGGAAGACAGGCTGAGCCAGCCGGTGAATCAGTCGGAGCGGCGCGAAAGGCCCGAAGGGTTCGGCGATCTTTGGCGCGCGGAATTCCGGCGCGAGACGGCGTTGTTGTTGGATCAGGGTGTCGAATTTGCCCAGCCCTGGGCCGAACGTCATGCGCGCCTGCCGATGCGCCGTCGGTCGCTGCTGGCGCGGATCATGCGGCGCTAGTCGCCGCCTCGATCTCTGCCCGTGTCGGCATGGACGGGGCGGCACCGTCACGGGTCACGCTGATCGCGGCGGCGACGCTGGCGAGGCGCATCGCATCTGCAAGCGTGGCACCTTCGGTCAGGCAGGCGGCCAGAACGCCGCAAAAGCAATCCCCGGCCCCGGTCGTATCGCGCACCTGCGCCGGATGGGCGGGCACCGCGATCACCTCGGTGCCGCTGATCGCCATCGCCCCGCGCGCACCCAACGTGACGATGATCCACTGGCTGTCATGCTGGTGGATCGTGCGGGCGGCCTGGATGATCGCCTGATCCGAAAACCCGCCTTGCAGGCGAAGCGGGGCATAGGTTGCCAGTTCCGTTTCATTCACCACCAGAATATCGGTCACCGCGAGCAGTCCTTCGGGCATCGCCAGCGCCGGGGCGGCATTCAGGATCGTCAGACACCCCGACGCCCGCCCGGCCTGAAACCAGCGCGCGGTTACCTCGGGCGGGGTTTCCATCTGCGCCAGAAGGGTGCAGCCCGGCGTGACCGGGGGCGGGGTGCCGACCCGGCCATTCGCGCCGGGGCTGACCGTGATCGCGTTCTCGCCCGATCCATCGACCGCGATCAGCGCGGCGCCCGATGCGCCGTTCAGCACCGCGACGCCCGCCATGTCGACACCGTATCCCGCCATCAGGGCGCGGAAGTCGAGGCCGAAATCCTGTGTACCGATAGCCCCGAACATCGCCACATCCGCCCCCGCGCAGGCCGCCGCGACCGCCTGATTGGCCCCCTTGCCGCCCAGCATCACCGCAAGATCGCCGCCCTGCACGGTTTCGCCCGGCGACGGCAAGGCGGCGACGCGCGCAACGATATCAACATTGAGTGACCCGAGGACATGCATCTTTTTCTGCCCCATCGCGTGTGCTCCTTCTGGACTCTTCGCGCGCAATCCGCATTGATCCTATGCAGGTCTGCCGCAATGCGAAAGCTGCGGCGGACGAGCCAACAGTGACGTTGCGGCGACATTGACCTGACGGTCAGGAAAACCCAAGCTGCAACAATGTTTTGACGCCCGATCCGGGCAGAGACAGGGAGAGTTCCGAATGAACCTTATCAAACTCGCCGCAGCGGCCGTTGTCGGCATCGCGTCAGCGACCGGCGCCTTTGCCGCAGCGCACGCGGTCAAGCCCGCCGTGATCTATGACATGGGCGGCAAATTCGACAAATCCTTCAACGAAGGCGTCTATAACGGCGTCAAGAAATTCACCGACGAGACCGGCATCGAAGTGATGGAATTCGAGGTTACCTCGGAAACCCAGCGCGAACAGGCGATGCGCCGGATGGCGGAACGTGGCGCGACCATCGTGCTTGGCGTCGGTTTTGCGCAGGCGGATGCGATCGCCAAGGTCGCTGCTGAATTTCCCGACACGAAATTTTCGATCATCGACGTGACCTGGCTCGATGCGCCGAATATCCGCCAGTATGGCTTCAAGGAAAATGAAGGGTCGTATCTGGTCGGCGTTGCGGCGGCGATGGCTTCCCAGACTGGCAAGGTCGGCTTTGTCGGCGGGATGGACATCCCCCTCATCCGTCACTTCGCCTGCGGTTACGTGCAGGGCGTGAAGGCGACCAATCCTTCGGCTGAAGTGTTCGAGAACATGACCGGCTCCACCCCCGCCGCGTGGAACGACCCGGCCAAGGGTGCCGAACTGACGCAGAGCCAGATCGACCGTGGCGCTGATGTTGTCTATCACGCGGCAGGCGGCACCGGCGTCGGCGTGATCCGCGCCGCGGCGGATGCGGGCAAGCTCGCCATCGGCGTCGATTCGAACCAGAACGGCATGGCCCCAGGTTCGGTGCTGACATCCATGCTGAAGCGCGTTGATGTGGCCGCTTACGAGACGTTCAAGGACGCGGCCGCCGGTGATTTCGAAACCGGTGTTCGGGTTCTCGGCGCTGCCGAGGGCGGTGTCGATTGGGCGCTTGACGAGAACAATGCCGACCTCATCACCCCGGAAATCAAGGCCGCCATCGAGGATGCCAAGGCCAAGATCATCTCGGGCGAGATCACGGTCGCGGAATACTATCCGACCAGCAGCTGCCCGGTGCAGTGAATCTTGCTGGCTGAGACGACAGGGGAGGGCGCTGCGGCGCCCTCTTTCGCACTTGAAGTCCGGGGGGTGTGCAAATCCTTCGGGGCCGTTCGCGCGAACTCGGATATCGACCTGAAGGTCGCCAAAGGGTCGATCCACGGCATCATCGGTGAGAATGGTGCAGGCAAATCGACCCTGATGAACATCCTCTACGGGATGAACCCGGCGGATAGCGGCACGATACTGGTCGGCGGGGAAGAGGTGAAGATGACCTCCTCCGCCATTGCGATCCGCCACGGCATCGGCATGGTGCATCAGCATTTCATGCTGGTATCGACATTTTCGGTTCTGGAAAACGTGATGCTGGGGGCGGAAAAGGATTTCCGCCTTGCGGCATCCGTGGTCGCGACGCGCGCGCTCATCAAGCGGATGTCGGATGATTACGGCCTTTCGGTCGATCCGGATGCGATCATCCATGACCTGCCCGTTGGGCTTCAGCAACGGGTGGAGATCATCAAGGCGCTGCGCGGCGGCGCGCGCATCCTGATCCTCGACGAGCCGACCGGCGTTCTGACCCCACAGGAAACCGAAGGGTTCTTCGCCATCCTCCGCGCGCTGCGTGACGAGGGGGTGACGATCCTGCTGATTACCCACAAGTTGCAGGAAATCATGTCGCTGACCGACCATGTTTCCGTCATGCGGCGGGGCGAAATGGTGGCGCATCGTGCCACGGCGGAAACCTCGACCGAGGAACTTGCGGAACTGATGGTCGGGCGCAAGGTGCTGTTGCAGGTCACCCGCCCCGATGTCACGCCCGGCGCGCCGGTGATTGCGGTCAAGGGGCTGCGTTACACCGACAGCGATGGGGTGGAGCGGATCAAGGGCCTCGATTTCCAGATCCGCGCCGGTGAATTGCTGTCGGTTGCCGGGGTGTCGGGCAATGGCCAGTCGGAACTGCTCGACGTGCTTGCCGGAATCTCCCGTCCCAGTGCCGGCAGTATCGAGATCGGGGGCACGGTAATCGACGCTGCGCATCCGAAAACCCCCGCCGAAATGCGTGCGCTCGGCGTCAGCCATGTGCCGGAGGATCGCCATCATCGCGGCCTCGTGCTTCCGTTCGACGGGTTCGACAATTCGATCCTCGGCTTTCAGGATGGCGCGGCGGCGGGGGCCGGGTTCGCGATGGATCGCGGCCATATCGCCGCCCGCGCCGCCCGCCATGTGCAGGAATTCGACGTGCGCCCCCCGACGGCGGGTCTGCGCGCATCGCAATATTCTGGCGGCAACCAGCAGAAACTGGTTCTGGCGCGGGAAATCGACGCCGCGCCAAAGCTGTTGCTGATCGGCCAACCGACGCGCGGCGTCGATATCGGGGCCATTGAATTCATCTATCAACGCCTGATGGAACTGAAGAAATCCGGCTGCGCGATCCTTCTGGTCAGCGTGGAGCTGGAGGAGGTTCTCAGCCTCTCGGACCGCATCCTCGTGATGTCCAACGGGGAACAGACCGGGATGGTCGAAATGAAAGATGCTGACGAGCGTGCGCTTGGCCTGATGATGGCGGGTGTCAGCCGCGAGAAGGCGCTGGCGGAGGTGCAATCATGACCGCCGCACCACCGCTGCCGCGCTGGGCCGATATCGGCCTTCTGCCGATCATCAACATCCTCGCCGCGCTTGTTGTGTCAGGCATCATCATTGCGCTGATCGGCGAGGACCCGTTCCGTGCCATGTGGGTGATGGTGAACGGGGCCTTCGTCTACAAGGGGGCGCTGGGATACACGCTCTATTACACCACGAATTTCATCTTCACCGGCCTTGCGGTCGCGGTCGCGTTTCATGCCGCGATGTTCAACATCGGTGGCGAGGGGCAGGCCTATGTCGGTGGTCTCGGTGCGGGGGTTGCGGTGCTGCTGGCGGATCAGTTCCTGCCCGGTATCCTGCTGATCCCGTTCGCGGTGATCTTTTCGGCACTGTTCGGGGCGGCCTGGGCGTTCATCCCCGGATATCTTCAGGCGACTCGCGGGTCGCATATCGTCATCACCACGATCATGTTCAATTTCATCGCATCGTCGCTGATGGTTTATCTGCTGGCTGGGCCGCTGATGCGCGACGGACAGGGCGCGCCTGAAACCCGGCCTTTCACCGAAGCGGCGAAGATGCCTTACCTGCATGACATCCTCGGTGCGCTGGGGATTGAGGCGACGCGATCGCCGCTGAACGCCTCGATCTTCATCGCGCTGGCGGCGGCGGTACTGGTCTGGTTCATCATCTGGCGCACGCGCTTCGGCTATTCGCTGCGGGCGATGGGGTTCAGCCCCGGCGCGGCGGAATATGCGGGAATGAATACGACCCGGATCGTCGTCTGGGCGATGCTGCTGTCGGGCGGGCTGGCCGGTCTGATGGCATCCAATGCCGTATTGGGGGAGCCGCACAAGCTGGTGCTGAACTTCACCGGCGGATACGGGTTCACCGGCATCGCGGTGGCGCTGATGGGGCGCAATCATCCGGTGGGGATCGTGCTCGCAGCACTTCTGTTCGGCGCGCTGACCCAAGGCGGGACCGAGCTTGATTTCGAATTTCAGACCATCACGCGCGAGACGGTGCAGGTGGTGCAGGGGCTTATCATCCTGTTCTCCGGCGCGCTCGCCTATCTGTTCGCGCCGTGGCTTTCGCGGGTGCTGGCACTGTTCCTGACGCGAAAGGCGGCGGAGGCATGAACGATTTTCTGTTTCAGCTTGTCCTGACGCTCGATGCCACGTTGCGGGTCGCAACGCCGCTGATCCTTTGCGGCATGGCCGGTATATTTTCCGAACGGTCGGGCATTGTCGATATCAGCCTTGAGGGAAAGATGCTGGCCGGGGCCTTTGCGGCGGCGGCGGTGGCGCATCTGACCGGTGACCCTTGGGTCGGGGTTGCGGCAGCGGTTCTGACAGGGGTGTTCCTGTCGCTGATCCACGGTTTTGCCTGCATCACCCATCGGGGCAATCAGGTGATATCCGGCCTCGCGATCAATATCCTCGCCTCTGCCTTGACCGTGACCATCGGGATCGCGCTTTTCCGGCGAGGCGGCTCCACCCCTTCGCTGACGAATGATGAACGCATTCCGACCATCGACCTGCCCTTCGCCGATCTTCTGATGAACGTGCCGGTGCTGGGGCCGATCTATTCGGAGATCCTTTCCGGGCATCGCGTGCTGGTCTATGTCGCGCTGCTCGCGGTGCCGCTGACCGCATGGGTTCTCTACAAGACCCGCTTCGGCCTGCGCATCCGCGCGGTCGGCGAAAGCCCGGAGGCGGTGGACAGTGCCGGAATCTCCGTCCACTGGATGCGTTATCAGGCGGTCATCATCGCGGGCGTGTTCACCGGCATCGCCGGGGCCTATCTCAGCGTCGCCCATGGTGGCGAGTTCGGGCGCGAAATGTCGGCGGGCAAGGGCTATATCGCGCTTGCAGCGGTGATTTTCGGCAAATGGCGACCGGTGCCGACCTTGCTCGCCTGCCTTCTGTTCGGCTTTCTCGGCGCGGCGGCGGACCGCCTGCAGGGGCGGGAAATTCCGTTCATCGGCCAGGCCCCGACCGACCTGATGATCGCGCTGCCCTATATCCTGACCGTGGTTCTGCTGGCGGGCTTCATCGGCAAGGCGACACCGCCGCGCGATATCGGCGTGCCTTACCCGAAATCGAAATAACATGCGCCTGCGCAGCGCGGGCATAAACCACATCACGCTGTGGAGGGTCTTGCGAAACAACACTCCGCCGCGCAAGGTCGGGAAATTAACACTGGCATGTGAGCGGTCTGCTGGTTGAACAGTCACAGGCATTGCATATTTCTGGTCTAATACTCCCGACCGTGGCGGCCCGATGCCGCCGCGCAACATGATGAAAGAACCCACCATGAGCGATCTGCCCGATTACACCCCGCCGAAGGTCTGGAAATGGGAATCAGAGAATGGTGGCGCCTTCGCCTCCATCAACCGCCCCATCGCCGGGCCGACCCATGACAAGGAATTGCCGATCGGCAAGCACCCGTTTCAGCTTTACTCGCTCGCCACACCGAACGGCGTGAAAGTGACCGTGATGCTGGAGGAGCTTTTGGCGCTGGGCATCACCGAGGCGGAATATGACGCCTGGCTGATCAAGATCGGCGACGGCGACCAGTTTGGCAGTGGGTTTGTCGATATCAACCCGAACTCGAAAATCCCGGCCCTGATGGATCACTCGACGGCGGAGCCGACACGGGTATTCGAAAGCGGCTCGATCCTGCTCTATCTTGCGGAAAAATTCGGGCACTTCATTCCGAAGGACCATGCGGGCCGCACCAAGGTGATGAACTGGCTGTTCTGGCAGATGGGCAGCGCGCCCTATCTCGGCGGCGGGTTCGGGCATTTCTATGCCTATGCGCCGGTGAAGATCCAGTACTGCATCGACCGTTTCGCGATGGAAACCAAACGCCAGCTCGACGTGCTCGACCGGCAGCTTGCAGAAACGAAGATGATCGCGGGCGATGAGTATTCCATCGCCGATATCGCGATCTGGTCATGGTATGGCCAGCTTGTGCTTGGACGGCTGTATTCCGCCGCCGAATTCCTCGACGTGGAAAGTTACAAGAACGTCATGCGCTGGGCGAAGGAGATCGACGCACGGCCTGCGGTAAAACGGGGACGCATGGTGAACCGCGCCTTCGGCGAGCCGGAAATGCAGCTTCACGAACGCCATGACGCCGGTGATTTCGACACGAAGACGCAAGACAAGATCGCGGCGGAATAGCGCCTCTCGGCTGGCACCCTCGCGCAAGCGGGAACCCAGCAACACCCGGATTGTCGTCCCCGCGAAAGCGGGGACATCCCAATACCAGAAACAGCCCGCTCCTCGACGAGGTCCCGGCTCAGGGCCGGGACGACAGTTTTTGCGGTATCCAAACCGCGCAACCCGGAACAATCACACGTCCAGATTCACCACGTTCAGCGCGTTGTCCTGAATAAACTTGCGGCGCGGCTCGACCACGTCGCCCATCAGGGTGGTGAAAATCTCGTTTGCCTCGTCCATATGGTCGATCTTCACCTGCAACAGGGTGCGGGCGTTCGGGTCCAGCGTGGTTTCCCACAACTGATCCGGGTTCATCTCGCCAAGGCCCTTGTAGCGTTGCAGGCTCAGGCCCTTCTCGCCCTCGTCAAGGATCAGGTCCAGAAGCTCGGTGGGGGAGCGCACAAGCGCGGTGCGGTCCTTCCGCTCCAGCGTTGCGGCCTGATCGTAGGTTTCCTTCAGGCTGTCGGCAAATCCGGCCAGTCGTCGCGCCTCGGCCGAATTGCAGGCCGCTGCATCAATGGTGCGGGTCTCGGTGACGCCGCGAAGGGTCCGCTCGAATACCATGCCGCCATCCTGGCCGGGCCGCCCTTGCCAGCCGCGTTCGGTATCCGGGGCGATGGCGTTCAGGCGTTCAGCGACCAGCGCCGCCGCCTCGGCTGCGGGACGGCGCAACAATTGCCCCGCCTCGCCCCGTTCGGTCGCCTCGCCGGGGCGCTGGCGGAACACGGCGGCGATGGCCGCCTGTTCCAGCACGAAGCGCGGCAGATGGATCGGGAAATTGCCGAGGATGCCCCGCACCGCACGCGCGTCTTCAACCACCCGCGCCAGATCCTGCCCGCCGACCTGCGATCCGTCGGCCAGCCGCAGCGCCGCGCCATCAAGGCCCTGCTGGATCAGGTAATCATCCAGCGCCTTCTGGTCCTTCAGATACACTTCCGACCGCCCGCGCGCGACCTTGTAGAGCGGCGGCTGCGCGATATAGAGGTATCCACCCTCGATCAGTTGCGGCATCTGGCGATAGAAGAACGTCAGCAGAAGCGTGCGGATATGCGCGCCGTCGACATCGGCATCCGTCATCAGGATGATCTTGTGATAGCGCAGCTTGGCGATGTTGAACTCATCGCGCCCGATCCCGGTGCCGAGCGCCATGACAAGATTGCCAATCTCCTGACTGCCGAGCATCCGGTCGAACCGTGCGCGTTCCACGTTCAGGATCTTGCCGCGCAGCGGCAGCACCGCCTGTGTGCCCCGGTCGCGGCCCTGCGTCGCCGACCCGCCCGCGCTGTCCCCCTCGACGAGGAACAGTTCGGTCTTGGAGGCATCCTTTTCCGAGCAATCCTTCAATTTGCCCGCAAGGAAAGTCACATCCAGCGCCGATTTCCGGCGCGTCAGTTCGCGTGCCTTGCGCGCCGCCTCGCGGGCCAGCGCCGCCTCGACGATCTTGCCGACAACTTGCCGTGCCTCTGCCGGGTTCTCCTCGAACCACTCCGCCAGCTTTTCGTTCACCAGCCCCTCGACGGCGGGCCGCACCTCCGACGAGACAAGCTTGTCCTTGGTCTGGGATGAAAACTTCGGGTCGGGCACCTTCACGCTCAGCACGCAGGTCAGACCCTCACGCGCGTCGTCGCCGGTAAAGTTGATCTTCTCGCGCTTCGCGATGCCCGACGACATGGCGTAGTTGTTGATGGTCCGCGTCAGTGCGCCCCGGAATCCGGCCATGTGGGTGCCGCCGTCGCGCTGCGGGATGTTGTTGGTGAAGGGCAGGACATTTTCGTGATAGCTATCGTTCCACCACATCGCGACCTCGACACCGATATCGTCGCGCGTGCCCTCGATATAGATCGGATTGGGGATCATCGGCGATTTGGATCGGTCGAGATAGCGCACGAATTCCCGCACCCCGCCCTGATATGCCATCGTTTCCTCGACCGGCTGCGGCGATCGTTCGTCGCGCAGGGTGATGCGCACCCCTGAATTCAGGAAAGCCAGTTCGCGAAGGCGGTGTTCCAGCGTCTTGAAGACGTAATTGACGTTTGAAAAGGTCGCGGTGGAGGCGAGAAACCGCACTTCTGTGCCCTTGCGCCCGTTGGCGGGGCCGACAACCTCCAGCGATTTCGTGGTGAAGCCGCCCTCGAACCGGGCGAAATGTTCCTTGCCATTGCGCCAGATGCGCAACTCCAACCATTCGGACAGCGCATTCACCACCGATACGCCGACGCCGTGAAGGCCGCCGGATACCTTGTAGGAATTGCTGTCGAATTTTCCGCCCGCATGAAGCTGGGTCATGATGACCTCGGCGGCGGAAACGCCCTCCTCGATGTGCATGTCGGTCGGAATGCCGCGCCCGTTGTCGCTGACAGAAACCGATCCGTCGGCGTGAAGGGTCACCGACACGGTGTCGCAGTGACCGGCCAGCGCCTCGTCTATGCCGTTATCGACCACCTCATACACCATATGGTGCAGGCCGGAGCCGTCATCGGTGTCACCGATATACATGCCGGGGCGCTTGCGAACCGCCTCCAACCCCTTGAGAACCTTGATGGAATCTGCCCCATATTCTTCGGGGTCTTTATCGTTGTCAGCCATGCGCCTGCCAGATCGTTATGAAGGTGTCTTTTATAGCCGGGCGTGGCCGGGATGTCATGGGCCAAAGCCGTATCCATTTGACAGAACGAACAGTTTTTGCGACCCGGTCATCAGCGTCAGAAGGGGCAGCGAACGATGGTGCAAAGACTTTGGCGGCAGGCGCGGGAGCGGTTCTTGCCCACGCCGCCGATCCCCCGCCCGCCGGATTTCATCTGCATCGGCGCGCAGAAGGCGGCAACCACATGGCTGCAGGCAAATCTGGTGCAGCACCCGAAGGTCGCGCTGCCCTTCGCCAAGGAATTGCATTTCTTCGACAGTCGGCATGGTGGTAACGCGGCAGCGGCGAAACAAGCGCTGCGCCGTCGGCTCGATGCGTGGATGAAACGCCCGCTGGCCTTCGGCATGGCACCGGTGCACCGGACGCATCTGCAACGGCTGGCCGATCCGACGCGGATGTTCACGCCCGAATGGTATCTTGACGTCTTTGCACTAACGCCTCCGGGCCGGTTGACCGGCGAATTCACGCCTTCCTACGCCGCGCTGCCGGAGCAGGCGATTGAGGAAGTGTTCCAGATCGCGCCGAAGGTGAAGCTGATCTATCTGATCCGCGATCCCTATGACCGGGCGCTGTCAAGCTATCGGATGGCCTTGCAGCGGCGGCGTGTGGACGTGACCAATCCCGCCGCTGTGGATGCCGCCGCCCATCAATGGTTGGGCCTCAGGGGCAAGGCACAGGGCAACTATGCCGGTTTTATCCCGCGTTGGGATGCGTACACAACCGAAGGCGTCAATATCCTCTATCTGCCCTTCGGGGATGTGAAGTCTGACCCGAGCGGAGTGCTTGATCGGGTTGAGGCCTATCTCGGCCTGTCGCCCGGCCCGCGCACCGCCCGGAGCGAGACCGCAAAGCACCCGACGCTGCCCGCCCCGGTCCCGGCATGGCTGGAGGATCGCCTGCGCACCGACATGGCACCCCACCGGGCGTTTCTGGAAAAGCGGTTTTCCGCTGATTTCGTATCGCGCATCAGGTGAGCGCCAGACCTATCGCTTCGTCGGCAGAACCGGCGCAGGGCGTTCATAGGCCCTGAGGAATTCCTCGTCGATTTCGTCGCCGTCGTGAATGCCGATGAAGATGCCCTGCTCATGCGGTGCGCCCGCGCGGCGTTTCAGCATCGCCGCGTCGGATATCGTCGTGCGCTGCGACATCCGCCGCGCCCATCGGGACAGCCGATCATACATCATCGCGATCACATCGGCATGATCGGGATCGGTGCCAAGGTCGCGAAATTCCTGCGGGTCATTGTCGAGGTCGAACAGCATCGGTGCGAAGCCGCCCTCCGCATGCATGAACTTCCAGCGTTTGTCGGCGATCATGAACAGGCGCGCATCTCGTGGCGCGACGCCCAGTTCCGCCGCCATCGGCGAGGTCGCGTAATCATATTCGCTGACCGCCCAATCGCGCCATTCGACGGGCTTGCCATGCAGCAGCG
Organism: uncultured Candidatus Planktophila sp.; assembly: GCA_964352385.1. GTDB lineage: Bacteria > Pseudomonadota > Alphaproteobacteria > Rhodobacterales > Rhodobacteraceae > Pikeienuella. Next base: position 28,336 of record CAYGRU010000018.1, read on the forward strand.
GCAGCAATGACCGCCCCTCCAGCACGTGATCGGGCACGGATGCGCCGTAATGGTCGATGAAGGTCGCGGCGAGGTCGATCTGTTCCACCAGTTCGTCGCAGACCGTGCCGCGCGTCGCATCTGCTGCTGGTGATGGATCATAGACGATCAGCGGCACCTTCACCGATTGTTCGTGGAAAAGGTCCTTTTCCCCCAACCAGTGATCGCCCAGATAATCGCCGTGGTCGGAGGTCAGGACGATCATCGTGTCGTCCATCGCGCCGGTTTCCTCCAGCCATGCGAAAAGCCGTCCCATCTGGTCGTCGCATTGCTTGATGAGGCCCATATAGGCCGGAATCACCGCCGCGCGCACGTCTTCGCGGCTGAAGGTCTGGCCGATCTGGTTGGCCATGAACGCGCCATAGACCGGGTTCGGGTTCTGCCGCTCCCGCTCGGATTTCACCGCCGGGATGACATGCTCCGGCCGATACATGTCGTGATAGGGCGCGGGAACGATATAGGGCCAGTGCGGCTTGATATAGGACAGATGGCAGACCCAGGGCGCGCCGCCTTGCCGCGCGGTGATGAACTCCATCGCGCGGTCGGTCAGCCAGGGGGTTTCGCTGTCTTCCTCGTGCACATTCGCGGCCTCGCCGGCATGTTTCGACAACCAGCCGGAGGCGATCATCCCCTCTGCCGTCACCCCGGCATTGGCGTGGGAATGCCACGGGTTGTGCCCCTCATACCCCTTCGATTTCAGATATTCGTTATAGGGGGATCGTTTGGTATCATAAAAACCGCCCGGCCCCTCGCCATGCAGCCCGTCCTCGCGGACGAAGGCATCAAAGCCGCATTCGGCGACCCGCGCGCCGATGATGCTGTCAGGGGCGAGGCCGAGGCGGCGCATCCCCTCCGCATCCGCTGCCATATGGGTCTTGCCGATCAGCCAGCAATCGACCCCGATCTTGCGCAGGTGGTCGCCGAGCGTCTGTTCCCCGACCTTCAACGGCACGTTGTTGTAACTGGCACCGTGCGAATGCACATAGCGCCCGGTATAGGTCGACATGCGCGACGCACCGCAGACCGGCGACTGGACATAGGTGCGGGCGAACCGGACGCCCCGCTCCGCCAGCCGGTCGATATGCGGGGTTTTCAGGTGCGGATGGCCATAACAGGACAGGTAATCGAACCTGAGCTGGTCGAACATGATGAAAAGGACATTCCGTGCCGTGCGGGTCATTCTGCGCTCCCTCAACCTCGCGGCACAGTAATGAACGGCGGCGGAATGCCAAGCGGTGATGCTTTTCATAGAATTTGGCAACTCTTCACCGCTGCGCCCACCGGCCCTTGCGGCCCTCCGGGGGAGGGACGCAAGGGCCGGTCGGCTGACGCGCAAGCGGCGGCCGAGGGACCATCAACGGGCAAGACATGACCGGATCGAACCGTGGTTGTCGCGGCGAGCGCGGTGACGCGGTCGCCGGGGGGCGACGACCGCGGGTCGATCTGACGTGTGTCAGATCGACCGAGTGCATTTCGAGCACATCAAACCTAACTGCCAAGCGGTGATGCTTGGCATCCGTCCCTGCATCCGCTATCCCCCCGCTGACCATTTCAGCGATGCCGGAGCCTTCCATGGCCAAGGACAACAAACCGAAAATCCGCCGCCCTCGGGCGGAGACCCCGCGCGGGTTCCGCGACTATTTCGGGGCGGAGGTGACGGAGCGGTCTGCGATGCTGGCTGCCATCACCGAGGTCTATCACCGCTATGGGTTCGACGCGCTGGAGACAAGCGCGGTGGAGACGGTCGAGGCATTGGGCAAGTTCCTGCCCGATGTGGACCGCCCGAATGCAGGCGTCTTCGGCTGGCAGGACGAGGATGAAAGCTGGATGGCGCTGCGCTATGACCTGACCGCACCGCTGGCGCGGGTCTATGCCGAGCATCATCTGGCACTGCCGACGCCCTATCGGCGCTATGCGGTCGGGCCGGTCTGGCGCAATGAAAAGCCGGGTCCGGGACGGTATCGCCAGTTCTATCAATGCGATGCCGATACGGTCGGCAGCGCATCCCCCGCCGCCGATGCCGAGATTTGTGCGATGCTGGCGGACGCGCTGGAGGCGGCAGGGATCGCGCGCGGCGACTATGTGATCCGCATCAACAACCGCAAGGTTCTGAATGGGGTGATGGAGGTTGTTGGCCTTCTGGACCCGTCCGACCCGGAGGCGGGCGAGGCGGCACGCGGCACCGTCCTGCGCGCCATCGACAAGCTGGACCGGCTCGGCACCGACGGCGTGCGCGCGCTGCTCGGTGCGGGGCGCAAGGATGAAAGCGGCGATTTCACCAAGGGCGCGGGCCTGAACGAGATGCAGTCGGAAATGGTGATGAATTTCGTCGAGGCCGAACGCGGCGATGGGGCTGCGACATGCGCGCGCCTGCGCGAGGTCGTCACCGGCTCCGCCACCGGGCTTGAAGGCGTCGTGGAGCTTGAAACCATCGCGGCCCTGCTCGATGCGCAGGGCTATGGCGACCGGGCGAAGATCGACCCGTCCATCGTGCGCGGCCTCGGCTATTACACCGGCCCGGTCTATGAGGCGGAACTGACCTTCGAGATCACCGATGAGAAGGGCCAGAAGCGGCAATTCGGCTCCGTCGCAGGTGGCGGTCGTTACGATGACCTCGTGATGCGATTTACCGGCCAGCGGGTGCCCGGCACCGGCGTTTCCATCGGGGTCGACCGGCTGCTGGCGGCGCTGCGCGAACGGCGCGGCGCGACCGAGGCGGCCTATGGTGAAGGCCCGGTTCTGGTCACGGTGATGGATAAGGATCGTCTGTCCGATTATCAGACGATGGTGGCGGAACTGCGTGCGGCGGGCATCCGCGCCGAGATGTTCCTCGGTGGCGGCAACATGGCGAAGCAGTTGAAATATGCCGACAAACGCGCCAGCCCGGTGGCGGTGATCGAAGGCGGCAACGAAAAAGAGGCGGGCATCGTGCAGCTCAAAGACCTCGCCCTTGGCGCGCGGCTTGCTGCCGATATCCAGACCAACGAGGAATGGAAATCGCAGCCCGCGCAGATGGAAATCCCCCGCGCCGACCTGGTGGCCGAAGTGAAGGCGATGCTGGCGCGGGGCGGCGCCTAAGTGGCATCGGCGCGCGCATATCTTTCGGGCGGGCGGATCGGCGACGATCTCGACCGGTTGTCCGACCTGCGCGCCCGCATCCTCGCGCGGTTCACCGATGCCGGTGCCGCGCGGGTGGAGCCGGAGACATTGCAGCCCGCCGATCTGATGCTCGACCTTTACGGCGAGGACATCCGCGCGCGCGCCTTTCTGGTGCATGACCCGGTGGAGGGGGAACTGGTGCTCCGCCCGGATTTCACCGTTCCGGTTGCACGGCTCCACATGGTCAGCGGCGCGGACCCGTCGCGCTATGCCTATGAAGGGCTGGTCTGGCGGCGGCAGGCACCGGGGTCCGCCCGCCCGACCGAATACCTTCAGGCCGGGGTGGAGCTGATCGGCGGGGCCGACCCGGCAGCGGACGAGGCGGAGGTGTTCGCGCTGATCCGCGACGCATTGGAAGGGGCGGAGGCAGAGCCTGTCACCGGCGATCTGGCGGTGATCTTCGCCGCCATCGACGCGATCCACACATCCGAGCCGCGCCGCACCGCGCTGCGCCGCCATGTCTGGCGGCCCGCACGGTTCAAGGCCCTGCTCGACCGGTATTCGGCACCGCCCGCCACATCGCCAAGCCGCGCCGCCGTGCTGGCAGGCGATGCGGCGGCGCTGATCGCGGCGGCTGGCAAGTTCACCGGCGCGCGCAGCAGCGGAGAAATCCATGCCCGCATCGCGGCCTTGCGCGAAGACGCGGCAACCGCACCGTTGGCCGCTGACGACCGTGCCCTGATTGAACAGGTTCTGGCGGTAAAGGGCGGCTCGGTCGCGGCGCTGGCCCGGCTGCGCGCCATGAAGCTTGCCCCGATGGTGCCGGTGCTCGACGCGATGGAGCGGCGGCTGGAGGCGTTGGCGCGCCGCGCTGTCGATGTCGCTGCGTTGCCTTTCGATGCGACCTTCGGTCGGGGCCTCGAATATTACGATGGCTTCGTCTTTGAATTTCGCAGCACGATCGGCGGCCTGCCGCCCTTGGGGGGCGGCGGGAGGTATGATGCGCTGACCGCGATCCTGGGGCGCGGCACCGGCTCGACCGCTGTCGGCGGCATCGTTCGGCCAGAGGCATTGCTGGCAGCGGGGGCGGGGCGATGACGTTGAAACTGGGTTTGCCGTCAAAGGGCCGGTTGCAGGCGCAATGCGTCGCGTGGTTCGCCGCCCACGGCATCGGGGTGGAGCGGACGGACGAAGACCGCGAATATGCCGGCCAGGTCACTGGCATCGAGGGCATCGAGCTTGTGCTTTTGTCAGCGTCGGAAATTGCGCGGGAACTTGCGGCCGGGCGCATCCATCTCGGCGTCACCGGGCGTGATCTGGTGGAAGAAAGCATTCCGGGCTGGGATAGGAAGGTCGATCTGCTCGCGCCGCTCGGTTTTGGCCATGCGGATCTGATCGTCGCGGTTCCGGTGGCCTGGATCGACGTCGAAACCCTGCATGACCTCGACGCTGCCGCTGCGGCGTTTCGTGTCGCGCATGGCCGCCGCCTGCGCATCGCCACCAAATACCACAATCTTGCCCGCGCCTTCCTCGCGCGGCACGGCGTCGCCGATTATCAGCTTGTCGACAGTCAGGGCGCGACAGAGGCCGCACCGTTGAACCTGACCGCCGAGGCGATCATCGACATCACGTCATCGGGTGAGACGCTGCGCGCCAATCACCTGAAGGTTCTGGAAGACGGCCTGATCCTGAAATCCGAGGCCTGGCTCTGCCTCTCGCGGGCGGCAACCCGCGATTCGGCGGCAGAGGCTGCGCTGGATATCCTGCGCCGGAAAATGGCCTGAGTCAGCGGATTCAGGGCGTGTAATCATGCAAGATCGGCGTGCCATCCTGCACGGATATGACGAAAAAGGGCCATTTCTCACGCCCAATTCACGCATAAGACGCATTTGTGACGGTGTAATGCACCGCGTGGTAGGGTAAATTCTTAGTCAGAGGTGCCGCCCATTCCAGCGGCAACAACTTGATATCCAAGCTGTTTCTCTCGTGTCCTGCGTTGTGTTCCACCTGATTTATCTTCTGAACCTATTCCCGAAGGATGATCGTCATGGATGAATTCTGCGCCTGCAAGAAAGGCCTGCAAGTCGCGACGCTGACCCTGCTGACCGCGATTACCACACAGGGCCTGTTCCTGTCCGCCACCGTGCTGGTCGGTCTGTTCTTGTTCTGAATTGTCTGGCGCTGGCTGCTGAAAGATCAGTTCAGCCGCGCCTTTGATGCCGCCCTCGCTGCCTCTTCAGGCAGACCCAGTGCCTGATAGACCCCGGCGAGCGCGCGATTGTTCGGCACGCTGTCCGGCTCGAACCCCAAACGCCCCATCAGAATTTGCTGCGCCTCGGAATACCGCCCGGCGCGGATCAATGCGTCGAGATGCACCTGATGAAACAGATCACGCTGCGCGTGGCTGCCGCCCCCTTGCCAGATCATCGGCAGGGCGCGGCCCAGATCGTTCGCTGCCTTTTCCCAGTTGCCTTCGGCATGGGCCTTCAGCCCCTCGCAGGCCGGGATCGCCATGCCGCGCCAGACCGCCTCTGACCATCCGGCATCGCCGTCGCAAAAGGCGCGCAGGTTCAACAGCATCTTCCCTGCCTCCGCCCGCCCGGCGCGGGCCAGCGCATAAAGATATTGCATCGACAGGAATGGCGTGACGAAATCACTAGAACGACGCGCCAGCCGATCCGCCAGCCCCGCCCATCGCACGCCGACATCGCAGCCGACGAGCTCAAGCCGCGCGAGCAGGGAAATCTCGTTGATCTGGTCCTGACTGTAATCGGGCTGCACGCCGTGGATATGGTCGTCGTAAACCGCCAGTGCCCCCGCATAATCCCCCTGCGAGATCGCGAAGAGCGCGACATGCCACCAATTGTGACAATAGAGGACGGAGTTCTTGCCCGCCCATGTGTCCTGCATCCCGGACAGAAAGGCGCGCCCTTCGTCGATGCGCCCGGTCGTCAGCATCACATGCGCCAGCGCGTGCTGCGCCCAACCCTCGCCGCGATCCAGCTCGATCGCGCGCCACGCCGTCGCCTCCGCGTCTTTCAGAAGATGGCTTTCCTCCTGCCCGAAGGCGAGCATACCGAGCGCGCCGGGCTGATCGGGAAACGCCTTCACCCCGTAATGGGCGGAATGCAGCATCCCCGCCGCATCGCCCCAATCGAACTGCATGGTCTGGCGAATCTTGACCATCACGAGGTCGGTCGCGTCGGCATCCAGCACGTCCTTTGCCGCCGCGATCAGCGCCGGAATGTCCCGCGCGACCCAGTGGCGGGCGCAGGCGATGATGCGCGCCTCGCGTTCGGTGATACCACCTGACGCAGCCTCCGCCGCCGCCAAAAACGGCGCGGCGGCCTTCGGGCTGTCGGCCATTTCGAGGAACATCATCAGCATAGCCGCATAGGCATTGGCGATGGCGCAGCCGGGGTCGTTCTTTGCGGCGCGGATGATGCCGCCCGCCTTGCGGTCGAACCCGATCAGACCTTCGGAAAAATCGCGCACCGCCGCTGCCGTCGCCGGTTCGGACACGGTGATCGTGTTCCCCCAGAAATCCGTTTCAGCCATGCGACCCTCCGATCATCCGGCGCAACCGCTGCCAGAGACTGCCAATCCTGATCTGTTCCAACCCGTTATACTGCGCGACCGCCTCCGCCCGAAAGGCCGGATCGTGCAGCACCTTGCCGCCATCGCGCGCCAGCCATCCGGCCAAGTTCAACATGCCGTCCATATGGGCGGCGTGGACTTCCTTCAGCGCATCCGCAGACGCGGTAAGGTCGCGGTGCAGAAACATCTGGTCGCCTTTGATGCGAAGCAGAAAATCGAACCCATGGTCCGCCATGATCGCGCGCACATCTGCCCGCCGGGTTCTTTGCGGCCAGCTTTCGATCTGGGCAAAGGCGACGCGGTTCGCGACGGTGCTGCCTGCACCGCCCAGCACCTGCAATTCGTGCCCCTCCACATCAATTTTCATCAGCATGTTGCGGGGGCCGTTGGCGATCACGTCGTCGATGCGGCAAACAGGCACCGCGATGGTGCGCCCCGGATTCCGGGCGCGGGCGCCCATGATCCGGTTGCCAGTGTCGAACGGGCGTCCAACCCCGAGCTTGACCTCGCCAGCCGCATCCGACGCCGCCATCCGGTGCAGCGTCACGCGGCTGTCGGCGTCGCTGAAATTCAGGGCCATGTTCCGCTGAAACTCGGTCGCCGTTTCCGGCGTCGGCTCGAAGGCATGGATATGCTGGCAGGCCTCGTGCTGGCCGAGGAACACGGCATAGGCGCCGAGATTGGCGCCGATATCCAGCACCTCAGCAATGCCCGGCAGGTGATCCATCGCCCAGGACATCAGGCGCAGTTGCGGCGCCTCGGCGATGGCACAAAGCCGCACGAATTGAAGGCTGTCCGGCGTGAACCGCCCCAATGCTGTTTCGACAAAATCTTCGCGTCCACTCACCCGCCGATCCTCACTGCACGCGCCATCCGGCCCAAATCGCCGCCGTCATTGCGGCGTCGCGGTCCTTGGTTATATTCCGCCGATGAAACCTGATTCTCATGAAACCCCCGAATCCGCCGTCGCTGCCCTCAAGGCCCTCTACCAGCAGGAGGCCGCGCGGCTCCGCGATGCCTTCCATGCCTTCAGCAAGGGCGATATGCCGGAAGCGCCGGTGCGCGGCTGGTATCCGCGCCTGTCGGTCGATGTGACGACCGCCCTGCCGCACCCCCCAGCACAATCCTTCGGGTTCTGCGATGCGGTTGGCCATTACTCGACAACGATCACCCGGCCCGACCTGTTCGAAGACTATCTGTCGATACAGCTTCGCGAACTCAGCATCAACCACGGCTGCACCTTCACGGTCGGCCTGTCGGACATGCCGATGCCGATCCATTTCGCCTTTCCCGAAGGGCTGAATGTCGAGGGCGCGCTGACCTTTGAACATCTTGCCGATTTCAACCGCCTGTTCGATGCACCCGATCTTGCGACGATGGACGACACCCATGTGAACGGCGAGATCGACTATATCGGGGCGACGGAGCGGCCCTTGTCGCTGTTCACCGCGCCGCGCGTCGATTATTCGCTGCATCGCCTCAGCCATTACACCGGCACCGGGGCGGAGCATTTCCAGAATTTCGTCCTTTTCACCAACTATCAGGTCTATGTGGACGGGTTCCAGAAACGCGCCGCCGAACTGGTGGCTGACCCTGCGTCCGGCTATACCGGGTTTGTCGGGCCGCGTGCCTCGCATCATCCGCCGCAAATGCCGGCCTATCACCTGAAACGACCGGGGCATCAGGGGATCACGCTGATCAATATCGGCGTCGGGCCGTCGAACGCCAAGACCATGACCGATCATGTGGCGGTCTTGCGCCCCTCCGCCTGGGTGATGCTCGGCCATTGTGCCGGGCTGCGGCGCACGCAGCGGTTGGGCGATTATGTGCTGGCGCATGGCTATGTCCGCGACGATCATGTGCTGGATGCCGATCTGCCGCCCTGGGTGCCGATCCCGGCACTGGCCGAGATTCAGCAATCGCTGGAGGGGGCGGTGGCGCAGGTCGCCGGGATCGACCCGCAGCGCCTGAAACAGGTGATGCGCACCGGCACCGTCGCGTCCATCGACAACCGAAACTGGGAATTGCGCAACCAGTCGGAACCGATCCGCCGGTTCAGCCAGTCGCGCGCCATCGGGCTCGACATGGAAAGCGCGACGATTGCCGCCAATGGGTTCCGGTTTCGCGTTCCCTATGGGACGCTGCTGGTGGTGTCCGACAGGCCGATGCATGGCGAATTGAAATTGCCGGGCATGGCGTCGGATTTCTACAAACGGCAGGTCGGCCAGCACCTTGCGGTCGGCATCCGCGCGATGGAACTGATGCGCGAAATGCCGCCGGAGCGGTTGCATTCCCGCAAATTGCGCAGCTTCAACGAGGTGCCGTTTCAGTGATGACACCGCTGGCCGCCGCCGCCGCGCCGCCCGCCGGGGTCAGGGTGCTGCGGCGCTTGTCCTGCATTTCGCGCCGCGCGATATACCAGGCGGAGGCGACGATGACCCCGGCTCCCGCGACGATCCAGGCATCCACCGGTTCACTGAACGCGACTGCGCCGAGGATCGTGGCCCAGACGATCTGAAGGAATGTGACGGGCTGCGTCACCGTGATCGGCGCACAGCGATAGGCCCGCGTCAGCGTGTAATGCCCGCATGTGGCGCAGAGCGCTGTCAGAGACAGCCAGCCGATTTCCACCCAGGTCGGATCGCGCCATTCCGCCAGCGCAAAGGGCAACAGCATGATCGTGCTGCCGAGCGACAGCATCGCCACGATCTCGCCCGAAGGCGCATGATCGGTCAGCAGCTTGGCAAAGATGAAAGAGGCCGCGAACAAAGGCGCGGCCAGCAACTGTGCCATCTGCCCCGGCCCGATATCCTGAAATCCGGGCCGCAGGATCAGCGCGACCCCGGCCAGCCCGATGAGGATGGCGATCATCCGCCGGGCGCGCAGACGCTCTCCCAGAAACAGCGCCGCGCCGATGGTCACGAAAATCGGCGAGGTGTAGCCAAGCGCCGTCACCTCCGCCACCGGGATCCGCGCCATCGCATAGAACCAGAGCATGACTGCAAGGCCATGCACCGCGCCGCGCATCCCGTAGAACCGCAAGACCTTGGCCGATACCCGCCGCCGGAATAGTCCGATCAGCGCGGGGGAGATCATCAAAAGGCCGATGGCATAGCGGATGAACGCACCCTCGGCGGCGGGCAGGTCCGACCCGAGATGCCGCACGATGCCAGTCACCGCCACGAACAGCAGCCCGGTCAACAGCATCCATGCCACACCTGCGGGGATATTCTCGCGTGCGGCGGCGGATACCGGCACGGTCTCGGTCTCGATGGGCATCTATGCTCTTTCTGCAACTCGATTTCAGACTAGCGGCGGGATCGGGCCTGAGCCATGCTCATTCTCGCATGGGAGGACCGCATATGACGCATAGCTACACCGGACCCGAACTCTGCGCGCTCAGCGCCTGCGAGGTGGTCGACAGACTGACGGCGGGCGATGTCTCGCCGATGGAGGTGCTGGACGCAGCGCTGGAACGCATCGCGGCGGTGGAGCCGCAGATCAATGCGCTGCCGACGCTGTGTGCGGATCGCGCGCGTGCCGCCATCGGCGCGCTGGAACGGGGGCGGGAGGAAACCTGGCTCGCCGGTCTGCCGATCGCCATCAAGGACCTGACACCGGTGGCCGGGGTCCGCACCACATGGGGCACAAAGGCCTTTGCCGATTTCATCCCGGACGAAAGCGATCCGCTGGTCGAAAAGCTGGAATCGCGCGGCGGCGTCGTCATCGGCAAGAGCAACACGCCCGAAATGGGCGCGGGGGCCAACACGTTCAACGATGTGTTCGGGCGGACCCGCAATCCGTGGAACACGGCGCTGAACGCGGGCGGCTCCTCCGGTGGTGCGGCGGCAGCGTTGGCGACGGGCGAGGTCTGGCTTGCCCACGGCTCCGATCTCGGCGGCTCGCTCCGCACCCCGGCGGCCTATTGCGGCATCGTGGGCATGCGCCCGTCGCCGGGCCGGGCCGGAGGCGGATCGAAGGACTACGCATTTTCCGGCGACGGGGTTCAGGGGCCGATGGCGCGCACGGTGGCCGATTGCGCACTGTTCCTCGACGCGATGGCGGGGGTCGATCCGCGTCAGCCGCTGACCTTCGATGCCCCCGCGATCAGCTTTCGCGACTCCGTCCGGCGGGCAGAGCCGCCGAAACGCATCGCCTTTTCCGCCGACTGGGGCGGCTATGCGCCGGTGGAGGCGGATGTGCGCGCACTGCTCGCCGACGCCATGTCCCGGCTTGAAGGCCTCGGCACGGAGGTCGAGCACCGCACCCCGCCGACCGAAGGGCTGGTCGAGACGACCTTCACCCTGCGCGGGCAGGTCGTCGCCACCGGGCCGGGATCGCTGCCGCCGGAGGTGCAACAGCATTTCAAGACCACGCTGAAGGAAAACATCGCCTTCGGCTTCGGGCTCGGCATCGGGGATGTCATCAAGGCGCATCGCCGCCGGTCGGAACTTTTCCTGCTGATGGAGCAAGCGATGCGCGGTTGTGATGCCCTCGCCTGCCCGGTGGTCGGCCTCGGCCCGCTGGCGGCGGAGGTCGAATATCCGACCGAGGTCGATGGGCAGAAGATGACCCATTACATGGATTGGCTGAAATTCAGCTTCCTCGCCTCGACGCTCGGCCTGCCCGCCATGTCGGTGCCCATCGGTTTCACCAGCGCGGGGGTGCCGATGGGCATTCAGTTGATCGGACGCAACCGGGGTGAGGCCGCACTGCTGGGCGTTGCCAAGGCAATCGAAAGCGTCACAACGGGGTTCGGCAGGCCCATCGACCCGATCACCGGCTGACCGGTTTTCTCTTCCGGAAATATCCCCGCCGGAGGCATCTGGCGGGGATCATACGCGAAAGCGTCAGCTATAGGGGTCCAGCGCGTCGCGCAGACCGTCGCCGAGAAAGCTGAACGCCAGCACCACCATGATGACCGGCACCAGCGGCATCAGCAGCCACGGATAGATCTCCACCACCGTCAGGTCGAGCGCATCATTCAGCATCAGCCCCCAAGACACGGCGGGCGGCCGCAGGCCGAGCCCGAGGAAGGACAGCGCCGTCTCGCCGAGGATCATCGCCGGGATCGACAATGTGGCCGAGGCGACGAGATGCGACATGAAATTCGGCATCATGTGCGCCATGATGATCCGCCGTGGCCGCGCGCCCATCAGCTCCGCCGCCTTCACGTAATCCTCTTCGCGCAGCGACAGGAATTTCGACCTGACCGCACGCGCAAGGCCGGGCCAGTCGAGTAGGCCCAGAATGATGGATATGACAAAGAAGACGGAAACGGGCCCCCATGTCGCCGGAATGGCGGCTGACAGCGCCAACCAGATCGGCAGTTCCGGCATGGACCGGATGATCTCGATCGCCCGCATGGTCAGGCTGTCGATGATCCCGCCGAAATAGCCTGCCATGCCGCCGAGCACGAGGCCGATGGCGAAGCTGACGGTCACGCCGATCAGACCGACTGTCAGAGAAAGCTGCGCGCCATGCATGATCCGCGAATGGACATCACGGCCCAGCCGGTCGGTCCCGAAGATGAACAATGTGCCCCCCTCGGGCGGGCAGATGATGCGGAAATTCGTCTCGAACAACCCCAGCAGGCGATAGGGTGAGGAGCAGTTGGAGAACAGCGGGATCGGTTGCGGATTGTCCCAGTCGGTGATCGACGTCATCTGGAACGTGGTGCGGTCAAACGTCTCCACCGATGAATAGGTGTGCAGCCCGATGAATTCCCCGGAAGGGGAGAACAGCCGCAGCGGCTGCGGCGAGGCATAGATATGGTCGTCGTCCCGTTCGGCGTAATGATAGGGTGTCAGGCTGTCGACAAAGGGCAGCGCCAGATAGATCACCAGAAGGAACGCGCCCGACACCACGCCCAGCTTGTGCCGGATGAAGCGTCGCCAGATCAGCAGCCAGGTCGGGGCATCCAGATCGGCGCGGTCCAGCGCCAGCAGGTCCGCATCCGGGTCGTAATTGTCATCCGCGACGAAATGGCGGTCGGGGTCGGTCGTGCTCATCGGTTCTTCCCCGCCTTGCCTGCCAGTCGGATACGCGGGTCCACCACCGCCAGCAACAGGTCGGACACCAGCATCCCGACCAATGTCAGGGCCGAGACGAACAAGAGGATGAATGCTGACAGGAAAATGTCCTGGCTGCGCAGCGCGCTCAGCAGCACCGGCCCGATGGTCGGCAGGCTCATCACCACGGAAACCAGCACCGAACCGGACACAAGCTGCGGCAGAAGGTTGCCGATATCGGCGATGAACGGGTTCATCGCCATGCGCAGCGGATACTTTATGACCACGCGTGACGGCTTCACGCCCTTGGCATGGGCGGTCGTCACATATGGCTTGCCCAGCTCATCGAGCAGGTTGGCGCGCAATCGCCGCGTCATCGCCGCCATCCCGGCGGTGCCGATCACCACGACAGGCGCGACCATGTGGATGGCGATGGAGCCGAGCTTGGCGAAGCTCATCGGCTCGTCAATGAATTCCTTGCCCATGCCGCCGCCGATCGGCAGCCCGATGGCCTTGTTGCCATAATACATGAGCACGAGCGCGAGCAGGAAGTTCGGCGTCGCAAGGCCGAGATAGCCGATCAGCGCCGCCGTATAGTCGATCCATGTATTCGCCCTGACCGCCGCGATGGTGCCAAGCGGCAGCGCGGTGATATAGACGAACAACACGACAACGAGGTTCAGCCCGATGGTGAACCACATCGCCTCGGCGACGATGTCATAGACTTGGCGCTCCAGCTCGAACGAGAATCCGAAATCGCCTTGAATTATGCCCGCGAACCCGTTCGGCCCCGGCCAGAGGCCGATCCAGACGGCGTATTGTTCGACCAGCGGCCGGTCCAGCGAGTATTGCGCCAGCAGGAATTCGGCCTTTGCAATCGAGCCTTGCTCACCCGTCACCATCAATTCGCGGATCTGGTTCGTCAGAAAGTTGCCGTCAGGCAGATTGATGATCGCAAAGATCAGCGCCGAGATGACGAACAATGTGCCCGTCATCGTGACCATCCGGCGCAGGATGTAGTTCAACATGTTATGGCCCCCCGTCGCCCGGGGGCGGATATGTCATGTGGTCGGGTCATTGCGCGTAATACAACTCGTCGATCCGGTAGGCCCCGAAATGTGCCGTCGGCTCCCACGCATAAATTCCGATCTCGGGGAAGTTGCGGATCTGGCGTGAGACGACGACGGGCTGCGGCGAGCCTGATACGATGCCGATGGCATAAACCTGATCGGCGTGGATCGACAGCATCTCCTCCCAGATCGCGGCTTTCTCGCTTTCGGTGGTCGCGGCGGACCATTCGTCGAACAGTTCCATCAGCCGGACCACTTCCGCGCCCTCAGGAGCCTCGCCGGAGGCGCCCTTGGTCTGGAAATACTGTCCCCAGGCGGGCCAGCTGAAGTTGGTCTGATCGACGGGCGCCAGACCGATCGGGCTGGCGTCAGGGGTCGGGATGCCGTTGTTCCAGCCGAACCACACCGGCATCATGCTTTCCCCGGCGAAGGCCTTGTTGCGCAGGATGTCGCGGTCGAGGGGCCGGAAGATCATCTTCAGGCCGACTTCCTTCCACATCTCCTGAATGAGTTCGAGCGTGTCGGTCTCTTCCTGCCGCTCGCCCGCGGTTTCCACGATGATCTCGGCGCGGCGGCCATCGGGCAGCAGACGCCAGCCATCGCTGTCGCGCTTGTCCAGCCCGACCTCGTCCAGCAGCGCATTCGCCGCCTGCCGGTCAAGCGCGGCATAGGCCGCCGCCCGATCCTTGTCGTATAGCGGGCTTTCCGGCAGCGCCGCGACGGCGGCAGGATGCGCCATGCCGAAATAGAGCGACTTGTTCACGGCTTTGCGGTTGATCGCGAGGCTGAGCGCGCGGCGGAACCGGACATCGCGCATCAGGTCGCGCCAGGCCGGGTCCTTTACAGTCTGGTTGGGATAGAGCGCGATGTCGGCAGCGGCACCGTTGGACCAGAGATGGGTGACATAACCGCCCTCAGCCTCGCCCTTTTTCAGGACCGGCGCGTCAGAGAATGACAGCCCGCGCGCCTGCAAATCCACCTCGCCCCGGTTCACCTTGGCCGGGATCAGACCGCCGGCGGCGACCGTCATTTCAACCGTGTCGATATAGGGCAGTTGCCGCCCTTCGGGGTCGATGCGGTGGTAATAGGGATTGCGTTCCAGCACATAGCGCGTGTTGTTCTTGCGGGTCGCATTGATCCACGGCTGCAAGGTCGGCAATTCGGGATTGTCGAACTGGTACATGTTGTCCAGCTTGTTGTGGAGCTGTGCCCAGCTTCTGACCTTCGCCTTCGACATCTCCGCCTTCAGCGTGTCCGGGTCGGCATAGCTGCCATGAACCTGCTTCATGAAGGTGGAGGGGCGATAGATGAACGGCGGGCGCGCGGCTGCCAGTTCCGGCAGGAAGCGCGGGTTCGGCTTGGACCACGTATAACGCACGGTCGTTTCGTCCACGACCTCGAATTCCGGCGGCTCGCCATTCACCAGCATCATCTCCGGCGGGCCATTCGGGGCCAGTTCGGGATTGTTGGCGACATCTTCCCACCAATAGCGGAAATCTTCGGCTGTGAACGGATCGCCATTCGACCAGCGGTGACCTTCGCGCAGGTTCAGCGTGAAATCGCGCCCCTGCTCGACCTTCACGCTTTCCAGAATGTCGGCCTTCAGTTCCAGATCCTCGGTATATCCGACGAGCCGCGCATAACCGTAGACGACCATGTAGCGAACATCCTTCGCCCGCCCGATGAGCGTGCGAATCTGGCCGCCTTGCGTGCCGATGGTCCGGCCACGCGATTCGAATTCCACCACCAGCGGCTCCGACGGGACACGGGCAGCGATGCCCGGCAGGTCGCCATCCTCGATCTTCTGGATGAAATAGGGCGTTTCCTGAAGTTCGATTTCGGCTGCCGACAGCGGCGCCAAGGGCAGGATGAGGGCGGCGATCAGCCCTGCGATACGGGAAGCACTCATGCGGCTCTCCTTACAAAGTGACCCGGATCGACCTCGATCAACCCCGGTGCATTGTCATCAGCATAGCCGAAAGGATCGGGCCAGGTTTCCGGATCGCCCGCACCACGCGCCACGGCGGCGAGGTCGAGCGGCTTGTCCATGTCCGGCTCCGGCGATGCTGCCATCAAGGCCTTTGTATAGGGATGGACCGGATTGGTGAACAGGGCCTTCACCGGCCCTTCCTCAACCACCCGACCCCGGCGCATCACCGCGACGCGGTCGGCAAGGTCGGCGACGACGGCCAGGTCATGGCTGATGAACAGGTAGGACAGGCCGAGGTCATCGCGGATTTCCTTGAACAGTTCCAGAACCTGTGCCTGCACCGATACGTCGAGCGCCGAGGTCGGCTCGTCGCAGACGATCAGTTCCGGCCCGAGCGCGAGCGCGCGCGCGATGCAGATGCGCTGCCGCTGCCCGCCGGAGAACGCATGCGGAAACCGCTGGAGGTGATCGGCGGACAGGCCGACCCGTTCCATCAGGTCAGCGGCGCGGTCGCGTTGCTCGCGGCCCGTGCCGATGCCGTGAACCCGCAGCGGCTCCGTCAGGATGTCGCGCACGTTCATGCGCGGCGACAAGGACGAGAACGGGTCCTGAAACACGATCTGCACCTTGCGGCGGAACTTGATCAGCTCTGCGCCGGACAGTTTCGCCACATCGACCTGCACCCCGTCCGCGCCGCGAAACAGGACCGAGGCACCGGCATCGGGCCGCTCTGCCTGCAACATCAGCTTGGCGACGGTCGATTTGCCCGATCCGCTTTCGCCAACGATGGCGAGCGTTTCGCCGCGCCGCAGGTCGATCTGCACATTCTGCACAGCCTTCACATCGGGCGCGCGGCCACTGAATCCCTGCGCCTTGCCGGGATAGGTCTTGGACAGGTTGCGCGCCTGAAGGATGAAATCCTCGGACGGTGCGGTGCGTGCCTCCAGATCGTCGGGAATTTCGGGCGCGGCGTTGATCAGCTTGCGGGTATAGCCGTGGCCGGGCGTGGTCAGCACGGCGCGGGCCGGGCCACTTTCGACCACCTTGCCCTTGCGCAGTACGACGACGCTGTCGGCCATGTTGGCGACCACGCCGAGGTCATGCGTGACCATCACCACCGACATGCCGGTTTCGCGCTGCAACTGCCGGATCAGGTCCAGCACCGTCGCCTGCGTGGTCACGTCGAGCGCCGTGGTCGGCTCGTCTGCGATCATCAGGGCAGGGCGGCAGACCATCGCCATTGCGATCATCGCGCGCTGGCGCAGGCCGCCGGACAATTCGAACGGATAGGCGTTGAACGCACGCTCCGGGTCAGGAAAGCCGACATTCACGAAGGTCTCGATGCACCGCGCCTTGGCCGCCGCGCCGCGCAATTCGGTGTGGAGCGTCACCGCCTCCATCACCTGATTGCCGATGGTGTGAAGCGCGGAGAGGGAGCTCATCGGCTCCTGAAAGATCATCGACACGCGGCCGCCGCGCACGGCGCGCAGATCGCGGTCGGACAGACGGAACAGATCGGTATGACCGCCATCATCGGTCAAGATGGCACTGCCGCCAACAATCGTTGCCCCACGCGGCAGAATGCCGAGCAGCGCCTTGCCTGTCAGGGTCTTGCCGGAACCGCTTTCGCCCACAAGCGCCAAGGTCTCGCCGCGTCGCACGGCGAAGGAGACGTCATCAACCACCTTGACGGCGGATCGCCCGGCGCCGAAGGCGACCGTCAAACCCTCTACCGTCAGCAATGGTTCAGCCGACATAAACTCTTCCCCCCGGTTGAGACTTGGCATTACTCGCAAGCGGCGCAGCGCAGGGCAACAGGATTCGGCACCGATTCTGCGTTTTCATGTGCGCCATATCACGGCTCTGCGTCAGAACAGCTATGGCCGCTTGCGGTCAGAGCGTCTATCTCTGCCGAAATCGGGAAAAGGAAGAGGCGACCATGGCAGGCGTGACACAGGAATCCATCAACGCGGTGTTGAAGACGATCGTCGATCCCGGAAAAGGGACCGATATCGTGTCTGCGGGCATGGTGTCGGGCCTCACCATCACCGGCGGCGCGGTGCGGTTCGCGATCGAGGTCGACCCGGCGCGCGGCGCGGCGCTGGAGCCGTTGCGGCAGGCGGCGGAGGCTGCGGTCAAGCGGGTTCCGGGCGTCGAAAGCGTGATGGCGATGCTGACCGCGCATTCCGATTCTCCGTCGGCCCCGGCTGCGCCGAAGGGCGCGCCGCCTGACCTCGGCACCCGCGCGAAACCCGGCGACAAGCCGTTGCGCGCGCCGCCCCCACCGCCGAACGGTGGCAAGGTTGAAGGGGTCGCGCGGATCATCGCCGTCGGATCAGGCAAGGGCGGCGTCGGCAAATCCACCGTTTCCGTGAACCTCGCGGTGTCGCTGGCGATGGAGGGATGGAAAGTCGGTCTGCTGGATGCCGATGTCTATGGCCCGTCGCAGCCCCGGATGCTCGGCATATCCGGCAAGCCTGCGTCGCCGGATGGCACCAACATCGAACCCCTGCGCGGATTCGGGGTGAAATGCATGTCGATGGGGTTCCTGACGGGCGAATCGGAAAGCGTGATCTGGCGCGGCCCGATGCTGATGAGCGCGATCACCCAGATGATCTATCAGGTGAACTGGGCACCGCTGGATTTCCTGATCATCGACCTGCCGCCCGGCACCGGCGATGTGCAACTGACGCTGAGCCAGAAAACCACGCTGACCGGGGCCGTCGTCGTATCGACGCCGCAGGATGTCGCCCTGCTGGACGCACGCAAGGCCATCGACATGTTCCAGAAGATCAACATTCCGATCCTTGGAATGATCGAGAACATGTCGACCTATTGCTGCCCGAAATGCGGCCACGAGGCACAGATCTTCGGTCATGGCGGCGCGGAGGCGGAGGCGCTGAAGATCGGTGCGCCGTTCCTTGGCCGCATCCCGCTGAACCTCGATGTCCGCGTCACCTCGGACAACGGCACACCCATCGTCGCCGCCCGGCCCGAAAGCCCGGAGGCGCAGCGGTTCCGCGAAATGGCGCGGGACCTGGCGGCAGGGGTTGGCGCAGGGGTGCCGGGGCAAAGCGCCTATCCGGTGTAAGCCTTTTCATGGCCGACGCGCTGGCATAAACACCGCCGGGAAGGAGCCTGCCCCATGTCCATGAACTCGTTCGGTCATCTGTTCCGCGTCACAACCTGGGGCGAAAGCCACGGGCCTGCGCTGGGGGCGACGGTGGATGGCTGCCCGCCCGGCGTGCGGCTGGAGGCGGGGATGATCCAGCACTGGCTCGACCGCCGGAAGCCGGGGCAGAACAAATACACCACCCAGCGGCAGGAAGCCGACGAGGTGGAAATCCTGTCCGGGGTGTTCGAGGGCGTGACCACCGGCACACCGATCCAGTTGATGATCCGCAACACCGACCAGCGGTCGAAGGATTATGGCGATATCGTCAACAAGTTCCGCCCCGGCCATGCCGATTACACCTACTGGGCGAAATACGGTATCCGCGATCATCGCGGCGGCGGGCGATCCTCTGCCCGCGAAACTGCGGCGCGGGTTGCGGCGGGCGGTGTGGCGCGGGAGGCGATCAAGGTCATCGCCCCCGGTCTGCGCATCCGGGGCGCGATGGTTCAGATGGGCATTCACAAGGCGGATCGCACGAACTGGGACTGGGCGGAGGTTGAACGCAACCCGTTCTGGACCGGCGATGCCGCCGCCGCTGCGACCTGGGCGGACTATCTGGACGGGCTGCGGAAATCCGGTTCCTCCATCGGCGCGGTGGTGGAGGTGGTGGCCAGCGGCGTGCCGGTCGGCCTCGGCGCGCCGATCTATGCCAAGCTCGACACCGAACTTGCCGCCGCGATGATGTCGATCAATGCGGTAAAGGGCGTCGAGATCGGCGCGGGCATGGGCGCTGCGGAACTGACCGGCGAGGAAAATGCCGATGAAATGCATATCGGCGACAACGGCCCGGAATTTACGTCAAACAATGCGGGCGGCATCCTTGGCGGTATCTCGACCGGGCAGGACATCGTCGTCCGGTTCGCGGTGAAGCCGACCTCTTCCATCCTCAAACCCCGCGCCACCGTCGACAAGGCGGGGAACGAGACGGAGATCATCACCAAGGGTCGCCACGACCCCTGCGTCGGTATCCGTGCCGTGCCGGTGGGGGAGGCGATGATGGCCTGTGTCATCCTCGACCATCTGTTGCTGGACCGGGGCCAGATCGGGCGTCGCGGTCAGGACTGAACGGAAAACCCCCGCGCCACCTTTCGGCCGCGCGGGGGTGTTTGTTCCTTCGGCTACTGAAAGTCGGTCAGGGGTCAGGACTTGTTGGAACTGAGCCAGTCGTCAACCTGCTTTTCCGCCTTGTCGCGGGCATAGCCGTATTTGGCCTGCAGGGTGCCGATCAGGCGCTCTGCCTCGCCATTGACCTGATCCACCTCGTCATTGGTCAACTCGCCCCATTTTTCCCGCACGCTGCCTTTCAGCTTCGTCCATTCGCCTTTGATGATGTCGCTGTTCATAGCGGCCTCCTCTTGTGTTGCTTCCGATACCTGAACAACGGGCGGGGGCGGAGATGGTTCCGGATTTTCCGGCGGTTTCGGGATCAGACCCGTTCGTGCATCCACGATGCAACAAGATCGTGCCTGACCCGCGCCTGCGCTGCCTCGCGGTAGAGCGAAATCAACTGCCGGATCGGATCGCCGATCTGCGAAAAACCGCCGACAAAGGCCACGACGACACCGATGGTCGTCTGCCCCTCGATCACCATCCAGCCGCCGACGACGATGACGCCCAGCGGGGCGATGGCATTCAGGATGTTGAGCCCGGCCTTCATCAGGAACTTCCAGAAGAAAAAGCCCATCTGATTGCGAAACAGCCGCCTGACGCGGTCGGCGATCTCTTCATCGTTCGGCGCTTCGCCCCGGTCCAGCGAGGCGGTGAAGCGACGCATCAGCCGAAGCCGGATCGCGACATAGCGGTTCAGCCGCCGTTGCATCAGTGGTGCCAGAAAGGCCTGAGGTGCGATCAGCAAAAGCCCTGCCGCCGCGACGACCGGCGCGACATAGAACATGTAGGCCAGCGCACCGATCAGCATCGAGGCATTGGCCATCAGGTTGCTGGGGCCGGTTCCGGCGAAATTCCCCAACCCCTCCGTCTCCGTCGTCAGGACCGATACGATATCGCGGCCCTTGTCATCGGTGCTCCGCTCGCCGCGCCGCAGGGACCAGAGGTGTTGCCGTGTGTAAAGCGTCGCGCTTTCGCTCAGCCAACCCTGCATCATGTTCAATGACAGCTTTGCCGCCTGCAAGGCGAGGATGCTGGCCAGATAGATGCCCCCGAGCAGCAGGAGCAGCATGAGGTCATTTTCGACAATCGCGTTGTCGATCATGCGCCGCTGCAACTCGATCGGGACGAGGTTCAGGAACGTGACGACCACGGCCAGCCCACATGCGGCGGCCTGTGATTTCCCGGTCATGCGCCGGATGTAGGACCAGATGGATCCGGCGGGCCGGTCATCGCCGGTCCGGCGAATGGCGCGCGGGCGACCGAAGGGCAGCCCGGGCTTCGCGGGAGGCGTTGTCATGTAAGGATGGCTCCGGAGTGGGAGGGTTTACTTGGGCGTATGGAACAGCGCCTGTGCGATGGCCGCCTCGACCGCCTCGACGCGGAACGGCTTGGTGATCAGGAACGGTGGTTCCACCCGGTCGCCGGTCAGAAGGCGTTCCGGGTAGGCGGTGACGAAAATCACCGGCACGTCATGCGCGGTCAGGATCTCGTCCACCGCCTCTACCCCGGAAGACCCGTCTGCAAGCTGGATATCGGCAAGGATCAGATCGGGCTTCGCGTCGGCGCACAAAGCCACCGCATCGGCATGGGTGGTGGAGATGCCGACGACATCGTGCCCCATGCCGGTCACGATGCGCTTCAGATCGAAAGCGATGATCGGCTCATCCTCGATGATCATTACACGTGCCTTCAGGTCGGTCCGAAGCTGTTTCACGGCATCAGCGGCGATCACGGCGGCCTCATCCGGTGCGATCGACAGGATCGTAGCAGCCTCGGTCGCGGAAAATTCCTCGACTGCGGTCAGCAGCAGATATTGCCGCGCGCGCGGGGTGGTCGCGTCATCCGCTGCGCCATCGGCGGGAATGCCCGCCGAATCCCAGATCGACTGGAACAGCTTGTACAGCCCGACGCGCGGTTCAAGATCGTGATCCATCACGTCTCGATCGGCGATCAGGGCTTCAAGCGTCTGCGCAACGAACGCATCCCCGGCGGTCTGCGCCCCGGTCAGGGACCGGGCATAGCGCCGCAAATAGGGCAGATAGGGCGCAATCAGGGTTGAAAGGTTGACGCGGTCGTCCGCCATGTCTGGTGCGGTGGCTTGGTTCATTTGATCCTCAAGCTGCTTTTGTTTTCAGGGAACCAACGTGCGATTGATACGTTGGTTCCATCAGACTGCCACGAATGTAAATCCTTGCGCCGGAGGAAAAGGTCCTTGCAACCCGATACGACGAAAGACCAGAACGGCACTGCCGAAGAGGACGATCCGATCTTCGGGTCGTTGAAACGCCTCTATGATGAAGTCGCCTGCGAACCCTTGCCGGAAGACCTGATGCGATTGCTCATGACGCTCGACGAGGCAGAGCGCAACCGATGAGCGCGGATTTCAAGGCCGAACTGATCGCCACGATGCCCGCCATTCGCGGTTTCGCCCGGACATTCGAGCGCAATGCGGCGCGCGCCGATGATCTGGTGCAGGAAACACTGATGAAGGCATGGGCGAACCGGGCCGGATTCGCCGCCGGGACGAACATGAAGGCGTGGTTGTTCACGATCCTGCGCAATTCCTACATCTCGCAATTCCGCAAGGCGCGGCGCGAAGTGGAGGATGTGGACGGATCCTATGCCGACAGTCTGTGGGAACCCGCGCGGCAGGAGGGGCACATGACGCTTCTCGATCTGCGCGATGCGCTGGCGACCCTGCCTGACGATCAGCGAGAGGCGGTCATCCTGGTTGGCGCATCCGGGTTTTCCTATGACGAGGCAGCAGAGATCGTCGGCGTCGCGCCCGGAACGATCAAGAGCCGGGTCAGCCGCGCGCGCGCCCGACTGGCCGATCTGATGGGCAAGGGGCGGGACGCCGCTGCGCAATCGACGGCGGCAGCGCCTGCACCCGATGCGCATGCGCTGGACCGGTCGACGGTCGACTGAACGGGGATGGGTCTCTTTTCAAGTTTTCCCTTCAATGTCCTCTCGCGGCTGCGCACACAGCTTGCCATCGTCATTGCGCTGGCGCTGGCCCCTGCGGGCGTGCTGGCGGTCGTGCAGGGCCTGGCGGCGATAGATCAGGCGGGTGAACAACAGGCGCGATTGTTCGAGGCGCGGTCGCTGGAAGGCGCAAGCGAGGTCAGCAAGCTTGCGGCGGAAATCCGGCAGGTGGTCCGTCGTGCCTCCTATGCCTTGCGGGACGAGATCGGTTCACCGGATCGCTGTGCCGCAGGTCTGGAGGGTCTGGTCGCGTCGCATACTTGGCTGCTCGCGGCAGCGGTGGTCGATGCGACCGGCACGCCGGTCTGCCGGACGGACGGATATGCGGGCAGGCCGCCGACAGAGGATTGGGATGCCTTCCGGTCCGATCCGCAGGATTACCTCGCGCTTCTGCCCAGCACAGCGGCGACGGTCCCGCAGCCCGCGCTGATGGCGTTCCGGCACCTGCCTGCGGCTTCGGATGATCGGTTTGCGCTTGTCATCGTCAGCGGTCTTGATGTTCTGAAATCCGATGTTCCACTTACGATGTCGAGCAGACCGGCGCTGGCTCTGATGAACGCACGCGGCGAAATCGTGATGCCGGGGCCATCACAGACAACGGACTGGATGGCAACGGATACGGCAGCCCTGTTTCCCTTTTCGACCCGCACCAGTGAGGCGAACGACATGACCGGCGCACGCCGCATCTATCTGTCAAGCGCTGTTGTGCCGGGGCAGCTTTGGGCCGTGACCAGCGAATTGCAGCCGACGGTCTGGGACATCCTGTCGGGACCGGAGGCGCGGGGCATCCTGCTGCCGCTTGCCCTCTGGGTGATCGCGGTCGGTGTCGCCTATTTCGTCATCGACCTCTTGGTGACCCGCCACATCACCCGGTTGCGCCGTGTCGCGCTGCGCATCGGCGAAGGCCATCTCGACACCCCGGTGGGCGATTTTCGCAGCGCACCTGCGGAGATCGCCTTCCTTGGCCGCGCGCTCCACAACATGGCGGGGCGCATTTCCGACCGCGACGCGGAATTGCGCGAAACGCTCGACATGCAGCGCAGGCTGCTGCTGGAAATTCACCACCGGGTGAAGAACAATCTGCAAATCATCTCCAGCCTGATGAGCCTTGAGCGTCACCGCAGCGGCGATGGCCGGAACAGCGATGCGATACAGGTCATGCAGGACCGGATTCACAGTCTCGCGCTGGTCCACCAGAACCTCTATTCCACCGGCAATCTGGAGGAAGTGGCGCTGAACCAGTTGACGGCGGACATCTGCAAACATCTGGAGGCCTCGTTGGCACCCAGACGCGGTGCGAACCGGATCGTCGTGACGGCGGAGGAAATGGTCGTTCCGACGGTTCTGGCCAACCCGGTCGCGCTGTTCCTGTCGGAAGCCATCGCCAACGCGTTCAAGCATGGTGCTGCGCGACCCGATATCACCGTGAACCTCGCGAAAACCGAGGAAGGTTTTGCACTGATCGTCGAAAATGCAGCACCCGGTTCGACGCCGGATGCGCCGACGACAATGCCTGAGACTGCAAGGGCGGAGGGGCTTGGCAATGATCTGATGCAGGGCTTCGCGCAACAGATCAAGGGCACGTTCGAGGCGAAGCATGACGGAGACCGTTATCGCGTCATCCTGCGCGGCAAACTGACCCGTGATGCCGAACTGTTTTCAGTGCGCCGTAAGGATGATCGCTGATACAGGCCACGCGGAGGTCTGACCGCGCCTTGCGCGTCCGTCGTCGCATCGCCTCCTCACACGGGCGGTGCACAGATATTCGGTTCGGACATTCCCTCGCCTTATTGCTCAGGCCATGTGTACGCGGACACGGATCGGTTCGTCGTCGGCGCATCATTGGAACGTAATCGCGATGAATGCGTTTCCCACCAGATGCCTTCGGGCGCAACACAACGTGCGATCTGCGCTCAGTCCGACCCACCGGGTAACAGCGGGCAGCACAAGATATGATTGGAGAATAAAATGGGTATCGAAATCACAGGTATTGGCGGCCTGATCATCCTCGCGCTCGACATCTGGGCGATCGTCTCGATCATCGGATCGTCTGCTTCGACCGGTAGCAAGGTTCTCTGGATTATTCTCGTGCTGCTGCTGCCCATCGTTGGTCTGATCCTCTGGCTTCTGTTCGGGCCACGATCCAGCAAGGCGTCGCTCTAAATGGACGGGACGAGGGAGCTTCTCTCAGTTACCGAGGTTGCTTCCGCGCCCGGACCTCAGACGGTCACGACAGCACAAGTTGATAGCGAAAGATCGCTCGGGGCGATCCGGGTTTCGCTGATCCTGATCGCCGTGATCCACACGCTTGCCGCGTTCTATCTGGCGAAAGAGATCGTGATGCCGGTCGTCATGGGCTTTCTCATCGCCCTGACGTTCAGCCCGGTCGTCCGCGCCGGTATGCGACGCGGTATCCCCGCGCCCCTGACGGCGGTCGCACTTATCATCACTCTTGGCGCGTCCGTCGCCACGGGTGTCTACACCACGAGCGATACGATCAGCAGCTGGATCGACCAGGCCCCGCAACTCGGCGCGCAGCTTCAGGAAAAGCTTGAAGGGGTGAGCCGATCCGTCGAGGTCGTCAAGAAGGCCGCTGAAGACGTGGAGGACGCCGCCAATTCCGCGACGGGCGGATCGGTCACACCCGAGGTCAAGGTGCAGCAGCCCGGTCTGCTGGCATCCGCCCTGAACGGGATTACCAGCGCCGGCTCCTCCCTCGCAATCGCACTGGTCTTCGCGATGTTCCTGCTGTCATCGGGACAGCTCTTCTATGTGAAACTCGTCCAGACCTTCGCCAGCATGGAAGACAAGAAAAGCGCGCTGCGGATCGTACGCGATATCGAGCAGATGATTTCGCGCTATCTTCTCACCATCGCCAGCATCAATTTCGGCCTTGGCGCCTGTATCGGCGTGGCCGCTTACATCATCGGCATGCCCTATGCCGCAGCCTGGGGCCTGATCGCGTTCTGCCTCAACTTTCTGCCCTTCATCGGCTCGCTCGTCGGCACCGCCCTGATCGGCGCGATGAGCGTGGTGACATTCGACAGCCTGCCCTACGCCCTGCTCGCCCCCGCCGCCTATCTGGCGCTGAGCACGCTCGAGGGTCAGTTCGTCACCCCCGCGATCCTTGGGCGGCGGCTGGAGATCAACACAGTGTCGGTGTTCCTCATGGTCATGTTCTGGGCATGGCTCTGGGGTGTTGCCGGGGCGCTTATGGCGGTGCCAATCCTTGTCGTCGCGAAAGTCACTTTCGACAACGTGACGAGCTTGCGGCCCTGGGGGGCGTTCCTCGGCGGCTCCACGCGGATCTGACGCGGATCAGTCGCCGCTGACACGGATCACGACCTTGCCCGTCGCGGCGCGGCGGCGCAGCAGGTCGAGCGCATCTTCCGCCGCCTCCAATGGCAGGATGTTGGAGATATGCGGGCGCAGGCGACCTTCTGAAAACCACGCGAAAAGCTGGTGAAAGCTGTCTGCCATCAATGCGGGGTTGAGCCGCTGATACGCGCCCCAATAGAACCCGTGCACCGTCAGGTTCTTCACCAAGAGTATGTTGGCCGGAATCTGCGGCACGGTGCCGGAGGCGAATCCGATGGGCAGGATGCGCGCGCCGGGGTTGGTTGCCCGCAGGGCCGCATCGAAATGATCGCCGCCGACGGGATCATAAACCACATCCGCGCCGCCCAATGCCTTTACCTCGGCGCGGATATCCGCGTCTGCATCGACCAGATGATCCGCCCCCATGTCCCGCGCTGCCGCCAGCTTGTCCGCCCCGCGCGCCGAGGCGATGACCGTCGCGCCCATCAGTTTGCCGATCTCCACCGCCGTCAGGCCGACGCCGCCCGCCGCGCCGAGCACGAGCAGGTTTTCACCCGGCTGCAACCCCGCCCGATGACCGAGCGCGAGATGCGATGTACCATAGGTGACGAGGAACCCGGCAGCCTCCACATCGCTCATCCCCTCCGGCACGGGTGCGCAGACGGCAGCGGGGGCACAGGCATATTCGGCGAACCCGCCATTGCCGCAGAGGGCGGCGACACGGGTGCCGATGGGCAGGGTGACACCCTCGCCCGCTGCCGCCACAACCCCCGCGATTTCCATGCCGGGGGCAAAGGGCAGCGGCGGCTTTTCCTGATAGCCGCCCTTCACCATCAGCGTATCGGCGAAGTTCACGCCGCAGGCCGCGACGCGGATCAGCACCTCGCCCGGCCCCGGTTGCGGAACGGCGATATCCTCCATCGCCAGTGACTGGCCCAATTCATGTATCCGCATCGCGCGCATCTGGTTCACCACATCGTCACGGCGGCCCGGCCCGCCCATTCGGAATCATAGGCAGCGCCGTCCATCGCGCCGGAGGTGATGTCGCGCATCATGTCGCCAACCGTCGGCAGACCGGCGGATTGGTCCCCATCCGCCCACGTTCCGGCGCGCATCAGTGCGCGCGCACATTGCGAGTAAACCTCGGCGATGGAGATGATGACAACGCTGCGTGGCAGCTTGCCCGCCCGGTCGAACCGCTGGCACATCGCCGCATCCATCGTCACCCGCGCCGTGCCGTTGACCCGGATCACGTTGTTCGACCCCGGCACGATGAACATCAGCGCGACGCGCGGGTCGCGCACGATGTTGCGCAAGCTGTCTATCCGGTTGTTGCCGCGCCAGTCCGGCAGCGCCAGCGTTTTGGGATCAAGCACCGCCACAACCGGCCCGTCATCGCCGCGCGGCGAACCATCGACCCCTTCGGGCCCGACGGTCGACAGCATGCAGAGCCGGGACCGCATGATCCAATCGCGATAGGTCGGCGTCAGTTCCGGCACGACCTTGACAAGCGAAACCTCTCCCGGCGTGCCATAGATCGCTTCGAGGCTGGCGGTGTCGGTGATGAATTCCATCGGGTTCGTCCTTTGTCAGATCGTGCGATCCTACAGCGGAGGGGGCAGGGTGCAATGGTGCGGGTGACGACCGTGCGATCAGGCCAAACAGTGAAACCCCAGCCGATGAAGAAGGCACCCGGCACGAGATCGCCTGTGCCGCTCTTGTGCGTCGTTTGCGCCCCATCACGCGCAAGACACGCACCACATACAGGCATTTGCGACGAGGCAATTTCCCTTCGAAAGGGTATGGAGACAGTCTTTCCCTGCGCCCTGATCACGCGGCGACGACAACATGGGAGACGACAATGTTCAAAAGCTTTTTCGCTGCCGCTCTGCTCGCGCTCGGCATGATGGGTGTGGGCCCGGTGCAGGCCACCAACCAACTCGCGACGGCCATCGGCGGCTATGACGCTGTCAGCTATCACACCGATGGCGCGCCGGTCGAAGGCCGGGCCAAGTTTCATCATTTCTGGAACGGTGCCGTCTGGTTCTTCTCGTCCGAAGCGAACCGCGACCGTTTCGCCGCCGAACCTGCTGCTTTCGCACCCGCCTATGACGGTTACTGCGCTTGGGCTGCCTCGCAGGATTACAAGCGTCCGGGCGACGCGAATGTCTGGCAGATCGAAGACGGCAAGCTTTACCTGATGGTCCATGAAGGGGCGCGCGACAACTGGCGCAAGGATGTGCCCACCCATATCGCGCAGGGTGATGAGAACTGGATCCGGATCGCGCCTTACTGAGATTGCGCAACGACCGGGGCCTGCGCCCCTCTGGCCGTCCCAACCGGGGCGGCCTTCTTGCGTTGTGGGCGCCGCGGATCGGGGCAGGGGCCGCGGTCCGCGGCGTGATGGGCGCTTCAAATCCGGTTTGCGCCCCGCTGGTTTTTCCTCTTTGTTCATCGGCAACAGACAGGAGACCACCATGAACGCCCTTGCCCCTCGCCCCTGGGTCGCGACCGAAGACCGCGTGACCGCCATTGCGACCGAAACCGCCGCCGCAGATCCGGCGCGGATCGCCGACCGGATCGAGTCGCTGGCGGCCCGCAACCGTGAGATTCACGAACGGGAATGCTTCAACCTCAATCCCGCGACGAATGTCTTGAATCCACGGGCTGAGGCGATCCTGTCGGCGGGGATCGGATCGCGCCCATCGCTCGGCCATCCCGGCGACAAATACGAGATGGGGCTGGAGGCGATCGAGGAAATCGAGGTGATCGCCGCCGAACTGGCGGCGGAGGTGTTCGGCGCACGCTATGCCGAAATTCGCGTCGCGTCCGGCGCGATGGCCAATCTTTACGGCTTCATGGCGCTGGCCAAACCGGGCGATGCGATCATCGCGCCGCCGGGCAGCATCGGCGGGCATGTCACGCACCATCTGGCGGGCTGCGCCGGGCTTTACGGGCTGGTGACGCACGAAGCGCCGGTCGATGCCGATGGATATACTGTCGATATCGACGCGCTGGCGGCGCTGGCCCGGCGGGTGAAGCCGAAGATCATCACCATCGGCGGCAGCCTGAACCTCTTCCCCCATCCGGTGGCGGCGGCGCGGGCGATCGCCGACGAGGTGGGCGCGAAGCTGCTGTTCGACGCGGCGCATCAGTGCGGGATCATCGCGGGGAAGGCGTGGCCGAACCCGCTGGCCGAAGGCGCGCATCTGATGACCATGAGCACCTATAAGAGCCTCGGCGGCCCGGCGGGCGGGCTGACCGTGACCAATGATGCGGCGATAGCGGAAAGGCTGGACGCCATCGCCTTTCCCGGCCTGACGGCGAATTTCGACGCGGCGAAATCGGCGGCGCTCGCGATCACGCTGGCGGATTGGAAGCTGTGCGGCGAAGCCTATGCCGCGCGCATGATCGCGCTGTCACAGGCGCTGGCGGCGGAACTTGCGGCGGCGCAGATCCCGGTCTTCGCGGCAGCGCGGGGCTACACCCAATCGCACCAGTTCGCCATCGAGGCGGCCCGCTATGACGGCGGGCAGGCGGCGTCGAAGCACCTGCGCCGTGCCGGGTTCCTTGCCTGCGGCATCGGGTTGCCGGTTGCACCGGTCGCGGGGGACATGAACGGGCTGCGGATCGGCACACCGGAACTGGCGCGCTGGGGCGTGACGGTGGCGGATATTCCCGAACTTGCCGGATTGATCGCGCGGGCGCTGGGGTCGGACAGGCCGGAGGATATTGCCCCCGAGGTCGCGGCGATGAGGCAGCGGTTCGACAAGGTGGGGTTTGTGGCGGGGTGAACGGTGGACGGGGCCTTTGCCCAGCCCTTTCGCGCCCCTCCCCCGACGTCCCGCTGTCCCGGCCTTGAGCCGGGACCCCGATAAGCGGCGCGTGGCACCTGAAACGTCGAGGCCCCGGCTCAGGGCCGGGGCGACAGGGATGGCCCTGCCGCGCCCCTTTCCCTTGCCGCCCGCACCGCCGCGTGTATGGTCGCGGCCATGATCGCAGCTCTTTATCGCACCCCCACCGTTCTGTTGACCCTCACCGCGATGATGTGGGCATCGAATGCGATGTTCGGGCAATTGGTGGTCGGCGAAATCACGCCTTATGCGCTGGTGCTCGGTCGCTGGCTGCTGGTCGCGGTGGTGATGTGGAGCCTGTACGGGCGGCAGGTGCGTGAACATTTTCCCGAAATCCGCGCCAAGCTCGGCATTGTCACCTTCATGGCGGTTGCCGGGTTCACCGGGTTCAACACGCTGTTCTACATCGCGTCGGCGCAGACCACAGGAATCAATATCGGCATCCTGCAAGGGTCGATGCCTGCATTGGTGATGATCGGGGCGTTTTTTGCCTATGGCGACCGGGTCAAACCGCTGGGCATTGTCG
Source organism: uncultured Candidatus Planktophila sp. (assembly GCA_964352385.1). Lineage (GTDB taxonomy): Bacteria > Pseudomonadota > Alphaproteobacteria > Rhodobacterales > Rhodobacteraceae > Pikeienuella. Next base: position 59,050 of record CAYGRU010000018.1, read on the forward strand.
GGGTGATCGTCACGCTGATCGGCGCTCTGACCGTCGCATCGAAGGGTGAATTCGAACGTCTGGCTGCCTTTGCCTTCAATCAGGGTGATCTGCTGATGCTGCTCGCCTGCGTGCTGTATTGCATCTACACGGTCGCCATCCGGGTGCGCCCGCAGGTGCCGGGGGCGGCGCTGTTCACGTTCTTCGCGGTCGTGGCCGCCGTCACCGCAGCGCCGATGGCAATCTGGGAGGCGGCGCAGCCGGGCTATCCCTGGCCGACCACCGATGGGTTGATGCTGACGGTCGCCGTGGCGATCTTTCCATCATGCCTCGCACAGTTGTTCTTTTTGCGCGGGGTCGATCTGATCGGGCCGGGCAAGGCGGGAGTCTATATCAACCTCGTGCCGATCTTCGCCTCGGTCATGGCGGTGTTCATCCTCGGCGAGGTCTTCGCGCTCTATCACGCGCTGGCGCTCGCATTGGTGCTGGGCGGTATCTGGCTGGCGCAGCGGTCCTAGACGCGCCCGCGTTCCCTGAAAAACGTATAGAGCCCCGCGCCGACGATCAGCGCGGCGCCGATCAGCGTCAGCCCGCGCGGCACCTCGTCGAACACGATCCAGCCGATGATGAGCGCCCAGATCAGCACTGAATAACGGAACGGCGAGATGAAGGCGATCTCACCCACACGCATGGTTTTGACGCTGAAATAATACCCCACGAACAGGAAAGCAGCGGCGAGCGCGAGAACGCCAAACGTCTCCATCGACAGCGGCTTCCAATCCTGTGTTGCGGTGACAAGACCGCCGACCGTGGTGATCGCAACGGCGGTCATCAGGGTGATGAACAGCGACGGCGTGTCCTTTGACAGGCGGCGGGTCGACAGATCGCGCAGGCAGACGAACCCGACCGAGGCGAGCGCCCAGAATGCGGCGCTGTCGAACCCCTCCGTCCCCGGCCTGACGATCAGGAGGACGCCGATGAACCCGACGGCGACCGCGCTCCACCGCCGCCAGCCGACGACCTCCTTCATGAAGACCGCGCCGATGAAGGTCAGCGCCAGCGGCGTCGATTGCAGGATCGCCATCGCGTTTGCAAACGGCATGTTGAACAGCGCGGTCAGAAAGCAGGACGTCGCTCCGATCTCCGCCGCCGCGCGCAGCAATGCGATCTTGCGGTCAGCGGGCGCAAGCACGGAAGGGCGCGCAACGCCCCGTGCCAAAGCGAAGCCGCCGATCAGGATCGTCGCGAACAGGCCCCGGATGAAGATCGCCTGAAACAGCGGCACCTCGCCCGCAAGCGATTTCATCAGACTGTCATTCACCACGAAAGTGGCCATCGACAGCATCATGAACCCGGCACCGCGCAGGTTGTCGGCGGCGGTCGCGGCGGCGCGGGCTTCGGCTTCGAGGTCGGGCGACGGGGGGAGGGTATTGCGCGGGATCATGGCGGCACTCCGACCCTGAAGCCGCGCGCGGGTCAACGAAAATCGCTCGCCAGACCAAAATATCTGCGGCATGTTCAGCGGCATGAAACCTGATCTCGACCGCATGATCGCCGATCTGACTGCGCTGGTCAGGATCCCCTCCGTCAATCCCTATGACGCACCCGCAGCGCCGGGGTTCCGCGAACAGGAGGTCGCGGAATGGCTGCTGCGCGCGATGGAAGAGATCGGGCTGGAGACGGGTATCGATAATGTCGTCCCCGGTCGCCCGAATGTCTGGGGCCGGGTGCGCGGCACCGGCGGCGGCCCGGTGCTGATGCTGGCGGGGCATATGGATACGGTCGGGGTCGAGGATTATCTCGGCGATCCGTTCGCGGGCGATATCCGGCAAGGCCGCCTGCATGGGCGCGGCGCGGTCGACATGAAGGGCGCGCTGGCGGTGATGCTGGAAACCGCGCGGCTGGCACGGCATGCGGGTCTGGTCGGTGACCTCCTCCTGATGTTCGTGATCGACGAGGAACACCTGATGACCGGGTCCTGTGCGGCCGGGCGGTCCGGTCCGCGCGCCGATGCCTGCGTCGTCTGCGAGCCGACTACGCTGGCCGTTGCCCCGGCGCACAAGGGCCAGTCGGCCTTTGCCGTCACTATCGAGGGCAAGGCGGCGCATTCATCGATTCCCGAAAAGGGCGACAACGCGCTGGTGGGCGCGGCACGGCTGATCGGCGCGGTGCTGGAGCATAATCAGGCATTGCAGACCCGTCAGGCGCATCCGCTGCTGGGCCACGGGCGCGCAACGCCGGTGCTGATCGCGGGCGGTGAAAGCCATTCCGCCGTGCCGGGGCGCGCCGTGCTGACCATCGACCGGCGGACCTTGCCGGGCGAGGATGCCGCCAGCGTCCGCGCCGAACTGGCGGCGGTGATCGCGGCGGCGGGTGTTCGCGCCAGCATCGGTGATCCGGCCCCGGATGTGTCCGGCCTCGACACGGCGCTGGATGCGCCGGTGGTCCGCGCCGCGCTGGCAGCGGCGGCGGCGGTTGGCGCGCCAACCGCGCCGGTCGCTTTTCCCGGTGGAACGGATGCCCCGAATTTCGGCTGCCCGTCGGTCATCTGCGGCCCCGGCGATCTGGCGCAGGCCCATACGGCGAATGAATTCATCGCGCTCGACCAGTTGGAAAAGGCGGCGGCGCTGTATCTGCACATGGCAAAGGCGTTGCTGGGCGAGCCCGCCTGACGGGCGGAGATGTCTGCAATTGACGCAGGCAGGGCGGCATGCGTTGCTCTCGTCAACAAGAAAAACCTGAGGGGGAAACAAGACCATGACCGACCGCACCGAAGTCATCGCCCGCGAGATCATCCGCCAGCACACCGAAGGCGCGCGCTATCGCAACCTTGGTGGCACGGTGGAGCCGCGCGACATGGCCGAGGCTTACGCAGCGCAGTTCCGGCTTCAGGCGATCCATGCGGAGGGCGGATTCGACGGTGCGCGCGGCGCGCTGGGCGGGCGCAAGATCGCGTTGGCCTCGGCGGTTCAGCAAAAACTGTGCGGCGTCGATCACCCGATTGCGGGCGGGATCTTTGCGGCCGAGATTCATCCGAATGGCGCGACGCTGCGGCTGGCGGATTATCACGGGCTGGGGATGGAGTTCGAATTGGCCTGTGTGCTGGGCGAGGATATCCGCCCCGGCGACGGCCCGTTCACGGCGGCGTCGATCCGCGCGAAGACGGCGAGCATCCATCCGGCGTTTGAGATGATCGTGGATCGCGGCGCGGATTACACGCAACTCGACGCCCGCACGATGGCCGCCGACAATGCCTGGGGCGCGGGCATCGTGCTGGGCGAGCCGATCAAGGGCTGGCAGGACATGGATGTGGATGCGCTGCCGGTCGCGCTGCACTGGAACGACGAGCCGGCGCAAACCGCGCGGGTGGGCGACGCCAACCCGTTCGGATCGCTGGCATGGGTTGCCGGGGTGCTGACCGATGCCGGGCAGACGATCCGGGCAGGGGAGGTGGTCATCACCGGATCAGTCATCAAAACCCGCGCGCCGGTGGTGGGGGACAGGATCAGGTATGTCATCGGCGATGGTGCCGAAGTGACCGTCGCAGTGGCGTAAGCCGAAGGGTCAGTCCGGCTTCACCGCCGTCACGATGTAATTGACACCCATATCCGCATCAATCTTCCAGCCGCCGCGTTTCAGGTCGGGGACCATGCCTTTGGCGTCTACCACTTCCAGCCCGGCTGCCGTGATGGCGGCTTCGAGTTCCGGCGGTGTCGGGAACTTGCGCCAGTCATGCGTGCCGACCGGCAGCAGGCGCAAGATATGCTCCGCCCCGACAATCGCCATTGCCCATGATTTCGCGGTGCGGTTCAGGGTCGACATGACCAGCAGCCCGCCGGGGCGCAGCATGCAGGACAGTGCGGCGAGGAAAGCGGGGATGTCGGACACGTGCTCGACAATCTCCAACGCCATCACAACATCGAACTGTGCGCCGCGCGCGGCTGCCGCCTCCGCCGTTTCGGCGCGGTAGTCGATGGTCAGGCCGGATGCGGCAGCATGGGTGCGGGCGATGTGCAGCGATGCCTCCGCCGCGTCGAACCCGGTAACGGTGCAGCCGAGCCGTGCCATCGGCTCCGACGCCAACCCGCCGCCGCAGCCGACATCGGCCAGCGTCAGGCCGGTGAACGGATGGCGAGTCTTGCGGCTGCGCCCGAACTCCGCCGCGATCTGTTCCGCGATGTAATCAATGCGGCACGGGTTCATCGCGTGCAGCGGACGAAACTCTCCCGAAGGGTCCCACCAGGCCGCCGCCATCGCGTCGAACTTGGCGATTTCGGCAGCATCCACCGTTGAAGACGCTGTTTTTGGCGACGCTGTTGTCAAAATAGGCTCCGATTTGGTCCGAGAGGCTGGCATCGCCCTAAGACATGGGACAATCTGTGGCAACTGCAACGGCACCCGCCGATGACCCGGAGTATGAATGCAGCCCCGCCGATCCCTTTATCCGCCGATTGAACCGTTCAACCGATTTCGCATGGCCGTCAGCGGCGGGCACGAAATCTACGTGGAAGAGTGCGGCACCAAGGGCGCGCGGCCCGTCGTCATCCTGCATGGCGGCCCCGGCGGTGGGTGCAGCCCGGGGATGCGCCGCTATTTCGACCCCGAGGCTTGGCATGTCATCCTGTTCGATCAGCGCGGCTGTGGCCGGTCGCGCCCCCATGCGAGCGTGGAGCGGAACACGACCTGGGATCTGGTCGAGGATATCGAGGCAATCCGCCGCCGCATCGGCATCGACCAGTGGACGCTGTTCGGCGGATCATGGGGCGCGACGCTGGCGCTGATCTATGCCGAGACGCACCCGAAGCGGGTGGCGGAGATGATCCTGCGCGGCGTGTTCCTGATGACCCAGCGCGAACTTGACTGGTTCTATGGTGGCGGCGCGTCGATCTTCTGGCCCGATCTGTGGGAGGATTTCCTCCGCCCGATCCCGGAGGAGGAACGCGGCGATCTGATCGGGGCCTATTACAAACGCCTCATGGGCGGCGATCTGGCGGTGCAGACCGAATGCGCCCGGATCTGGGCACGGTGGGAGGGTGCGACGGCGACGCTGCGCGCCGATGATCGCGCGACGCCCGGCTATGCGGCGGCAAGCTATGCCCGCGCCTTTGCCCGGATCGAATGCCATTACTTCCGCAATCGGGGCTTTCTGGTGGAGGATGGCCAGATCCTGCGCGATGTGGGCCGCATCCGCGATATTCCGGGGACCATCGTGCAGGGCCGATATGATATGGTCTGCCCGCCGCTTTCGGCGTTCGAATTGCACCGGGCATGGCCCGGATCGGACCTGCGGATGGTGGGTGATGCGGGGCATGCCTTGTCGGAACCGGGCATCACGGCGGAACTGGTCAGCGCCACCGATGCCGCCCGCAGCCGGGCACTGGCCGCCGAATAAGCCGGGTCAGCCCTGTGCGGCGACGTGTTGCGCGAACAGCGCCATCGTCCGCGCCCAGGCTTTCGCGGATGCTTCGGGGTGAAAACTGGCCCGCGCATCGCAATGGAACCCGTGCGCCGCGCCGTCATAGACATGGATGCCGCATTCGGGTCGCTTGGCCCTGACGTCTTCCACCTGACTCAGGGGGATGCCGGTGTCCTCCGCCCCGTAGTGAAGCTGCACCGGGCAGCGCGGGACCTCATCCGCGAAGGCTGCGATCCGGCCACCATAGAAGCCCGATGCCGCCGCGAACCCCGTCAGCCGCGCCGC
>CAYGRU010000019.1:0-62796 GCA_964352385.1 uncultured Candidatus Planktophila sp.
CTGCTGGCCCATCCATGCCCATGCCCATGCCCATGCCCATGCCCATGCCCAGACCGACGGCAGGTTCAACAATCCAACCACCCCCCCCCTACACCGACCGCACCACCCGCAGCGTCAGGTTGATGCGCCCGCCTTGCGCCAGCAGGGGGGAGGTGCCGAATGCGATGCGGTCCACGCCGTGATAGGCCAGCCTTGCCGCGCCGCCCATCACCACCACATCGCCCGACCGCAGCGTGATCGCGCGGGTCGGGCCGCCGCGCGTGGGGCCGCCGATGCGGAACCGGGCGTCGTCGCCGAGCGAGATGGATACGACCGGCGCATCGAATGCGTCCTCGTCCCGATCCTGATGCAGGCCCATCTTCGCCCCCTCGCGGTAGAAATTCACGAGGCAGCAATCCGGGTCCTCCGGCCATCCCGACACCGCGCGCCAGACCGCCAGCACCCGCGCCGGGATCGGCGGCCACGGGTCGCCGGTCGGGCTGCGCGGTTCATACCGATAACCGCGACGATCAGTGGTCCACCCGACCCGCCCGGCGGAGGTCATGGCGACCGACATCGGCTTGCCGCCCGGCGTCACCGGGCTGTTCAACGGCGCGGCGAGGACGACGGCGCGCAGATCCTCCACCAGCGCCCTTTGGGTGGGGGCATCGAGAAAGCCATCGTGAATCTGGAAACCGTCTGTCATCCGGTCAGGATATCCCGGCCATGCGGCTTTGGCCAAGTCTGCGCCCTCATCCGCGACGCCATCGGGCAAACTCGTTCAAAAGAGTCGCATCGCTGCCTTGCGAGGCAAAAAGGTCACAACTATATAGCGACCAACGGTGCGATGAGGGATTGCACCGGTCATCACTCATGGGATGGGCGCCGGGGGCCTTCGGGACCTGCCGCCCAATATCGCCGAAGGAGAATTCTGCATGTCCAAAGTTATCGGTATCGACCTCGGGACCACCAATTCCTGCGTTGCCATCATGGACGGGGGCACCCCGAAAGTGGTCGAAAACGCGGAAGGCGCGCGCACCACACCTTCGATGGTGGCGTTCACCGAAGACAAGGAACGCCTTGTCGGCCAGCCTGCGAAACGTCAGGCTGTCACCAACCCCGAAAACACCCTGTTCGCCGTGAAGCGCCTGATTGGCCGCCGCGCGGATGACAAGGCCGTCGAAAAAGACCGCTCGATGGTCCCCTACAAGATCGTCAAGGGCGACAATGGCGATGCCTGGGTCGAGGCACGCGGCGAGAAATATTCGCCGTCGCAGATTTCCGCCTTCATCCTTCAGAAGATGAAGGAAACCGCCGAGGCCTATCTCGGTGAAAAGGTCAGCCAGGCCGTCATCACCGTTCCCGCCTATTTCAACGACGCCCAGCGTCAGGCCACCAAGGACGCCGGCAAGATCGCCGGCCTCGAGGTGCTGCGCATCATCAACGAGCCGACAGCGGCGGCGCTGGCCTATGGCCTCGACAAGGCGGGCGACGACAAGACGATTGCCGTCTATGACCTTGGCGGCGGCACGTTCGACGTGTCGATCCTCGAAATCGGCGATGGCCTGTTTCAGGTGCAGTCCACCAATGGCGACACCTTCCTCGGCGGCGAGGATTTCGACCTTCGGCTCGTGGATTACCTCGCGGACGAGTTCAAGAAAGAGAACTCGATGGACCTGCGCAAGGACAAGCTGGCCTTGCAGCGCCTGAAGGAAGCCGCCGAAAAGGCGAAGATCGAGCTGTCTTCGGCGACCCAGACAGAAATCAACCTGCCCTACATCACCGCAGACGCATCGGGGCCAAAGCACCTGACGCTGAAGCTGACCCGCGCGAAGCTGGAAAGCATCGTTGATGACCTCATCAAGCGGACGCTGGAGCCGTGCAAGAAGGCGATGAAGGATGCGGGCATCACCGCAGCCGATATCGACGAGGTCGTTCTGGTCGGCGGCATGACCCGTATGCCGAAGGTCATCGAAACGGTGAAGGCCTTCTTCGGCAAGGAACCGCACAAGGGTGTGAACCCGGACGAAGTCGTTGCAATGGGTGCCGCCATTCAGGCGGGCGTGCTGAAGGGCGATGTCACCGACGTGACCCTGCTCGACGTCACACCGCTGTCGCTCGGCATCGAAACGCTGGGCGGCGTGTTCACCCGCCTGATCGACCGCAACACCGCGATCCCGACCGAAAAGTCGCAGGTCTTCTCCACCGCCGAAGACAACCAGTCGGCCGTGACGATCCGCGTCTTCCAGGGTGAGCGTGAGATGGCCGCCGACAACAAGATGCTCGGCCAGTTCAACCTTGAAAGCATTCCGCCCGCACCGCGCGGCATGCCGCAGATCGAGGTGACCTTCGACATCGACGTCAACGGCATCGTGTCGGTGAAGGCGAAGGACAAGGGCACCAACAAGGAACAGAAGATCACCATTCAGGCCTCTGGCGGCCTGTCGGATGAAGACATCGAAAAGATGGTGAAAGAGGCCGAAGAAAACGCCGAATCCGACAAGAAGAAGAAGGAATCGGTTGAGGCGAAGAACCATGCCGAAAGCCTTGTGCATTCGACCGAGAAATCCCTCGCCGAACATGGCGACAAGGTCGATGCCGGAACCAAGGAAGCCATCGAAGCCGCGATTGCGGATCTGAAGGCGGCTGCCGAAGGCGACGATCTGGCAGAGATCAAGGCCAAGACCCAGGCCCTGACCGAAACCGCGATGAAGCTTGGCGAAGCCATCTACAAATCGACGATGGAAGAAGCGCAGGCGGCGGAGTCCGGCGATGCGCCCAAGTCGAAATCCGAAGATGACGTCGTCGATGCCGACTTCGAAGAGGTCAAGGACAACGAGAAGAAGTCCTGATCATGAACAGGCTGCGGCGCAAGGCGACCCGTTTTGCGCCGCCCCTCCGTTTTTCATCAGACCTTGGCCTGAAGGGCAGCGCCCTTTATGCAGGCCCGATCCTGATGATGGGGACGCTGAATGGCTAAGACCGACTTTTATGAAACGCTTGGCGTGAAACGCGGCGCGTCCGAGGCGGACCTGAAGAAGGCCTATCGCCAGAAGGCGCGCGATCTGCATCCAGACCGCAACCGCGAGGACCCGAAGGCCGCCGAGAAATTCAAGGCGGTGAACGAGGCCTATGACGTTTTGAAAGACCCCGAAAAGAAGGCCGCCTATGACCAGTTCGGCCATGCGGCATTCGAGGCGGGCGGCTTTGGCGCGGCGGGGGCGGGCGCACGCGGGCATGGCCCGCAGGGTGGCGCGGATTTCAATTCGGCCTTTTCCGACGTGTTCGACGATCTGTTCGGCGATTTCATGGGTGGTCGCGGGGGACGCGGCGGCGGTGCCGGGCGTGCGCGCACGCGTGGGTCCGACCTGCGCTATAACCTGTCGATCACGCTGGAGGATGCCTATCTCGGCAAGGAATCCTCGATCACGGTTCCCGGATCGGTCGCCTGCGACAGTTGCGAAGGCACGGGCGCGGAGGGCGGGGCGGAACCGACCACCTGCCCGACATGCTCCGGCCTCGGCAAGGTGCGTGCGCAGCAGGGCTTTTTCACTATTGAACGCACCTGCCCGACCTGTGGCGGGCGCGGCCAGACGATCAAGAACCCCTGCCGCACCTGTTCCGGTCAGGGCCGTGTCGCCAAGGAACGCACCCTGTCGGTGCGCATCCCCGAAGGTGTCGAAAACGGCACCCGCATCCGGCTCGCGGGCGAGGGTGAGGCGGGTGCGCGCGGTGGCCCGCCCGGTGATCTTTATATCTTTCTGGAACTCGAGGATCATCCGATCTTCGCGCGTGAGGGGATGGACCTGTTCTGCCGGGTGCCGGTGCCGATGACGACGGCGGCACTGGGCGGCGAGATCGAGGCCCCGACCATCGACGGTGGCCGCACGCGGGTAAAAATTCCGGCGGGCAGTCAGGCGGGCAAGCAGCTTCGCCTCCGGTCCAAGGGCATGCCGCAATTGCGGGGCGGGCGGTTTGGCGACCTTTATCTCGAACTGGCGGTCGAAACCCCGGTGAACCTCACCGCGCATCAAAAAGAGCTTTTGAAGATGTTCGAGGACGCGAGCGCCGAGAACAGCCCGGAGACGGATGATTTCTTCTCCAAGGTGAAAAAGTTCTGGGACGGGATGACGGGCTGATCGCGCGTTCTGCGCGTTCACATCTCCGTATCCGGTTTGCAACGATCCCGGCGATGTTGTTGAAGTGATCCCGACAGATACTGCCGGGAGAGTTTCATGCGCCTGCCCATCTTTGCCGCTGCGATTGCCGCCTTCGCCGCCCCGGTGACAGCCGATGATGCCGACTGGCAGGCGGTGCTGTATGCCGCGCGCGGCCAGACCGTCTATTGGAACGCCTGGGGCGGCGATGCCCGCACCAATGACTTCATCCGCTGGGTGGGGGAGGAAACGGCGGCGCGCTATGGTGTGTCCGTCGAACAGGTCAAGCTGACCGACACAGCCGAGGCCGTGACCCGTGTGATCGCCGAAAAGGCCGCCGGTCAGGATGAAGGTGGCGCGGTCGACATGATCTGGATCAACGGCGCGAATTTCCTGTCGATGAAAGAACAGGGCCTGCTGCATGGCCCGTTCGTCGCAGACATGCCGAATGCGAAATACCTCGACCTGTCGCCGACATCCCCCGCCGCTGTCGATTTCACGGTGCCGGTGGAGGGGTATGAAAGCCCGTGGCGGCTGGCGAAATTCGTCTTCAGCTATGACAGCGCCACGATTGCGGAACCGCCCCTGACGATGCCGGCGCTGGCCGATTGGGCGGCGGCGCATCCGGGCCGTTTCACCCATCCGACGCCGCGCAATTTCATGGGCGCGAGCTTTCTGAAACAGGCACTGATCGAACTGACGCCGGACGCTGCCGTGCTGCAAGCTCCGATCACCGATGCGGCATTCGACGCGGCGACCGCCCCGCTCTGGTCTTGGTATGATGCGCTGCGCCCGAACCTGTGGCGCGGCGGCGAGACATTTCCTGAAAATCAGTCGGTGCAGGACCAGTTGTTGAATGATGGCGAGGTCGATATCGCCATGTCCTTCGACCCGGCCAGCACCGCCGCTGCCATCGAACAGGGCCTGATGCCCGATACGGCGCGCGTGTTCGTGCCCACCATCGGATCGCTCGGCAATGTCAGCTTCGTTGCCATCCCCTATAATGCCGCGAACCGCGAGGGGGCGATGGTGGTCGCGAATTTCCTGCTCGACCCGGCAACGCAGGCGCGCCAGCAGGATATCACCGTGCTTGGCAGTTTTTCCGTCCTCGATCCCGCCCTTCTGAGCGCCGATCAGAAGGCGGTCTTTGCCGCCCTGCCGACCGCACCCGCCCTGCCGACGCTGGAGGATCTGGGGCCGACATTGCTGGAGCCGCATGGAAGCTGGATGACCCGGATCGTGGATGAATGGGCGCGGCGCTATACCAGATGACCCGTGATGGCCGGGCGCTGCGGGGGGCGGTGCTGGCTGTCGTGGCGCTGGGCCTTGTCTTGCCGATCCTCGCCGGGTTCTGGGAAACCGCGCGCGCCGCATTCGGCATCCTGCCTGCCATCGGGGCGACCGCCCTGTCGCTGGACCCGTGGCGCACGCTGGCCGATCTGCCGGGGATTGGCACCAGCCTGCGGTTGACCCTGTTTACCGGCTTTGCCTCGACCATCGTCGCGCTGGTGCTTGCGACCGGGTTCTGTGCGGCGACCTATGGCAGCGCGGCGCAGGGCTGGGTCCGGCGGGTGCTCGCGCCGTTTCTGGCGGCCCCGCATGCGGCGCTGGCGATCGGCCTCGCCTTTCTGCTCGCGCCCTCCGGCTGGATCGCGCGATTGTTCAGCCCGTGGCTGACAGGGTGGGATCGCCCCCCCGATCTGGCGCTGGTGAACGATCCCTGGGGCGGCGCGCTGATCTTCGGGTTGCTGGCGAAGGAGGTGCCGTTTCTTCTGCTCGTGATGATCGCGGCGCTGGGGCAGATCCCGGTGCGCCAGCATCTCGCGGCGGCGCGGGCGGTTGGTTATGGCCGGGGGGTGGCGTGGATGAAGGTGATCGCGCCGCAGGTCTATCCGCTGATCCGGCTGCCGATCTTCGTCGTGCTCGCCTTCTCGCTTTCGGTGGTGGATGTGGCGATCATCCTCGGCCCGTCGAACCCGCCGACGCTCGCGGTTGCCATCACCCGTTGGTTCAATGCGCCGGATACCGCGTTGATCCTGCCTGCCGCCGCCGCCGCGTTGCTACAAACCGCGATCATCATCGGTGGCATCGCGGTCTGGTGGCTGGCGGAGCGTGCGGTGACCCGCATCGGTCGGGCATGGGTGCAGGCAGGGGGCCGGGGCATCGCGGCACAGCCGGGGATCTGGGTCGCCTCCGCCGGGGTTTTCGGGCTGATGGTGCTCGGCGCGCTGGCGGGGCTTGGGCTGGTCATCTGGTCGGTGGCGTGGCGCTGGCGTTTCCCCGATGCGTTGCCGCAAAGCTGGTCCTTTCAGGGCTGGATGAACCCGGCTTCGGGCTGGGGCGATGCGGCGATCACCACGCTGGGCCTCGGCCTCGTCACGACGGCGCTGTCGCTGACGCTTGTGCTCGCATGGCTGGCGGGCGAAGACCGCGCGCGGCGCGGGCGGGCGCGCTGGGCGGCATGGGTGATCTACCTGCCATTGATCGTGCCACAGATCGGGTTCCTTTACGGGTTGAACGTGATGTTCCTGCGCCTCGGCATTTGGGGGGGCCTAGGCGCCGTGATCTGGGCGCATGTGCTGTTTGTCTTTCCCTATGTGATGATCGCGCTGTCGGACCCGTGGCGGGCGCTGGACCGACGGGTGATGCAGAGCGCGGCATCGCTCGGCGCGTCGCCCTTCCGCCAATTCTGGGCGGTGAAGCTGCCGATCCTGCTCCGCCCGGTGCTGACGGCGGCGGCTATCGGGTTCGGGGTTTCCGTCGCGCTTTATCTGCCGACGCTGTTCGTGGGCGCGGGGCAGGTCGCGACGCTGACGACGGAGGCGGTGACGCTGTCCTCCGGCTCCGACCGGCGTGTCGTCGGGACCTATGCGGTCTTGCAGGCGGCATTGCCCTTCGTCGCCTATGCGCTGGCGCTTCTGGTGCCTGCGGTCCTGCACCGGAACCGCCTCGGCCTTGGCGGCGGGGGCGCAGGATGAGCCTCGATCTGAAAGGCGTCAGCGTGACGGCGGCGGGGGCTGCCGCGCCGCTCTTCCCGGCCATCGACCTTCACATTCCCGCCGGGCAGATCGGAACGGTCACCGGCCCGTCCGGCGCGGGCAAATCCACCCTGCTCGACGCGGTGGGCGGGCATCTGGCGCATGGCTTTGCCCTGCGTGGCGAGATCGCGCTGAATGGAATATCGGTTCTGCGCCTGCCAGCGGAGGCGCGCCGCATCGGCATCCTGTTTCAGGATGCGCATCTCTTCCCGCATCTGTCGGTCGGCGACAACCTCGCCTTCGGCCTCTCGCGCAGCGTCAGCGGCCGGGCGGCGCGGCGGGCGGCGGTGGAGGCGGCGCTGGAACAAGCCAGCCTCGGCGGCTTTCACGACCGCGACCCGGCCACGTTGTCAGGCGGGCAGCGCGCCCGCGCGGCGCTGATGCGCGCCCTGCTGGCGGAGCCGCTGGCGCTGTTGCTGGACGAGCCGTTTTCGAAACTCGATGTCGTGCTTCGGGACGAGATTCGCAGCTTCGTGTTCGATCATATCCGGCGGCGGGCGATTCCGGCGCTGATGGTCACCCATGATGATGCGGATGCCGCTGCCGCCGCAGGGCCGATCCTGCTGCTTCAGGCCGGGCGGGACGCTGCAAGCCGCAGCACATCCCAGTAATCACGGCCAATCTGCATCTTCGGCCCGTGACCCTTTTTCAGCATCAGGTCATGCACTTTCGGCAGGGCATGACAGGGGATGTGCATTACCAGATGGTGTTCCAGATGGTAATTCACCCAATAGGGCGCGAGCAGCAGGCGCATGACCGGCCCGGCGCGGGTGGTGCGGACGTTGCGCAGGGGGTCGTCTGATCGTTCCACAGCGCCATGCTCCGCGATGTTGCGCACCCGCAGCACAAGCTGAAACCAAGTCAGCAGCGGCAGTGCCCAGAAGGCGAACCACCACCACCAGTCGCCGACGGCCCACATCACCGCAAAGATGACGGCATTTGCGATCATCGCGCGGCCCAGAACCGGGCCAGAAAACGCCTGCGCCAGATCCTGCGACGAAGGCGTGCCCTCCACCTCCCCCGCCATCTTGAAGGCGAACATGATCTGCTGGCTGCGCTGCTTGAACCCGGTCTGGCCGGTGATGTCGCGGATCAGCTTGCGCCTGAGGCTGGCCCAGGTGGTCGGGAACGGCGCGGACAGTTTCAGGTCCGGGTCCTTGTCGGTCTGGGTATAGCGATGATGCTGAAGGTGATAGGTCCGGTATTCGAACATGTCCGCCAGAATGGGCCGCCCGCATAGCCATTCGCCGACGAATTCGTTCAGGGCGCGGGTCTTGAACATCGCGCTATGCGCCGCCTCGTGCATCAGGATGGCGAGGCCAAGCTGGCGGGAGCCGATCAGGATGACGGCGAGGATAAAGGTCAGCGGGTTCGGCCAGATCGCAAAGATCGCCAGCGCGGCGGCGATCACCGCCCAGCAATGCACGATCAGCGCGAAACCCCAGAGGTCGGATCGCTGCGCGAGCGGGCGGATTTCGTCCGAGGTGAGGAAGGCTTTACCGGGTGTCATGCACGATCCTCCTTAATCTCAAACCCCGTCGTCCCGGCCCTGAGCCGGGACCTCGACTGCCGCTTTGCCCTCGTTCACCGGGGTCCCGGCTCGGGGCCGGGGCGGCGGCAGGGTCATCCGTGAAACCGGGCCTTCCGCTTTTCCAGAAACGCTGTCGCCCCTTCGATCCCGTCGGGACTGGCGAGCGCGGTGGCGATGCCGATCGCCTCGGCTTCAAGCTGTGCCTCGAACCCGGCTTCCTCGGCCTGCACGATCTGCGCCTTGATGGTCGCCATCGACTGGCTCGGCCCGGTCGCAAGCTCCGCCGCCCAGCCGAGCGCATCCGTGACCGGCGCGTCCGACAGCCGGTTTACCATGCCAAGCTGGTGCAACCGTTCTGCCGCGACCTTGCCGCCGGTCAGCGCCATTTCAGTGGCGAACTGGCGCGGCAGGGCGCGCGCAAAGCTCCACGTCGCGCCGCCATCGGGCGTGATGCCGATCTTCACATAGGCGAGCATGAAATAGGCATCGCGGCCCGCGACGATCAGATCGCAAGCGGCCGCCAGCGACGCGCCCGCGCCTGCTGCCCCACCCTCGACGGCGGCGATGATCGGCTTCGGGCAGGCGCGGATTGCGCGGATCATCACATGCAGCCGGTCGACGCCTTCGCGCCGTTCGGCGAAACCATGCTGGTGCGCCACCGCGAGGCGTTTCACATCGCCCCCCGCACAGAAGAACCCGCCCGCGCCGGAGATGACGACCGCGCCGATATCCGGATCAGAGCCCGCACCTTCAATGGCGGGGATCATCCCGTCATAGAAATCCATCCCGAACGCATTCCGCTGTTCCGGTGCGTTGTTGATGATGTGCAGGACGCGGCCTGTTTTTTCCGTCAGCACTCTGGTCATGTCAGGTCCTTGCCTCCGCTCATCGCCTTTTCATCCCCACGAAAGCGGGGATTACAGGGGAGGGGGCTGACCCCCCTCACGCCGCCTCCATCGCCATGAATCGCGCGAGGTGGAAATCCTCGTCGCCCAACTGGTGGTCGATCATCGTCAGGCGTTTCGCGAAATGGGGCGCGGAATATTCCCACGTCATCGCGATGCCGCCGTGAAGCTGGATCGTTTCTTCCGAAACCAGCCGTCCGACCCGGCCCACCATGTTCTTTGCCGCCGACAGCGCCCGCTCCCGCTCCGCGCGCGGGGCGGTCATCATGCCTGCGGCGAGCATGGTCAACGACCGGGCCTGTTCGATGGCGATCACCACCTCGACCATTCGGTGCTGGAGCGCCTGGAATTTCGACAACGGCACGCCGAACTGTTTGCGGGTCTTGAGGTAATCGACGGTGACTTCCTTGCAGACCTCCATCGCCCCCAGCGCCTCGGCGCAGAGCGCGAGGACGCCGCGACCGAGCGCCTCTTCCAGCTTGGCATAGCCGTCGCCTTCGCCGGTCAGCGGCGTGCCCTCGACGCCATCGAAGGTGAATTCCGCCGCATGGCCGCCCTCGACGGTGCCATAGCTCCGCTTCGTGATGCCCGCTGCGTTTGCATCCACCAGATAAAGCCCGATACCGGCCTCATCACCGACATCGCCGGAGGTGCGGGCGGAGACGACCAGCTTGTCCGCCGTGCCGCCATTGATGACCACGGATTTGCGCCCGGTGATCTTGCCGCCTTCGGCCTTGGTTGAAACGCGCGAAATCTCGAACCGGCTGTCGGGTTCGGAATGTGCCAGTGCCAGTTGCACCCCGCCGCCGATCACCTCCTCCAGCAATTCATCATGGCCGGTGCCGATCAGGGCGGAGGCACCGAGCACGGTGGCAAGGAACGGCTCCACCACGATGCCACGGCCAAGCGCCTCGAACACCACCATCAGGTCCTCGCCTTCGCCGCCAAATCCGCCCGCGTCAGCGGGGATCAGCGCGCCGATGGCACCGAGTTCGGCGAAATCGGCCCACATCGCGGGGTCGAATCCGCCTTCCATCGCTGCCGCCTTGTGGCGGGTGTTGATGTCATACTTGTCGCGGATGAAGCGGTTCAACGTGTCTGCCAGCATCTGGCGTTCTTCGGAAAGCTGGAAATCCATCAGAGGCCCAATCCCATTTTGGAGATGATATTTTTCTGGA
Source organism: uncultured Candidatus Planktophila sp. (assembly GCA_964352385.1). Classification (GTDB taxonomy): domain Bacteria; phylum Pseudomonadota; class Alphaproteobacteria; order Rhodobacterales; family Rhodobacteraceae; genus Pikeienuella. The sequence goes on from CAYGRU010000019.1 coordinate 10,789, forward strand.
TCTCGTTGGACCCGCCATAGATCGAGATCTTGCGCATGTTGAAATAGTTCGACGCCTGCGGCATCGCCCCTTCCGGCCCGATCGGCTCTTCATTCCAGCCTTCGTCGAAGGCTTCGGGAACGAAGGGCATCGCGTGCGGGCCGAAGGCGCGGCGCATCAGGTCGGTCAGTTCCTGCCGGACCTCGGTGCCGCGGATCTTCAACATCGAACTTTCGACCCCGCCTGCTGAGCCACCTTCGGCAGCGGCAACGACGCGGAGGTTGAAGATATCCATCGCCATCAGGTCGATTTCCACCTGCGCCATGCGCGCCGCAAAGAACGGGTCATCCTTCAACGGGCGACCGTTCGACTGCATCCGGCCTGCGACCGATTTCAGGTGATCCATCGCCTGTTTCGAATAGGCGGTGCCTGCGATCCCCGTCCGCTCATAGGTCAGCAGGTATTTCGCGAGCGTCCAGCCCTTGTTTTCCTCGCCGACCAGATTGGCCACCGGCACACGCACGTCCGAAAGCCAGACCTCGTTCACCTCATGCTCGCCATCGAGCGTGATGATCGGGCGGACCTCGACGCCGGGCGTGTCCATCGGCACGAGGATGAAGGAAATGCCTTCCTGCGGCTTGCCGTCCTTCGACGTGCGGCACAGGCAGAAGATGTGATCGGCGATATGGCCGAGCGTCGTCCATGTCTTCTGGCCGTTGATGACATATTCGTCGCCATCGCGCACGGCGGTGGTTTTCAGCGAGGCGAGGTCAGAGCCGGAACCGGGTTCGGAATAGCCCTGGCACCACCAATGTTCGGATGTCAGCATCTTCGGTAGGTAATGCTTCTTCTGCTCTTCGGTGCCGTATTTGATCAGCACCGGGCCGAGCATGTTGACGCCGAACGGGATGATGCGGGGGCCGTTGGCGAACACGATTTCCTCGTGAAAGATATGCGCCTGAACCGGGTTCCAGCCGGTGCCGCCATGTTCGACGGGCCAATGCCACGCGAGCCAGCCCTTGTCGTTCAGGACCTTGTGCCATTCCCGCAGGTCGGCGGCGCTGAGGCGCAGGTCGTTGGCGACCTTGGCAGCCAGCGCCGGGCGCAGGTTTTCGGCCAGATAGGTCCGCACTTCGTCGCGGAACGCTTCTTCTTCTGCGGTATAGTTCAGGTCCATATCGTGATCCTTACCTAAAACTGGCGTCCCGGCCTTGGGCCGGGACCTTTTCATTCAGAACATGGCGCGGGATGGGGCCCCGGCTCTGGGCCGGGGTGACCCCCCGAAGTCGCTTACGCGACTTCGAAAAGCCCCGCTGCGCCCATACCGCCACCCACGCACATGGTGCAGACGACGTATTTGGCACCGCGACGTTTTCCCTCGATCAGCGCATGGCCGACCATGCGGGCACCCGACATGCCATAGGGATGACCGATGGAGATGGCGCCGCCATCAACATTCAGCAATTCGTCAGGAATGCCGAGCACATCGCGGGATCGGATGACCTGCACCGCGAACGCCTCGTTCAATTCCCAGAGGCCGATATCCTCCATCTTCAGGCCGGCGGCCTTCAGCAGTTTCGGCACCGCATAGATCGGGCCGATGCCCATCTCGTCCGGCTCACAGCCCGCCGCCACGCAGGCACGGTAATAGCCGAGCGGCTGCAAGCCGCGCTTCTCGGCTTCCTTCGCTTCCATCAGGACAGCGGCAGACGCACCATCGGACAGTTGCGAGGCGTTTCCGGCGGTGATGAATTTGCCTTCCTTGATGGTGATGCCGTCCTGAAACACCGGCTGAAGCCCCTGAAGGTTTTCAAAGCTGGTGCCGGGGCGGTTGCCCTCGTCCTTTTCCAGCGTCACTTCGCGTTCGAGTATCTCGTTCGTTTCCTTGTTCAGAAACTTCATGGTGGAGGTCATCGGCACGATTTCGTCGTCGAACTTGCCAGCCTCCTGCGCCGCTGCGGTGCGGGCCTGGCTCTGCGCCGCGTAACGGTCCTGCGCCTCGCGCGATACATTATAACGCGCTGCCACCGTCTCTGCCGTTTCCAGCATCGACATGTAAAGCGCGGGCATCGTTTCCTTCAGCGTCGGATCGGCCACGAAGTCGCGGCGCATCTTTTCGTTCTGGACAAGCGAGATGCTTTCGCCGCCGCCGCCGACGGCGATCTGCACGCCGTCATTGATGATGGATTTCGCCGCCGAGGCGATGGCCATCATGCCGGATGAACACTGCCGGTCCAGCGTCATGCCCGCAACGGTGACGGGCAGACCAGCGGCCATTGCCGCCTGCCGCCCGAAATTGCCGCCGGTGGACCCTTGCGTCAGGGCATTGCCCATCACGCAATCCTCGACCTCGTGGCCCTCCAGCCCGGCACGCTGCACCGCGTGCTTGATGGCATGACCCGCGAGTTGCTGGCCGGTGGTGGCGTTGAAGGCCCCGCGATAGGCCTTGCCGATGGGGGTGCGGGCAGTCGATACGATGACGGCTTCTCTCATGGGGGTCACTCCTTGTGGCTGACGGCGGCTTCGGCCTTGTCAGCATATTTCTTGGTCTGTTCGAACGCGCCCTGAAGGGCTCTCGCGCCCTCCATGGAACTGATGTCTTCGAATGCGGCGGCGACGCCTTCGGGGGTCAGATCGTCCCCGGTCAGGATCACGCCTTCTGTCTCATGCAGATAGGTGCGCGCGAAACATCCGCCACCGGCACAGAGGATCGTGCGCTTCGGCCCGTCCTTCGATGCGAGGAACAGGACGCCCGGCGAGATGCTTTCGGGTGTCAGCAAATCCTTGGCGGGACCGGAGAACAATTCCTCCGTCATCCGCGTCACGGCGGTGGGCGAGAGGGTATTGGCGTGGATGCCGTATTTCTCCCCCTCGATCTGCAAGACGTTCATCAACCCGATCATGCCGGTTTTCGCCGCGCCATAATTGGCCTGCCCGAAATTGCCATACATGCCGGAGGACGAGGTGGTGAACACCAGTCGCCCGTAATTCTGATCGCGCATCACCGGCCAGACCGCGCGGGCACAATTGGCGGTGCCGACGAGGTGGACATTCAGGACCTTCAGGAAATCATCCATTTCCATCTTGGCAAAGGATTTGTCGCGCAGGATGCCCGCATTGGCGACCAGCACATCGACGCGGCCCCATTTGGCCATCGCCTGTGCGACCATCGCCTCCACCTGTTCATAATTGGACACATCCGCGCCGTTGGCGATGGCCTCGCCGCCCGCCGCCTCGATTTCCTGCACCACCTGATCGGCAGGGCCCAGATCGCCGCCGGTGCCGTCGCGGGCACCGCCGAAATCATTGACCACGACCTTTGCGCCGCGCGCCGCGAACTGCAAGGCGTGGGACCGGCCAAGGCCCGCGCCCGCGCCGGTTACGATGACAACCTGTCCGTCAAACCTGATATTCATGATTTTCCCAGATAAACGCGGCCAATCCATTCGGCGATCAGGGCGGGCTTGTCGCTGCCCTCGATCTCCACCGTCACGGCCTGAGTGTAGGTGACTTCACCGGGTTTCGATTCGTCCAGCTTGGTCAGCACGAACCGCCCGCGCACCCTGGCCCCGGCCTTGACCGGCGAGAGGAAGCGGATCTTGTCGAACCCGTAATTCACCCCCATCACGATGTCCTTCAGGCCAGGCCCGGCCTCATACACCATCGCCGACAGCATGGAGAGGGTGAGGAACCCGTGTGCGATGGTCCCGCCGAACGGCGTTTTCGCCGCCATTTCGGGATTTACGTGGATGAACTGCCAGTCTTCGGTGATGTCGGCAAAGACGTCGATCTTCTTCTGATCGATCTCGTACCACTTGGATACACCAAGTTCCTTGCCCAGCAGGGCGCGCAGCTCATCAAGGCTGCGCTTGGGGGTATGTGTCATGATTCCTCCGAATCCGCTCTCAGTCGGTTGGCGACATATAACCAGAGGTTACGCTGGGTGACGCAAGCGTAAACTTGCCACCCGGCGCAGATTTTCCGCTGGTCGCCGGTGGGGCCGAATGTGCCGCTTCATCGCCCTGGAAAACAAGCGCCGGTTGGTGGCAATTGCAATCATTCCGCCCGTTTCCGACATTCAGGTCGCTCCGGTCGGGTTTATGGCCGCCGATTTCCGAAATCTGGCCGCATGTCCGTTTCCGCCGTTTCCCAACCATCGTCGCGCACGCTTCAGGGTATCGTCTGCGTCCTCGCAGGCATGGTGCTGTTCGTCGGGCAGGACATGATGATGAAAGGGCTGCTGACCATCTATCCGGTATGGATGCTGATCTTCACCCGATCTGTGGTCGCGCTGGTGACGCTTGCGCCGCTGATCTGGTGGCTGGGTGCGCCGCATCGGCTGCTGACACCGTTCTGGCCCTGGTATCTGGTGCGGGCGTTTCTGTTCGGGGCCGGTTTCGCGATGTTCTACACGGCGTTTCCGTTCATGGGCTTGGCGGAGGTGACGACGATCTTCTTCTCGGCCCCCTTGATGACGGCGGCGCTTGCGGCGGTGTTCCTGCACGAAAAGATCGGCATTCACCGGCTCGCGGCGCTGATCGTCGGGTTCATCGGGGTTCTGATCGCGATGAACCCCGCGAGCGACAGTTTCGGGTGGATCGCGATGCTGCCGCTGTTCTGCGCGCTGACTTATGCGATCAGTCAGGTGATGGTCCGCAAGATCGGCGAGCGCGACAGTTCACTGACCGTCGGGCTTTATACGATTTCGTTTTCCGGCATCCTGATCGTGCCGATGGGCTGGGCCGTCACGCAGATGATCGAGATCGGGCCGGACCTGCATCATCTGCGGATGGATTGGCCGCAACCGGCGGGCATCGGCCTTGCGCAGCTTGCGGGCCTCGGCGCGATTGGCACCATCGCCTATACGCTCGTCTCGCGGGCCTATCAGATCGCCAGCGCCAGCCTGATCGCGCCGTTCGATTACAGCTATCTGCCGCTCGCGACGCTGGTTGGATATGTGTTCTGGCGCGAGGTTCCGGCATGGACGACGCTGGTCGGGATGGCGCTGATCGTGCTCAGCGGAATGTATACCGCTTACCGTGAATTGCGGATCGACCGGACCGACCATGACACCCCGCCGCCGCCCACAGCGGAGACGGTTTTCGCCCCCGGCGCGCCGATTGTGGCGCTGGTCGATACGCTGGACAGTGAGGCAAGCGAGGCGGAGCCGACGGTCAGGCAAGGGCCGATTGGACCCTGATCAAAGCCAATCGCGCAACATCGCCACAAGCGGCACATCGGCGGGGGGCATCGGGTAATCGCCCATCCTGACCGGGCGCACCCATTCCAGATTCTGCCCCTCCCGGCCCGTCGCGATCCCGTCCCATTTGCGGCAGGCGTAAAGCGGCATCAAAAGGTGAAACGCGTCATAGCTGTGGCTGGCAAAGGTCAGCGGCGCGAGGCAGCTTTGCCATGTGTCGATTCCCAGTTCTTCCTTCAACTCGCGGATCAGGCACGCCTCCGGCGTTTCCCCCGCCTCCACCTTGCCGCCGGGAAATTCCCACAGCCCGGCCAGTGATTTGCCCTCGGGGCGCTGCGCGAGCAGCACCCTGCCGTCCTTGTCGATCAGCGCGACAGCGGCGACGAGGACGATCTTCAAGAACGGTAATCCGCGTTGATCTCGATATAGCGGTGGGTCAGATCGCAGGTCCACACCTCCGCCGTGCCGGTGCCGAGGCCAAGATCGGTGGTGATTTCAATCTCGTCCTGCTGCATGTAGGCGGCGCCGGCCTCCTCGGTGTAGTCCGGCGACACCCAGCCCTTTTCGGCCACGAGGATATCGCCGAACCGGATCGACAGAAGGTCACGGTCCGCAGGTTCGCCCGATTTGCCGACCGCCATCACGATGCGGCCCCAGTTCGGGTCCGACCCCGCAATCGCCGTCTTGACCAGCGGCGAATTGGCGATGGACCGGGCGATGACAGCGGCGGAGGCGTCGGATTTTGCGCCCGTCACCTTGACCGCCACATATTTCGTGATGCCCTCGCCATCGCGAACGATCTGCTGTGCAAGGTCGATCAGAACCGCGCGCAGGGCATCCTCGAACACGGCCGCGCGCGGGTCGCGGCGGGTCAGGATCGGCTTGCCTCCGGCCTTGCCGGTCGCGGCGACCAGCAGGGTGTCGGATGTGGATGTGTCGCTGTCCACCGTTGCGGCGTTGAAGCTGATCTTGGTGGCGTCGGAAACCATGTTCTGCAACAGCTTCTGTCCAACCGGCGCATCGGTGAAGACGAAGGCGAGCATCGTCGCCATGTCCGGCGCGATCATGCCCGACCCTTTGGCGATGCCGGAAATCGCGACCTGAACGCCGTCGAGGTCGATGACCCTGCCCGCGCCCTTGGGAAACGTGTCGGTGGTCATGATCGCGGCGGCGGCCATCGGCAGCGCATCCTCGGACAGGTTCGCCACCAGTTCATCCATTTTCGCGGTGATCCGTTCCACCGGCAACGGCTGGCCGATGACACCGGTGGAGGCGATGAACACGCCCTCCTTCCGGCCGCCCATCGCCTTGGCGGCGGCAATCGCGGTCGCCTCGGCACCTTGCAGCCCGGCATCGCCGGTAAAGGCGTTGGCGTTGCCCGAATTGACGACGATGGCCAGCGGCCCCTTGGGCGATGACTGCGCCAGATCGGTCAGGCGCGCGCGGCACCAGTCGATGGGGCCGGATCGGGTGGAGGATTTGGTCAACGCACCCGCAATCGCCGATCCTTCGGCGATCTCGGCCAGCATCACGTCCTTGCGGCCCTTGTATTTCACGCCCGCCTCGCAGGCGGCCAGCCGCACGCCCTTGACCGGCGCGAGATCGGGGAACGGCGTCGCGAAAGGCGATACCGGCCCCTTGGCCTTGGTCACCACCGCCGCCGGCGCGGCCCCGGCCAGTTCGGCGATCTTTTCCTCGACCCGTGCCAGCTTGTTGCGCAAGCCTTCGGCGCGATCCTCCAGCCGGGCCAGCTTTTTCGGCTGGGCGGCCTTCACCGCTTTGGGCTGCTCCGCGTCCTTGGCCTTGGTTTTGCTTTTCGGTGCCATGATGACCTCCCCGGTCTCGTGCTTATTCGTCGGCGACCAGTGCGTCATTGCGCAATTGCTCGATCCCGATCTGGCCTTCCGGCTCCACGATTTCCGCATTGTCGCGCAGGGCGTTGACGACCGATTCAGTGATCTCGCCGCTCAGCGTGCCGATCAGTTCCTGCTGCACTTCGGCCAGCGACGGCGGAACCTTGGCGCGGGTGCCTTCGAACTTGATGACATGCCAGCCGAACTGGGTCTGCACCGGGTCGGAGATGTCGCCATCCTTCATGTCTTTCAGGGCGGTTTCGAATTCGGGCACCATCTGGCCCTCTTCGAACCAGCCAAGATCACCGCCGACCGGGGCCGAGGGGCCTTTTGACCGGGCCTTGGCCAGTTCCGCGAAATCTGCGCCTTCGGCACGGGCCAGCGCAGCAATTTCCACCGCCTCATCCTGATTGGGGACGAGGATATGGCTCGCCTTCATCTCCGTCGGCTGTTCGGCGTTCAGATAACGGGCGGTGTATTCCGCCGTCAGCGTCTCTTCGGTCAACTGCTCGTTCAACCGGTCACGGGCATAAAGCTCCGCCAGATAGGATGTGCGCTGAAACGCGAGCCCGCGCTGCACGGATTTCTTGTCGGCAAAACCGGTCCGCTCCGCCGCCTGACGCAGCAGGATCTGATTGGTCATCTGTTCCAGCAAACCGTCGTAAAGCACCGTGTCAGGGATCGACTGATATTGCGCCGGAAGCTCCGCCCGGAGCGAGATCATGTCGCCGAGCAGGATATCCTCGCCATTCACCGTCGCGATCACCGTATCGGCGGTCGCGTCCGAAACCGCTGCTATGGGGGCTTCGGGTGCGGGGGCTTCGGTCGTGGCGGTCTGGGCCAAAGCGGGGGACGCGAGGCCAGCGAAAAGGCACGCGGTCAGCAGCGGGCGAAGGCGGCGGGTGATGTCGGTCATTGAACTCTCCGTCATCCGGGGCAGACCCGGCAGGGCGTCGTCACGTTTGCGGCACCCGCGAGGGGCACGCCAGAAGGGCGGGGCGCGCGACGTTGACAGGTCAGGGGGGCGGGCATACATGTCCGACCGGCCCTACGGCCTGAACGGCGCGCGCGACGTCATTCATCTACGACGTCGGAACCGGGCGAACAAGCGCCCCCCGTCTTCTTCGCATGAATTCTGCGCGAGCCTGACGGACCCCACAGGGCCGGTGTCGGGACGATGTGAAGGACGGGCAATGCTGGGTTTGGGCGGAATTGCGAAAAAGGTCTTCGGCACGGCGAACGACCGGATCGTGAAGACGGCGATGAAGACGGTTCAGGCGATCAACGCGCTTGAACCCGAATTCAAGGCGCTTTCGGACGACGCGCTGAAGGGCAAGACAGCAGCATTCCGGGATCGTCTGGCAGCGGGCGAAACGCTCGATCAACTCCTCCCCGAAGCGTTCGCGACCGTGCGCGAAACGGCGCAGCGCACCCTCGGCATGCGTCATTTCGATGTGCAGCTTGTCGGCGGCATGATGCTGCATCAGGGCAAGATCGCCGAAATGAAGACCGGCGAAGGCAAGACGCTGATGGCGACGCTGCCAGTGTATCTGAACGCGCTGGAGGGCAAGGGCGTCCACATCGTCACGGTGAACGATTACCTCGCGCGCCGCGATGCGGATTGGATGGGCGCGGTTTACAAATTCCTCGGCATGTCGGTCGGCGTGATCGTGCCGAACATGGACGACCGGTCGCGCCGCACGGCCTATGCCTGCGACATCACCCACGCGACGAACAACGAACTCGGCTTCGACTATCTGCGCGACAATATGAAATACTCGCTCGACCAGATGGCGCAGCGCGGGCACCGCTTTGCCATCGTCGACGAGGTGGACAGCATTCTGGTGGACGAGGCGCGCACGCCGCTCATCATCTCCGGCCCGACTGAAGACATGTCGGACCTCTATATCGCCATCAACAGCTTCATCCCGGCGCTGACGGCGGAGCATTTCGAGCTTGATGAAAAGCAGCGCACCGCGATCCTGACCGAAGAGGGCACCGAGGAGGTGGAGCAGCGCCTGCGCGCCGCCGGTCACATCGCCGAGGGCGCGACGCTTTACGACCCTGAAAATGTCAGCCTCGTGCATCACGTCAATCAGGCGCTGCGCGCCCACAAGCTGCACGTGAAGGACAAGGATTACATCATCAAGAACGGCAAGGTCGTCATCATTGATGAATTCACCGGTCGCATGATGGATGGGCGGCGCTGGGGCGACGGGTTGCATCAGGCAGTCGAGGCCAAGGAAGGCGTGGCGATCCAGCCTGAGAACGTCACGCTCGCCTCCGTCACGTTCCAGAATTATTTCCGTCTTTACGACAAGCTGGCGGGCATGACCGGCACCGCGATGACCGAGGCGGAGGAGTTCGGGTCCATCTACGGTTTGGAGGTCGTGGAGATTCCGACCAATGTGCCCGTGGCGCGGATCGACGACGACGATCAGGTCTATCGCACCGCCGCCGAGAAATACCTCGCCATCATTCAGGCGGTCGCCGATTCGCATCATCGCGGCCAGCCGGTTCTGGTCGGCACCACCTCGATCGAGAAATCCGAACTGTTGTCGGGAATGCTGAAGGACAAGGCGACCCTGCGGAATGCGGCGGCGAAGTTGCGCGAATTCGCAGGACGGCTGAACCAGAAGAAAGAGGCCGATCAGGTTGCCGAGATGAACGCTCAGGCCGACAGGATCGACGCGCTCGCCGAGCGGCCCGAAGGTGTGCCGCACAAGGTTCTGAACGCCCGTTTCCATGAACAGGAGGCGCAGATCGTCGCGCAGGCCGGCGCGCCGGGCGCTGTCACCATCGCCACCAACATGGCGGGCCGCGGCACCGACATCCAGCTTGGCGGCAACCCCGAAGGCCGGATCATGGCCGCGTTGTTCGAAAGCCAGCGCGAAGAGATTCAGCGCCAGGTGCAGGCCGCCGCGCAGCAGATCATCGCGCAGCAACCGCCGCTGGAGGACAAGGAACAGGAACAGGCCCGCGCCAATGTCATCGGTCAGATGGTTGGTCAGCAGATATTCTCGTCCGCCCTTCAGGTGCTGAAGGCGGAGGCGGATGAGGGCAAGCACGATCACATCGTCGGCCCGATCAAGGCAGAGGTGGCAGCGGCTAAGGAAAAAGCGAAGGCGGCGGGCGGTCTTTGGGTGCTTGCGACCGAACGCCATGAAAGCCGCCGCATCGACAACCAGCTTCGTGGCCGATCAGGTCGTCAGGGCGATCCGGGCCGGTCCACATTCTATCTGTCGCTCGAAGACGATCTGATGCGGATTTTCGGGTCGGAACGGATGGACAGCATGTTGCAGCGTCTCGGCCTCGCCGAAGGCGAAGCCATTGTTCACACTTGGGTCAACAAAGCGATCGAAAAATCGCAGGCCAAGGTGGAGGCGCGGAATTTCGACATCCGCAAGAACGTCCTGAAATTCGACGATGTGATGAACGATCAGCGCAAGGCGATCTTCGGGCAGCGCCGCGAAGTGATGGAAGCCGCCGATGTGTCGGACACGGTGAAGGACATGCGCCATTCGCTGGTCGATGATCTGGTGAACAGCCACATCCCGGAACGCGCCTATCCCGATCAGTGGGACATGACCGGCCTTGCCGCCGCCGTGAAAGACAATTTCGGCCTCGACCTGCCCATCGTTGCTTGGGGCGAGGAAGAAGGCGTCGATGATGAGATCGTGCGCGAACGCCTCGACAAGGCGGTCGACGAGGCCGCTGCGAAGCGCGTCGCGAAACATGGCAAGGAGCGGATGCAGCAGGTCGAAAAGTCGGTGCTGCTGGAAACGCTTGATGCCGCGTGGCGCGAACATCTGACGACGCTCGACCACCTCCGCTCGGTGATCGGTCTGCGTGGCTATGCGCAGCGCGACCCGCTGAATGAATTCAAGTCGGAGGCGTTCGAGCTGTTCGATGGCATGATGAACCGTCTGCGCACCGATGTGACGAAGCACCTGAGCGTGGACCCGGTGCCTTCCGCGCGTGACGTAGCGCCGGAAATTCCGGAGGCGATCCGGGCAGCGATGCAATCGCCCGCCGCGCCGGAACCTGCGGGCACATTGGTCGGGGCATCGGAAAATTCCCCCGCCGATGCACCGCCGCCGGATGATCCGCGCGCGGGCACGCCGTTGCGCACCACGCATGAGGCGGACCCGAACGATCCGTCCACTTGGGGCAAGGTCGGGCGCAACGATGCCTGCCCCTGCGGCAGCGGCAAGAAGTTCAAGCAGTGCCACGGCAAAGCCTGAACGGAACGTGACAAGCTAACCTCTTGATGAGACTGGGCGTCTTGTGACGATAGGCGTCGTGACGGATCGTGCACATTCCTGTCATCAAAAACGATTTTCCTGTTGCGAATGATACGCAATGCTCCACCATTGGTTGCGGGGCCAATCTCGTCCTTGAAGGGACGACCATTTGGCGAGGCGTATGATGCGATATGCGATTGTGTTGTGTGGCGGCGGCGATGATGCGGATGCCGCAGCGAATTGGGCAGAAGACCGTGCCCGTGAAGCAAGGCTGAGCACGCGGGCCGCGAAGTTGTATGGCGAGCGTGTCAGGATGGCCTATGAAGAGGCCTGTCATGCGTTCCTAAGCGCATCCACCGAACGGCCAGTTCTGAAAATCTCTCTTGAAAAGGATGTGCTGACACCGCGGTTCGATCTTATCGACACCGCGCCGTCTGGCCTGCGGAAATCGCCCCGCGCGATCCGGGCCTTGCGGGCGCGCGAAATCCTGCGCACCCGCGCAGCGCGCCAGTGCGAGGTTTGACGCCGCTATTCCGGTTGTGATGGCTGCAAGGCGCGCCAGACGCGCTCTGCCGTGAACGGGGCCTCGATCAGGCGGCCCCCGGCGCGGATCAGCGCGTCATGCACCGCCAGCGATACCGCCGGAATCGCTGCAACTGTGCCCGCCTCGCCGCACCCTTTCACCCCGTAAGGGTTCGTCGTGCAGCGCACCTCGACAAAGCGCGGCTCCAGCGCGGGCAGGTCGGCGGCGCGGGGCAGGGCGTAGTCCATGAAGCTTGCGGTCAGCGGCTGGCCGGTTTCCGGGTCATAGGCACCCTGTTCCATCAGCGCCTGCCCGACCCCTTGCGCGATTCCGCCTTGCACCTGCCCCCCGGCGAGAACCGGGTTGATGATGACCCCGAAATCATCTGCCAGCGTGTACTGCACCAGCGCCACCGCGCCGGTGTCGCGGTCGACCTCAACTTCCGCGACGTGACAACCGTTCGGAAACGTGTTCGCCCGGTCGCCGATCTTGCCGAAGCCTTTCACGCCGCCGATCCGCGCGGCGATGGCGGATAAGGACACCGCGCGGTCTGTCCCGGTGATGATGAATTCGCTGGTCGCGGCGACGAATTCCACATCCTCCGGCGCGACCTCCAGCTCCTCCGCCGCTGCGGGCAGTGTCTTGCGGATGATGTCATCCGACGCGAGCGAGATGCAGCGGCTGGCCATGATGAGCGACCGCGACCCGCCTGTGCCGCCACCGAGGGGGAGCGCGTCGCTGTCACCATCCGCAAGGCGGATCCGGTCCCAATCCAGCCCCAGATTATCGGTCAGGATCTGCGCCCAGGCGGTTTCATGACCCTGACCGGTCGATTGCGTGCCGACGCGGATGATCGCGCCGCCATCGGCGGTAAGTTCCACCTCGGCATTCTCGTCAGGGCCGCCGCCGGTGCGTTCCATGTAATAGATCGCGGCGCGGCCCCTGATCTTGCCCTCACCGGCGGATGTTTCGGCGCGAGCGGCAAAGCTGTCATAATCCGCCGCCGCCAGCGCCTCGTCGATCAGCCGACCGGGATCGAGGCTGTCGAACACCATGTCGCCCATCGTGGTCAGCGGCATTTCCGCCGGGGTCAGCAGATTGCGGCGGCGCAGGTCGATGGGGTCGAGGCGCATGTCGCGCGCCGCCTGCTCCATCAGCCGCTCGCAGCAATAGATCACCTCTGGCCGCCCGGCCCCGCGATAAGCGTCGGTCGGGACGGTATTGGTCAGCGCGCCGCGAATGCGGGCGTGGAAGGTCGGCGTTCGATACATCGCGCCGGTCAGCCCGCCGGAAAAGATCGTGTGGATCAGCGGCCCGACCGTCGAATGATAGGCCCCGAGGTTCGACACGCTGTCCGACCGGATCGCCAGCAGGGTGCCATCGGCATCGAATGCGCCCTCGATCTCCGTCTGCAAATCGCGGGCCTGCGCGTCGGACAGAAAACTTTCCGACCGATCACCGATCCATTTCACCGGCGCGCCGGTATCCTTCGCGGCCAGCGCCGCCAGCGCATATTCCGGGTGCTGCATGATCTTCATGCCGAACCCGCCGCCAATATCGGGCGCATGGACGCGCAGGCGGGCGGGGTCCACGCCCAGCGATCCGGCGATGCCGCCGCGCATCGCATGTGCGCCTTGCGATCCGACCCAGGTCTCCCACCGATCCGTGTCGGTATGATACTGGATGACGATCCCCCGTGTTTCCATCGCGGTCACAATGAGGCGCTGGTTCACCACGCGGGTGCGCACCACATGGGCGGCGTCAGCGAAGGCGGCATCGGTGCGGTCGCGGTCGCCCACGTCCCAATCAAAGCTTTTGTTGCCGGGGGCGGCGTCATGCAGCAATGGGGCACCGGGCAACAGCGCGGCGGGGCCATCGGTGACGGCGGTGGCCTCGTCATAGTCGATTTCGATCATCTCCGCCGCGTCGCGGGCCTGATCCGGCGTATCCGCCACCACAAAGGCGATCGGCTGGCCGACATAGCGAACGCGCCCATCCGACAGATGCGGCTGCGTGATCGCCGCGAACGGGCTGCCATCGCTTTGCTGTAACGGCATCCGGCAGGACAGCGGAACGAGCCGGTCTGCGATGTCCGCATGGCCATAGACCGCCCTGACACCGGGCGCGGATCGGGCGGCATCAAGCGCACCGACCGTCACATGACCATGCGCGATGGCAGAGCGGAGGACGAAGGCGTGCAAGCTGCCCGAAGGCGCGTGATCGTCGATGAAACGGCCCTTTCCTGTCAGAAACCGCACATCTTCCTTGCGTGTGACCGGCTGGCCGATACCGAATTTCATCCAGCTAACCCCTTGAATTTGATCGTCGCTTTGTATGCAATCATAGCGTGACCGGCCATGATTCCTACCATCACCGGTGGCACGCATTGAGTTGGGTGAAAGAAATCTTGCAAACGCATGAAAATGCAGCAATTATTGTTTTGCAAGAAGTGTTTTGCAGGTGTGAAGGGAGTGCGTCTTGTTCCAAGACGATCGCGTGATGTCGATCCTGACCGGACTGGTCATCGTTGTTGCGATGGCGGTATTGGCACAGCGTTCCGAATCCATTGCGACTTTTTTCACACGGGATGAGGCTGCCCGCATCGCCCCGCAAAATGACGCGGTCGCGGTCTTCGCCGGGGAAAGCCGCATCATCGATGTGCTTGCCAATGACGAGAATGCGACCCCCGAAGACGGTGCGAATCTGCGGATCATCGTATCCCCCAGCTGCGGCGCGGCGGAGGCGACGGCGAATGGTATCCTCTATGTCGCGAATGATCGCTGCGTCGGGCCGCAGCTTTTCGCCTATTGCGTTGCGCGCGGCGATGAATGTGCTTCGGCCTCTGTAACGGTCGCCGTGGCCGCTGCGCCAGCGGTCGCCCCGGGTGCATCGCAAACGCCCCGCGTTGCCTCCGGTCAGGTGCCACAGGAACCTGCCGCCCCTACCTCCGATACGCGGGTAAATGCGGGGGCCGATACGCAAACCGCAGCGCGGACCGATACGGGGGCAGGTCCGACCTCACCGGCACCTTTCCAGCCGCAGATCGCGGAAACAAGCGCCGCACCGGAACCGGTGATCGCGGCCATCAATCCTGTCGCACCGATTCAGCCCGTTGCGCCGCGCGCGGCGGATCAGCTTGGCCTGCTGCCGACAGTTGACAGCAGCAGCGGGCTCGGCTCCCCCTCTCCGCTTGCGCCGCAGCCGTCCAGCCCGGTCGTGCGCGACACCAACGCCGAAACCGGCGTGGTGATCGACGGTGCCTCGCAGCCGTTCACGGGTGTGCCCGCCTCCCCCCCGATCCAGAACATCACCAGCGCTCCGGCGGCACCGGCCCCGGTATCCACGCAGATCGCAAGCCTTTCCGACCCCGAAGAGCGGGCGGTGAACGACCGCGTTCGCGACGAGGCGGTCGATCAGATCAGACAGGCGGCCTTGACCTTTCCGCAGACCGGCGCCGGTGCTGGCTGCGGTGTGGCGCAGGTGAAGTCGGTCGCGGTGTCTGGCGGTGCCAGCCGTGTCACCGTCAATTCACCCTGCCGCGCCGGAGAGCCGGTCGAGGTAGAACATGCCGGGCTGCGGTTCGGTGGCACGTTTGACCTTGCGGGCAATGCGGAAATCGTCATTCCGGTGATGGATGGAAATCAGGACGCTGCAGTGATCCTGGATGATGGCAACCGAGAGCCGGTTGATCTGGCCTTCAACTGGCGCGAGATCGAATTGACCTTGCGGGTTGCGGTCACATGGTCCGCCCCGATCGACCTGAACCTGCACGCGTTCGAATATGCGGCATCCTATGGTGCCGAAGGCCATGTCTGGCAGGAACAGCCGCGCGGTTTCCGCATGGTACGTCAGGCCGGTGGCGGGTTCCTGTCGAACTTCCCGGCCACCAAGGCCGATGGCGAGTCGGTCGAGGTCTATACATTCTGGGCCAACAGCCGGGCCCGGCGCGGCACGGCGCGGATCGCGCTGGAGCACGCCTCGCGTGGGGATCTGCCGGATGGCGCGTTTTGCGATGGCGGCGCGCTTGCCTCGCCGTCATACAAGGTTGTGCAGGCTGAACGTGGAAAGATTGTATCAACGCGGCGCGGCAGGTTTGCCCCGGCGCGGTGCGGGCAGGAGCTCGCGGCTGATTTGCGTTATGTGTCTGGCGCATTGAGGGACTTGCAGATCGAATAACGGTCATGCCCCTGAATTCGGACCATCGGTCCGGGGGGCAAACCGAAGGTAAGGGGTTGTGGTATGGGTAATCTGGCAAAGCGGATGGTGATCGCCGCGGTTCTTACCGGCGGCTTCGGGCCGTGCGTTCAGGCGGCAGAGGTCCAGCTCAGTTCCGCTGCGACCGGGTTCGAATTGTCCGGTGACCTGCTGGAATTCAACGGGACCAACTACGTCGTCCAGTCCACGATCGGCCGCCTTACTGTCCCGGCGCTCGGCATGACATGCTCCGGCCCTGGCTGCCCGTCCGCTGACGGTGGCGGCACGGCGCGCGCCACGGGTCTCGACAAATCGTTCGGGGTGTTCGGATCGAACACGATCGGCGACAGCCTGATGCCGAGCCTGATTGAGGCCTATTCCTTTGCCCGCGGTGCCATTGCTGAGCGCGAGGTCGGCAGCGATGCGGAACGTTCAATCTATCGCCTGACGGATCAGAACGGTGCGGAGGTCGCGTCTATCGACCTTCAGACATCCGGTTCGTCAGATGCGTTTCCGGGGCTTTTGTCCGGTGATGCGCTGATCGGCATGTCGTCGCGCCCGATCCGTTCGGTCGAGGTTGCAGCCTTTGAATCGGCGGGCAAGATCGGGCTGGATAGTGCAGGGTTCGAACATGTTCTCGCGCTCGACGGGATCATCGTGATCGTATCGCCGGAGAACCCGATCCGGTCGATCAACATTCAGGACATTGGCGCGATATTCTCGGGCGAGATCGACAGTTGGGCGGCGCTGGGCGGCCCGGATCAGCCGATCAACCGCTATATCGCAGCGCCTGACACCGGCACCGGCGAGAATTTCGACCAGATGCTGCTCGCGGCACAGGGCAAGGTGATGGCCAGCGGCGGCAGGGTGTTCCAATCAGAGCGGGAACTGTCGGATGCGGTCGCGGCAGACCCCTACGGCATCGGTTTCAGCAGCCTCGCGTTTGAGCGGAGCGCCCGCGCGCTGGATATCGAGACAAGCTGCGGCATCGTCGTTCAGCCGACAGATTTCAACATCAAGACCGAGGAATATCCGCTTTCGCGCCGTCTCTTCCTCTACACTACTGGCGATGCCTTGCCGGAGGATGCGCGTGGGCTGCTCGAATACGCCCTTTCGGACGAGGCGCAGCCAGAGATTGCCGATATCGGCTTTGTCAACCAGCAGATCGATTCTGTCCCGTTGAATGGTCAGGGCCGCCGGATCGCGGAAGCCTTCATCAACCAGCGCGACGTGACGGGGTTCCGCCTCGTGCGCGAACTGGTGCTGGAATTGCTGGATGCGGAACGTCTGACCACGACGCTGCGGTTTCAGCCGAATTCATCCGTGCTCGATGTCAAGTCGGCTGGTGACCTTACCCGCCTCGCCCGACTGATCGCTTCGGGCGAGTTTGCGAACAAGGAACTGGTTCTGGTCGGGTTCGCCGATGACGCAACGCGGGTCGAGGCCAATATTGCCCTTTCAGAGCAACGCGCTGCGCAGATCAGGGCGGCGCTTGAAACCGAACTGATCCGCATCGACGCCACCGAACCGGTCGACATCTATACCCTCGGCTATGGGCCGCTGGCCCCGGTTGTCTGCGCCGATGATGAGACCGGAACGGTATCGAACCGCAGGGTCGAAGTCTGGGTGCGCGACATCCTCTAGCCGATATTCAGGCTTTTTCAGATTCAGTGAAGCGGTGTCGGATTCGCATCCTGAACCGTCGTGAAACTGTGATGCGAGTCCCGCCCAAAGCCTCACGCTGAAATTACGGCCTTGAAACCAAGGCTAATGCCTGTTTTCGTTAAGGGGTCGTTTTCCCGCATCAGACGCTTGTTTGAGTGGAAAAGATGTGGGGAGGCAGGGACGGGCATGATTGCCCGCTCGCTATCATAGACGCCGGGACCAAGATCCCGGCACCTACAGGGAGACTATGAATGTCACGCAAAACACTCACCGGCGGACGGTTGCACCCCGCTATCGAAATGTATGCAAAGGAACAGAAAAGCGGCCTGATGGGTCGCCGCGAGTTCCTGACCCGCGCTGGCGCGCTGGGCGCGACGACCGCCGCTGCTTATGCGATGATCGGCTTGCCGTCGCCCGCCAAGGCCGCTGCCCATGCGAAGGCAGGTGGCACGCTGCGTATCCAGATGGAATTGCGGGCGCTCAAGGATCCGCGCACGGCCGACTGGTCGCAGATCGCCAACGTCACGCGCGGCTGGCTGGAATATCTCGTCCAGTATGAAATCGACGGCACATTCACACCGAAACTGCTGGAAAGCTGGGAAGTGAATGACGACGCGACCGAATACGTTCTGAACGTCCGTCAGGGCGTGACATGGAACAATGGCGATGCGTTCACCGCGAACGATGTCGTCCACAACTTCGAACGCTGGTGCGACAGCACGGTGGAAGGCAACTCGATGGCCTCCCGCCTCGCCAGCCTGATTGATTCAGACACCGGCAAGATGCGCCCGGGTGCGGCCACCGCAATCGGCGATCATCAGGTGAAGCTGACGCTGTCCGGACCGGACATCGCGCTTATCCCCGGTCTCGCCGACTATCCGGCGGCTGTCGTTCATACCTCCTATGGCAACGGCAATCCGCTCGACGCACCGATCGGCACCGGCCCCTATCTGCCGGAAAGCTTCACGCCGGGCGTGAAGGGTGTTCTGGTTAAGAACCCCGATCACACGTGGTGGGGCGAGGGCGCCTATCTCGACCGGATCGAGTTCATCGATTTCGGGACGGACGCATCCGCATGGGTGTCGGCGGCTGAATCCGACGAGGTTGATGTCCTCTATCAGTCGACCGGCGATTTCGTGGATATCATGGATGGCATCGGCTGGACCCGTTCCGAGGCGATCACGGCAGCAACGCTCGCCGTGCGCTTCAATCAGCTTTCCGCCCCTTATGACAATGCTGACGTGCGCCGTGCGATCGTGAAGGCGGTGAACAACGCCGACATCCTCGAACTCGGCTATGCCGGGCGGGGCACTGTGGCAGAAAACCACCATGTCTGCCCAATCCACCCGGAATATGCGGAACTTCCGCCGTTGCAGCCGGATAAAGCGGCAGCCAAAGAAATGCTTGCAGCCGCTGGCCATGCGGATACGGAGCTTGAGCTGATCTCCATCGACGACAACTTTCAGCGGGATACCTGCGATGCAATCGCCGCGCAGATTCGCGATGCGGGGATCAACATCAAGCGGACGATCCTTCCGGGTTCGACTTTCTGGAACGACTGGCTGAAATATCCGTTCTCGGCCACCGAATGGAACATGCGCCCGCTCGGCGTGCAGGTTCTGTCCCTCGCCTATCGCTCCGGCGTGGCGTGGAACGAGAGCGCCTTCGCGAACGCGGAATTCGATTCCCTGCTCGACGAGGCGACGGCGATCGCTGACGCGGACAAGCGCCGCGAAGTCATGGCGAAGATCGAAAAGATCATGCAGGACGAAGGTGTGATGATTCAGCCTTACTGGCGTTCGCTCTATCGCCATTACAAGGAAAACGTGAAGGGAACCGAGATGCACCCGACTTTCGAGATGCATCTCGACCGGTACTGGATCGACGCCTGATCTTCCATCGCGGGGGGATAACCCCTGCACCACCCGGCGGCACGTTCGTGTCGCCGGGAATCCTGTATCGCAGTAGCCTGGATGGAGGGGCCCTATGGCGATTTTCCTTGCGCGACGCATCGGCACAATGTTGCTCACCGCGCTGTGCCTGACCTTCATCGTGTTCTTTCTGACAAATCTTGCCCCGAACCTTGAGAAGCTGGCGAAAAGCGAAGGCTCGGTTCGCATGTCGGATGCGGATGTGACCAGCTGGCTGGACCGCAACGGCTATGACGCGCCGCTGATCGTCCGTTATGGGCAATGGCTGGGCGTCGTCCCCTACGATCATCCTGCCCCGGACTCCGGCGCGACCGTGCGCTGCCGTTCCGTTGCGGAGGGAGAGGCGCTTCCGACCTTTTGCGGCGTGCTTCAGGGCTATTGGGGCCATTCCACGGTCTTCAAGGAAAATGTAGGCCCCATCGTCGGCACCCGGCTGTCGGCCACGGGCGTGCTGATGTTCTGGGTGATGGTTGTCATGGTGCCGAGCGCCCTCCTCCTCGGTGTTCTCGCCGGGATGCGGGAGGGGTCGCGGACGGACCGAACCCTGTCAACCTTCGCAATCGGAACGACGGCAACGCCGGAGTATGTCTCCGGCGTTGTCCTGATCGTCGTCTTCGCCTCGTCCGTGGGTGGGCTTCGATGGTTCAAGGGAACGGCGACCTCTGCAATAGACAGCGGTGTGAACTTCGAGAATTTCACCCTGCCGGTGCTGACAATGGCACTTTACGGGATCGGTTATATCGCGCGAATGACGCGTGCCTCGATGGCCGAGGTGATGACGGCGCAGTATATCCGCACGGCGCGGCTGAAGGGCGTCAGCTTTCCCAACGTTGTGGTAAAGCACGCCCTCCGCAATGCGCTGATCGCCCCTTTCACGGTCATCATGCTGCAATTCCCGTGGCTGCTGACCGGCGTCGTGATTGTCGAGACGCTGTTCAACTACAAGGGTTTCGGATGGCTTCTCGTACAGGCGGCGGGGAATAATGATATCGACCTCCTGCTCGGTTGTTCGGTCGTCGCGGTCTTCGTCGTTCTGACGACGCAGCTGATATCCGATATCGGCTATGTCTATCTCAACCCGCGCATCCGCGTGAAATAGGAGAGCGCGAAATGGAACCCTTGGGATGGGGCGCGATTTTCGCCGCCATGTTCGTGCAGTTCACCCCGGTCTGGATCGGGATCGCGGTGATCTTCGCGCTCTCGATCACGTTCAAGCGGCGGCTGAGCCTTTATGGAAAGCTGATGAATTCGCCCATCGGCATGGTCGGACTCGGATTCGTGCTGTTCTGGATCCTGACCGCGCTGCTCGCGGATCAGGTTGCCGTCTTTGCACCCCTCGATCAGGTCGCGTCGTTGAAGAACAAGGTCCCCGGCCTGCCGCATCCGACCGAGGAGGGGAAATATTACCTTCTCGGCGGGGATAATCTGGGGCGGGATGTCTTTTCCCGCATGGTCTACGGGTCGCAATCCGTGCTTGCCATTGCCCCCCTTGCAACGCTTTTCGCTTTCATGGTCGGCGTGACGCTCGGCCTGCCTGCAGGGTATTTCGGCGGGCGGATGGATACGATCCTGTCCTTCCTCGCCAATCTCGTTCTCGCCTTCCCGGTGATCCTGTTGTTCTACCTACTGGTGACGCCGGAGATTCGACAGACCGGGATTCCCATTGTCCTTGCGGCGGTGCTGTTCCTCTTTCCCATCGTCTTTTTCTGGGTGCTCTTCTACAGCCGCTACGAGACGCGGCCGGAGCTTATGTATCCGCTGCTGGCCGGGACGGTCATTCTGGGTGGCTGGGCCTATTCCGGCCTTGCCTTCAATGCCGATCCGCTTGGCGTCTTTTCGATGGATGCCAATCTGCTCAACGTCTTCGTCTCCGTGGTCTTCGTGAACTCGCCCACGGTGTTCCGCATCGTTCGCGGCATCACGATGGATATCAAGACGCGGGATTATGTGGCGGCGGGCCAGACGCGCGGCGAGGGGCCATTCTACATCATGTTGTGGGAAATTCTGCCCAACGCACGCGGGCCGCTGATCGTCGATTTCTGCCTGCGCATCGGCTACACGACGATCCTGCTCGGCACGCTCGGCTTTTTCGGCCTTGGCGTGTCCCCCGAAAGCCCGGATTGGGGATCGACGATCAATGAGGGGCGCAAGCTGCTCTCGATCTATCCGCATCCCGCATTGCCGCCTGCGCTTGCCCTGATGAGCCTGGTGCTCGGCCTGAATCTTCTGGCCGACGGCCTGCGCGAACAGGCCCTGAAGGACTGAGGAGGACGCGATGACCGATATTGCCGAACTCGCCAAGGACAAGAATGCCGACACCTGGGACGGTCCGATCCTGGAGATCGAGAACCTTCATATCTCGTTCTTCACCCAAGCGGGGGAGATCCCGGCGGTGATGGATTTTTCCTGCACCGTCATGGCGGGGGAGGCGATGGGGCTGGTCGGCGAATCCGGCTGCGGCAAGTCCACCGTCGCGCTTGGTGTGATGCAGGACCTTGGCAAGAATGGCCGTGTCGTCGGCGGTACGATCAAGTTCAAGGGCCGCGACCTCGGCAAGATGTCGGAGCGGGAATTGCGCGAGTTGCGTGGCTCCGAAATCGCGATGATCTATCAGGAGCCGATGGCATCGTTGAACCCCGCCATGAAGATCGGCAAGCAGTTGATGGAAGTGCCGATGATCCATCAGGGGATGGGCAAGGAAGACGCCTATAACCTCGCGTTGGAGATCGTTACCGCCGTGAAACTGCCGGACCCGGCACGCATCCTGAATGCCTATCCGCATCAGCTTTCCGGCGGCCAGCAGCAACGCATCGTGATCGCGATGGCGCTGATGTCCAAGCCGGCGCTTCTGATCCTCGATGAACCGACGACGGCGCTTGATGTGACGGTCGAGGCAGGGATTGTCGATCTGGTGAAGGAACTGGGCGAAAAGACCGGCACGTCGATGCTGTTCATCTCGCACAATCTCGGCCTCGTGCTGGAAACCTGCGACCGGCTTTGTGTCATGTATTCCGGCGAGGCGGTGGAAACCGGGTCTATCGAAGAGGTTTTCGACCACATGCGCCACCCCTACACGCAGGGGTTGTTCCGGTCGATCCCGCTGCCGGGGGCCGACAAGAACAGCCGCCCGCTGGTGGCGATTCCGGGGAATTTTCCGCTGCCGAACGAACGCCCGAAGGGCTGCAACTTTGGCCCGCGCTGCGATTACTTCGTCGCGGGGCGGTGCGACAAGGGCGATGTTCCGATGTCGATCCTGCCCGACCGCGACCGCCACGGCACGCGCTGCGTGCGCTGGGATGAGATCGACTGGGACGCGGAGATTGTCGCGAAAACAAACACCAACAAGACCGAGCCGGGCGATGTCATCCTGTCCGTCGACAATCTGAAGAAATATTACGAGGTCAGCGGCGCCAAGATGTTCGGTGGCGGCGAAAAGCGGGTGGTGAAGGCGAATGAGACCCTGAGCTTTACCGCCCGCGAGGCGGAAACGCTGGCCATCGTCGGCGAATCCGGCTGCGGCAAGTCAACCCTGGCCAAGGTTCTGATGGGGCTGGAAACCGCGACCGAAGGGCATGTGACGCTTGGCAACGAGGATGTTGCGCATATCGAGATCGAGGACCGGGCGGTCAGCACGGTCGCGTCGATCCAGATGGTGTTCCAGAATCCGTTCGACACGCTCAACCCCAGTCACACAATCGGCAGTCAGATCATGCGGGTGCTGGAGAAATTCAAGGTCGGCAAGACCCAGGATGACCGCGAACAGCGGATGCTGGAACTGCTCGATCTGGTGAAGCTGCCGCGCGAATTCGCCAAGCGCAAACCGCGCCAGTTGTCCGGTGGCCAGAAACAGCGGATCGGGATCGCGCGCGCCTTTGCGGGGGATGCCAAGGTCGTGGTGGCGGATGAACCTGTCTCCGCGCTCGACGTGTCGGTGCAGGCTGCCGTCACCGACCTCCTGATGGAAATTCAGCGGGAACGACGCACGACGATGCTGTTCATCAGCCATGACCTGTCCATCGTGCGCTATCTCGCGGATCGGGTGATGGTGATGTATCTGGGCCATGTGGTGGAATTGGGATCGACCGAACAGGTGTTCAGCCCGCCCTATCACCCCTATACCGAGGCGCTGCTATCCGCCGTGCCGATTGCCGATACGAAGGTGAAGAAAAAGCACATCGTGCTTGAAGGCGATATTCCTTCGGCGATGAACCCGCCCCCCGGCTGCCCGTTCCAGACCCGATGCCAGCGCAAGCGCATGGTGGCGGGCAACCTGTGCGAGACCGAGGTGCCGCCGATGCGTCGTCTTGCCGAAGGGCACGAGATCAAGTGCCACCTGCCGCAGGCAGAATTCGATGCGATGGAGCCGATCATCACGATGGAAACGTCAAGGTAACGACAGGACAGGGCAAAATCTCGTCAGCGTGGCCACGCGATTGCCGAACCCCCGACTTCGCGCGGCGACGAACCGTCTTGCCTCTTTCCATATGCGCCTTTCCGTCCTAGTTTCGCGCCATAGGCTGAGGAGTGGCAAATGGTTTTCGGACTGTTCAAAAAGGGCGGAAGCGCAGGCGACACGATCACGCATTATGCTGATGTCGCTGTCGTGAGCCTGACCAAATCCGCCTATTATGCGGATGCGCGCGACGGGCTGATCAAGCTCGTCAGCCAAGCCATCGACGAAAGCCCCAGCGGCAAGGTCGTGATCGAGATGAGCGCGGTGAAGCAGTTCACCTCCGGCCCGCTCGGCGCGCTGGTGGTATCGGCGCGCAAGGCATCGGAAAAGGGCGGGCGACTTGCGCTCGCGGCCTCCGTCTCCGGTTTTGTCGGCAAGGTTCTGTCTACGGCGACGGAAACCAGTTCCAATCCCAGCTATCCGAACGTGCGCGCGGCCTTGTCGGCGCTGTCGACAGAGGCGGCGTCCGCCTTTGACAAGGCGCAATAGCGCGTTCTGCCTCCATACGCTTTCGTATCAGGTTCGACGTTGACGACGCCCCACGCGCGATCTGTGGCGTGAACAGGTTCAATCATCCGGGCGGGCAAATCTGACGCGAGGATGGGGTCGCGCGGCATCAGGTGAAGTCTTCGACCAATCCCTCTGTCCATGCCTTCAGGATCACCTGTGCGACGGCACCCTTGCGGGCGGGGGCAATGCGGTCGCTGCGCCCGGCAAGTGCCTCCGTCACCTCTGCCTTCGACACCCAGATCGCATCTTCCAGTTCGTTCTGGTCGATGTTGATCGCGGTCGCTGTCGCCTTGCCCGCGCAGCCGATCATCAGCGATGCGGGAAAAGGCCAAGGCTGCGAGGTGACATAGCGGACCGTGCCGACCGGGATCCCGGCTTCCTCGTGGACCTCGCGGCGGACGGCTTCCTCCACCGTCTCGCCCGGTTCCATGAACCCGGCCAGCAGCGAATACATCTTTTCTGGCCAAATCGCCTGACGGCCCAGCAGCACCTTGTCGCCATCCAGAATCAGCATGATGACCACCGGGTCGGTGCGCGGGAAATGCTGCCGCCCGCAGGCGGCACAATCCATCCGCCAACCGGCATTGCCGACACGGTTCTTCTGGCCGCAGTTGGCGCAGAAACCGTGCGTCAGCCGCCATTCGAAAATGCCCTTGGCGGCGGCGGCGATGCCCGCGTCGCGATGGTCGATTTCGCCCATGATGGCGCGCAGATCGACGAACTTGCGCGATTCGCTGAGGTCGAGCGTCCGACGATCAACGAATTCCGCCGGTTTTTCATCGGGCGGCGCGATATAGGACACATCGGCGGCGAAATGCGCCGTGCCCGCATCGTCGAGGCCCATGAAGACCGGCGGCTCCGGGCTGTCGGTGATCAAGGCATCTGTGGCGGCCACCCATGTCAGGCGAGGGCCAGATTCGGACAGGTCGAACAGGGGCTTGCCCCGCCAGAACGGCGAGACCCGCGTAGCAGGATCGGCAAGGCGGCGGGTCATTTCCGCTTCGTCGCCGCGCAATCTGTCTGCCCGGTCGAGGAAGCTGCCCGCGAAGGTAACGGCGCTTTCTGGTATCATGCGGCGGAGATTGGCCTGTCCCGTGCGGCGGAGCAAGCCCCCGGATGCGCGCCGATCACGCCCTGCGTTCGGTGCCGGAGGCGACGAAGGCGCGCGCCTCGGTCAGGTCGGCGCATTCTTCGTCAGCGGCGAAGCCCAGAAGGCGTTCCTTGAGCATCCGCCGCCCTTCGTCCTCGCAGCCGGGGGTACGCGCCAGCGACAGCACGGCGCGGAGCGCGAGCAGCCGCCCGCCCATCTGGTCAGCCTCCTGCACCGCCTGGCGGAACAGCGCCTCCGCCAACTTCGGCTTGCTCTGGCGGCGCAGAACGCCTTTCAGACGCAGAATTTCCGGCGCCCAGAACTGTTCTCCGGTCTCTTCGATGAAGACTTCGGCCTGATTGAGGATTTCTTCCGCGCCGCTCTTGTCGCCTTCGGCGGTCAGCAATTCCATCGTCAGGCTCAACAGATAGGTGAGGCCGAGGCGCGATCCGACCTCTTCCCAATCCGCGAGGCCCTCACGGGCATATTGCGCCGGGCTAAGGCCTTTCGGGCAGTCGCCGCCGGTTGCGGCAAGTACGACCTCTGTCCAGCCGATCCAGAAATTGAAACCATGTTCCTTTGACAGCGCGAGCCCTTCGGCAGCCAGTTCGCGCGCCCGGTCGCGGTCGCCGCAAAACTCGAAGGTCCAGCAGGCAAAGCAGACCGCGAAAGCGTAGGAGAATTTGTGCGTCAGCCCGTCCGCCACGCGGATCGCCGATTCAGCATAGCGTCGCGCCTCGTTCGGGCGGCCCTGCGCGAAGTTGACCCAACCCATATAGGCATTGGCCGCGACGCGGAAATCGACCACATCGACCTGCCGCGCCAGCGAATAGTCGTCTTCGACCAGATTGCTTTCCAGAACAGCGGTCAGATTGCTCCTCGCCCCGTCCAGATCGCCGGTATAGAACAGGATCGAGCCGAGCGTTCGGCGACCGGCGGACAGGAAAATCTGATCTCCGGCCACGCCCGCAGCCTCCAGCAACTTGTCGCCGCTGATCCGCGCCTTTTCATATTCCGCGCTCAGCATGTAATAGCGCGACATGCCGTAATAGAGAGGCATCAACTCGTTCACCGCACCAAGCGCCTTGGCCAATGCCTCGACCTGATCGTAGTTCTTGCGGACCGATACATGGGCATAGCCGCGCATGGTTTGCAGCGGCACGCCGTAGGCCATGCGGATATCCAGCTCCAACCGCTGACGGCTCGCGCCCTCCGGCAGATCCTCGATATGGTCGAGCGCATTGGTGAAATGGTCGATCGCCTCGCGGTGGGCCGAGGCCGCGAGGGCGCGCTTTCCGGCGGTGAAACTGTAGGGCACGGCCCGCGCGGGGATGCCGCCATTCAGATAGTGCCGGGCGATGATTTCGGGTTCCCGATCAACCGCCTTTTCATCGCTGGCGAGCGCATCGGCGATGCGCCCATGGATCCGCTGCCGGGTCGATTTCAGCATCGAGCCATAGGCGGCATCCTGCACCAGCGCATGTTTGAATTCGTAATCCACATCCGGCGCGAAACCGAATTTCTGCAACAGTTCCGCGTCGATCAACTGCGTCAGGGCGGCGGTCAGTTCATCCTCCGACGACGCCGCGACGGAGGCGAGCAAGCGGTGGCTGAACCGCCGCCCGATGGTGGCGGCAAGCTGCGCGACTTCCTTCACCTTCGCCAGACGGTCGAGCCGTGCCATCAGCGAATTCTGAAGGCTGTCGGGGATCGCCAGCGGTGGCAGCGGGCCGGTCAGGCGATATTCGGTATCAGTTTCCTGCAAGAGGCCGCTTTCCAGCACCATCTTGGTCAGTTCCTCGATGAACAGCGGCACGCCGTCGGTGCGCTGCACGATGGTCGTCGCGACCTCGGCCGGCAGGGCCTTGCGGGCGACGATCTGGATCAGCTCGCGGCTTTCAACCCGGCTGAGCCGGTTCAGGTTCAGTGTCGAAAGATGGCTTTCATCGCGCCAGTTATGGTCAAAGCTGGGGCGGAAGGTCAGCACCATCAGGCAGCGGCGTTGCGCCGTTTCGGTGATCCACTGATTGATGAATTCAAGCGTGGACGGGTCGCACCAGTGCAAATCCTCCACCAGCAGAAACAGCGTCTTGTCACCGGCGATATGGTCGATCAGCGCCGCGAAGACCGTCTGGAACCGGCTCTTGATAAGGGACGCATCGGCGGGGCTGTTATAGCCGCCCTTCAGGTCGACATTCATCGTCGCCGCGAGCGGGGGCAGGAACACATCCCGATCCAGCCCGATCTCACCCAGCAGCCGTTCGAGTTTGGTAAGCTGATCCTCGCCATCATCGGCACCGAATCCGGCCCGGCTGACGATTTCGCGGATGAACGGGCGAAACGCGGTGGAGGCGTGAAAGGACGAACAGTAAAGCCGCAATTCGGCGCAATTCGGGTCCGTCCTGATCTCATCAATCAGGGTGTTGACCACGCGCGACTTGCCGATCCCGGCCTCGCCGGTCAGCAGAACCGTCTGCCCGTCGCCGCCGCTGGCGCGTTTCCAGTTCTGCTTCAGGATCGCCAGTTCACCGTCGCGGCCGATCAGCTTTGTCCGCTCCGACCCGTCGGCGCGGGCGGCGCGTTGCTGGTCGGTCGTCTCTGCCAGAACGACATAACAGTTCATCGGCTCGCCGACCCCCTTCAGGGACAGGGCACCGAGGTTCTGGAACACGAAATCCTTTTCCACCAGCCGCCATGTCGGTTGCCCGATGACCACCTGTCCGGGCTGCGCGACGCCCTGCAACCGCGACGCGACATTCGGGGTGTCGCCGATCACGCTCTGCTTTTCGCGGAGCGAACCGGCACCGACATCGCCGACCACGACAAGGCCGGTATTCACCCCGATCCGCGCCTCGATCTTCATCGAAAGGGTCGGAAAATCGGCCTGAAGCCGGGGCACGGCGGCAACGATTTCCAACGCCGCCCGCACGGCGCGCTGGGCGCTGTCCTCGTAATCCACCGGATAGCCGAAATGCGCGTCCAACCCGTCACCGATCAGCTTGGTGACCGTGCCGCCCAGACGTTCGACCGATGCGGCGCAGATCGTGCGATAGGCAGACAGAAGATCGCGCAATTCCTCCGGGTCGAGTTCCTCGGAAATCGGGGTCGATCCAACGAGATCGCAGAACAGGATGGTCATCTGCCGACGTTCCGCGTCCGGCTCCGCCGGTTGCAGATGCTGCGGCGCGACCGGTGTCGGCGCGACCGGCACCGGGCCGCCCGTTGCAACCGCCTGCCCGCACATATGACAGAACCGTGCGGCATCCGGCAGATCGGCGCCGCAAGCGCCGCAGGATCGGGGCAGCCCCGTGCCACACATATGGCAGAACCGTGCACCCGCCGCGGTTTTGGTCTGGCAGGAAGGACAAGTCATCTCAGCGCCCCGATACGGAACGCATAACGGCAGGGTTGATTCATCGACAGCAATGTCACCATAAACGATCATTACCCCGTTTTGTTATTTCGCGTAAGCATTTGTGCGCTCGGGCACGTGACATAACGCATATCCGTGCCAAAAGCGTAGCTTAGCGTCGGGAAGGGGGCTGCTGTGAGGACGAAGGAAGAAGAGGGGCATTCTCACGTCGTCTCCGCGCTGTTTGCGGCGATTGCGCTGACGTCCCTCGGCGCGCCCTATCTGCTGCTTCAGGTCACCGGCATGGTTTTGCTGCTCGGCACCCACGGGGTTGCGGGGCTGGTGGTGGCCTATCTCGGGGCGATGGTGCTGATCCTGCCGCTGGGCTGGGTGCTTCGGATGCTCGAATCGCGCTATTCCGGTGCGGTTGTCATGCTGATCGTCATTCTGACGCGGGCGGCGGTCGCGGTCGGGCTGTTCGGGGCGTGGTTCCTCGGGGCCGACAGCTTCGCTGGCTATGCCGCTGCGATCTGGGCGCGGGTGGAGCTGATCCTGGGGACATTGGCGTTCTGGAGCTATGCCGCGCGCTGGTTCGAAACCGCGTCAGACCGCAAACCCCTGCTGTGGCTTTCGGTTTGCGAGGCGATATCGCTGCTGATCGCGGGTCTGATCGCGCCGCAACTGGTCGCGCTGGTCGGCATCGGGCCGTTGTTTCTGCTCGCGGCCCTGCTGCTGCTGGCCGCTTTGCCGCCGATCTATCTGTTGCAGGCCGATCAGGACATTCCGCCCCGGCCCGCAGCCGCCCGTCGCCAACGGTCGCTCAGGCCGTTGTCCCCCAGTATCCGATCCTATCTCGGCTGGGTCGCCGTTGCGATGACGCTCTGGACCTCGGCGCATTACCTGCTGGATGCGATCTTTCACGGGATGGCAGTCGATACATTCGCGGATGACAGCACCCGCTTTGCCTTCCTGTCCTACATGCTCGCCGCCTCCGGCGCGTTGGCAACCGGATTGCTGGTCATCGGTCGCAGCGGCCTTGTGCGCCGGTTTGGCCTTCACCTTGTCATCACGTCGCTGCCGCTGGTCCTGCTTGCGCTGACGGCGCTGTCCTTCGGGCTGTTCCATCTGACAGGGGTTTCGCTGGTTCTGGTGATCGGGATCGCCGTGATGAAGGGGCTGGAATTCGCGATTGTAAGCGGGTTCTACCAGTGGGCGTGGCGGTCGCTTTTCACACCTGTTCCTGACACGCATCGCCAGATGATGACGGAGTTCATGTATCGGGTCGTGCATTTCGGTGGTGCAGGGTCCGCTGCCGGTCTGTTGTTCGCTGTGCTCAGCTTTTCCGGGTTCGATCACCAGACGCTGTTGGCAGCCTTTGCGGCAATTGCGGCGCTGGGCCTGCTGGCTGCTTTCTTTGTCACCCGTGGTTATGTTGGGGCGCTGGAACGGGCGCTGACCCGGCGGCAAGGCTTTGCCGGTGTCGAAAGCGGTGCCGCGGATCGGCAGAGCCGCGAAGTGATCCAGCGCCTGTTGCGACAAGGCGACAAGAAGAATGCGATCGAAGCGGCGCGCCTTCAGGCATCGCTGGATATCGACGGGTTTCTGAACATGGCACCGCGCCTGATCGCGCGCGGTGACGGCGAGATCGTGAAGACGCTGCTGGGCACGGTTCGCGAGGTTGCCCGGCCCGAACTCTTTCCACCTATGGCGGGGCGTTTGACGGTCGAGGAGGACCCCGAACTGCGCGATGCCCTGCTGATCGCCGCTGCCGCCACGGGGCATGTCCGGTCGCCACGCCTGCTGGCACGCGCGCTGGCGGAAACCCCCGATGCGCCGCCGCTCGGCGCGCTGATCGGCCTGGCGCGGCATGGGGGGCCTTATGGCGCGGCGGTGTCCGGGCAGTTTCTGGAACATTATGCGTTGACCGGGGATGTCGCGCTCAGCCGTGCGCTCGATGCGGCGGCGGCGATCGGTCCCGCCGCGCCGTCCGGCCCGGTTGCGCTGGCGCTCCGCTCCGCCGATCCGTTGCTGCGCCGCCGCGCCATCCGCGCCGCTGGCAAGATCGGCGATCCGGCGCTCGCGCCGTTGCTGGTCGAGCAATTATCCGACCCCCGCGAATGGCGGGCCGCGACGCTGGCGCTGTCGGCCCTCGGCCCCGGCGCGGTGGAGGCGCTGGCCCGCGCCATCGGCGACCGGTCGGCACCGTTGAAACAGCGCACAGCGTCGATCCGCGCCCTTGGCGATATCGACGACGCGGCCGCCCGTGACCAGCTTTGGCGACATGCGGAGGCGAAGGACAGGAACCTGCGCCCCTATGCGCATCTTGCGCTCTGGCGTGCCGGTGCGGTCGCGACCCGCGATCAGGCGTCGATTATGCTGGGGTTCAGCCGTGAGGATATTCACGATGCGGCGGAGATCACCCTCGCGGCATCC
The DNA here is from genome assembly GCA_964352385.1 of uncultured Candidatus Planktophila sp. GTDB lineage: Bacteria > Pseudomonadota > Alphaproteobacteria > Rhodobacterales > Rhodobacteraceae > Pikeienuella. The sequence goes on from CAYGRU010000019.1 coordinate 42,216, forward strand.
GACCTCGCGCGGCTGGAAAGCCCGCTGCTGTCTGACCTGTTGCGCCAACGGGCGCAAAGGGCGACGGTCTGCGCCATCCGCGCTGCCGGTCTGATCCGGTCGCGCGATCCGGCGCTGGAGTTGAAGCTTTCGGGCCTGTTCGGCCTTGCGCGGGACTGGCGCAACGCCACCGCCGGGGCCGCGCTGCTGCCGGAGGCATTGCGCCCGATCTTCAACGCGATTGCCGACCGCGACATGCCCGGCGGCGACGAGACCCTGCGCAGGTTTGCCGACCAGCCCGCCCGCGATCCGGAAGACTGGCTGGGGCATATCCTGACCGGGGCATGGTGGGCGACAGACTGGACAAGGGCGGTCGCCTATCATCATCTTGCCGACATGATGCCGGACGAACTGGCGCGCATCGACGAGATGCTGGAGGATCCCGGCCCTCAGCTTGCCGAGACGATGCGCCAAACCGCAGCGCGGTTGGCATCCATCATGGAGGGGGACGAGAAAGTGTCGCTGACGACCGTCGAAAAAGTGCTGATCCTGAAATCGGCTGACCTGTTCGCGCAGGTTCCCGACGAGGAACTTGCAGAAATCGCACCCTTCCTCGAAGCGATCTTCCTCGACCCAGACGAAACGATCATCACCGAAGGGGAAATCGGCGATGAACTTTACATCGTCGTGTCCGGCGAGGTGAAGGTGATGAAGGGCAAGACGGAACTTGCCCGACTGGGGGAGCGGTCCGTGTTCGGTGAACTCGCCGCGCTGGACCCGGAGCCGCGCAGCGCTTCGGTCATCGCCACCATGCCGACGCAGGTTCTGTCACTTTCAAACGAACATCTGCTGTCGCTGTTCGAGGCGAATGTCGAAATTTCCTCCGGCGTGATTTCAACCCTGATCCGCCGCCTGCGCGGCAGTTCCTGATCCGGCCATCTGGACAAGCCCGCACAGGAAGCGGACACTGTTTCAAGAAAGAGGTTCGGACGAGGAGCGCGGGCGGAACATGACAGCAACGGCCGACAAGGTCAGATTCAGCCTGAACGGGGACATCGTCGAGCCGACCGGGATCACGCCGACCACGACCCTGCTGGATTGGTTGCGGTATGACCGGGGTCTGACCGGCACCAAGGAAGGCTGCGCCGAAGGCGATTGCGGTGCCTGCACCGTCGGGCTGCGCGATCTCGCCCCCGATGGCACGCTGCGTCAGCGCACCGTCAATGCCTGTATCCAGCTTTTGCCGATGATGCACGGCAAGGAAATCATTACGGTCGAACATCTGTCGGCAGGCGGCACGCCGCACCCGGTGCAGGCCGCGATGGCGGCCAAGGGCGGCTCGCAATGCGGGTTCTGCACGCCGGGCATCGTGATGACCCTCTGGCACGGGTATGCGACCGGCGCGCCTGATGACGCCGACAGCGTCGCCGATCAACTTGCCGGGAACCTTTGCCGCTGCACCGGCTATGGCCCGATCCTGCGCGCCGCTGCCGAGGCCCGCGCTGATGGTGCCGCGCCCTCCGATGCCGCCCAATCGCGCGCGCGCCTGCAAGCCTTGGCGACAAAGCCGCTGATGCTGCAAACGCTGGGCGGCTGGTTCCGCGCCCCGCGCGACAGCCACAACCTCGCGGCGCTGATCGAGGCGCACCCGGAGGCGACGATCCTCGCCGGGGCGACGGATATTGGTCTTTGGGTCACGAAGAACGATTTTCGCCCGGACAAGATCATCTATCTTGGTGACTGCACCGATTTGCAGCAGATCACCGAAACGAAGGACGGGCTGACCTTCGGTGCCGCTGTCAGCCATGCCGATGCGATGGCGCGGCTTGCGCCGATCAGCCCGGATTTCGGCGAGTTGTGGCGGCGTTTCGCCTCGCCGCAGGTCCGCGCTGCGGGGACGCTGTGCGGCAACATCGCGAATGGCTCGCCCATCGGCGACGCTGCCCCCGCGCTGATCGCAGCCGGTGCGCGATTGACCCTACGCAAGGGGCATCAGCGGCGGACCATCCCGCTGGATCAGTTCTTCATCGCCTATGGCAAGCAGGACCGTGCATCGGGCGAGTTCGTCGAAAGCGTGACCGTGCCGCATCTGGCCGCGCCGGATGCGCTGAAGATCTACAAAATATCCAAGCGGTTCGGTCAGGATATCACATCGGTTCTGGCAGCGATCCATGTGGTGGTGAAGGATGATGCGGTGGTCAGCGCCCGCATTGCCTTCGGTGGCATGGGGCCGGTCCCGCTGCGCGCACGGGGTGCAGAGGCGGCGCTGATCGGCGGACCCTTCGATGAAGCCGCCATCGGCGCCGCGATCAAGGCACTGCCGGGCGATGTGACGCCGATCTCGGATCATCGCGCCTCCGCCGCCTATCGGATGAAGGCGGCGCAGAACCTTCTGATGAAATATTTCATCGAACGGGGGTTCGGCGATCAGCGGGTCACCGGCGCGGGTCGGTTCATGGTGGCGGCAGAATGATGCGCGACCTGAACGACCCTGTCAGCCCCGCCGAAGGGGCAGCATTGCCCCATGACAGCGCCGCGCGCCATGTGGCCGGGACCGCCCGCTATGCCGATGACGTGCCGGAGCCGAAGGGGATGCTGCACCTCGCACTCGGCCTGTCGACGATCGCGCGCGGCACGATCACCGCCGCCGATCTGGACCCGGTGCGCGCCTCGGCAGGGGTCGTCGCTGTGCTGACCGGCGATGATGTGCCGGGCATCAACGATACCGGCCCGGTGATCCATGACGAGCCCGCCTTTGCCCTTTCTGGCGGGGGGGGCGCGGTGCATTTCCTCGGCCAGCCGTTGTTCGCGGTCGTCGCCGAAACCCGCGAAGCCGCCCGCCGCGCGGCGAAACGCGCGCGCATCACCTATGCGGGGGAGCCTCCGATCCTGACCATCGACGATGCTGTCGCGGCGGGAAGTTTCCTGCACGAACCCTACCGCATGGCGCGCGGCGATGTCGGTGCTGCCCTCGCCGCCGCGCCGCGCCGGGTCGCCGGCGTGATCGACATGGGCGGGCAGGATCATTTCTATCTCGAAGGCCAGATCGCCATCGCGACACCCGGCGAGGGGGAGGAGGTGCATGTCCTGTCCTCCACCCAGCACCCGTCGGAGGTGCAGGCGGTGGTCGCCCATAACCTGTCCATCCCGTCCAGTGCGGTGACGGTGGAGGTGCGCCGGATGGGGGGCGGGTTCGGCGGCAAGGAAACCCAGGGCAACCTGATCGCCGTTGCCGTGGCGCTGGCGGCGCGGATCACCGGGCGGCCCGCGAAGCTGCGCCTCGACCGCGACGACGACATGGTGATGACCGGCAAGCGGCACCCGTTCCGCATCGCTTATGAAGCGGGGTTTGACGATGACGGGCGCATCCTCGGCGTGCGGATGGAACACTGGGCGAATTGCGGCTGGTCGCATGACCTTTCCGCAGCCATTGCCGACCGCGCGATGTTCCATTCCGACAATGCCTATTACTATCCGGCGGCAGAGATCACATCGCATCGCTGTCGCACCAACCTTGTGTCGATGACCGCGTTTCGCGGCTTTGGCGGGCCGCAAGGCGTGCTGGCGGCGGAGCGGATGCTGGACCATATCGCGCATGACCTCGGCCTCGATCCGCTGATCGTGCGCCGCCGCAATTTCTATGACCCGATGGGGGCTGTCGCGACCCGCGCCACGACCCCCTATCACATGATTGTCGAGGATTGCGTGATCGACGAGATCGTCGCGGAACTGGCGGAAAGCGCGGACTATGCAGCGCGCCGGGACGAGATCGCGCACTGGAACGCGGCCAGCCCGGTTCTGAAGCGGGGCATTTCCCTGACGCCGGTGAAATTCGGGATTTCGTTCACCACCTCGCATCTCAATCAGGCCGGGGCGCTGGTGCTGGTCTATCAGGATGGATCGGTCCTGCTCAATCATGGCGGGACGGAGATGGGGCAGGGCCTTTATCAAAAGGTCGCGCAGGTCGCCGCCGCCGAATTCGGCCTTGCCGCGTCGGCTGTCCGCATCACCGCGACCCGCACCGACAAGGTGCCGAACACCTCCGCCACTGCTGCGTCCTCCGGGTCAGACCTGAACGGCATGGCGGTGAAGGATGCCTGCAATCAGATCAAGGCCCGCATCGCGGCGCATCTGGGGGCGGAGGATGCGGTGTTCGCGGATGGCATGATCCGCTGGTCCGGGGGGCAGGTGCCCTGGGCGGAGGCGGTGAAGAGTGCCTATTTCGCCCGCATCTCGCTTGCCGCTTCCGGGTTCTACAAGACCCCCGAAATTCACTGGGACAAGGCGGCGGCGAGGGGCAGGCCATTCTATTACTTCGCTTATGGCGCGGCGGTGACGGAGGTGGTTCTGGACACGCTGACCGGCGAGAACCGGATGCTGCGTGCCGACATCCTGCATGATGTCGGCAAATCGCTGAACCCGGCGATCGACCTCGGCCAGGTCGAGGGCGGGTTCATTCAGGGCGTTGGCTGGCTGACGACTGAGGAACTGTTCTGGGATGCGGCGGGCGCGTTGAAAACCCATGCGCCATCCACCTACAAGATCCCGACCGCCGGGGACCGGCCCGATGTCATGAATGTCCGGCTCTGGGCCAAGGGTGAAAACCGCGAACTGACGATCCGCCGGTCAAAGGCAGTTGGCGAGCCACCCCTGATGCTCGGCACGTCCGCCTTTCTGGCGCTGTGTCATGCGGCGAATGCCGATGGCGGCTGGCGGCAGATCAATGCCCCGGCGACGGCGGAGCGGTTGTTGATGGCGCTCTGACACCACTTCAACCACCCCTGCTAACCGTCGCAAGAATTTCACAGAAAATAGACATTCCGTTGCCAATTCACCGGCACCTTCCGCCCTTAACGGATCGAGTGAAATCCGATCGGAGCGGTGATGGCAGAGTATCGACACAGGCAAAGGCGGCTGTGTGCCCGAACGAGGCCCAGCTTTTCGGTGATGCTGCACTGGCTCGCCGCAGCGGATCTGCCACCGGATGTCCGGAACTGCGAATGCAGCGAGGTTATCCTGTTCAAGGCTTCCGTATTTCTGAATTTTCTGACCTTCGGCGATCCGTCGATGACCTTTTCCGCGCGCTGCCACCTGTCGCGGCGCACCGCCCGGCATCCGCTGCGGCGGCTGGTCTGGTCGTTTATGACCGCCTTTATCGATACGGCCTGCGCCTGTCTTCGCGGCGAAAGCGAACATTGCGCGACGGCATGGACGAATTACGTGAAACGCGACCCCGCCGACCGCAACCTCGTGTTCCGCAGCGGAGAGGCGGAGGGCGGTCTGTTCGACGTATCCGATCTGGCGCAGGGCGGCACCACGGCCTGAAGGCCGCATCAGGCGGCGCGCATCACCAGCGCCACGTGATCCCGACCGATACCGCGCGCGTCATCCCGCTGGTTCGGGCGCTGAACCGTCCCGCATCATAAGTGAAGGCCGACAGGTCCGACATCCTGACCTCGGCAACCGCCGACAGATGGTCCGTCAGTGCCAGTTCAGCGCCGATCCCCGCTGTCCAGCCGAGATGGCCGGAGGCATCGTCGATCACCCCGACCGGGCTGCTGATCGTCTGGTCGACATAGGCGGCGACGAGGCCGCCCTCGGCATAGATCAACGCATCGCCGACCGCGTATCCGACGCGCGGCCCGATCCGGGCCATCCACATGTAATCGGTATCGGTCACGACCTGCCCGCCCGACACCGGCGTGTTGCTCGCCTCGTCCACCACGGCACGCTCCAATGCGACGGCGATCCCCAGGGTCCAATCCGCCACGGCATGGTCATAGCCGCCGCTGATCCCGATGAGCGGGCCTATGCCGCTGGCGTTGTTCACGGTGCCCACAACCGTGCCCCGATCCGCGAAGCGGTAATCGGTTTGCGCAAGCGCACCGCCGACATGCGCGCCGATGCGCCAGCCTGTGAAACGTTCGCCTGCTGTGGCGGCAAGGGGCGCTGCGAGGGTGGTTACAGTCAAGGCGGCGGCGAGAACGATCCTGAACATCACATTTACTCCGGTTACAGATACCTTTCCGGGATCACGCAAAACCGGGCAAAATTCCATGAAAGTCAGCGTTAATTTGTTTTATCAGCGTTAACGCTGCCGGTGCCGGAAAGCGTGGGGCGCAAACGGGCTTCACTGCGTCGCGCCCATGCTGTCGGGGGGCTTGATCCCGGCCCATTTTCGGCGTCTGGAATCGGCAGGTCTGAAGTTGGAGAAAATCATGCGAACCCATGCCCGTGCTGTCGTTGTCGGAGGGGGTGCCGTCGGCGCATCCATCGCCTATCATCTGGCGAAGGCCGGGTGGTCCGACGTGGTGCTGCTGGAGCGGGACGAGCTGACATCCGGCTCCACCTGGCACGCGGCGGGATTGTTGCCGTTGTTCAACATGTCCTACGCGACCAGCCACATCCATGATTACAGCGTCAAATTCTACAAGACGCTTGAGGCGGAAACCGGCCTGAACGCAGGCTTTTCGGTTGTCGGCAACCTGCGCATGGCGCAGACGCAGGACCGGATGGATGAATACATGCTCTACGGCTCCAACGCCGAGGCGGCGGGGATTCCCTTCGAATGGATGACTCCTGCGCAGATCAGGGATCGCTGGCCGCTGGTGCGGACCGAAGACCTGAAAGGCGCGATCTATCACCCGACCGATGGTTACATTAACCCCGCCGATGTCACGATGGCGATGGCCAAGGGCGCGCGTCAGCGGGGGGTGGAGATCATCCGCAAGGTGCAGGTTGACGGGTTCGAGCGCGTCAATGGCGAATGGGTCGTCAAATGCGTGAAGATGGTGGAAAAGGGCGGCAATCTGGTGCCGTCTGACGAGACGTTCACCATCACCTGCGAACATGTCGTGACCGCCACCGGCAACCACGCGCAGCGCACCGCCGCGATGATCGGCTGCTACATCCCCGCGATGCCGGTCGAACATCAGTTCATCGTGACGGAGCCTGACCCCGCACTGGTCGAATACCGCAAGACCCACGGCGAACACCCTGTGCTGCGTGATGCCGACGCCAAATGGTACGTGCGCGAGGAACGCGGCGGTTGGATCCTCGGCCCCTATGAGCGGGGCGCGCCTGCCCGGTTCAAGTTCGGCGTGCCGGACAGTTTCCGCGCCGACCTCTTCCCCCTCGATCTGGAGCGGATCGAGGCGGAGTATCTGGCGATGATCCACCGCATCCCGTCATCCGAGGCGGTTGGGCTGAAAGACGATTTCAACGGCCCGATATGCTATACCCCCGATGGCAACCCGCTGGTCGGCCCCGCGCCGGGCGTCGATAATTTCTGGTTCGCGGAAGGTTTTTCCTTCGGGATCACCGCCGCCGGCGGCACCGGCCACTACATGGCGCAGATGATGGTGGAGGGCGAGGCGGAGATCGACATGTGGTCGCTCGACCCGCGCCGCTATGGCAAATGGGTGAACCGCGAATATGCGCAGAAGAAGAACGAGGAATGCTATGAGCATGTCTTCATCCTCCATCACCCCGATGAGGAGCGCGAAGCCGCGCGGCCCCTCCGCACCGCGCCCTGTTATGAGCGGATGCAGGCGGCAGGCGCGCAGTTCGGGCAGGTGAACGGGTGGGAGCGTCCGAATTATTTCGCGCCGATGGGGTTCGACGATCACGCTTCGCGCAGTTTCCGGCGCGGTGGCTGGTGGCAATACGCGGTGGAGGAAGCGAAGGCCGTCCGCACCGGCGCGGGCCTGTTCGACGCGACGGCATTCACCAAGCACCGCATCGCCGGGCCGGGCGCGACGCAATTCCTCGACTGGCTGACCTGCAACAAGCTGCCGAAGATCGGGCGCATCAACCTGACCTATGGCCTGACCGATGCGGGCACGATCCGCACCGAATTCACCATCGTGCGCGAGGCGGAGGATGAGTACTACGTCGTCACGGCAGGCGCGGCGCAGGCCTATGACAGTGATTACATGAAGAAGGAAGCCGCGAAGAAGCGGGATGAATTCGGCTGGATCGAAGTGCAGGATGTGTCGACCCAATGGGGCGTCTTTGCCATCGCCGGGCCGAAATCGCGTGACATCCTGAAGGCGATCATCGTCGATGCCGACCCCGATACCGCGTTGACCAACAAGGCGTTCCCGTGGCTTAGCGCCAAGAACATCGACCTCGGCATGTGCCCGGTGAAGGCGATCCGCGTCGCCTATACCGGTGAATTGGGATGGGAGCTGCATCACCCGATCGAAATGCAGAATTACCTCTTCGACCTCATCACCAAGGCAGGCGAGGCGCACGGGTTGAAACTGTGCGGTGCCCGCGCGCAGAACTGGTTGCGGCAGGAAAAATCCTATCGTGCCTTCGGATCGGACCTTGGCCGCGATGCGACACCGCTGGAATCCGGCCTCGACCGGTTCATCGACATGGACAAGGAATTCCGTGGCAAGCAAGCGATGATCGACAAGGGCGTGCGCGCGAAATGCGTCACCCTGCTGATCGACGGCCCGGACGATACCGATCCCTGGGGCAAGGAGGCGCTGCTGCTGAATGGCGAGAAGATCGGTCGCCTGACCTCTGGCGGCTATTCGGTGCATTTCGGCAAGCAGATCGGCATCGGCTATGCCCGGCCCGACCTGACCGCCGTTGGCACGAAGCTGAAGGTCCGCATGAACCGCGAATTGTGGGATTGCGAGGTGGTCGAGGACAGTCCCTATGATCCGACCAATGCCACGATCCGCATGAACGGGTAAGCCTTCGTGCCATCGACAAAAAAGTGGCCCCCGGCTGTGGGACCGGGGGCCAGTGGAGGGGACGGGTTCCGGGACCAGAACCGCGCGCCGCGAGGGATGGAGACTGCGGCGAAGGTCACCCCCCACCATACCGGCACCTGTTGGCGGCCTGCAGGCAAATCCCGCGATGGCCGATGCGGCATGTCAGTCCCCGGAAAAGGTCTGCATCAATCAGTTTCGTCTCACCCGGCGAAATCTGCCGGTAAAGAGACGGTTAACGATTCGGCGTGACAACAGCGTGAGCGTTTCGGGCATCGGCGCGACGCAGTGCGTGACAAATCAGATGGCACATAAAAATGGCCTCCGACAAATCTGTCGGAGGCCAGTACGTGAACCCCCACAATCACGGGTTCGGATGATTGACACGGTCGTCTCTTACCGCTGTGGCGGCCTGTATTCCGGTCGGCATATTGCCAATATGCACCGCCCGAAAGGCCATCCACCGTCAAGCCGTCTACCAATATCATTTCAGCTACGCCTATCGCCCACCGAGCTGATAGGAATGACTATTGAGAGGCTGGCGTGACTTGGGCGTGAAAAATCCGCGTCATATCTGGCTGCAAGCGATCTTTTTTTGCGCTGTTCAGAAAAAATTCAGCTTTGCAGGCGGCCGGATCGTTGCATCAGGCGCTCAAGGCTCGACCAGCCGATTGCGGCGAGGACGATCCCGCCACCGATCATGGTCATGTCGCCGGGATATTCGCGCAGCGCCCACCAGACAATCAGTGGCCCGACGACCGCCTCGATCAGCATCAGAAGGCTGACTTCGGGCGCGGGAATGTAGCGCGGGCCGAGCGTCAGGCAGAGGGTCGCCGCCGGCATGATGAGGATGCCCATCGCCAGCATGGGTGGAATCGTTGCCTCCGGGATCGTGAAATCGGCGACGAACAGCGATGCGATGGCCGCGCTGACCAACCCGGACGGCCCGACCAGCGGCGTCATGTCGAGCGGTCGGACGGTGCGCGCGATCACGAAGGATGAGGCGAGCATGCAGGCCGCGCCCAGCGCCGCCAGATCCCCCGCCAGCGTATTCGGCCCGCCTTCCTCGCTCGCCCCGCCATAAGCGATGATCCCGACCCCGCCGAGCGCCAGCACGATGGTGCGCACGGTTCGCCGGTCGGGCCGCTCGCCCAGCACCGCCCAGGAAATCAGTGCAGAAAAGACCGGCGAAGTGGACACGATGAAAAGCGTGTTCGCGATACTGGTTTCACGCACCGCAAAGACGAAACAGAAAGACGTGGCACAGAACACGATGACAAAGGCGACGCCGTTCAGCCCCAGCGCCCTGATGCGCGCGGGATAGCGGCTTCCATGCAGGCAGAACAGCAGCAGCGTGATCGCGCCACCGCCGACCAGCCCGCGCCAGAACAGTGTCGGCCATTGGTCCAGCGCCATCAGCCGCAGCATCAGACTGTCCGGCGCGAACAGCAGCGCACCGATGGCGACCAGGATGACACCCTTGCGGTATTCGGTGTCCATTCAGCGCGCGCCGGTCATGGCGCGTCGCCATAATCTGAGAGCGCACCCGAAAACATCGCGGGGTCGGCATTGCCGCCAGAGATGGTGCAAATGACAGCATCGCCCTCGATCTGGTCGCGCCGAAACAGCACCGCCGCCAGCGCGACCGCGCCGCCCGGCTCCGCCACCAGTTTCAGGTGCTTCCACGCGGTTGCCATTGCGCAGCGTGCTTCCTCATCCGCAACGACCAAACCGGGGCCGCACAGCCGCTGCATCACCGGAAAGGTCAGCGCCCCCGGCATGGGGGTCACGATCGCGTCGCAAACGGAACTTTCGGTGCCCTCGTTCCGCTCCCGCCGCCCGGCGATCAGCGATCGCGCGACATCGTCATATCCGTAGGGTTCCGCCGGGCGTGCCCGCAGGCCCGGCGCGACGGCCTCCAGCGCGATGGAAATGCCGGATGTCAGGCCGCCGCCGCCGCAGCAGACGATCACGTCCGCCTCTGCCACGCCCATCTCCGCCGCCTGCGCCGCGATCTCCAGCCCGGTGGTGCCTTGCCCGGCCATAACCATCGGCTCGTCATAGGGGCGGATCAGGGTCAGCCCCCGGTCCGCCGACAGTTTCGCGCCCAGCGCGTCGCGGTCTTCGGACCAACGGTCATAGAGCACGACCTCCGCGCCGAACCCGCGGGTATTGGCGATCTTCACCTGCGGTGCGTCGGCGGGCATGATGATGACGGCGGGCACGCCGTGCAGTTTCGCCGCCAGCGCGACGCCCTGCGCATGATTGCCTGACGAAAAGGCGATGACGCCCCGGCGACGCCCTTCTTCGGGCAGGGCGCTCACCGCGCTCCACCCGCCCCTGAATTTGAACGATCCGGTGCGTTGCAGACATTCCGCCTTCACCAGCACCCGCCGCCCGGCAAGGATGTTCAGCGCATCGGATTCAAGCATCGGTGTGACGCGCGCGTGCCCCTTCAGACGGCCCGCAGCGGCGTGGATATCGTCAATGGAAATCGCATCAGGCATCGAGGTCTTTCAGGAAAGCGGTGATCGGTCCGATCGCATCCGGTTCGTCCAGACGCGGGATATGGCCCCGGTTGGCGACGATGGCGGTGCGCAGGTCAGGCTTTGCCGCCAGCATCGCCGCCACCGTCTCGTCCGTCAGCAGGTCGGAAAATTCGCCCTTCAGCAAAAGCGTCGGCACCGGACCGAGGGCCGCGAACAGGGGCCAGAGGCCCGGCCCGTTCGGATCAGCGGCAGCGATCTGCGCCAGGGTCGCATCGCGCAATTTCGGATCATAATTCAGCGCCAGCCCGTCCGTCGTGACGGTATTGCCCCGCTCCGCCCAGGCCTGCCAGAAATCAGGGCCGACGCCGGGGAACTGGTGGCCGAACGCGGCGGCCATACCCTCCGCCGCCTCTGCCAGTGTCTTCGCCTTGGGCGGCAATCCGAGATAGCCCATGATTTTGGTCAGCCCGGTCGGGTCGATCACCGGCCCGACATCGTTCAGCACAGCACCCGCGATGCGCGCCGGCGCGGTGGCGGCGATGATCATCGCGAGGATGCCACCGCGCGACGATCCGACGATCACCGCCTTCTCGACACCAAGATGGTCGAGCAGCGCCAGCGCATCCCCGGCCTCCACCATCCCGTTGTAATTGTTGAAATTCGGGTCATGGTCCGACGCGCCGCGCCCGCGGCTGTCAAGCCGGATGATCCGTCGCCCCGGCCCGATGGCATCAACCATGAAATCGAAATCGCTGCTGTTGCGGGTCAGCCCCGCGAGGCAGAGCAATGGCAGGCCCGGCCCCTCGCCCGCGTCGCCATAGGCGAGGGTCAATCCGTCCTTCGTCTGAAACGTCTTCATCGTGCGGCCTTTGCGATGTCGGGTATGGTTGTCAGGTCGGGGACGACTGTTGTCGGCTTCCACGGCAATCTGTCAATCGGTTCCGCCGCCCGGTTCACCCAGACCGTATTGAACCCGTATCCCGCCGCTCCCGCCGCATCCCATCCGTTCGACGACACGAACAGCACCTCGGCAGCGGTCCCGCCGAAACGGGTCTGGACCAGATCGTAGACGCAGCGATGCGGCTTGAAGACGCCGACCGTTTCCACGCTCAGCACATCGTCGAGCAGATCGCCGATGCCCGCGCTGCCGACCGCACCGTCCAGCATTGCGGGGGAGCCATTGGACAGGATCGCTGTGGCATATCCCGCATCCTTCAACGCCGACAGCATCGCGGGGACTTCGGGATAGGCCTGCAATTCCCAGTATAGCGCCAGCAATCGTTCGCGCAGCGCGGGATCATCCAGCCCGGCGGATTCCAGCGCGAAATCCAGCCCGTCCTGCGTCACCTGCCAGAAATCGCAATGCGCGCCGGTCACGGCGCGCAGCCACGAATATTGCAACTGTTTCAGCCGCCACGTCTGCGCCAGCGCGGGCCAGGCGGCGGCAAAAGCCTCCCGCCCCGGCTCCGCCGCCGCGATGCGCGCCGCTGCGGCAACATCGAAAAGGGTGCCGTAGGCGTCGAAAACGCAGGTTCTGATCGGCATGATGGCCCCTTACTGCCCCAGCGCATCGCGCCTTGTGTTGAAGGCGACCGGCGTTCCGGCGATCCGGTTGCGATAGATGTTCAGCCCTTCAAGAACCCGCTGCACGTAATTGCGGGTCTCGTTGAAGGGGATCGTCTCGATCCAGTCGATCCAGTCAATGGCCCCGGTGCGTGGGTCGCCATACTGGCCGATCCATTGGTCCACGCGCCCCGCTCCGGCATTATAGGCCGCCGCCGCCATTGCGACCGATCCTTCATATTCCGACAGGCGGCGCGCCAGATAGGTCTGCCCGAGCGTCGCGTTATACTGCCAATCGCTGGTAAGCTGGTCCTTCGAATAACCGACGCCGACCCAACCGGCGACGCGTTTGGCGGTTGCGGGCATCAACTGCATCAGGCCGCGCGCCCCTGCGGGGCTGATCGCCTGCGGGTTCAACTCGCTTTCCTGCCGGGCGATGGCCATTGCCAGTGCCGGCTCCACCCCCCGGTTGAACTGCGCAAGGCCGGTGACGGGATAATAATATCCCGCAATCAGGTGCCCCTTGCGCGTTGCATTCTTGGCGATGCGGATGGCGGCATCATCGCGGTTCAGCTCGGTCGCCAGATGCGCGATCCCGGCCAGATCGTCGGCGCTGGAAAGGGTGGAGGCGATATGGGTCAAGAACCAGTGCGTGCGCCGGTCGTCGCCCGCCATTGCAAGCAGCCGCGCAGCCTCCGCCACACTGCGCCCGGCAAAACTCGCCTGCTGCCAGTTGCCACTCGGTCCCTGCGTCAGGAAAGGGTCGACCGGCGCGCCGATCGCCTCCGCCGCCAACTGGCCATAAAAGCTGGTCTGATGTTCCGCGCCGCGCTGATACCATTCGCGGGCCTGCGCCGTGTCGCCCTTCGCCTCATAGGCGCGGCCCATCCAGTAATGCCCCCGACCAAGGCTGATCGGGGTTTCGACCGCCGCCGTGAAGCGGGTGAAATGCGCGATGGCGCGGTCCGGGTCGTTCATTTTGCGCAGGGCGATCCATCCGGCGAACCATTCCAGATCGGCATATTCTGACCCGCCCGTCATGTGGTTCTGGTTGGCGAGGTTATAGGCCTCGATATGCTGCCCCTGCCGATAGAGCCGCCGCGCCAGAAGTGCACGCCTCGGCCCCCAAACCTCCGGCTGCCCCAGCGTGGTGGCGGACCCGGTCTGCGCCTTCAGCAATTCCAGCGCGCCGTCATAGATATCCTTGCGCATCCGCCACAGGAACCGCTCATAAGCGAGGCCGGGGTCACCGGCCAATTCGGCGGGAACCGCGCCAATTGCCGCGTCCACGCCATTGGCCTGTCGCCGCAGGCGCACCCGCGCCTCGATCAGCGCGGCCCAGCCGGATGATACCAGCGGCTTCATCGCCAGGGCCTCGCCGGTCAATCCCCGCCACAACAGCATGTCGGCGCGGGCCTGATGATGCGGGCGGATATCGCCGCTGAACCGACTGCGGAACGTCGCCGCTTCGTCCGGTGTCAGCGACAACTCGCGCCAGGCACGGATGATCTGCTCGTCCGCTTCCGCCGTGCGGCCAAGGTCAATCAACGCCTCGGCACGGCGGATTGCACCTGACCCGGTCTGAATGCCCTCGCTGCCGACAAAGGCATCAATCTCGGCCAGCGTCACGCCGCGCGGCATCGTGCGTTCGCCTTCGGCACGGATATTTTTCAGGTTCGGCCAGTCGGGCAGGCGGCTGACGAAATCGCGATACTGCCCCCAACCGGCCTCCATGCCCGCCGACAGAAGCCGCCACTCGTAAAGATCGACCGCGGCCTGACTGCCGGTCTGCTGCGCGATCTGGCGGGCCTGCCCCCAGTCCTTGCGATCCGCCGCCGCCATCATCGCCGCGACCTGCGCAGCCTGCGCGCCGGTCACGGCAAGGGCAGGCGACGCCCCCAGCATGGAAAAGCCGAGAAGAATCAGTGAAAGAACCAGTGCGCGCACGGCGAGTAACCTCATGATTTGGACGGCGTGGGGGCAGGATACCATCCTCACCGCCCGATGCCAGTCACGTTCTTGCAGGAATCCGCGCACCCCTATAGGTTCCGCCCGCCCGGCAAGAGGACCGGCACAACCACAAACCCGAAGGATACGTCATGTTCAGAGGCTCGCTTCCCGCGCTCGTCACCCCGTTTCGCAACGGTGCCGTGGACGAAAAAGCGCTGAAAGACCTCGTGGAGTGGCATATCGACGAAGGCACGCACGGCCTCGTTCCGGTCGGCACCACGGGCGAAAGCCCGACGCTGAGCCATGAAGAGCATGAGCATGTGATCGAAATCGTGGTGAAGACTGTCGCCGGGCGCATTCCGGTGATCGCCGGTGCCGGGTCCAACAACACCGCTGAGGCGATCCGCTTCGTCCAGTTCGCGCAGAAGGTCGGCGCGGATGGTGCGCTGGTCGTCACGCCCTATTACAACAAGCCGACGCAGCGCGGGCTGATCGAACATTACACCGCGCTGAACGATGCCGCCGACATCCCGATCATCATCTACAACATTCCGGGCCGGTCGGTGATCGACATGAGCGCGGAGACGATGGGCAAGTTGTCGAAGCTGCCCAACATCGCAGGCGTGAAAGACTCCACCGGCGATGTCAGCCGGGTGTCGGATCTGCGCGCATCCTGCGGGCTGGATTTCATCCAGTTGACGGGGGAGGATCCGCAGGCGCTCGGCCATCGTGCGCATGGCGGCTCCGGCTGCATCTCCGTCACTGCCAATGTCGCGCCGCGCGCCTGCGCCGAATTCCAGAACGCATTGTCGGCGGGCGAATGGGACAAGGCGTTGGAAATGCAGGATCGGCTGATGCCGCTGCACCGCGCGATCTTTCTCGAACCCGGTGTGGTCGGCGCAAAATACGGCCTGTCGCTTCTGGGGCGCTGCACCGAGGATGTCCGCTCGCCGATCACCACGGCGCTGCCGGAAACCAAGGCGGCCATCCGCGATGCGATGGTGTTCGCCGGGATCCTGAACTGACCGACCGCCCCTTGCGGCTGGGTGGGTTTCGGCCCACCTTTCCGCATTGGCGGCTGCGCACCCATCCCGCCACCGACCCAACCGAAAGCCGCTTGCCCGATGGCCCCGAAGAAAGACCCGAACCAGAAGATTGCGGCGGAGAACCGGAAGGCCCGCTACAATTACTTCATCGAGGATGACCTCGAGGTCGGGATCATGCTGCATGGGTCCGAGGTGAAATCGCTGCGCGAAGGCAAGGCGCAGATCGCCGAAAGCTATGCCAATGTCGAAGGCGGTGAATTATGGCTCATCAACAGCTATATCCCGGCCTATGACAAGGCCAAGACCTTTGGCCATGATGAACGCCGTCGCCGCAAGCTGCTGGCCCACAAGCGAGAGGTCGCGCGCCTGTGGCAGGGCATCGGGCGCGAAGGCGCGACGCTGGTGCCGCTGAAGCTTTATTTCAACGAAAAGGGCATCGCGAAACTGTCGCTCGGCATCGCCAAGGGCAAGAAGATGCATGACAAGCGCGACACCGAAAAGCAGCGCGACTGGCAGCGCGACAAGGCCCGGCTGATGCGGGAAAAGGGATGACCGCGCCCGCCGCCGATTTGGCCCCCGATCTGCTGGCGGTGCTGGAGGCGACCTGGCCCGCCGCCGAAACTGTCGATCAGGCAGGCTGGCGGCTGCGGCGCGGGGTCGGCGGCGGCCAGCGGGTTTCGGCGGCGCGGCGGATCGCACCCGATGCCGAAATCGACCATGCCATCGCCGCGATGCGCGCGTGGGACCAGACGCGGCTGTTCCAGCTTACAGAACAGGACGCAGACCTTGATGCCGCGCTCGCGGCGCGGGGGTTTGTCGTCACCGACCGCAGCCCGATCTACACCTGCCCGACCGAGGCCCTGTTGGATGATCGGCCAGAAACGGCGCGCGTCATCCGGGGCGATATCCGGGTTGCGCTGATGGACGATATCTGGTCCGCCGGGGGCATCGGCCCGGCCCGGCGCGCGGTGATGGACAGGGTCACGGGGCCGAAACAATACCTGCTGGCACGCATCGGCGACCGCCCGGCGGGTGTGGCCTTTGTTGCGATCCATGACGGCGTCGCGATGATCCACGCGGTTGAGGTGCTGGCCGATCATCGCCGCCAAGGGGCCGCGCGCATGTTGATGGCCGCCGCCGCCCGGTTCGGGCTGGAGGCGGGCGCGCCGATGTTCGCGCTTGCCACCACAAGTCACAATACTGCCGCCAATGCGCTTTATCTCGCGTTGGGCATGACGGTAACGGCGCGATACCATTACCGTGCCGCAACCGAATAGGGGACCGAGATGACCGACAGCGCCAAGGGCATAACCGCATTGGACCTGCCCGCCGCCGACCCTTTGCCGGATGACATCGCGCGCTATTACGATGTGTGCCGTGAAAAGCTGGGCATGGTGCCGAATGTGCTGGCCGCCTATGGCTTTGCCCCCGACCGCCTGCGCGCCTTCAGCCAGATGTACAACGCACTGATGCTGGGCGAGAGCGATCTGAGCAAGGCGGAGCGGGAGATGATCGCGGTCGCCGTGTCATCGCTGAACCATTGCCATTACTGCCTCGTCGCCCACGGCGCGGCGCTGCGTCAGTTGACCGGCGACCCGGCGCTGGCGGAGGCGATTGCCGCCAACTACCGCCATGCCGACCTGCCGCCGCGCCAGCGCGCGATGCTCGATTTCGCGGTGAAGGTGACGATCGGCAGCGCGCTGATCGAGGAAGCCGACCGTCAGGCATTGCGCGATGCCGGGTTCGCCGACCGAGCGATCTGGGACATTGCCGAGGTGGCGGCGTTCTTCAACATGACCAACCGCATGGCATCTGCCATCGCGATGCGCCCGAATGCCGATTATCACGGGATGGCGCGGTGATCCTGCGCGCCGCACTTGCGCTGTGCCTGCTGATCGGGGCGCTGCCCGCGCTGGCGCAGGATGCCGAGCAGGATTTCACCCCTGAATTCGGGGCGCTTGACGGCGCGGTGCTGACGCATTTCCTGCTGCGCAATTTCGATGCCTACCGGATGCCGGTCGCCCGCTTCACCAAGGACGCGCAACCGGTGGAGGAGATCGAGGGCCGCATCCGCGAACTGGTCTACGAGGTGCCGGGCGAAGTCTCCACCCTCGAAGCCGTGCGCAACTATCAGCGGCGGTTCGAGGCGCTGGGCTATCAGACCGCCTTCGCCTGCGCGGGCGATGAATGCGGCGGCTTTGATTTCCGGTTCAATGTCTATCTGGCGGAGCCGCCGAAAATGCGCTTCGACCTCGCCGATTTCCGTTATCTCGCGGTGTCGGACCCGGCCGCCGGGCGTCACGCCGGGATCATCGCCTCGCGGCAGGGCGGCAAGCTGTTCGTGCAGGTGATTTCGGTCGAGGGCGAGGCGCTGCCGGAGCGGATGACGGCAGGCGGCGACGCGCCGCCGCCCCGCGCGAAACCCGGCGAGGCCCGCCTGTTCGCGATTGCCCGCCAGTTGACCGAGGCGGGCCATGCGGTGCTGGAGGGGATTGATTTCGAACCCGGCTCCGCCACCCTGACAGGCGCGTCGGGCGAGGCGCTGACCCAGGCCGCGACGCTGCTGAAGGGCCGCCCGGACCTGCGCTTCCTCGTGGTCGGCCACACCGACAATCAGGGCGGGCTGGACGCGAATCTGAAACTGTCCCTCGCCCGCGCCGAAGCGGTCGCCGCGAAACTGGCGGAGGTGCCGGGGGTCGAGGCATCGCAACTCGCCCCGCAAGGCATCGCCTTCCTGGCCCCCCGCGCCTCCAACGCCACCGAAGAAGGCCGCAGCGCCAACCGGCGGGTGGAACTGGTGCTGCAATAGCGGGGCCGGGGGTTCATTTCCCCGCCGCCCCGGCCCTGAGCCGGGGCCTCGAAATTGAGTGCGCCAAGCCGTTCGTCGGGGTCCCGGCGCAAGGCCGGGACGGCGGGGTGCGGGGGCCGAGCATCCGCCCTTTATCGCCCCCACGCGCGGCGTCCCATCTGATTGCGTATATCGGCGCGGGGATGACAGCGGTGCCGAAACGCACGCCCCCACCCGTCGCCCCGGTCCTGAGCCGGGGCCTCAACCTCCGGTGGGGTAGCCGGGCGGCTGCCGCCTCAATACATCAGGCGGACCAGCGTCGCCCAGACTGCCCCAAGTTTCTCCATGAACGCGATCCCTTGCGGGGTTGCTGCCCATGACCACTCTGAGCGCAGTTCTGTCATTCCGCTCCGCTCGCCCGGGCCCCTTGCCCGGGCCGCGCCCGACCTCCCCCCGGGAGGGCGCGATGCGCCACCCGAGGTCGGGCACTGCCCTGACAGCGGTGCGCGGAGATCACATCCCAGCCATCCTGAAAAGATCGACCAGCTTCTCAAAATAACCAAGCGCGTTTGGGTGTGTGACTGTCAAATAGCTGCGCAAGGCCGCTTCATTCGTAAGAATGATCTTGGCAATAATTGCGACACCACCTCCAACGCTTCCAACAAAGATGAAGCCTTTTGTCGTCCACTTGATCGCCTTCCCCGGAGCGCGAAGAAGGAACGTGACAAACCCGTGGGTCCAGCGTTTCACAAAGTCCTTTGACAAATCGCCCAAAGGCCCGCCAATCCCGTATATCCGCGCATTCGCCTCCGCAGGTTCCACCGCTTCCGGCTCAATCAGATCAGCGTTCGCGGTGGCCCCTTCAATCACCGGCAGGGCGGCCTCCACCTCCGCTTCATCACCCGGCATGGCGCGGTAAGCACGGGCCTGCGCCTCCACCGCCGCCACCCCCGGATGGTCGAGGAGCCACGGTCCACCCACCACGACGACGCCATCCAATGCGGCCTTTGCCAGTGGCGGCATAAGATCGTTCAACCGCCCGTCCCGCTCCGCCGCCTCCTGCGCTGTCAGCGCGGCGCGAAACCGATTGGCAAGGGACCAGACCAGCTTCGCCCCAATCTCCCCCGGTTCGCGCGACAGCACCTCAGCATAGCGCTGCGCATCATCCGCCAAAGCGCCAAACTCATTGGACCCCGCCAGCGCCGCCGCCAATTCCTTGGCACTTCGCGCCAGATCGGCTTGCAACGCCGCCTGATCCGCGTCATTGCCCAGCGGCGCATCAACCAACCTGACCCGCCCATCGGACGCGATGTCAAAGTCATGATCCTCTGGTCGAGCCTCCGGCGGCGGCGGCGGCCCCTTCCGATCCCGCGCCTGACGCAACAGCGACAGCGCCTTCGCCGTGCGCGCCTTGTCCT
The DNA here is from genome assembly GCA_964352385.1 of uncultured Candidatus Planktophila sp. Lineage (GTDB taxonomy): Bacteria > Pseudomonadota > Alphaproteobacteria > Rhodobacterales > Rhodobacteraceae > Pikeienuella. The sequence continues at coordinate 62,175 of CAYGRU010000019.1, forward strand.
TCAATCCCTCCTCATAAATGCCGTGCAGCACGCCCCCCTCCTCCGTCAGGGGGGTATCCCTGAATTCCAGATCGAAAAGCGCCCGATCCTCCACCGCCCATGCCGCATCCGGTGCCACCAACGCGCCAAGATCGGCCTGTGTCCTGGACAGGTAAAGCCTTTGCATCGCCACCATTCGGGCAAGGGGGGTGATGTCGGTGATCTGCGTGTTGTCGAGGGAGAGCCTCTGCATCGCCGTCATGCGGGCGAGGGGGGTAATGTCGGTGATCTGCGTGTTGGAGAGGAAAAGCGTATGCATCGCCTCCATGTCGGCGATGCCGGTGATGTCGGTGATCTGCGTGTCGGCAAGATATAGCCAGTCCATCGCCTTCATGTGGGCGAGGAAAGCGATGTCGGAAAATTGCGAAGCGCCAAGGGAAAGCGTCTTCATCGCCTCCATGCGAGCAAGGGGAGAGAAGTCGGTGATTTGCGTGTTGGAGAGGTATAGCGACTGCATCGCGCCCATGTGGGCAAGTGGGGCGATGTCGGTGATTTGGGTGTTGAGGAGTGAGAGTTCGGTCAGGTCCGTGAGCGCGGCGAGGGGGGCAATGTCGGTGATCTGCGTGTCGTTGAGGGTGAGTTC
>CAYGRU010000020.1:0-61455 GCA_964352385.1 uncultured Candidatus Planktophila sp.
CCCCCCCATAATCCGCTAAACGCGCGTCATCTGCACAACACGCCCGGACCTGACCCATGAAATTCACGCTGAGCTGGCTGAAAACCCATCTGGAAACGGATGCGCGCCTTGATGACATTCTCTATGCCCTCACCGATCTGGGGTTGGAGGTGGAAGGGGTGGAGGACCCCGCCGCGACGCTCGGTGCGTTCACCATCTGCCGGGTGATCGAGGCGAGGCCGCATCCCGATGCCGACCGCCTCCGCCTCTGCCGGGTGGAGGCGTGGCCGAACGGGCCGGACAAGCCCTCCGAAGAAGTTCAGGTCGTCTGCGGCGCACCGAACGCCCGCACCGGCCTTGTGGGCGTGTTCGCCGCCCCCGGCACCCATGTGCCCGGCACCGGCGTCGATCTGAAACCCGGCGTCATTCGCGGTGTCGAATCGAACGGGATGCTGTGTTCGGAACGCGAACTCATGATCTCCGACGACCATGACGGGATCATCGACCTGCCCGCCGATGCGCCGCTGGGCGTGCGCTATATCGACTATGCCGGGCTGAACGATCCGGTGATCGAAATTGCCATCACCCCGAACCGCCCCGATGCGCTGGGTGTCGCCGGGGTGGCGCGCGATCTGGCAGCGCGCGGGCTGGGCCGGGTCGTCACCCCGGCGGTCGAACCCGTCGCAGGCAGCTTCCCCTGCCCCGTGGCCGTGACCATCGACGACGATGCAATCTCCGCCGCGCCGGTGTTCTGTGGCCGGGTGATCCGGGGCGTGAAGAACGGCCCCTCGCCCGAATGGCTGCAAAAGCGGCTGCGGGCCATCGGCCTCCGCCCGATTTCGGCGCTGGTCGATGTGACCAATTTCTTCACCTTCGACCGCAACCGCCCGCTGCACGTGTTCGATGTGGACAAGGTGCAGGGCGGGTTGCGCGTCCACTGGGCCGAAGCGGGATCGCGGCTGACCGCGCTCGACGACAAGGACTACACCCTCGCCGCCGACATGCTGGCGATTTCCGACGATCACGGCCCGGAAAGCATCGCGGGCGTAATGGGCGGGGCGGCCACCGGCTGCACGGCGGAGACGGTAAATGTGTTCGTCGAAAGCGCGTATTGGGACCCGATCATCACCGCAGCGACCGGGCGGCGGCTGAAGATCAACTCCGACGCCCGCTATCGGTTCGAGCGGGGGATCGACCCTACCTCCTGCGCCCCCGGCGTGGACATGGCGACCCGGCTGATCATGGAAATCTGCGGCGGCGAGCCGTCCGAAATGGTCACCGCAGGCGCAGTGCCGGACACGGCGCGCAGCTATCGTCTGACACCGAACCGCACCGCCAGCCTTGTGGGCATGGATATCGACGCGGCGGCGCAGGTGAAGATCCTGACCGATCTCGGCTTCACCGCGACCGAGGGAGACGGCGGCTATGACGTTGCCGTCCCGTCCTGGCGCCCGGATGTGAAGGGTGAGGCCGATCTGGTGGAGGAAATCGCCCGCGTCGCATCGCTGACCAAGCTCGTCGCCCGCCCGATGACCCGCGCGCCGGGCGTCGCCGGGGCCGTCCTGAAACCGATGCAGAAACGCACCGCGATGGCCCGGCGGACCCTGGCCGCGCTCGGCCTTAATGAATGCGTCACCTATTCCTTCGTTTCGGATAAGGAGGCAAAGCTGTTCGGCGGCGGCGATCCTCTGTTGAAGCTGGAAAATCCGATTTCATCCGAACTGTCCGACATGCGCCCCTCGCTTTTGCCCGCCCTGCTGGCGGCGGCGGCGCGCAATCAGGCACGCGGCAGCGCCGATCTGGGCCTGTTCGAGGTCGGCGCGGAATATTTCGGGCCGGAGCCGGAGGAACAGCGCATGGTCGCCGCAATGATCCGCGTCGGTGCCACCGCCCCGCGCGACTGGACCGGATCGCGGCGCATGGTCGATCTGCATGACGCGAAGGCCGATGCAGAGGCGGCGCTCGCCGCCATCGGCGCGCCGGTAGACCGCCTGATGACGGTGCGCGAGGCCCCGGACTGGTTCCACCCCGGCCGGTCGGCGGCGCTGAAGCTCGGCCCGAAGGTGACGCTGGCGGTGTTCGGCGAATTGCATCCGAAGGTGCTGGCCGCGATGGACGTGAAGGGCCCCGCCGTCGCAGCAGTGATCTATCTTGAAGAGGCACCGTTCCCCAAAGCAAAGGCGAAAACCCGCCCGGCGCTCGTCATCTCCGACTATCAGGCGGTGGAACGCGATTTCGCCTTCGTCGTCGGCGCGGAGGTCGAGGCAGAGGCGATCCTGAAAGCCGCGCGCACTGCCGACAAGGTGCTGATCGACAGCGCATCGGTGTTCGACGTGTTCGGCGGGACGAAGGCCGCGGCACAACTGGGAGAGGGCCGCAAGTCGGTCGCGATTTCCGTCCGGCTCCAGCCCCGGTCAGGCACCCTGACCGATCAGGAGATCGAGTCTGTCGCTGCCAAGGTCATCGCCAATGTCGAAAAGGCCACGGGCGGCGTGCTGAGGGCCTGACCGACAAAAAACAGTCGCACATCCGCCGCATTCCAGTGTAAGGAACCGGCCAGCCGGATTATGGGCGCTGAACACTCAGAGGGATAGAGAATGTTGAAGGAATTCAAGGAATTCGCCGTCAAGGGCAACGTGCTCGACATGGCGGTCGGGATCATCATCGGGGCGGCGTTCACGACCATCGTCACGACACTGGTGAACGGCATCATGATGCCGGTCGTCGGCTATGTCACCGGCGGCGTCGATTTCACCGACATCTTTACGGTTCTGGGTGAGGGCGAATACGCGTCGCTGGCCGCAGCCGAGGAAGCCGGTGCAGCGGTCATTCAGTGGGGCGTGTTCGCCAATGCGCTGATTTCCTTTCTGATCGTGGCATGGATCCTGTTCATGATCGTGAAAGCGATGAACACCGCCAAGGCGGCAATGGAACGCGAAGAAGCAGCAGCGGTGGAGGCCGCGCCCGCCGGTCCGACGCAGGAAGAATTGCTGACCCAGATCCGCGACCTGCTCGCCACGAAATAAGCGCATCGCCTGTCGGAAGGCCCCGGCCCCTGCGCCGGGGCTTTTCTTTTGTCCGCCCCCGGCGCAAGTTTCCCGAAAACCAGCGGGAGACACACGTGGCACAACCCATCGACAGACCTGACCTTCCGGCGCAGTACGCGTCATTCGCCGATTTCCGCGAGGGCGCACGGCGCAAGCTGCCGCATTTCGTGTTCGAATATCTCGATGGCGGGATCGGGCGGGATGTCGGGCTGGCGCGCAACTACACCGCGCTCGACAACGTGCGGATCACCCCGCGCACCGTTGACGAGGGCATTACCGCCGTCACCGAGGTCGAAATCCTCGGCCAGAAAAGCGCGTATCCGTTCGGCGTCGCCCCCTTGGGGATGAGCGGGATGTTCCACCCCGACAGCGCCACGGCGCTGGAGCGGAAATGCGATGACCTCGGCATTCCCTTCGCGCTATCCTTCGTCGCCTCCCACACCACCGAGGAAATCAAGGCCGTCCGGGGCCGCGCGCCCTGGCAGCAATTCTACTGGCCGCGCCCCGATGATGTGCAGACCGACATCCTTGCACGGATGAAGGCGCTGGGGGTCAAGGTCCTGATGCCGACGCTCGACATTCCCGGTCATCAGTGGCGCGAGCGGACGGTGCGGGCCGGTGTGTCTGCCGCGCCCTCGCTGAAGGTGCTGATGCGCGATGTGTTGCCCCGCCCCGGCTGGGCGCTGAACATCCTGCGCCACGGCAAGCCCGGCCTGCCGAACATCCAGACCTATTCCGGCGGAACGACGCTGGATGCGGAGATGTGGCTGTTGCAGAACTGCCTGCGCCCGATGGGGCCGGAGGCGATCCGCAAATTGCGCGACCAATGGGATGGGCAACTGGTCGTCAAGGGCGTCATGGCCGCCGAGGACGCCGAGGATTTCGTCCGCGTCGGCGTCGATGGCATCGTGGTGTCGAACCACGGCGGGCGGCAGTTGGACGCGGCACCCGGCAGCGCGGAGTTGCTGCCGCCGATTGTCGATGCGGTGAAGGGCAAGACCGCGATCCTCGCCGATGGCGGCGTTGCCGATGGGCTGGACGTGCTGAAGATGATCCGCCTCGGGGCGGATTTCGTCATGCTGGGCCGCCTGCCCTACATGGCCTGCGCGGCGCTGGGGGCGCGTGGCGCGAATGTGCTGGATCTGGTGGCGCTTCAGGTCCGCACGGTGATGGTTCAGATGGGTGTGCGGAACATCGACGAGCTGATGAAGCTGCGTCTGGACGTGGATTGAACCACGAGCGCTCGGCACAGGGTCCACGAAGTTCCCGGTTGATCTGACACGTGTCAGATCGACGCGCGGTCGTCGCCCCCCGGCGACCGCGTTACCGCGCTCGCCGCGACAACCACGGCTCGATCTTGTGGTTTCTGCCCTCATTGATCGTCACTCGGCCTCCGCTTGCGCTTCACCCGACCGGCCTCGGCGTCCTTCCCCCGGATGGCCGCGCTTCGAGGCCGGGGCGCACGGAACCCACGCAACTCACCCACCATTACACTGCCCACCTAATCCGCTTCCCGATCTCGTCCGCTGCGCATATCCTCCGATGATGAGCAAGCGCAGGATCGAGATCAGCGAATGGGCGTTGCCGCTGAAATACGCGGGCTATGTCCTGCTGTTGCCGCTCACATTTGCCAGCATCGACCTCTTCTTCGCGTGGCGCGGCGGTGACGTGCCCTATGGCCTGATCGCGTGGGTGGTGTTTCTGCTGCTTGCGGCGATCATCTGCGATTTCTCGGCGCGGCGGATGGAACGCGGGCCGCCGATCGGGCCAGAGGCGGTGGGCGGCATGGCGTTCGGTTGCTTCGGCATCGCGATTGCCCTGACCGGGTTCGCCGTCGCCGAAACCACGACCGAAGCCTTCGCCATCGTCGCTTTCGGCAGCGTCTTCGCGGCCATCGGGGCGCTGCTGATCTTCGTGCTGGACCGCCAAAGCCATCGGGGAAGGGGCTGGGGCCACGACCCCGATGTCGAGATCGTGCGCCGCCGCCTGAAGCCATCAATGAAGCGCGGCCTGATCGCCATCGGCGCGGTGTTCGCCGCGATGCTGCTGTGGATGGATTTTGACGATGCGATCTTGCTCGCGATCATCCTGCTGGTGCCGGTTTTCATCTGCCTTCTGATATTTGCGGCGGTGAAACATTGACCATGCGGATCGAAGCGCATACTTCGCCGCGCATGAGCATCCTGCCGATCCTGATCCATCCCGATCCGCGCCTGAAAAAGGTCTGCGATCCCGTGTCCGACCTTGCCAGCACCGAGGCGCTGATCGCGAACATGTTGGAGACGATGTATGACGCCCCCGGCATCGGCCTCGCCGCGCCGCAGGTCGGCGTGAACGCGCGGGTTCTGGTGATGGATTGCACCGACAAGGACGCGCCGCCCGCCCCCATTGCGATGATCAACCCGGAGGTGATCGCCGCCTCGGATGAAATGCACCAGCATGAGGAAGGCTGCCTTTCGATCCCCGATCAATACGGGATGGTCAAACGTCCGGCGGCGGTCACCGTCCGCTGGACGACGCCGAAAGGCGCAACCGAAGAAGCCGATTTCGACGGCCTCTGGGCCACCTGCGTGCAGCACGAGATCGACCATCTGGATGGAAAGCTTTTCATTGATTATCTAGGCGCGGTGCGCCGCCAGATGATTACCCAGAAGATGAAGAAGCTGAAGCGCGAACGGGCGAAGGAATGACCCATTTCCTGCTCTGGCCCGACAAGCGCCTGAAAGCCATCGCCGCCCCGGTTGACCGGGTCGATGACGAGGTGATGGCGATCTGGGATCAGATGCTGTCGGCAATGTATGCCATGCCCGGCGTCGGCCTTGCCGCGCCACAGATCGGCGTTTTGCGGCGGCTGGCGGTGGTCGATTGCACCAGCGAAGGCGAGGAAAAGGCCCCGATCCGGCTGGCCAATCCCGAACTGCTGGAAACTTCGGACGAAACCCGCGACCACGAGGAAGCCTCGCCCAACCTGCCGGGCGCTTCTGCGCGGGTGACACGACCCGCGCGGGCGAAGGTCCGGTTTGTCGATATGTCCGGCGAAGTGGTCGAGCAGTGGTTCGAGGGGCTGTGGGCCACATCCGTGCAGCACCAGATCGACCATATGGACGGCAAGATGTATATTGATCGCCTCAGCCCGATGAAGCGGCGCATGGTGCTGGACCGCGTGAAGAAGAAGCTGAAACGCGTCTGATCCGGCAAGACCCGTGATGACAACAAGGGGTGCAGACATGCGGATTGGGTTCATGGGCACACCCGATTTTTCCGTTCCCGTGCTGGACGCGCTGGCAGCAGCAGGCCAGGACATCGCCGCCGTCTATTCCCAGCCACCCCGCCCTGCCGGGCGCGGCAAGAAGGACAGGCCGACCCCGGTCGCCGCACGCGCCACCGCGATGGGGATCGAAGTCCGCACACCATTGAATTTCAGGGCCACCGAAGACCGCGACGCCTTCACCGCGTTGAATCTGGATGCAGCCGTGGTCGTCGCCTATGGCCTCATCCTGCCGCAGGCAGTTCTGGACGCGCCGCTTCATGGCTGTTTCAACCTCCATGCCTCGTTGTTGCCGCGTTGGCGGGGGGCGGCGCCGATCCAGCGGGCGATCATGGCGGGGGATGCAGAAACCGGTGTCTGCGTGATGCGGATGGAAGCGGGGCTGGATACCGGCCCGGTCGCGTTGACCGCACGCACCCCGATCACGCCGGCAGATACCGCCGCGACGCTGCATGACCGCCTCGCCGCCCTCGGCGCGCCGCTGATGGTCGATGCGCTGACGGCGCTGGCGGCGGGGTCGCTGACCCTGACGCCGCAGCCCGCCGAAGGGGTCTATGCGCCCAAGATCGACAAGGCGGAGGCGCGCATCGACTGGACGCGCCCCCCCGTTGAAATCGACCGTCAGGTTCGCGGCCTGTCCCCCTTTCCCGGTGCGTGGTTCATGCTGGGCGATGAACGGATCAAGGCGCTGTCGTCCATGCTCGCGCCGGGCCACGGCGCGCCGGGCGTCGCGCTCAACGATGGCCTGACGATTGCCTGCGGCGACGGGGCCGTGCGCTTGACGCTGCTGCAACGCGCAGGCAAGGGTCAGGTGGACGCTGCCGCGTTCCTGAACGGGCGCGCCGTGCCCCAAGGCACGATCCTGACCTGAAGGAGGCTGAACGATGGTTTATGGTATTTTCAGTGCCCTGTTCATTGGCGGCCTGATCGGCGTGCTGTCAGAAAAGCTCGGCCTGACGCGCAATGGATATATCGTTTCCGCCGCGCTCGGCATTGGCGGAGCGATGATCCTCGTCTTCGGGCAACTTCTGTTCGGGTTCAGCCTTGGCTTCGGCCGCGCCCTGACATCCGCCATCGGCGCATCGGCGATGTTGCTGATCGCATCCATGCGCCGATGACAGGGCGGCACCGGCTTCCTATCTGACAATGACATGATAGAGGAGCCGCCATGTCCATCATCCTTCTCGCCGTCATCGGCATCGCTGCCGGGTTCATCGCCACCAAGGTGATGAAGGTGAACCTGTCGTTGGCAGAGACGATTGCCATCGGCATCATCGGCGCGATGCTCGGCGGTGTGTTGCTGCGCGGGCTGATCGCCGTATCCGGCATCGCCTTCGGCCTGATCGGTGCCGTCGTCGGGGCCTGCGCGCTGGTCTGGCTCTATCAGCGTTATGTGCAGCGAAAACGCTGACATTCCGGGCGAAGTGACCGACTTTCCGGGCGAAGTGACTGGGCGCGGCATGACCACCCCTTGACCTGACGCGCGCAGACGGGTTCAACCGCGCGAACCTGAATGAACTGCGCGCCGTAACCGGTGACAGCCGCCCGGAGACTGATATGAACGACCAGAAGAACCTGATCGCCGCTGCTGGCCTCAGCTTTTTGGTAATCCTTGGCTGGACGTTTTTCTTCGCCCCCCCCGCGCCCGACCCGGCGCAGGAGCGGGTGGCCGTAGAAGGCAGCGCAAGCCCGACGACCAGCGGCAGCGCACCGGTGGAGGGGGTTGCAAATACCGACCCGCTGAACCGCGATGCGGCGCTGTCGAAATCGGAACGCATCTTGGTCGAGACGCCCTCGCTGACCGGCTCCATTTCCCTGCGCGGCGGGCGGATCGACGATCTGCACCTCAGCGATTACCGCGAAACGCTTGATCCGAACTCCGACACGGTCGTGCAGCTTTCGCCCATCGGGACCGCGCACCCCTACTACACCGTCTATGGCTGGCTGAATGCCGAGGGCGGCACGGCAAAGACGCCGGAGCCGAACACCGACTGGCAGGTCGAGGCGGGCAGCAAGCTGACCCCGGCAACGCCCGTCACCCTCGTCTGGGACAATGGCGAGGGGCTGATCTTCCGCCGCAAGATCGCGGTCGATGAAAAATACATGTTCACCGTCACGCAGTCGGTCGAAAACAACACCGACGCCGCCCTGTCGCTTGCGCCCTATGGCTATGTCGCGCGGCGCGGCCAGCCGGATACGGTGAATTTCTTCATCCTGCATGAAGGCGCAATCGGCGTCATCGACGGCAAGCTGAATGAACTTGGCTATGACGATTTCGAGGATCTGCCGCAGACCGGGCCGGGGGTTCGGCAGGAACGTCAGACCGCGACCGCGAACGGCTTTGCCGGGTTCACCGACAAATACTGGATGACAACCATCGCCCCCGGACCGGGCGTCGCCTTCGATGCCGCCTACAAGCTCGTCAGCCGCGCCACCGGCCCCGAATTCCGCGCCGAGGCGCTGCTGCCGATCCAGTCCGTCGCGGCGGGTAGCACGGGCGAGGTTTCGACCTTCCTCTTTTCCGGCGCGAAGGAATTCGCGACGATCACCGATTATCAGAAAAACCTCGGCATCGACCGGTTCGACGACAGCATCGACTGGGGCTGGTTCTTCTTTCTGACCAAGCCGATCTTCAAATTGCTGCTTTTCGTGAAGGGCTTCGTCGGCAACATGGGCTGGTCGATCATCGTGCTGACGCTGATCATCAAGGCGGCGCTGTTCCCGCTCGCCTATAAATCCTATGTCTCCATGTCGAAGATGAAGAAGCTTCAGCCAGAGATGGAGAAGATCAAGGAACGGGTCGGCGACGACCGCCAGAAGATGCAGCAGGAAATGATGGCGCTCTACAAGAAGGAGAAGGCCAATCCAGCAGCGGGCTGCCTTCCGATCCTCTTGCAGATCCCGATCTTCTTTTCGCTCTACAAGGTGTTGTTCGTCACCATCGAGATGCGGCAAGCACCGTTCATCTGGTGGATTCAGGATCTTGCGGCCCCCGATCCGACATCGTTCCTGAACCTGTTCGGCCTTCTGCCCTACAGCACCGACTGGGCCCCGCAGATCATCTCCATCGGTGTGTTCCCGATCGTGATGGGCATCACCATGTGGATGCAGCAGAAACTGAACCCGGCCCCGACCGACAAGATGCAGGCGCAGATCTTTGCGATCATGCCGTGGATGTTCATGTTCATGCTCGGATCCTTCGCATCGGGCCTCGTGATCTACTGGTGTGCCAACAACATCATCACCTTCACGCAGCAATACCTCATCATGCGCAGCCAGGGTGTGAAGGTCGATTTCCTCGGCAATGTGAAAAGCACGTTCAAGCGAAAATCCAAGGCGGGGTGACACCCACCCTCTGATCGGTCCGGCCCCCGTCAAAATCGTTGACCGGGGCCGGACGCTGTGTTTCGATCTTCGTATCCGAAGTTATCGAAGCGTTTTTGATGTCTGACTTTGACCCGACAAAGACAATTCAAGGGCTTCCGGCTGCGCCTCCCGATTCTGTGCTGCCAAACGCAACTCCCTCTGTCCCGTCTCCCTCTGTCCCGTCCGGCAACTGGCGCTCGTCGCCCGACATGATCGCCTGGGTCATGGGCCTGTCGATCCTGACGCTCGTATCGCTGGCGCAACTTGTCGATTTTGGTGGCTTCCGCTCCGCCACATCCGAACAATCGCGGATCATCATCCAGCGTGCCGTCGCACCGTGGTGGGGGTGGGCCGACAGCGCGTGGCATCTGCCCGGCACCGAACAGATGGCAACAGTCGTGCTGATCGCGCAACGCGGCAGTGAGTTGTGGCCGCCGCAATACGAGGTTCAGACCAAGACAATCGCGAGCGTCGCCGCATATTGCCCGCATGTGATCGCCATCGACATCGTTTATGATACCGACAGGATGCGCGATGCAGTGCTGTCCCAAGAGCTCAGGAATGTCGAGAAGGCGGCCGCCGAATGTCCAACGCCGCCGATCCTGATCTTTGCCGACAAGTTGACCCAACGGCCGGGGGACGGGCTGATCGACCCTGCCTATCTCTTCATCGGTGGGCCCTGTGGCGAGCTGAGCCGCGATGACAATTGCGGCACCTACGTTCCCCGAACCCTCGCCCCGATCTATTATGACGAAACCGAGGATGACCCATCGTCCCCCTATTTCGGGATGTCGAATGTCGATTTCTATCGCCCGATCCTGCGCTCGAACGCATTCTCACATGGCACCAATGGTCGGATGAATCTCGGCCTCATGGCCTATCTGGCGCTCTGTGCGACACCCCGCCCGAATCTCGACCCAAAGGCCTGCCCGGCGGATCTCAAGGACGAGATCGCCGCCCGGTTCGGGCTGAAGGCGGGCGGCATCCCGGCATCCGCCCCCGTTTCCGACACGCTCGCCGCGCAGTTCGCCGCGCCGGTCGACATCCTGTGGCCGCGATGGGCGCCGACCGAAAGCAGGATCTACCAAAGCCGCGCCTGCACTGCCGATGCGGATATGGGCATGTTGACCCGCGCGGGCGAAAGCGCGCGCCTTCTGTTCGCAAGCCTGCGGGGCAGCAGCGTGGCGGCGCAGGAACAGACCACAGTTGCTTGTTTTCCTTTGACGACACTGTTTGCCCGCCCGCACATCATGCGGGATGATTGCAGATTTCTGGAGGGGACAAATAAAGGCATCTGCGAGGAACAGCACCACCCGCTGCGCGGCATGGTGAAGGACCTCAAGGGAAGGGTCGTGTTCATCGGGTTTCAGAATCCGAATGACAAGGACGAAACCGTGTCGCCGGTTCAGGGCCGGATGCCCGGCGTGATGCGCCATGCAATGGCCTTCGACAACCTCCTCCGGCTCGGCGACAACTACATCCGCCCGCCACAGCCGAACGCATTCACCCTGCTCGGGCATCAGGTCGGATGGGCGGTACTAATCGAGATTGCCGTGCTCTGGGTCGTGTCGCTTTCGGCAATCGGCGTGATGCGTCTGGACCGCGTGAAAGACGCGATTATCCGCTTGACCCCGGCATGGGCCGCGCTCAGCCGAGAAATGCCAAGAACCGCACGTGAAGCCGCGCGTGACAGATGTGTCTTCATCCTGATCACAAGGGTCCTGCCCGTGGTCGCCCTGTTCACCGTATCACTGACCGTATCGGCCATGCTGAGCCTTGCGTTCAAATGGTCGATTTCCAACTGGATCAATGCCGGCATTCTCAGCTCCGGCACATTCTTCCTGTCCGAATATGTGGCCAGACTGTCAACGTCCCATTCTGAACCCAGCACATCAAGAGAAGAGGTAAGTCTATGAAAATTATTGGATTCTCACTTGCGCTCTGCGTCGTTGGCGCGCTCTGGACCGGCTCTGCGCGGGCTGCCGAAATCATCGCATTCAACAAGGACACCATAGTCCTTTATGACAACACCGGTCGAAAGGTCGGCAAGATGAGCGCGAGTTCTGCCGAAGCACAGGCGCTGATCGGCGCTTCGGTCGCTTATGACGACAGCATCGCCAAGTACAAGGTCAAGCAGGGCGGCAAGATACTTTATCTTTCGGACCAGCACATCAAAACCAATCTCGTCGTCGGCACAGGAAGTGCGGAAATCTGTGGCAAGACCGGCAAGACGCAGCGCAAGGACGGAGCATCGGGCTCGGGCGCAAGCTGCCAGTAATTTCAAATCAAGAGGGGTATTTCCATGTCGAAACTGAATTTCAGAACGGTCCAAAGGGCGACTGCCTTGACAGCCTTGTCGGTGCTGATGGCCTGCGCACCGGGCAGCGGCCCGTCATCCATCCTTCCCACCTTCACCGACCAACGCCCGGAAGGCCGCCGCTATGTCGATTATCTGTCGCTCGATGGCGGCATGACTGAAATCGCGCTGGACATCGAAAAGCGGAAACTGGACGGCGCGGGCGGCAGACGGCTCACCTTCACCAGCGACACACAATATGACCCCTCGAATGCGCCGGTCCTGTCCAGAACGCAGGTCGTGAAGGAAATGGAGCGGCTGAAAACCTGTCTGCTGGACGCATGGCCTGGTCCGAAGCCGGATGTGAATGTCATCATCAAATCCGGCCTCCCACCGCAAGCGGAAGCTTTACCCAACCAGATATCGCTGAATATCGGCCTGATCGCCGCCCCGAACATCTCCGGCGGGGAGATCGCCTTCATCATGGCGCATGAACTGTCGCATGTCCTGCTCGACCACTATAGCCGGTCGGAGTTCAACAAGCAGCAGGCGGAGGTTCTGGGAAAGGTCGCGGATGCAGCCGTGCTCGCCGCCTATATGAGCGAGATGCGCGGCAAACGCAGCGGCAACAGTATTACCTTCTTTCTGGAGGATGAAAGCGACGCACATACCGCAGCCGCCTATGCTGTCGCCGCCTATGGCGCCTCGCAATTCGTTGTGGACGGCTTGATCGAATCATCGTGGAGCCGGGCTCAGGAATACGAATCCGACCGTCTCGCGCTCGACCTCCTGGAAAATGCCGGGCTGACCTCGGATTTCTCCTATCAGGCGCTGCGCCGGATCGAGACCTTTCAGAACGATCAGAAAACCCGCCTCCAGCAATTCGACCAGATTGCCGAGGCCCGCATGAACAAGGCTGCTGAATCCAAGGACCCGAACCTCATCATCACCACCGGTATCGGCGTCTTTACCAGCGCTGTATCACAGGCTGCGCTCGATCTCTGGGATCTGCTGGACCGGAGCCATCCAAGCCCTGCGGCCAGAGTATCCGAGGTCGACGGCTATCTCGGGGAATTCGACGAGGCCGATCCGGTTGAGCCGACCGTCACCTGCGACCTGAAGCGGGTGGAGCGCGCCGTGAAGCGCAATGATGTGCGCAACACCTACAACGCGCTCCAAAGCAGTTTCGAGGTGGACGGCCTGATTATGCGTGAAGATTACGCCGGTGCCCGCAGTGCCGCCCAGAAAGGCCTGCGCGCCGGGCTGGAGCGGCACCCGGTCACCCGCATGGCCGCCTACCGCGCTGACAATGCCTCGGGTCGCCACAAGCAGGCGCTGGGGCATTTGCAAAGCATCCGCCTGAACGCCGACACGCCCTTGTCCGTTTATACCCTGCTCGTCACCGAATACATCGCCCGCAACCGCATGCAACCGGCGCTCGAAACCATCATCAAAGCGGAACAATACTATCTGAAGGATTACTTCTATCCCGCACGCATCCAGATCGCTTCAGCGCGGGAAAACCTGCCGGAGGTGATCGCCCTGAAAGCCCGGTGCGAGGCATCAATCATCGACAAGATCAAATCCGCCTGCACCAACATCCTCTCCACACGCAAGGCGGCGGCGGTCGAGGGTGACGGCAGCACGGGCTCCGCCGTTGGCAATGCGCTCGACAGCTTTTTCGGCGGACTGGAGAATTTGACCCTTCCCAGCGAATGAACCGCACACGCGTTTCATGTTTCCCCCGGATGGCTGCCCCTGTATAGCGCGCAAGATGCACGGGCAGCCTGAAGGAACGAAACAATGGGCAAGCAGACAACGGCGGCAGGTCTCTGATGCGGATCGCCGCGATCTATCGCCATCCGGTCAAGAGCCTCGGAGAGGAGGCTTTGCCGTCCGTCACGCTCTCGGTCGGCAAGGGCCTGCCTTGGGATCGTGTCTGGGCGATTGCCCACGACCGCAGCGCGTTCAACCCTGCCGAACCTGAATGGGTGTCCTCGCGCAATTTCGTCATCCAGTCGTCCAATGCGGCGCTGGCGCAGATCATCTGCGCCTTCGATGCGCAGACCGGCACCCTGACCCTGTCGCATCCGGCATTGTGCGCGCTGACCACAAGGCCCGGCGAAGGCGGCGAGGCGTTGACTGCGTGGCTGGCGCCAATCGCCGATGCGCCCGGCGCAGGCACGCCCGGCCCTTATCGGCTGGCCGCCGTACCGGGCCGCGCGCTGCATGACTTTTCCGATACCGACATCTCCATCGGCAACCTCGCCTCGCTGCGGGAGCTGGAGGCGATGGCGGGCACGACGCTGGCCCATATCCGTTTCCGCATGAACCTTTGGGTCGATGGCTTCGCCCCGTGGGAAGAATTCGAATGGGACGGGCGCGAGATCACCATCGGCCCCGCGCGCCTGACCGTGACCGGGCGGGTCAAGCGGTGCCACGCCACCAATGCCGACCCCGAAACCGGCACCCGCACCACCGACCTGCCGCGCCTGCTCCACAGCCGCTTCGGTCACATGGATTTCGGTGTCTATGCCCGCGTGATGAATGGCGGCGACATCTCGCTCGACGACAAGGTGATGGCATGAGCCTCTTTTCCCGCGCCCCCGAACCCGATGCCGACCTGATCGAGGCCGGGCGGATTCTGTTCGCCGGTGAATGCGATTTCGTCAAAGGCGTCGTTGCGATGGATGGCCTACCCGATGCCGACCGGCCCGAGGTGTGTTTTGCAGGTCGATCCAATGTCGGCAAATCCTCGCTCATCAACGCCGTCACCGGGCGCAAGGCGCTCGCCCGCGCGTCCAACACGCCGGGCCGCACGCAGGAGATCAACTTCTTCGATCTGGCGGCGGGGACGATGTGGCTGGTCGATCTGCCAGGCTATGGCTATGCCAAGGCCCCGGTGAATGTCGTCGCGAAATGGCAGGCGCTGCTGAAGACCTATCTGTCGGGCCGTGCCAACCTGCGCCGCGCCTACGTGCTGATCGACGCCCGCCACGGGGTAAAGGCGGTGGACCACGAGATCATGAGCCTTCTGGACAGCGCCGCCGTCAGCTTTCAGGTCGTGCTGACCAAGGCCGACAAGGTCGGACCGGAGGTGATCGGGAATGTGCTGGCCCGCGCCGCCGAAGACCTGAAAAAGCACCCGACCGCCTTTCCCGAGATCATCGTGACCTCGTCGGAAAAGGGCGACGGTGTACCGGTGCTGCGGGCAGCGGTGGCCAAACTGCTGGCGGAGTGACCGGGCGCCTCAGGCCGGAACGGGGCGAACGTGGCGTAGATCGTGCCACCTGACCGACCGCGCCGGCAGCGGGATACCGAAAAGATCACCTTCCACCGCCTCGCCGATCTCTCCGCCCATCGCCGCATAGAACGCCTTCGCGCCGTCATTCCCCTCGGCATAGTCGAGATACATGGCCGTCATGCCCCGGTGCAGCATTTCGGGAACCAGCGCCTGCATCAGCACCCGACCGATGCCCTGTCCCTTGCGGTCGGGCCGGACATGGAAATGGTCGATATAGGCCGGCTCACCAGCCCGCACGGTGACCAGCCCGACGATGTCGCCCGCATCCTCCGCGATCAGGATGAAATCGCCGCCCGGCAGCGTTTCCGCCGCCCAGATCGAGCGCAGGTTCTGCGGCAGCACGGTGCTGTGCATCTCGTCCGGGATGAAGCCGCGATAGATGTCGAGGCAGGATGCAATATGCAGTGCCGCGCAGGCGGCAAGGTCCGCAGGGGCCGCGATTCTCGTCGTTACCGATGTGGCCATGCCTGCGCCCTTTCTCTTCCCCAAATATCCATTCCGTCCTCCCGACACGCGCTGCGGTTCGTCCCCGCGCATCCTCTTGCCAGCAGGATACAACCGGCCCGCCGGAAAGAGGAAGCCGCCGTCCGGTTCATTTCCGTTTGACCAGCCCCGTCATCAATGCTGTCTGTCCTTTCACCATTTTCGCCCCGCTTGGAAGACCGCATCGCAATGACAGACCACCGCGTCACCGACAGACCTGACTGGATGTATCTTCTGCGGGAGTTCTACGAGCTTTACCGCTTCCTCCCCTCCGGGGGCAGCGACAAGATTCGCGGCCACCAGCGCGCCGTGCGCGAGGCGGTCGCCCGCGTTGTGAAGGCGAATCCGCCGCTGCGCCTCGACCCGATCGAGACGAAGCCGGTGACCGCCCATATGCGCCGCGCGATTGACGAGGCGGCAGGCGAAAAGACCGCGCCGGTCGTGCGCGCCATCGCGGCAGTGGCAGATCAGCTTGTCTGGCGCTATGGCTATGACAAGGTGCCGCGCGGGCTGGAAAAATCCTATGGTTATGCCGAATTCACCGGCCCGAACGGCCCGGTGCTGACGCATGAGGTCATCCTCGGCATCGTGCTTTTCGCGCCCGGCTGCACCTATCCGGCCCATGCCCACAAGGGGATCACCGAAAGCTATATCTGCCTTTCCGGCGCAGTGTCCGAAAACCATCAGGGCGTCTATGCGCCCGGCTCGCTGATCTACAATCCGCCGGGCCAGATGCATCGGATCACGGTATCTGACCGGGAACCGGCGCTGCTGGCCTATGCCTGGATCGGCCCTCACGACGACCTTGCGAACCAGAAGATGACCTTCAGCAAGAAATAGGCGTCAAGCCGCTTTCTGGGCCTGAATCTGCTCATAGGCCTCGTTGATCTCGGCCAGTTTCTTCGTCGCGATCTTCACCGCTTCTTCCGGCACGCCGCGGGCGATCATCCGGTCGGGATGGGTTTCGCGCACCATCTCGCGCCAGCGTTTGCGGATTTCCGGCAAGGGGGTATCGCGCGTTACCGACAAGACCAGATAGGGGTCGGCATGGTCCGGCGAATAGCGGGCGCGAAGCGATTCGAAACAGGCCTGCTCGATCCCGAAGATGGTCGCGACCTCTTGCAGGAATGCGTCCTCGCCGGGGTGATATACGCCATCGGCAACCGCAATGTGGAAAAGCCCCTCCAGAACGTCCTCAAGCGCCCGATGGCCTGCCCCGAACAGGCGGGTAATCTGGCGGGCATAGCCATCGAATCCCGCGATATCACTGCGCGCGAGGTTGAACACCCGCGCCGCATTCGCCTCGTCTTCCGGGGGGATCTGAAACACCTCGCGGAAGGCATAGACCTCTTCCGAAGTGACCTGCCCGTCCGCCTTTGCCATCTTCGCACCCAGTGCAATCACCGCGATGGTAAAGCCGACCGATTTTTCCGGCGGGGTCCGCAGTTTGGCAAAAACGTCCGACAGGCTCTCACCCGAGGCGAGAGCGGACAGGGCTTCACCGATGCGCGTCCAGATCGACATGACAGGATGCTACCTCATTCCGAACGCCAAGGGCAGTGGCCTAGGCGAGACGCCTCGTCGCGCCTGCAACCCGCACCGGGCTGCCGATTTCCGGCCCCGTCACACAGGTCAGGCGCGACGGCATCCCCATGTCGTCGCCCTGCCGGATGGTGATTTCGCCGGTGATGCGGCTGGTATCGCGCAGCCAGCCCGCAAAGGCCGCCGCCGCCGCGCCGGTCGCCGGGTCCTCGGACACGCCGCCGGAGGCGAAGGCCATGCGGACATCGAACAGGCGATCCCCGTCCGGCACGACGAAATACATGCCGACCAGCCCATGCGCGTTCTGAAGCGCGGCGCCTTCGGCAAGATCATAGTCGAGCCGGGCGAGACGATCCCGGTGCGCAAAGGGAATCAACAGCATGTCCGCCCCGGCGGTGATCCGCACCACTGGCAGGTCCGATGCAAGATCGGTGAGGGCGACGCCGAATATACGCATCGCCTCTGCGATCAGACCTTCATCCGGTGCTTCATGCGCTGTCGGCGGCGAGGTCAGCGCCGCATGCCAGCGTCCATCCACCTGCATCGCCTCGACGCTGATAGTGGCGCTGTTCAGGGCAAGGTCGTATCGCCCCGCGCCGAATCGTGCGCCCAGCGCCGCGCCAAGGGCGATGGTCGCGTGACCGCAGAACGGCACCTCACTGGCAGGCGAGAAATAGCGGACGCGCCAGGATGTGCTGCCGCCGCCGCGGGGTTCGGCAAAGGCGGTTTCGGAATAGCCGACTTCGGCGGCGATTCGTGCCATGTCTGCCGCTTGCGGCATCTGGTCGGCAATGACGACACCCGCCGGGTTGCCGCCTGATTCGCCGATGGAGAAGGATGAAAGACGCTGAATGTTCATGGCATGGCTCCGTTTGTGATTGACCGGAACCTGAGGATGATCGCGCATCAATTCCAGTGAATGATTGTGACCTGTTCAATCAGCTCTGGTGATATCTTGCAGATCGCGCTGCATCAGCACCATGTCGAGCCGCCGCCCGAATTTCTCGCCGATCCCCGGCAGACGGCCAACCTCGCGAAATCCGCAGCGCGCATGGGCCGCAAGCGATGCCGCCCGGTCGCCCCCGATCACGCCGATCATCGCCGACAATTTTTGCCGCTGCGCCTCTGCGATGATGGCATTCAGCAAGGCCATGCCGACCCCCCTTCCGCGCGCCGCCTCCGCGACATAGACGCTGTGCTCCACCGCGCGCCAATATCCGGGCCAGGTGCGGAACCGGCCATAACCGGCATAGCCGAGGATCGCCCCATCGGATTCGGCGACCAGGACCGGAAACCCGTCATCGCGCAGGCTCATCCACCAGGCGTGCATCGCCTCCGGCGTGCGCTCGAAGCTGGTCCATGTCGCCGTGGTCTCGCGGATCTCCCGGTTCAGAATGGCGCGCATCGCGTCGAGATCGTCTTCGCGCGACGGACGGATGGCCACCCCTGCGGACGAAAGGTCAGGCATCGCGCGCGCCTCCGTAAAGGGTGCAGAACTGCGTGAAGGCGCGTGCCGCCCGCGCCGTGATCTGCTGATCGTCGAGCGGCTCGACGACCCCGGTGACACGGCGCACCTGAAGATCACCGATCAAGAGGTTGATCCAAGTCTCCGCCGCTGCCTGCATGTCGTCGACGACCAACGCGCCCTGCCCGGCGGCGAGCGTCAGCAGTTCCGCAATCAGCGGCCTGATCGTCTCTCGCCCATGTTGCGCGATCAGCGGCGCGAGCGTGCCCGTCTCGGTCAGGTCGACGACCGCCGCCCGGTTCAGAAGGACGGCGCGGTCACCCGTCACCATGCGCAACAATTCAGGCGCGACCAGCCGCAACATCTCCAGCGGTGTCGTCCCGTCCTCGATACTGTGCGCCAGTTGCAGGCGCACCGCGCGGGCATTCGCCTCGACCAGCGCCGCCGCCAACCCGGCCTTGTTGCCATACCAGCGATACAGCGTCTCGTTAGACGCCTTCGCCTTGCGCGCAATGTCGATCATCGAGGTGGATTTATAGCCCTTCTCGCGGATGAGGTCATAGGCCGCCGCCTCGATCTCCGCCCTGCGGTCATGGTTCACCGGACGATCCATCTGCACCTCTCTTGGATTTCCTCTTGACTCCATACCGTATCTTTCATTACGGAGTGTCAATGCGTATCAAAATTTACGGTTTTGGAGATCCCCCATGAATGCCCTGATAACCCTGTGTATCGTTCTGTTCGGGCTGATGTGCGGCTTCTTCTATGCCTTCTCGTGTACGGTGATGCCGGGGCTTGACCTGACGGACCCCGACGCGGCGGTCGCAGCGATGCAGGGGATCAACCGCGCCGTCCGCTCGCCGGTGTTTTTCGTGACCTTCTTCCTCACGCCCCTTTTCAGCCTCGCCGCCGCGCTGCTGCTGGCCCGAAAGGCCCCGCGCGCGGCGCTGTTCATGGGCGGCGCGGGCGCGGTCTATCTTGGCGCGGCGCTGATCCTGACCATGCAGGTGAACGTGCCGATGAACGAGGCATTGGCGCAGGTAAAGACCGATGCCGACATGGCGGCAATCTGGGCCGCCTACAGCCCGGACTGGACCTTCTGGAACCATGTGCGCACCGCCGCCTCGGTCATCGCCGCCGCTCTCGCCTGTGGCGCGCTCGCGGCTTATGCTTCGGGCAAGGACCATCGAGCGTGACCGCCCTGTGGTGAAGGAATCGCAGCAGACTGTTTCCGGAACGGGGGACTGACAGCGGGCATGTGGCACACTATTTCTGGTCAACGCACAAAGAGGAGACGTGAAATGTCCATCCGTCCCGTCCGCCGCCAGTCCCCCGCCCAAGCCACGATGGAAGGCGCGGGCGTCCACCTGTCGCGCGCCTTCGGCTTCGGCGACCCGTCGGAGCTGGACCCGTTCCTGCTGTTCGACGATTTCCGCAATGAAGAGCCGTGGAAATTCGAGAAGGGCTTCCCGTGGCATCCCCATCGCGGGATCGAGACCATTACCTATGTGCTGGCCGGCGAGGTCGATCATGGCGACAGCCTCGGCAATGTCGGCACGCTCGGCGCGGGTGATGTGCAGTGGATGACCGCCGGGCGCGGGATCATGCATCAGGAAATGCCGCGCGGAAACGCGGCGGGCCAGATGCACGGATTTCAGCTTTGGGCGAACCTGCCCTCGTCGGAAAAGATGTGTGCGCCGCGCTATCAGGATGTGACTTCTGCGGATATACCCGAGGAGATCGACGATGACGGCACCAAAGCGCGCATCATCTGCGGCGAATTCTGGGGCAAGACCGGCCCGGTCGACGGCATCGCCGCCGATCCGCGCTATGTCGACATCTCGGTGCCACCGAACACCAAGAAACGCTTCAAGGTGGAGGTCGGTCGCCACGCCTTCGCCTATATCTTCGCCGGGGCCGGTGATTTCGCCTATGCCTCGAAACCCTTCGGCGTGCTGGTGGAGAAAGAGGTCGCGGGCGAGGAAATCCAGATCCGCGACATGTCCGGCAACCGCACGCTGGTGGTGTTCGATCAGGGCGACGAGGTCGTGGTGAAATCCGGGCCGGAGGGCGTGCGATTCCTGTTGGTCAGCGGCAAGCCGATCAAGGAACCGGTCGCCTGGCATGGCCCCATCGTGATGAACACCCGCGCCGAACTGATGCAGGCGGTGAAGGAATTGCAGAACGGCACCTTCATCAAGGCCTGACCTGCAAATGACAAAACCGGGCGCGCAGTCTTTCCGCCGCGCGCCCGATCAGACGAACAGATCGACCTTTTCAAAGGTCCGCACGTCGATCAGCCCCAGATCGCTGATCCGCAATTCGGGGATCACCACCAGCGCCAGCAGCGAATGCTGCATGAAGGCATTGTTCAGACGACATCCGGCGGCCTGCATCGCCGCGATCAGGCGGTCCGCCTTGTCGGCAACCACCTCCGCCCGTTCATCGGACATCAGGCCTGCAATCGGCATCTCGATCAGCGCCTGTTCCGCGCCCCCGGCATAGAAAACGACCCCGCCACCCACTTCGCCCAGCCGGTTCGCGGCAAGCGCCATGTCGGCCTTGGATGTGCCAACGACGATCATGTGATGACTGTCATGCGCGACGGTGGAGGCGATGGCGCAGGGCGTGTCATAGCCAAAGCCGGAAACGAACGCGTTCACCACGTTCCCGGTGCCGCGATGGCGTTCCACCAGCGCGATCTGGCAGACATCGCCGCGCTGCCCGACGATCCCGTCCACAACCGGCAGATCAGCCTCCAGCGCCTTGGTCGGGGCCTGATTTTCCACCACGCCGATGACGCGGGCGCGGGCCTCGTTCGCGCCTTTGGGTGCCACAATGTCGAAATCGGTCGCCGCGAGCGCCCGGCCCATCTTCACCGTGTTTCTGGCGCTGTCCGGGTAGGCATAGGCGGGAATGTCGGCCACCAGAACGCCGTCCTCCGCCATCAGCACGCCGCGCGCCCAGACCTGGTCGATGGCCAGCGATGGCAGGTCCGACACGATCAGGAAATCGGCGATCCGCCCCGGCGTGATCGACCCCAGTTCCCGTTCCATCCCGAAATGCTGGGCGGTGTTCAGGGTCGCCATCTGGATCGCGGTGATCGGCGACAGCCCTTCGGCGATGGCATGTTTCACCACGCGGTTCATATGCCCATCGCGGACCAGCGTGCCGGAATGGCAATCATCGGTGCACAGGATGAAATTGCGCGGATCGAGGCCGCTCTCCGTCACCGCCTTGATCTGGCTCGCCACGTCATACCATGCGGACCCGAGGCGGAGCATGGCGCGCATCCCCTGCCGGACGCGCGCAATGGCATCCTCCGCCCGCGTTCCCTCGTGGTCGTCCGAAGGCCCGCCCGCGACATAGGCATGAAAGGCCGGGCCAAGATCGGGCGAGGCGTAATGCCCGCCAACCGTCTTGCCCGCCGCCATCGTCGCGGCGATCTCGCCGACCATCTTCGGGTCGTTGGCGGCGACACCGGGAAAATTCATCACCTCGCCCAGACCGACGATACCGGGCCAGAGCATGGCCTCCGCCACTTCTTTCGGGCCGATTTCCGCCCCCGGCGTCTCCAACCCCGGCGCGGAGGGGACGCAGGACGGCATCTGGGTGAAGACATTGATCGGGGCGGCCATCGCCTCGTCATGCATCAGCCGCACACCGGCCAGCCCCAGCACATTCGCGATTTCATGGGGGTCGATGAACAGGGTTGTCGATCCGTGGCGCACCACCGCCCGCACGAATTCCGTCACCGTCACCATGCCGCTTTCGACATGCATATGCCCATCGCACAGGCCAGGCACCAGATACCGGCCCCCCGCCTCCACCACCTCGGTATCCGGGCCGATGCAATGGCTGGCATCAGGGCCGCAATAGGCGAACCGCCCGGCGACGATGGCGAGGTCCGTATCGGGGATCACCTCACCCGAATGCACATTCACCCAGCGCCCGCCACGAACGACCAGATCGGCAGGTGTGCGCCCGGCGGCGACATCGACGAGGCGGGCGGTTGCGGCGGCGCGGGGGATGAAGGGCATAGGCGAACCTCGCTGGTGATGGACGCGGTGCTGGCGCGCACCCTGACCCTGATGAAGCTACAGCGTTCGGTGCCCGGCAGAAAGGCGTCTCTGCCTGCCACCCAGCTATGACGCCAGCGCAGAGCAGCCATAACCAGACACAACATCGCTAGCCTATTTTCCGCAAAGGCGTATATCCGGTTCAAAGAAAGCAGGTTTCCGATGGCCACAGCGTCCTTTCGCCCCGAAATCACCCTTGCAGACGCGAAGGCACTTCCACGCTGGCGGCGCCCTGAAGCCATGCTTGCGGTCATGGCATTCGGCACCATGCTCGCCTTTTCCACTTGGATGGCCGTCGCCGCGAATTTCGTGGTGGAGGTTGTGGGCTTCGATGGTTCCGACAATGGCTGGATGCACACGGTGCGGGAGATTCCGGGCTTCCTCGCCTTTCTCGCGATCTTCATCTTTGCGCTGATCCGCGAACAGACATTCGGCCTGATCTCACTGTTCCTTCTGGGATTCGGGTCGGCGATGACCGCCGAATTCCCGACCTTTCAGGGGGTGCTGATCGTCACCTTCATCTCCTCGCTCGGCTTTCACTATTACGAAACCGTGGCGCAGAGCCTGCAATTGCAATGGCTGCCCAAGGATCAGGCACCGCGCATTCTGGGCTGGATCGTTTCCGCCGGGGCCGCCGGGGCGCTGATTTCCTATGCTGCGATCATCCTGACATGGGAAGCGTTCGATCTGGATTATCGCACGGTCTACTGGGCGTCGGGCGGAATCTGCATGGTGATCGCGGCCTTCTGCTTCTTCGCCTATCCGCAGTTCCGGTCGCACACCGTCCAGCGCAAGGATATCGTGCTGAAGCGGCGCTACTGGCTTTACTATGCGCTCGTGTTCATGGGCGGCGCGCGGCGGCAGATCTTTGTCGTCTTCGCAGCCTTCATGATGGTGGAGCTTTACGGGTTCCAGTTGCATCACATCGCCGGTCTGATGCTGGTGAACCATTTCGCGACAATGGTGTGCAGCCCTTTGATCGGGCGCATGATCGCCAACATGGGAGAGCGGTTTACGCTGATCGTCGAATATATCGGGCTGCTCGGCGTGTTCCTGCTTTATGCCGCGCTCTACTGGTTCGAATGGCCGTGGGAAGTCGCCGCCGTGCTTTACATCATCGACCATATCCTGTTCGCGATGGCTTTCGCCCAGAAGACCTATTTCCAGAAGATCGCCGATCCCGAAGATCAGGCGCCGACCGCCGCTGTCGCCTTCACGATCAACCATATCGCGGCGGTGTTTCTGCCGGCGCTGCTCGGCTATCTCTGGCTGGTGGACCCGGCTTCGGTCTATTCGCTGGCGGCGGCGATGGCGTGCGTGTCGCTGATCCTCGCCACATTCGTGCCGCGCCACCCGGTCAAGGGGCATGAAACCCGCCTCAGCCCGATCAGCACCCCAACACCGGCGGAATAATCATGGCCCCATCGCAGCAAGGCCGGTTCATCACCGGCTCCACCATGCGCCATGTCGCGGTGATGACGCTGACCGGCTCGCTCGGCCTCAGCTTCATGTTTCTGGTCGATTTCGCGACGCTGTTCTATGTCTCGCTGCTGGGCAACGAGACGCTGACGGCTGGGGTCGGCTTTGCCTGGGCGGTGCAGTTCTTCACCGTCTCGGCGGGCATCGGCCTTGCCATCGCCGCGACGGCCCTTGTCAGCCGGGCGATCGGTGCGCGGGACCGCGACCGCGCCCGCCGTCATGCGACCTCCGCCGT
Organism: uncultured Candidatus Planktophila sp.; assembly: GCA_964352385.1. Taxonomy (GTDB): domain Bacteria; phylum Pseudomonadota; class Alphaproteobacteria; order Rhodobacterales; family Rhodobacteraceae; genus Pikeienuella. The sequence goes on from CAYGRU010000020.1 coordinate 24,544, forward strand.
CATCACGACCATCAGTTTCATGGCGACCATCGCGGCGCTGGTCCTGATCTTCCGGCGCGACATTCTCGACATGATCGGGGCCGATGGCGAGGCAGGCAATGTCGCGGCCGCATTCCTGCTGATCTCGGTTCCGTCGCTGCCCTTTGTCGGGCTGGCGATGACGACATCCTCGATCCTGCGGGCGGAGGGGGATGCGAAACGGTCGATGCTGGTCACGATGACCGGCGGCATGGCGGCGCTGGTGCTCGACCCGTTGTTCATCTTCGGCATTGGCCTTGGGGTGGAGGGGGCGGCGATGGCGATGGTCATCAGCCGCCTGATCTCGGGTCTGATCGGCCTCACGTTCTGTATTCGCGCACATGACTTGCTGGCGCGGCCCTCGCTCACCGATGCCCGTGCTTTTGCCGCGCCCTTCGCCGCGATTGCCGCGCCTGCGATCCTGACACAGCTTTCCACCCCGCTCGGCAATCTGCTGCTGACGCGCTGGATGGCCGATTTCGGCGACAGTGCGGTCGCGGGCTGGGCGGTCGCCTCGCGCCTGACGGTGCTGGCCTTTGGCGGCATCTTCGCCCTGTCGGGGGCCATCGGCGGGATCATCGGGCAGAATTACGGCGCGGGCCTCGCGGACCGGGTCGCGATGGCATATCGCGACAGCCTGATCTTCGCCGCTGTCTATGTCGCGGTGACATGGGCGGTGCTGGCCCTTTGCGCGCCGTTGATCGTGCGCGGGTTCGGGGTGTCGGATGCCGGGGCGGCGGTGGTCTATGCGTTCTGTTACCTCGGCGCGGGCGGGTTCATGTTCAATGGTGCGCTGTTCGTCGCCAATGCGGCCTTCAACAATCTGGGCCGTCCGTTCTGGTCGACTGCGTTCAACTGGTCGCGCGACGGCCTGATGATCCCGCTGATGCTGCTGCTGGTTCCGGTCAGCCTCGGCGCGCCCGGCGTCGTCTATGCGCAGGCGCTGGCCGGGGTCGTCGCCGGGGCGCTCGCGGTCTGGGCGGGATGGCGGCTCAGCCACGGGCTCGACCTGTCGCATATCGCACCACGGCCCGAATGGTCATCCGTGCCCAATGCCGCCACGTCGGGGCGCGGTGCGGCGGCGATCCTGAACGCAACCGACAGCGATGAAAAGTAGCGGCCATCCGACTGGCGAAACCCCGCCCAGTGCGATAATCAGCCGGGCACACATTCGAATCCGACCCGCCGGTATGGGCGCGCGAGCAGAGGGCAGAACATGGTCAAGATCACGTATATCGAACATGACGGCAAGCAGCACGTTGTGGATGTTGGCATCGGCCTGACGGTGATGGAAGGCGCGCGCGACAACAACATCCCCGGTATCGACGCCGATTGCGGCGGCGCCTGCGCCTGTTCCACCTGCCATGTCTATGTGGACCCGGCCTGGGCCGACAAGCTGCCGAAGAAGGACGCGATGGAGGAAGACATGCTCGATTTCGCTTACGAGCCGAACGAGCGGTCGCGCCTGACCTGTCAGGTCAAGGTCACGCCCGACCTTGATGGCCTGGTCGTCCAGATGCCGGAGAAACAGATCTGATGGCCGAAGATTACGGAATGGAAAGCGCGGAAAACCCCGGTTTCTCCGCCACCACGGTCGCGGCGGACCAGCTCCGCTCCATCATTGAGCGCATCGAGCGGCTGGAGCTGGAGAAAAAGGAAATCGCCGATCAGATCAAGGAAGTCTATGCCGAGGCCAAGGGCAACGGCTTTGACACCAAGACCCTGCGCAAGGTCGTGACGCTTCGCAAGAAGGACAGTGACGAGCGCGAGGAGGAGGAAGCGATGCTCGACCTCTACCTCCACGCGCTCGGCATGATGCCGGGGCCGTCGGCCTGATCCGGCGGCGATGACCAGACCGCTCCGCATTGCAGCCTACAATGTGGAGTGGTTCGCCAATCTGTTCGATACCGATGATCGGCTGATCAGCGATGAAAGCTGGTCAGCGCGCTGGAACGTCACCCGACGCAGGCAGGCGGAGGCCGTCGCCCATGTCATCAAGGCGGTCGATGCGGACTTGATCCAGATCGTCGAGGGCCCGAATGACGGCGGCGGGCAATCCGCCGTCCGCGCACTGGAGGGTTTTGCAGCCGCGTTCGGTCTGCGCCAGCGCAAGGCGCTGATCGGGTTTCCGAACGATACGCGGCAGGAACTGGTGTTGCTTTACGACCCCGGCCGGGCAGCCGCGTCGCATGATCCGCGTGGCGCTCGGTTCGATGCCCCCGCAAGCGACCAGCCGCCTGTGCCCCCCGCCACCCTTTCGCAGCACCGCGCACCCCGTTTCGATGGCGTGTTGCCGCTCGACTTCGACGCTGACGGAATTATCGATTTTCACCAGTTCTCGAAACCACCGCTCGAGACACGGGTGGAGGTGGCGGGCGCCGTGCTCCGGCTGATCGGCGTTCATGCGAAATCGAAGGCGGTGCGCGATGCGAAAGACGCCGATGACGAGACCCGGATACAGATCGCAAACCGGCGCAAGCAACTGGCGCAATGCGAATGGATCAGGCGGCGGGTCGAAGAACATCTTGCCCGCGCCGAGGATGTGATCGTGCTGGGCGATTTCAACGACGGGCCGGGGATCGACCGCTATGAGCGGATGTTCGGGCGATCCGGGGTCGAGGTGGTGATGGGTGACGTCTCCGCCCCCGATGATCTGTTGCGCAATCCGTTCCTGAAGGCGCGGTTGCACCCTGAATTCGGCTGGAGCCCGTCCACCTGCCGGTTCTATGACCGCGAAAAGAAATCCTATGTGAACGCGCTGCTGGATTTTGTCATGCTGAGCGCGCCTTTGGCACAGCGCACTGCCGCGACCTGGCGCATCTGGCACCCGTTCGACGACAAGGCCTGTTTTCGCGATGAGGTGTTGAAACAGGCGCTGCTGGATGGATCGGATCATTTCCCGGTGAGTGTCGATCTGAAATTGTAGCGCGGGCGCTGATCCGCCAGCACAGTGCGGCCCCGTATCAGGCCACGTCGTCCTGCGCTCCCGCGCCTTCGCCTCTCGTCTTGCGATACAGCGTTGATCGACCGATGCCGAGTCTGCGCGACGCCTCGGACATCGACCCCTGATACCGCTCCAACGCCGCGTTGAGCGCGGCTTTCTCGATATCGGCGAAGGGACGGATATGCCCGTCTTCATCGATGAACGGCGATGGGGCGATTGCCTCTGGCGGCGAAAGTTCTGATCCATGACGGTTGCGCAAGCGCGGGAGCGCGAAATGACTGAAATCCTCCGGCTCCAGCACCGGGCCCGCCGACAGGACGACCGCGCGATAGATCGCATTCTCCATCTCGCGGATATTGCCCGGCCAGGGTGCCTGTACCAGCATGTCCAGCGCAGCGTCGCTCAGCCCCGAAATCCTCTTCCCTTCCTGTGCAGCGATCCGATGGGTAAAATGCGCTGCCAAGGCCGGGATATCGGCGCGCCGGTCGCGCAGCGGCGGCAGGGCAAGCGGGAAGACATTCACGCGATAATAAAGATCCTCACGGAACCGCCCGGCGGCGACCTCCGCGATCAGATTGCGGTTGGTGGCGGAAATCAGCCGCACATCGGTCTTCACCGTGCGGCTGCCTCCCACCGGATCGACCTCCCCCTCCTGAAGGGCGCGCAGCAGTTTCACCTGCGCCTCCAGCGGCAATTCCCCGATCTCGTCGAGGAACAGCACACCGCCATGCGCCAGTTCGAATTTGCCGACGCGCCGGGCAACGGCACCGGTAAACGCCCCTTTTTCATGGCCGAACAGGATCGATTCAACCAGATTTTCCGGCAACGCGCCGCAGTTCACCGCGATGAAATCGCTGCTCGCGCGCGCGGATGACGCGTGAATCGCACGGGCGAACACCTCCTTCCCGACACCGCTTTCCCCCTCGATCAAGATCGGAATCTGCGATTGCGCCCCGCGCAAGGCAATGCGGATCGCGCGTTTGGTGGCCTCGCTTTCCGCAATCAGGTCGGAAAACCCACCCCCCTCCGGCATCGTCGTGGTCTGCGAGGCCGAGCGCGCCAGCAGACTGGCCTCCTGCGCCAGATCGCGCAGTTTGACCGCGTTCCGCACCGTGATTTCCAGCTTGGCGGGGGAAACCGGACGGATGAGGAAATCCTGCGCCCCGGCCCGCGTGACCGCGACCGCATCCGCGACCGATCCGCCAGAGGACAGCACGATCACCGGCAGATCGGGACGCCGCGCCTTAACCTCGCGCAAGACAGCCAGACCGCCGAGATTGTCGATCGCAAGTTCCAGCAGCACAAGGCCGGTGCTGTCGCCAACCGAGCCCGACAGAAGGTCGATCAGAACATCGCCGCTCTCCGCCTCCAGCCACGGGCGACCGAAGGCGGTGATCGTCTCGCCGGTTGCACTGCGTCGGGCGGGATTGTCATCTGCGATCAGGATCACGGGTCAAGGGTCCGGCTATGCGCTGCGATCCGTGGGGCATATGACGATGATCTTAACAAAGTGCGCAGACGCGGCCCGCAACACCCTTTCCCGCGCGATCCCCCCTTGCACCGACCGCTTGATGGCGGTAACGAGCGGTCAGGCCAGTGGAACGGGTGATTAGCTCAGTTGGCAGAGCAGCTGACTCTTAATCAGCGGGTCGTTGGTTCGAACCCAACATCACCCACCACGGTTCCACGCCTTGCCCTGACATCATGAATGACTGGGCCTGTGACAGGCTCCGCCCCCGCCGAGCGCGGCTCTCCCAAGGGTGCGCGCATCTGTTTGGTGCGCCTGTGCCTGGCATTTGAGACCGACACAGAAACGTCACAGGACCGAAACAGTGGCTTCATGCTGCCCCCTTACTGCGTTGCAATCTCACTTCGAGATTCACCGTCCAAACGAGGGGATACACTCATGGCCATTACTCGCCGTTCCGCCCTGAAGCTGACTGCTGGTGCGCTTGCCGCACCGATCGTTCTGCGCGCGCATGACGCGCTCGCGTCTTCCGGCACCGTCAAGGTCTTCGCGTGGCAGGATTACATCCAGCCGAACATCGCCGAAGCCTTCGAAGCCGAAACCGGGATCAAGCTGGAACTGACCACATTCGGATCGAATGACGAAGCCGAAAGCACCGTGCGCGCCAATGGCGGCAAGGGCTTCGATGTCGTCTTCCCGTCTATCACCAATGCCGCAAACTACATCGACGACAACGGCGACAGCTTTTTCGCGCCGGTGCCTGCCGAGGTGAATGTCGGCAATGTCATCCCGTCCTTCGTGCGTGACAGCGCGACGCTCGGCGGCGTCTACAAGGGCGAGCAGATCCTGCTGCCGTTCGACTGGGGCACCGAAGGTGTCACCTACAACCAGGCCAAGATGCCGATCGACGGCCAGGTTTCCTATGGCGATCTTTGGGCCGATGCGGCCAAGGGCAAGGCCGCGTTCCGCCAGAAATCGGTCATCATGGGTACCGGCCTTTACCTCGACGCCATCGGTGCGGTGCCGTCAAACCGGATGCTCGATGTCTACAAATCCGAAGACGATGCCCGCCGCGTCTGGGGCGAGGTTGCCAAGTGGATCCTTGAGCGCAAAGAGAATTTCGGCGCTTTCTGGAACAATGCCACCGAGGCGACAGCGGCCTTCAAGGACGCCGGTTGCGTCATCGGCCAGACCTGGGACACGACCGGCCTTTTGCTGAACCGCGAAAGCGCTGATTACCTCTATCGCGCGCCGAAAGAGGGCATCATCACATGGCTTGATTCCTTCGGCGTGCTCAAGGGCGCTGAGAACAAGGATCAGGCAGTCGCCTTCCTGAACTTCATGCTTAAGCCGGAAACCGGTGGCATGTTCGCCAACAACACCGGCTACAACTCCGCTGTTGCAGGCGCTGCCGAATTCGCATCGGACGAGTACAAGGCGCAGTTCAACGAGGTCTACACGGCTGACGTGCTCGGCAACATGTGGTGGTGGCAGGCCGACACGGCGTTCTTCGCGCCGATCCGGAACGAATACGTCGAGATCATCACCAACGCCTGATCTGCAAGGGTCCCTGTCGGGTGCTTTCGGGCATCCAGACCTTCCCCGCTTCGGCGGGGGAGGTCGATTTTCTAGCGCCGGAAAGGAGGATCGTCATGCGGGGTCAGGACATACGGCTCGAGGCGATGGAGGTCACCTATCCGAACGGTTTCACCGCCGTGAAGAAGACCGATCTGACAATCCATGCCGGCGAGTTCTTTTCGATCCTTGGCCCATCGGGCTGTGGCAAGACCACGATCCTGCGCGCCGTGTCCGGCTTCGTCGATCCGTCGGCGGGGACGATCCGCATCGGCGGCGAGGACCAGCGCGGCAAGGGGCCGAACGCCCGGCCCACCGCGCTGATCTTTCAGAACCTCGCGCTGTTTCCGCTGATGACGGTGTGGGAGAATGTCGCCTTCGGGCTGGAGGCGCGCGGCGTCGGCAAGGCGGAGCGCAAGCGCCGGGCGATGGAGCTTCTCGATCTCGTCGCCCTGCCCGAACAGGCGGACAAGAAACCGACCGAGCTGTCGGGCGGCCAGCGCCAGCGCGTCGCTATCGCGCGTGCACTTGCGGTGGAACCTGCGGTGTTGCTGCTGGACGAGCCGCTTTCGGCGCTTGATCTGAAACTGCGCCAGCACATGCGGGCGGAATTGCGCGCGATCCAGAAAAAGACCGGCGTCACCTTCATCTACATCACCCACGATCAGGGTGAAGCGCTGACCATGTCGGACCGGATCGCGGTGATGAATGCCGGGGTGATCGAACAGGTCGGCACCGGCGACGACATCTATTCAAACCCCGCCTCCGCCTTTGTTGCGTCTTTCGTGGGTGAGGCGAACCAGTTTAACGGGCGCATCGCGTCCTGCGAGGGCGATCTTGCCTTCATCGACACGGATGCGGGCCGTTTGCTTGGCCGCAATCCCGGCGGCATGGCGGTCGGCAGCGAGGCGATCCTCTTCGTGCGGCCCGAACAGGTCGGGTTCGGCACCGAATACGGCAACTGCCTGACCGCGCGGCTGTCGCGGCGCGACCTTGAGGGTGCCTATATCAACTACGAACTGACAGCGGAGACCGGCCAGCGGATCGTGCTTCAGAAAACCAATGACGGCACCGCGCCCGCGCTGACCGATCAGGCCGCGCCCATCGGGTTCGATTGCGACAACGCACTGATCCTGCCCGTTGGCCCGGTCGCACGCACGGGACGGGAGATCGCGGCAGCATGAGCGATCTGATCCGGGGATACGGGCGCGCGCTGACGCTGCTGTTCTTTACCGCTGCGGCGGTCTGGGGCCTCTTGCTGATCCTGTTGCCGCAATTCGCGATGCTGGAGCGGGCGGTGACGGTGCCGAAGCGGCAACTCGACAGTTCCGTCGCCATCAGCCTGCAACGCGACAGCGAGCTATGCGCCAATGTGCTGACCCGCTATCTGACACCTGTAGCGCCCGCGCCATCATCCTCGAATGGCGGCCTGGCCGTCCCCTCCGTCTCTGGCTCTGTTACGCCATCGAGCGGGGGCATGGGCATTCCCTCAGCCTCTGTCATGAACGCGCCCAGCGCCTCCGGGAACCGGCCTTACATCCTGCAATGCGACCGCGCGACCACGGCGAAGCAGCTTGTGCGCGACAGCGACCTGCCACCGGAATTTCTGAACGAAATCTATGACCTGCCGCTGATCGCCGTGTCCGATACCGACCCGCTGGAAAAGCAGATCGAGGATGCGAAGGCGATCAGCACACTTGCCGGAACGCTTCAGGCCGATCTACAGGCGCGCGAGGCGAAGGGCTTTCAATACACGCTCGACAATTTCGCGGTCATGGCGGCGGCGCGCCTGATCCCGCTGAACCCGGACCAGCGAGAGATCGAGGATGCCAAGATCGGCAAGCAGATCTATGGCCTTGTCGGGCTGCGCTTCGTGAAGGACGGCGAGGTCTATGAACGTCTCGGCATCATCACGCTGGTCCGCACGCTCGCCTTCGCCGTTGCCGCCACGGCGCTGGCGGTGCTGATCTGTTATCCCATCGCCTACAAGGTCGCGCTGGCGACGCCGCCGGATCGCGCCGTCTGGCTGTTCCTCGGCCTCGTCATCCCCTATGCCATTGTCGAATTGATGCGGGTCTATGCATGGACCTCAATCATAGACAATAGCGGCCTCATCAACGGAATGCTGGCGTGGATCGGTGCGATCAATCCCGATGATCCGATCCAGTTCAAGCGCTACCCCGGCACGGTCTTCGTGGTGATCGTCTACACCTATGTCCTGTTCATGGTGTTCCCGATCTTCAACGTGATGGCAACGCTGGACCGCAATCAGATCGAGGCGGCGCGGGACCTCGGCGCATCGTCTTGGCGCACGCATCTGCGCGTCATCATCCCGCATTCGAAACCCGGCATCGCGGTCGGCTGCATCGCCACATTCATGCTGGCGGCGGGGGCGTTCTCCGTCCCGCGCATCATCTCCAGCGGATTGCAGGCGGAATGGTTCGCCCAGACCATCTACAACAAGTTCTTCGAAAGCGAGAATTCCAATGTCGGGGCGTCCTACAGCTTTGCCTACACGCTCGTCTGTTTCCTGATCGTCGGGGCCTTCATGTGGATCATGCGGACGCGGCTCAAAGATTTCGCGCGGGTGCAATGATGACGTCTGATCGCCTCCTGACCGCGTATACTTGGGCCTTCCTCGCCTTCATGTTCGCGCCGCTGCTGTTGATGATCGCGACCAGCTTCAACGATGTATCGCCGCCGACCATCACCGATTGGCGCGGCCTGACGGGCAAATGGTATGCGTTCTTCTGGATGCCGACCGATGAATTGCGGGCCGACCCGGTGCTGCGCGCGCTCGACCGCGACCGGTTCACGAGCTGCTTTGGCAACAGTCTGCGGGTGTCTGCCTTCGTGGTGCCGCTGTCGCTGCTGCTCGGCCTTGCAGGCGCAGTTCTGCTGACCCGCTGGCGGAGCCGGGCGAACGGTGTTCTGTGGTGGGTGCTGCTGTCGCCGATGCTCGCACCCGGTGTCGTGCTCGGCCTGTCGGCGCTGGTGTTCTGGGGGCGGCTTGGCATCAATGCCGGGCTGTTCACCATCATCATGGCGCAAACCACCTTCGTCGCCGGATATCCGATGCTGATCCTGATGGCGCGGCTTCAGCGTCAGCCGGTGGAATTGGAGGAAGCCGCGCTCGACCTCGGCGCGTCGCCGTGGAAGGTGTTCATCCGCATCACCCTGCCCTTCCTCGCCCCCGCGCTGGCGACGGCGGCGGTCATCGCGTTCATGGCGTCGATGGAAAACTACAACACGACGATGTTTGCGAAAGGCGGGTCCTGCACCTTCGCGACCGAAATCGGGGCGATGGCGCGCAATCCGAACGGCCACCCGCCGGTCATCAACGCGGTCGGCACCATCATCATTGTGATGACCGTCGCCGCCGCCGTCGCACACGCCTTTCTTTCGAAGCGGACAACGCGCTAATCTTCACCCATGAAGATCACCGCCCGTTGCCACCCCCTGCTTGCGTCGCTGTTGCCGCCACCGGTGCCCGCATCCTCGGCCCTGCCGGACTGGCTGCGCGCCATGCCGTCCGAGATGGTGGCGGAAACGCTGGGCGGCGCGCCTGTCCGCACGCTGAAGCACTGCCCGCCGCTGATTGACGCCTTGTCGGTCGGCATCCTGATCCCGCTTGCGACCGACCTGACGATCCGGGGCGGCCATGTGGAATGGGACTGGGCGCCGCCAATGATCGAGGATGCACCGATCAGCCGGTCGCCGATCGGCCTCCATGTGCCTGAACAGGCAACCGGCGCGCCGTTTCATCAGGCCGGCCTCATCATCAAGTTCATGAATTTCTGGACGCTGGAATCCGAACCGGGCTGGTCGATCCTGTTCACCCACCCGCTGAACCGCCCTGACCTGCCGTTCGAGACGCTTTCGGGCGTGGTCGCCTGCGATATGTTCAAGGCCGGATACGTGCATTTTCCGGCGCTCTGGCGCGATCCGGGGTTCGAGGGTGTCATCCCGCGCGGTACGCCGATTGCGCAGGCCGTCGCGATCCGCCGCGACGCGCTGGACCTGGATGTCGGCACCATGACCGATGCCGAAATCAGCGCCAGCGCCGACCTGCAGCACAGTCTGGGTGCAGAGCGGGGCGTCTATCGGCGTGATTTTCGCCCCTGACCCGATTTTCGGGGTTCCGATTGCAACGAATTTGCGACAGCATCGCGACAGGGAGGATCGCCCATGCGGATCGTCGCAGTCGTTCTTGTCGCGCTTGCCGGGCTCCCGGCGGCCCACGCCGCGCCGGTCGCCGATCCGGTGGCCCTTCGTCATGCGGAATGCGTCCGCTGGATGATGACCGGCTATCCTTCGGGGCTGGAGGAAACGTCCTGCACCGCGCAGTTCGATCTGCCCTCGCCCTTCCTGTTCAAATGCGTTCAGGCAACGCGGCGCGGTTACGATTCGAACAATCAGCGTCTGGCCTGCGCGACATTCCTCTCCAAGGCATCCAGCGCGGCAGAGGGGGGATATGTCAGGCAACCCTGATCGGGCCTGACCGCGCAGCGCATCAGGACAGGTTCAGCGGTATCCGGCCACGCGCGGTGCGCGTCATCGCCGTCAGCACGTCCGCCCGCCGCCCCCGATCCGACAGCAGAGCTGCCAACGCATCCGCCGCCGCCTTGTCGCCCCGTTCCGCCAAGGCGCGATAGCGGATCAGGGCCGCATCGCCCGACATGGCCCCTTCGGCGTGGGTCAACGCGTCCTGCCACAGGCCCCGGCGAAGGGCGACGCGGGCGGCATTGATCCTTGCGTCGGCATCCTGCGGGTCCAGCAGCGCCGCCTTGCTGAACGCCGCCCCGGCGAGCGAAAGATCGGGCACAAGCAGCGCCGCGCGGCCAAGTTCGAACCACGCTGCCTGATGGTTCGGGTCTGTCGCAACAGCGCGGCGCAGGGCCATGATCGCGGGCGCGGTCTTGCCCTGCTCGAACAGCACCTTGCCCAGGTTGTAATGCGCCGATGCGGGCGCACCTGCCCTTGCCACCACGCGGCGCAACAACCGCTCCGCCTTCGGCCAGTCGCGGGCGGCCAGCGCATGTGAAAGTTCATCGCTCATCCCGTGACCTCAGGTGCAGGGACATCAGGGCAGATCACAGGTCCACCTCCACCACCCCGCCCGCCGCTGCCGCGCGGGATTGGCAAGTGATGATCGCGGTTTCCCGCTGCTTTCGCGACAGGACGAAATCGCGATGCTCCACTTCGCCCGACACCAGACCGCATTTGCAGACGCCGCAGATGCCGTCGGCGCATTTGATGTCGATGGAAAAGCCGTTCGCCAGCAACACATCAGCGGCGGATTTGTCGGCCGGCACGGCAAGATCGCGGCCTGACCGGGCAAGGCGCAGCACGAAGGGTTCGTTCACATAATCTGGCACCTCCGGCACCGAGAAATATTCGAGGTGCAGATGATCCTCCGGGAACCCGGCTGCCGTTGCCGCCGCCGTGACGCTGTCCATGTATCCCGCCGCCCCGCAGGTATAGACATGCGCGCCCTGCCGGGGCCGCAGGGTCGCGGCAAGGTCCGCGCGGCTCCCCTCGTCGGACACATGCAGGTGCACCCGATCCGCCCAGGGGAACGCGGCAAGGTCCGCCAGATACCCCATCGTCCGCCGCGACCGCCCGGAATAATGCATCTCGAACGCGGCCCCCAACCGGTGCAGCCGATGCGCCATCGCGATCATCGGCGTGATGCCGATGCCGCCGCCCATCAGATAGGTCATCGACGCCTCTTCGTGCAGCGGGAAATGGTTGATCGGGCGGGATACGAAAACCTTGCGCCCCTCGGTGAATATCCGGTGCAACAGCAACGATCCGCCCCGTCCCGAAGGTTCGCGCAATACCCCGATCTGATAGACGGATCGGTCCGCCGGGTCGCCTGACATTGAATATTGCCGCAGGAATTCCGGCGCGACGACGATATCCAGATGCGCGCCCGCCTCCCATTCCGGCAAATCCGATCCATCCAGCGCGCGGAATTCGTATTTGGTCACGCCGTCAGCCTCGGCCACTGCCTTGGTAATCTGCACCTGCACCACCGGGCTTTCGCCATCATTGGCATAGATGTGGAACAGCCCGTCCGTATCGCCGCGCGCCAGCCGGGCCTTGTATTCATCGGCTGTGATCATCGCCTGATAGGCCTCGATCCCCTTTTCGCGGTCCATCGGGAACGGATAGGGATAGGGATGCGGCGCGAGCGGTGCGGGATAGACCGCGAGTGTCTGATCCTCGTATCGAAGCGAAAGGTCCTTTTGCAGGCCGCGCACATTGACCGGATTGCGGGTGGGGCGATAGCCGCCATCGGCCTCAATCTCCAGATCCCACCACCATTTCTTGACCGGGTTCAGGCTGCCCCGATTGGCCAGATCATCGAGCCTCGCCAGCACCGGCGCCGATCCCGGCAGTTTCATCGCGGCCCATCTGAAGGCGCGATCCGCAAGCACGCCTTCCAGATTCCACGGGCAGGTCTTCATGCACCGCCCGCACATCGCCCCGCCTGATGTGGTGATGCGGTAGGTGGCGCATTTCTGGCTGTCCGATTTCCATATCTCATAGCCGTTGAACATCAGCTTCGGACCCGCCGTGATCGCCCCCGATGGGCATTCGCGGGCGCATTTGTTGCAGGAGCCGCAAAAGGCCTGAAGCCCGAAATCAATCGGGCGGTCATGCGCCATCGGCAGGTCGGTGGTGACGACGCCGGATTTCAATCGCGGGCCGAGATAGGGGTTGAGGATCACCTCACCGATCCGGCTGACCTCGCCCAGCCCGCTCAGCAACAGCAGCGGCGGCTGCAACACCTCGCCATCCATCACCGTGTGCGCCTTGGCCTGATAGCCGAGCCGCCGGATCTGTTGCGCGATCACCCCGCCGAGCAGGGAAAACCGCAGATAGGCGCGCATCGACAAGGCGACCGAAATCCAGTCATCGCCCGATGATCCGTCCATCGTCGAATAGCCCTGATCGACGATCATGGAAATCGCCTGATCCTGCGTCGGGTGGATCGGCACGCCTGCCGCATCATGCGAATACCACGCCCAGTCAGGACAGCGCGATATGCCGACAGCGTCGATGCCGAGGAAATAGCTGGTCGCCTTCACCAGATCGGCAGCCTCCACCGGGTCGAGCCGTGCCTTGTCAGGTGCAGGCACGCCATCCTGCAACAGAACGAACGCACCCAGCGCCCGCCGCTGCGCCGCCGAGGGCGCGGATTTGCGCACGTAATGCCCGCCCTTCGCACCGTCCTGCAGGGTCTTGCCCATATCGCCGAACTGGGCACGGGCGAACATGTCGGCGCGTTTCGGCACGCGGGCGACGCGCGGCTCGTCGATATAGGTTGTCGGTGTATCGACACGTTTCAAATTCTCGAAGGGATGCGCGCCATCGACAAAGCGGCGCGTGGCATAGGGCACATGGTTGCCCGCGTTCTTCGCCGTGCCGACCCCGAATGTCCACGCAAGACCGAAGGCGGATTTCGGCTGCTCCGCCAGCGGCGCAAGCGGCAGGTCGGGCGCAAAATCGAAATCCGTCGTCACGGCGGCAATGCCGAACCGCGCCCCGATATAGGGCGCGACGACGGCACCATCCTGCATCACCGCCAGCCCCGCCTGCACCGCCAGACGGTTGAGGTCGACATCGGATGACGCCCCCGTATGCGCACGCGCATCATGGCCCAGCAGGCGCAGATACCCCGCGATCACCACCGCCGTTTCTGATGCGAGAAGACAGGCGCGGTGATCCAGCGCATCCGCGATCCAGGCCGCGCCCGGTTCGTCCGCTTTCGGGCTGCGCGGATGTTCGTAAAGGAACACCAGCGCGCGACGATGCGTCTCGATGGACCGGGGCGGCGCATTCATCGCATCCCGCAGATCCGCCATGATGAGGTCGATACCGGAGGCGAGCGTCTTGGTCTGCCGCGTCCGCAACCCCTCCGCCAGCCGCGCGATGTCGGGGTTGAGACAAGGTTCCGGCAGGATCGCAGCATCCGGCAACACGCAGGTTCCAACCATCGCCGCATCGGAAAAGTAACCGAACGCCTTCAGGTGATTGGCCCGTTCCCGAAGGTCGACGGGCACCTCCGCCAGCGCCTTGTTGATCAGCCCGTCGCGGATGGCATCCAGCATCGCCTGATGATCGCGCATCGCGTTGACGATGGAACGGGGGGTATCGTCCCGCGCGAACGACAGCGCGCGAAAGGCGGGCACGGCGGCAAGGTCGGGCGCATCCGCAAGGCGTTTCAGACGCTCCAGCGGATAGGGGCCGAGATGCACCGGGCGATCCCTGTCAGAAAAGAACCGAACACCCATCGCAACCCCAATCGTTCAGGTTCGGGCGGGAAACGCCCGTCTCAACGCATAGTCGTATCAGGAAGCCGGGCACCACACCAATCACTCAGGAGAGAATCGAGGGTGCCCGTTGGGTGCCGATCCCCGCGCATGTCGTGCAGACAAAGAAAAACCCCCTCGTTCACTGAACGAAGGGGGTTTTCTTGGTGCCCAGAAGAGGACTCGAACCTCCACATCCTTGCGAATACCAGCACCTGAAGCTGGCGCGTCTACCAATTCCGCCATCTGGGCATATCGGACAGCGCGGGGTTTACGCGGGGTGCGTCGGGCTGTCAACGGGGGGGGACCGCAGAAAAGTAGCGATCGGTCGGGATAAATCCGGCGAGCCGCGCTGCGCTGGCCCAGCCATCCTCCACCGGCCCTGCGCCGATCATCACGACCGCATCGCGCGGCAGCTTCAGCGGGCGCAGCGCGGCCAGAACCGCATCGCGCGCCGCACCCCAGCCATGCCCCGGGTCGGGCGCACGCGCGGCGGCGGCAATCGGGATTTCGGTCAGATGTGCCAGTTCCTGCCGGAACGGCTCCGGTGCCTCATCGGACGGCGAGAGGACCATGCGGTCAACCCGGCCCAGCGCCGCGAGCTTGGCCCGCACTTCCGCCGGGATTTCCAGTTCACGCCGCAACCGGAGTTGCAGGCCACCGACCGTGAACAGAAACCCAGTGATGTCACGGCCAGAGCCAAGCAGGATCGACGCGTATTGCGGATAGGCAAGGCCCAGTTCCTGCGCCCGGCGCACGCGGAGGCGCACGATTTCCAGCGGAATCTTGCTGCCGACGAGGTTCCTGCGCGCCCGCTTCCACGCATAGCGGCGAAAGCCGAGGCCCATCGCGGTGTTGCTGTTATGGCCGATGCCGGGCGTGGACATGCTGAAACCCTCCGTTCTGTCGCAACGATCAGGATGCTGTCCGGCACATGGCGCGTCAACGTGGCTTAGCATTGGCACTTGAGCCGTGATGCCGCTCCGCCCTAATAACGACGAGTAGATTCCACACGGCCCGGAGAGCGTCCATGACCCCTGCGACCAAGACAGCGCCCATCGTCACGATCTTCGGAGGGTCCGGCTTCGTCGGGCGGTATATCGCGCGGCGGATGGCCAAGAAGGGCTGGCGCGTCCGGGTGGCCGTGCGCCGCCCGAACGAGGCGATCTTCGTGCGTCCCTACGGCGATGTCGGGCAAGTCGAACCCATTCAGGCCAATATCCGCGACGAGGATTCGACCCGCCGCGCGATTGCCGGGGCGACGGCGGTCATCAACTGTGTCGGCATCCTGTATCAGGACAGCCGTCAGAAATTTCACCGGGTGCAGGCCGATGGGGCGGCGCGCATCGCCCGTCTGGCGGCAGAATGTGGCGTGACATCGCTTGTGCACATCTCCGCCATCGGCGCGGATGCGGCGAGCCGGAGCGATTATGCCAGTTCCAAGGCGGCGGGCGAGGACGCTGTGCGGACGCATTTCCCGACCGCGATGATCCTGCGCCCCTCGATCATTTTCGGCACCGAGGACCAGTTCTTCAACCGTTTCGCGGCGATGGCGAAAATGGCCCCCGTGGTGCCGATGGTCGGGGCGGATACGAAATTTCAGCCAGTCTATGTCGATGACGTTGCCGAAGCGGCCTGCAAGGGTGCGCTGGGCGAGGCGAAGGGGCTGTATGAGCTGGGCGGGCCGAAGGTCTACAGCTTTCGCGAATTGATGGCGATCATGCTGCATGAAATCCGCCGCAAGCGGCTCCTGCTCGCCATCCCCTTCGGGATCGCCAAGGTCATGGCTTCGGTGCTGGACGCGGTGCAGACAGTGACGCTGGGTGTCATCGCCAATCGCCAGATCACCCGCGATCAGGTGCGCCTGCTGGCAGGCGACAATGTGGTGTCAGAAGGTGCGATGGGCTTTGCCGATCTCGGGATCGTGCCGACCACAGTCGAAAGCGTGGTCGGCGAATATCTTTATATCTATCGCCCCCACGGCCAGTATGACGCCATCACGGAATCGGCGGCCAACCTGAAGGCATAAGCGCGGCCCCAAAAGGAGCCGCGCCGCCATTCATTCCCCGGCTTTGAGAACCTCGTACCGCAGACCCTTGGCGGTGCGGTTCTGGAAGCCTTTCCAGTGGGTGTGCTCCGGCTTTTCGGTGCCGTCGTCCTCTTTCGCCCAAACCCCGTCATTGGCCACGGGCACGAGGTCGAGATAGGTCCCCGCTTCTTCCTCACCCTTCAGGCGGCTGTCGAGCCAGGCGGTGGCGAAATGCTGCATGATGTTGTTCATCCGCACCGTATCCCAGACCGCATCCGCGTAGTGATCGTAGGGTGCGAAACCCAGATCGGGGTCCACGTCGCGGCCTTCCTGCGGCGCGGGATAGGGCGCGGCGGCATTGTGGTTCGCGTTGTCGAAGGTCAACAGGGCGCGGTCGACGCCGGTGGAGGCCTGCCACATGGTGCGCACGCCCGGCTCATACCCCGAAACGTCATCGACCGACCCGGCAACATAGAGCACCGGAATTTTGACGCCTTTCAGCGTCTCGGCATTCCAGAACCCGAAATTGAACCCCCAGGGGGCAATCGCAATGACGGTCTTGAAACGCGGATCTGGCAGCTTGGCATGGGTTTCGGAGCCGGATTGGTGCACCGCCAGCGTGCCATGCGGCCCGCCCCAGGCATGATCGACGCCGACCTGCGCGACACCGCCGCCCGCCGTGATGACGGACCCGTAAGCCCCCATCGAATAGCCGACCAGCGCCGCGTTCGACGCATCGACCAGCCCGTTCAGAAAGCCGTCCTCAGCCGACATCCGCGCCATTTCGTTCAGCACGAAAGCCTGATCGAGCGGGCGGTTCACGAGGGTGGAGCCGAAGGCGGTCTTGTCCTCATAGGTGCTGTCGCGATGGTCGATGGAGGCGACCACATACCCTTTGGAGGCGATGTTCTCCGCCAGATGGCTGAGCAGGAACCGGTTCCCCGGATAGCCGTGGGAGATGATGACCAGCGGATAGGCGGCACCGGCCAGCGGGGCCGCATCGCGCATCGCCTGACCGTGCAGCGCCACGGTGGTCTTGCCATCGCGGATCAGCGCCTGAAGCGCGGTATCGCCGGTGGCGTCCGGCGCGGCAGGATACCAGACCTCGACCGTCAGCGCGCGATCATAGGTCGGCAACGTGTCCGGTTTCGGCTGTGCCGGGTCGATGGCGACGATGTTGATCTGGCCGGGATTGGTCACTTCGACCGTGCGCACGCCGACCTTCAGGTCACCATAGGCTGCCAGCGCTGGCGCATCGGGGCGCTGCCCGTCGATCCGGTTCTGGGCATGACCGGCTGCCAGCACGGGTGTTGCCATCATTGCGATCACCCCCACTGCCGCGAAACTGAAAAACTTCATCGGGCTTCCTTCCTCTGATATCGGCCTTTCATGGATCGGCCTGTTGTTCTGGAAGAACCCTACTCCGCCTCCACGACAGCGCAATGAAAAGCCTCGGCTGCCGCAACGTCAGGTATAGGCGATGGCCAGCAATCCCACGCCGAGGATCAGGCGGTAGATCACAAAGGGCGTCATGGTCCATGTCTGCAACATGCGCATCATCAGCGCGATCGCGGCCAGCGCCGCCACGAAGGCGAACACCGCCGCGATGGCTGCATCCGCGCCGAGGCTGGCGTTGCCGCTGCTGGCGAGTTTCAGCCCCAGCAACGTCGCCGCCGCAATGATGGTCGGGATCGACATCAACATCGACAGCCGCGCCGAATCCGTGCGTTTATAGCCAAGACCGCGCGCCGCCATCATGGTGACGCCAGACCGGCTCGCGCCCGGGATCAGCGCAAGGACTTGTGCCAGCCCCATCAGCAACGCGTCCTTCAGCAGCCATTCGCGTGCCGCCCGCCGTTCAGGCCCGAACCGGTCAGCCAGCCACAGGAACATGCCGCCGATCAACGTCGCCCAGCCGATCACTGCCAGTGAGCGGAGCGCGCCGGACAGGTCCAGCGCCCAGAGGATGCCCCCCGCGATCACTGTCGGGATCGTGGCGACGATCAGCAGCATGGCCAGAAACGCCTCCGGGTTCGCCAGATCGAACCGCAACAGCCTGACCCCGCCGCGCACCGCCATCGCCACATCGGCGCGGAAATAAAGCATGACGGCGACCAGCGTTCCCGCATGGACGGCGATATCGAGCGCCAGCCCCTGATCCTCCACCCCCGTCAGCAGCGGGTAAAGCGCGAGGTGCCCGGATGAACTGATCGGCAGAAATTCGGTGATCCCCTGGATGAGGGCAAGGATGACGAGGTGGAGCAGCGGCATGTTTCGCCTTTTGGGTGAGAGGGCCGAATCAGGTAGGGTGAAACTAGTCCGATGGTCGTCATTTCCGCTAGAGACACCGTTATGTCAGCATTGATGACCTTATATTAGTGATTTTTTGCCCAACACCGCGCCTCATTGACATAAAACACTCAGATAGGTCAGCATGACTGACTTTTAATGCAAGAAAGGCTGGGATACGTCAGGCCTGTCTGAAAATAAGCGCGCCGAAGGGCAGCGGGGGGAACGCATGGCACAACGGATGCTGAAATTTGTCGATGTCGAACGCGAAACACCCGAAAAGCGGGCGGCGACCGCGCGCAAGGAAGATTTCGCCGAAATCTATCGCCAATATGCTGCCGACAAGGCTGCGGAACAGTCATCGCGGTGCAGCCAGTGCGGCGTGCCGTTCTGCCAATCCCATTGCCCGCTGCACAACAACATTCCCGACTGGCTGATGCTGACCGCCGAAGGACGGCTGCGCGAAGCCTATGAAACCTCTCAGGCGACCAATACTTTCCCTGAAATTTGCGGCCGCATCTGCCCGCAGGATCGCCTCTGCGAAGGCAATTGCGTGATCGAACAATCCGGCCACGGCACGGTCACAATCGGCGCGATCGAGAAATATCTGACAGACCTCGCTTTCGAGGAAGGCTGGGTCGATCAGATCGCCCCGGCACAGGAACGCCCTGAAAGCGTCGGCATCATCGGCGCCGGTCCCGGCGGGCTTGCGGCGGCGGACATGCTGCGCCGCTGGGGATATCAGGTCACGGTCTATGACCGCTATGACCGGTCTGGCGGGTTGCTGGTGTACGGCATCCCCGGCTTCAAGCTGGAAAAAGACGTGGTGATGAAACGCCATGCGCAACTGTCCGAGGGCGGCGTCGAATTCGTCCTGAACTGCACCGTCGGCGTCGATATCAGCTTTGATGACATCCGCAGCAAGCATGACGCGGTGCTGATCGCCACCGGCGTATACAAGACCCGCGAAATCGGTGGCCCCGGCTCCGGGCTCGGCGGCATCGTGCAGGCGCTCGACTATCTCACCGCCTCCAACCGCAAGAGCTTTGGCGACGATGTGCCTGAATTCGACAGCGGCGAGTTGAATGCCGAGGGCAAGGACGTGGTCGTCATCGGCGGCGGCGATACCGCGATGGACTGCGTGCGCACCGCCGTGCGTCAGGGCGCGAAATCGGTGAAGTGCCTTTATCGCCGCGACAAGGCGAACATGCCCGGTTCCATGCGCGAAGTGCAGAACGCCGAGGAAGAAGGTGTCGAATTCGTCTGGCAGACCGCGCCCAAGGGTTTTACCGGCGAAGGAACGGTCACGGGCGTGCGCGCCATCCACATGCGCCTTGGCGCGCCCGACGTGACCGGACGCCAGTCACCAGAGGAAATCCCCGGTTCGGAAGAGACACTGAAAGCGGACCTGACCATCAAGGCGCTCGGCTTTGAAGCCGAAGACCTGCCGAAACTCTGGGGCACCGATGGTCTCGAGGTCACGCGCTGGGGCACGGTGAAGGCCGATTTCCGCACCAAGCAGACCTCGCTTCCCGGCGTTTATGCGGTCGGCGACATCGTGCGCGGCGCATCGCTGGTCGTCTGGGCCATCCGTGACGGGCGCGAAGCGGCCGAAGCGATTGCCGCGCAGTTCGACAAAGCGGCGGCGGCAGTAGCGGCGGAATGAGGACGTTGAGATCAAGCCCTGTCAGCGGGGCACAGACGAACGGAGACATGCGATGAGCATCAAGGGAAAATGCCTGTGTGGCGCGGTGCGCTACGAAGTGGCGAAGGACGAGGTCGAGGTCGGCGTCTGCCATTGCGGCATGTGCCGGGCATGGACAGGTGGGATGAACATCAGCTTCGAGGCCAAGGCCGGGGAAGCGCAGTTCGAGGGCACGGAGTCGATCCGAACCTATCGCTCGTCCGATTGGGCAGAGCGGGCGTTCTGCGCCACCTGCGGCTCGTCGATCTTCTATCGCGTCACCGAGGGGGATCATGCAGGCGACCTTCATATCGCCGCCGGGACACTGGAAAGCTGGGATCATACCCGCTTTGCCGGTGAGATCTTCATTGACGCGAAGCCTGCCGCATACGCGCTCGCCGGGGATCATCCCCGAATGACGGAGGCGGAATTCATGGCCTCCATCGGCGTCGCTGGCTGAACATCCAGCGCGCCGCACGAAACCTGCCGTCGCCGGACGCTCCGGCGAAGACCACAAGACGAACCCGAAACCGGAGCCGGACCATGACCAAAGCGCCCCTTTATGACGAAGCCTGGGCCGCCGCCCACGAAGCGGAGCGCGCCGCGCTCGAAGCCAAGGGCATGTTCCGCGAGGAAGATGAACATTCATCCTGTGGTGTCGGCTTCGTCGTCGCCATAGACGGACAGCCCCGGCGGCAGGTCGTGGAAAACGGCATCGCCGCGCTGAAGGCGATCTGGCATCGCGGTGCGGTCGATGCGGACGGCAAGACCGGCGACGGCGCGGGCATCCACGTCCAGATCCCGAAGGCATTCTTCGGCGAGCAAATCCGCCGCACCGGCCATGAGCCCAATGAGGGCGAAACCATCGCCGTCGGCATGATCTTTCTGCCGCGCACCGATTTCGGCGCGCAAGAAACCTGCCGCACGATCATGGAAACCGAAGTCCTGCGGATGGGCTATTACATCTATGGCTGGCGACAGGTGCCGGTCGATATCTCCTGCCTCGGCGAAAAGGCCAACGCGACCCGGCCCGAGATCGAACAGATCATCATCGCCAACCGCAAGAACGTGGACGAGGAAACCTTCGAGCGCGAGCTCTATGTGATTCGGCGACGGGCGGAAAAGGCAGCGGCGGCGGCGAATGTGAACGGCTTCTACGTTTGTTCCCTGTCCTGCCGGTCGGTCATCTACAAGGGCATGATGCTGGCCGAACAGGTCGCTGTGTTCTATCCGGACCTTCAGGATGACCGGTTTGAAAGCGCATTCGCGATCTATCACCAACGGTATTCGACCAACACCTTCCCGCAGTGGTGGCTGGCGCAGCCGTTCCGCATGTTGGCCCATAACGGCGAGATCAACACGCTGAAGGGCAACCGCAACTGGATGCGCAGCCACGAAATCCGCATGGCGTCGAACGCGTTCGGCGACACGGCGGAGGAAATCAAGCCGATCATCCCGCCGGGATCATCTGACAGCGCCGCGCTGGATTCGGTGTTTGAGGTGATGGTCCGCGCCGGGCGCAACGCCCCGATGGCCAAGACCGTTCTGGTGCCCGAAGCCTGGTCCAAGGCCGCGACCGACATGCCGGATGCGTGGCGCGCGATGTATGCCTATTCCAATTCGGTGATGGAGCCGTGGGACGGCCCCGCCGCGTTGGCGGCCACCGATGGCCGCTGGGTGATCGCCGGGGCCGACCGTAACGGCCTGCGTCCGATCCGCTATGTCGTCACCGGCGACGGGCTGGTGATCGCGGGGTCGGAGGCTGGCATGTGCCCGTTCGATGAAACCACGGTCAAGGAAAAGGGCGCGCTCGGACCCGGCCAGATGATTGCCGTCGACATGCAGGGGCAGCGCATGCTGCATGATACGGAGATCAAGGACGAGCTTGCCGCCGCCGAACCCTTCGCGGAATGGATCGGCAAGATCACCGACCTTGAGGGCACCATCGCCGATCTGCGCGAGCCACGGATGTTCGAAGCTGAGGAATTGCGCCGCCGCCAGATCGCGGCCGGCTATTCCATCGAGGAACTGGAAGCGATCCTGCATCCGATGGCCGAGGACGCGAAGGAGGCGGTCGGTTCAATGGGCGACGACACCCCCATCGCCGTGCTGTCGGACCGCTATCGCCCGCTCAGCCATTTCTTCCGGCAGAATTTCAGCCAGGTCACCAACCCGCCCATCGACAGCCTGCGCGAACATCGGGTGATGAGCCTCAAGACAAGGTTTGGCAACCTGAAGAACGTGCTGGATCAGTCTTCGGCCCAGACCGAAATCCTGACGCTGGAAAGCCCGGTCGTGTCGAACGGCCAGTTCAAGGCCGCCAGCAAGGCGTTCGGCGAACAGATGGTGGAAATCAACTGCATCTTCCCGGTCGACGCCGGGGAGGACGGGCTGCGTCAGGAACTGGAGCGCATCCGCTATGAGGCGGAACAGGCGGTGCGCGCCGGGGCCGCCCACATCATCCTGACGGATGAAAAGCTGGACGCGGATAATGTCGGGATGCCGATGATCCTCGCCACATCAGCGGTGCATTCATGGCTGGTCCGGCAGGGTCTGCGGACCTTCACCTCGATCAATGTCCGTGCCGCCGAATGTATCGACCCGCATTATTTTGCGGTGCTGATCGGCGCGGGGGCGACCACGGTGAACGCCTATCTGGCACAGGAAAGCCTTGCCGCGCGCATCGACAAGGGCCTGCTCGACATGACGCTGGAACAGGCGATGCTGCGCTACCGCGAGGCGGTGGATCAGGGCCTGCTGAAGATCATGTCGAAGATGGGCATATCGGTCATCTCGTCCTATCGCGGCGGGCTGAATTTCGAGGCGGTTGGATTGAGCCGCGCGATGGTCGCGGAATATTTCCCCGGCATGCCGTCGCGCATTTCCGGCATCGGCGTCGGCGGCATCCAGCAAAAGGCTGCCGCCATCCACGCGCAGGCCTTCCGGTCGGGCGTGGAGGCACTACCGATCGGCGGCATCTACAAGTTCCGCCGCAAGGGGGAGACCCATGCCTGGGGCGCGAGCACGCTTCACCTTTTGCAACACGCGGTCGACACCAACAGTTATGACCGCTTCAAGACCTATTCCGAGGCGATGCTGGCGCAGCCGCCGATCCACATCCGCGATCTGCTCGATTTCAAGCCATTGCGCGAGCCGGTGCCGATCGAAGAGGTGGAAAGCATCACCTCCATCCGCAAGCGTTTCATCACCCCCGGCATGTCGCTCGGCGCGCTCAGCCCGGAGGCGCACAAGACGCTGAACGTGGCGATGAACCGGATCGGTGCGAAATCCGACAGCGGCGAGGGCGGCGAAGACCCGAAGCATTTCCACCCGGAACCCAATGGCGACAACCCGTCCGCCAAGATCAAGCAGGTTGCCTCTGGCCGCTTTGGCGTGACGGCGGAATACCTGAACAATTGCACGGAGCTTGAAATCAAGGTGGCGCAGGGCGCAAAGCCCGGCGAGGGCGGGCAATTGCCAGGCTTCAAAGTCACCGAGATGATCGCGAAATTGCGGCATTCGACACCCGGTGTGATGCTGATCTCGCCGCCGCCGCATCACGACATCTATTCCATCGAGGATCTGGCGCAGCTTATCTATGACTTGAAGCAGATCAACCCGGAGGCGAAGGTCTGCGTGAAGCTGGTCGCGTCCTCCGGCGTCGGCACCATCGCGGCGGGGGTCGCAAAGGCGAAGGCGGATGTGATCCTGATCTCCGGCCACAATGGCGGGACCGGGGCATCGCCCCAGACATCCATCAAATATGCCGGTCTGCCGTGGGAGATGGGCCTGACCGAGGCGCATCAGGTTCTGGCCCTGAACAAGCTGCGCGACCGGGTGACATTGCGCACCGACGGGGGCCTTCGCACCGGGCGCGACATCGTCATCGCCGCGATGATGGGGGCGGAGGAATACGGCATCGGCACCGCCGCGCTGGTCGCGATGGGTTGCATCATGGTTCGGCAATGCCAGTCGAACACCTGCCCCGTGGGCGTCTGCGTGCAGGACCCGCGCCTCCGCGAGAAATTCACCGGCACGGCGGACAAGGTGGTCAACCTCTTTACCTTCGTGGCCACCGAAATCCGCGAAATTCTGGCGGAGATCGGCGCGCGGTCATTGGAGGAAATCATCGGCCGCGCCGACCTTCTGGCACAGGTCAGCCGGGGTGCGGCCAATCTGGACGATCTCGACCTGAACCCGATGCTGGTTAGCGTCGATGAAAGCGCGACACTGTCCTATCCGATGAACAAGCCGCGCAATCCGGTGCCCGATACGCTCGATGCGCAGATCGTTCAGGATGCGCAGCCTTTCTTCCGCGATGGCGAGAAGATGCAGTTGAGCTATACCGTGCAGAACACGCTGCGGACCATCGGCACGCGGGTGTCGTCGCATATCGTGCGGCGGTTCAAGATGAACAACTCGCTTCAGCCCGATCACCTGACGGTGCGGCTGAACGGGTCCGCCGGGCAAAGCCTCGGGGCCTTCGCCGCGCCGGGGCTGAAGCTGGAGGTTTATGGCGACGCCAACGATTATGTCGGCAAGGGCCTGTCGGGCGGTTTCATCACCGTGCGCCCGCCCCTGTCCAGCCCGCTGCGCGCGCAGGACAACACGATCATCGGCAACACCGTGCTTTACGGCGCAACCGCAGGGCACCTGTTCGCCAATGGCCGGGCGGGGGAGCGGTTCGCCGTGCGCAACTCCGGTGCGACGGTGGTGGTGGAGGGGTGCGGATCGAACGGTTGCGAATACATGACCGGCGGCACGGCGGTGATCCTTGGCAAGGTGGGCGACAATTTCGGGGCCGGGATGACCGGCGGCATGGCCTTCATCTATGACGCGACCAAATGCTTTGAAAGCCGGGTGAACCCGGAAAGCGTGGTCTGGCAACGCCTCGGCTCGGCCCATTGGGAAGCGGTGCTGAAGGGCCTGATCGAACGTCATGTGAAGGAAACCAGCAGCGCGCTCGGCACCGAAATGCTGCGCGAATGGGATCTGGCGCGGGGCCGGTTCTGGCAGATCTGCCCGAAGGAGATGATCGCGCGCATCGAACATCCGCTGCGCGACGCTCAGCCCGCGAAAACCGCCTGAGGATCAAAAGGGCCAGCCCACAAAGGGCTGGCCCCATTGCGGCGGAGCCGGGCGTCTCAGCGCCTAGAACAGTTCCGCCTTGCCGGCCCCGCACAGTTCGAGCAACCGGAACATCGCTTTCCCGACCTTCTCCTGATAAAGATCCTGCGGCGCGATCACATCGAGATAGGCGCTGTCTTTCGACTGGACGGGTCCGTTGCATGGCTCGGAAGTGGCACCACATATCTTGGAAAATCGCGATCCTGCCGGGTAGTAGACATTCTGCTGATTGATTGTTCTGCCCTTGGTCCGGACCGAAATGCCCCCACCGGAGGCGACCAGTTTGTAGACTTCGGAAACCGGGATTGTGAAGGTCTCATCGATCAGCACGGCGCCCGGATTCCGAATCGATTGAAAGCGATGGGTAATCAGCATTTCGCAATTCCGTGGAAACGTCACAATCTGGCCGACCAGAACCGTCCCGCGCGATGCCTTCCACTCACTCGCTGTCTTTTCCTCGATATATCCGGTTGTCTGGCTCATGTTCGGGGCGGCAAACGCTGCGGGAGCCAGCAGGAAGGTGAATGCGGCCAGCAGAATCATACGTCTCGTCATTCGGGGATCGTCCTTGTTCTTGTTCTTTCGGGAAGTGTTCAGCGCGGGGGATACAGAGTTGGTCCCGCCGCGTCCATGAAGTGCTTTGCGGCCGATCCCGACCGTCAGTTGCGCCAAGTTCAGGCCTGCCACCAAATAAGCTGATATGCGGAAGGCACCTGAGGTGAAAAGAAGATCGAAAAGCCGCAACCGCTCCTGCAAATCACCCTGAATTCCGGTCTGAATTCTCGAAACCTCCGCCCCAATGTCACGCCCGGCGCAACCTTCACCTTGATTAGACCTGCTGACACCGCCTAGGTCTTGCTTATGGGCGAACGGGATCAGGACAAGCAGGCGGTCAGGCCCCGCGTCAAACGGCGGCGGGTCATCTATGTCCACGGATTCGATCCCGCGCCGTCGGACCGCTATCGCCGCCTCATCGCGCGGGCGGGCACGGACAGGGTCGGCGGCGATGCCCCGGTGATGACTGCTGTCGGCACGCTTTCGGATGTGTCGCAGGGCTGGCGCATCAATGCGCGGGTCGCGGGACACCCGGTCGAGACGGTGTTCGAGATCCTGCGCTATGAGGATATCGTCCGGCACTGGCGCAGCCGGGCATGGCCCGCGCGGTTCTGGACAGGCTTCGGATCGTGGCTGCGCTTTGCCTTTGGCGGCGGGCTGGGGCGGGCGTTCCGGTTGTCGAAGGGTCCGGCAGGGCTGTTCTTCTATCCCGTCATGTTGCTGGCCGCGTTCCTCTTGGGCGGTATGGCGCTCGGCCGCTGGGCGGGGGAGGCGGCGGAGGCACTGGGCGCGCCGGACTGGGCAAGCCAGATCGGGCGGGTCATCGGCCTTTCCGCGGGATTGTGGGTCAGCCTGCGGCTGGAGCGGTCGTTTTTCGCGCATCTGATGCTCGCGCTCTTCGATTTTCTGATCCGGGTGGCGGAGGACAAGACCCCTGCCGGGCAAATGGACCAACGGATCGATGCCTTTGCAGGCCGGATCGTCGATTGCGTGGCCGAGGCGAACCGCAGCAAGGTCGACGAAATCCTGATCGTCGGCCATTCACTCGGCGGTCTCGTCGCGGCCCATGCCCTGTCGCGGGCGATCGAGCGGGATGTCGATCTGGCGGGCGGGCGGGCGCGCATCGGCTTTCTGACCCTCGGTTCCGTTGCCGGGTTCGTGGCCTGCAAGGGCGGGCCGGGGGCCGAGGATTATGCGCGCAGCGTGTCCCGCATCGCAACGACCGAAGGGATTTTCTGGGTCGATGTGTCGGCCCCGCGCGACTGGTTCAGCTTTGGCCTCGTGGACCCTTTGCTGCTGGCAGACAGGGTGCCGCCATCCGCCCGGTCGCCGCTGGTCATATCGGCCAAGTTCGGGCGCGTGAAACCCGACCCGGAGGACAAGCGCACGCGGTTCCGCGCGATGGGCCTTCACATGAAATATCTCGGCGCGCCCGACCGCAAGGGCGGCTTCGATTTCTTCGCCGTTGCAGCGGGGCCGGAGACGTTGGCCGCGCGCTTTGCCACAAGGCGCAATTCGCCCAAGGCGCGGATGCTGTCGCCATGAAGTGGCTGTTCCGCGCGGTGCGGGGCTGGCTGCGCCGACCGCTCCGCACGACGTTTCGCGCGGTGATCGGATTTTGCATCTGTGCCGCGCTGCTGACCTCCGCCTATCGCTTCGTCAATCCGCCGATCACCGTCCTGATGATCGGGCAGTGGATCGAACAGGGGCGGTTGGAGCGGAATTGGCGGTCGCTCGATGACATCTCGCCCCACATGCCTCTGGCGGTCATCGCCGCCGAGGATGCGCGGTTCTGCAGCCATTTCGGGTTCGATTTCATCGAAATCCGCAAGGCATTGGCCGAAACCGACCGTCGGCGCGGGGCATCGACCATCACCCAGCAGGTCGCCAAGAATGTCTTTCTCTGGCCCGATGCAAGCTGGCTTCGCAAGGGGCTGGAGGCCGGGTTCACCGTGCTGGCG
The DNA here is from genome assembly GCA_964352385.1 of uncultured Candidatus Planktophila sp. GTDB lineage: Bacteria > Pseudomonadota > Alphaproteobacteria > Rhodobacterales > Rhodobacteraceae > Pikeienuella. The sequence continues at coordinate 52,515 of CAYGRU010000020.1, forward strand.
GAGGCGCTCTGGCCAAAGGCCCGCACCATCGAGATTTACCTGAATGTGGCCGAGTTCGGCCCTGGCATCTTTGGTGTCGAAGCGGCGGCGCAACATGCATTCGGCAAGTCCGCTGCCGACCTGACAGCGGCGGAGGCGGCGCGGCTTGCCGCCATCCTGCCCAACCCGAGAGAGCGGAGCGCGGCGCGGCCCTCCAATTTCGTGGCCCAGCGCGCCCGCGCCATCGGTGGCGGCGCGCAAACACTGGCCGAAACGGGCGGTGCCGCCTGCGTTTCAGGCGGTTGATCCTGTTGCATTTCACCCTGTGAACAGGCAGTTAGGGGCACACAATCACCACAGATCGAGCCGCCATGCGCCGCCTTTTCCACCTGCCGCTCTCGCCGTTTTGCCGCAAGGTGCGCCTCGCGCTGGCGGAAAAACGGATAGAATTCGAACTGGTGGAGGAACGGCCCTGGGATCGGCGCATCGACTTTCTGCGCCTGAACCCCGCCGGGGCGGTTCCGGTGTTCATCACCGATGAGGGCGCGGTTCTGTCGGAATCGAACGCCATTTGCGAATTTCTGGAGGAAACCGGCCCCGCGCCGCGCCTGCTCCCGTCCGACCCGCTCGACCGGGCGGAGGCACGGCGGCTGGTGGCGTGGTTCGATGACAAATTTCACCGCGAGGTAACGGTGAATCTTGTCTATGAACGGGTGAACAAGCGTCTGATGAAGGCCGGGCATCCCGACAGCGCCTTTGTGAAGGCCGGTGCGAAGAACGTGAAATACCACCTCGAATACATCGCTTGGCTGATCGAGGGGCGGAACTGGCTGGCGGGGGATGACCTGACCATCGCCGATTTCGCAGCGGCGTCGCATCTGAGCTGCCTTGATTACAGCGGCGACGTGCCGTGGGAAATCGCGCCCCCCGCAAAGGAATGGTATGCGCGGGTCAAATCACGCCCGGCATTCCGCACGCTGCTGTCCGACCATATCCCCGGCATGCCGCCCAAAGCCCATTACGCCGATCTGGATTTCTGAATGAAAGGCCTGAGGGCCGAACTGGAAGCCGAGGCGCACCGCGCCGGGTTTGACACGCTGGGCATCTGCCGCCCCGGTGCAATGGTGGCGGAAACCGCGCCCGCCCTCAGCCGTTTCATCCGCGCCGGACATCACGGCGACATGGCCTGGATGGCCGAACGCACGGCTTGGCGCAGCGACCCGACCGCGCTGTGGCCCGAGGCCCGATCCGTCATCATGCTGGCCGAAAACTATGGCCCTGATGATGATCCGCTGGACCAGCTCGCGCGCAAGGATCGGGGGGCGGTGTCGGTCTATGCCCGCAACCGCGACTATCACGATCTGGTCAAGAAACGGCTGAAACGGCTGGGCCGCTGGCTGGTCGATCGAACGGGGGCGGAGATCAAGGTTTTTGTCGATACCGCGCCGGTGATGGAAAAACCCCTGGCGGCGGCGGCTGGGCTGGGCTGGCAGGGCAAGCATACCAACCTCGTCAGCCGCAGCCTCGGGTCGTGGTTCTTCCTCGGCGCGATCTTCACCACCGCAGAAATCGCGCCGGATGACCGGCACGAGGACCGATGCGGCGGTTGCCGCAAATGCCTCGACATCTGCCCGACAGCGGCCTTTCCCGCCCCGTACCAACTGGATGCGCGGCGCTGCATTTCCTATCTGACGATCGAGCATAAGGGGCCGATCCCGCGAGGTTTGCGCGCCGCGATGGGCAACCGGATCTATGGCTGCGATGATTGCCTTGCGGTCTGCCCCTGGAACAAGTTCGCCGAAACCGCGCACGAGGCCGGATATTGGGCGCGGAGCGAATTGCGCCAGCCCCGCCTCGCCGATCTGGCCGGGCTGGACGATGCCGCATTCCGCGAGGTATTTACCGGATCGCCGATCAAACGGATCGGGCGCGACCGATTTCTGCGCAACGTGCTGATCGCCATCGGCAATTCAGGACAATCAAACCTTGCAGACTGTGTCCGCCCGCACCTGACAGATCCGAACCCGGCTGTCAGGGGCGCGGCGATCTGGGCGCTGTCACGGCTGCTGACGAAGGCGGATATGGCCGGGTTGCGCCAGCCTGACCCCGACCCGGAGGTTGAGGCCGAATGGCAGGCAGCCTGTTCGTAGGGAAAGCCGTCGCTCAGGGCTGCGCAGCGACGGCGACACCGATCATCGCATCGCGGCTGACCAGCGCCGCGAGCGCCTGTTCGCCCATCGCCTCCGTCCCCTCGGGCCGCATCGGCAGCACGAGGTATCGCATGTCGGCAGTGCTGTCATGGACCTGCACCGTCACGCCCTTGGGCACGTCGAGGCCGAATTCGGACAAGACGGCGCGCGGCTCCCGCACTGTGCGGCTGCGATAGGCGCGCTGTTTGTACCAATCCGGCGGCAGGCCCAGCAGGTTGCGCGGATAGCAGGAACAAAGCGTGCAAACGACGACATTGTGGGTATCTGGCGTATTCTCCACCACGATCAGCTTCATCGCCTCGACCGCGACGCCCATTTCAGCGCAGGCGGCGGAGCCATTGACCAGCAACCGGGCCTTGAAGGCCGGATCGGTCCAGGCGCGGGCGACGACGGCAGCGCCCATCGCCGGGCTGCGGGCATCCATCCGCGCGATCTGTTCGGCAATCTCAGCCTTGGTCGCGATGCCTTTTTCCACCAGCAATTCGCGAACGGCGATTTCCATCCGTTGAAAATAGGTCAGCGGCGCATCCTGATCCTGCCGGTAGGGATGGCCCGAAGGGCTCATCCCCTCATGGGAATGATCATGGTCATGGTGGTGGTCATGGTCATGGTCATGGGGCATCGACGGGTTCCAGCCAGTTGTCGAAAATCTCTGCATCGAGACGGTCGTCGGGATGTTCCGCCGCATCGCCCCAGACCGTGCCCATGCGGAACCGGACACGATACAGACGGCGGCGCGGCACCGGATCATGGCCATAGGCCAGCGCCTCCGGGTCGTGCGTCTCGCCCAGATCGCGCTCGATCACGCCGGTCTGGCCCCGCAGATACCAAGGGGTGCGGACATGCCCCGGCGGCGCATAGGCCGCGAGCCGGACAGGCTGACCGACAGAAAAGGGCCCGCGCGATGTCATGGGGCCAGCGATGCCTCGCCATAGGTGGTGCCGCGCGCTGCGACCTCCTCCATCTTTGCGCCCAATTCGCCGGGGGTGAAGACGCCCGCCTCCATCAGGTTCTGCGTCACCGACTGGATCCAGCGTTCGTAATAGGTCTGCGTCTCGAATGCCTCTTTCGGCATGTCCTCCAGCACGCGGCGAAGGCCATCGACGGTGAAATATCCCTTGGATGTGGCGAGCACCATCAGTGCATCCACCCGCTTTTCCCACAACGCGTAATCATGGGTGTCGCGGACGATCTCGCCCGCCTCGGTGCCGCCCATGTCGTGCCAGCGGCGACCTTGTGTCTGGTCTGTGCTCATCGGTTTTCACCTCTTTCCCGCATCACAATCGGCGCGGCCCGGTATCCGGTCAAGGGGGGCAGACAGCAAAACGCCGCCCGAAAGGGGGCGGCGTCGGCATCTCGTCAGAAGTGATAGATCAGGCCCGTGCGGGGGAGACCACCATGATCATCTGGCGGCCTTCCATCTTGGGCATGCTTTCGACCTTCGCGACATCCTCAATGTCGGCCGCGATGCGTTCCAGCAATTCGCGGCCAAGTTCCAGATGCGCCATCTCGCGGCCCCGGAAGCGCAAGGTAACCTTTACCTTGTCGCCATCTTCGAGGAACCGGTTCACGCTCCGCATCTTCACATCATAGTCGTGGGTGTCGATGTTCGGGCGGAATTTCACTTCCTTGACCTCGATCACCTTCTGTTTCTTCCGGGCTTCCGCCGCCTTTTTCTGCGTCTCGTACTTGAACTTGCCCACGTCCATGATCTTGCACACGGGCGGAGTGGCATTTGGCGAGATTTCCACGACATCGAGTCCGACTTCCTCTGCCATCGCAATGGCATGGGCGGGGGTAACGACGCCATGATTATCGCCGTTCTCGTCGATCAGGCGGATTTCCGGCACGCGGATCATGTCGTTGATACGAGGGCCGGTGTCACGGGTTGGCGGGGCTTGGTGCGGTCTGCGGGCTATGGTGTCTGTTCCTTTGTTGTTTCAACACGGCTGCGCAGTGCCCTATGGGGACACTGCGCGTGTTTCTTTGAAGATATGCGGGGGCAGGTCAAGCGCAATGATTCGCTGGACCTTTGGAAAAGGCCCCGAATCCGCCGGTCATTCGGCGGCGCGCAACTGTTCGACCGTCGAGGCGATGAAGGCTGCGAATTCATCACGCAGGTCCGGCCGGGCCAGCGCGAAGGCGACGGTCGCCTGAAGGTATCCGGCCTTGGAGCCACAATCATAGCGCACGCCCTTGAACCGAAGCCCATGCACCTGACGGCCGACCTTGATCTCTTCGGCAATCGCGTCGGTCAACTGAATCTCGCCGCCTGCCCCGGCCTTCATTGCATCCAGATTGCGCATGACGCGGGGGCTGAGGATATAGCGACCGATGACCGCGAGGTTCGACGGCGCATCCTCCAGCTTCGGCTTCTCGACCATGCCCTTCATCTCGATCAACCGGCCATTGTCGGATGCCGGGTCGATCACGCCATAGCTCGACACCTGGTCGGGCCGAAGCTCCATCGCCGCGACGATGTTGCCACCAACCTCTTGATACGCATCGACCATCTGGCGCAGGCACGACACCTCACCGGCGATCACATCATCCGGCAGGATCACCGCGAAAGGTTCGTCGCCAACCAGATGGCGGGCGCACCATACGGCGTGGCCAAGGCCCAATGCCTCCTGCTGGCGGATATAGCTGATCGCGCCGGACGGCATTTCCGACGGCTTGATCGCCGCCAGCAGGTCGTATTTCTTCTTCTCCTCCAGCGCGCGGATCAGTTCCGGCGCGCTGTCGAAGTAATCCTCAAGCGCCGATTTGCCCTTTGCCGTCACGAAGATGAAATCTGTGATCCCGGCATCGCGGGCCTCGTCAATCGCATACTGGATCAGCGGTTTGTCGACCAGTGGCAGCACCTCTTTCGGCACGGCCTTGGTCGCCGGCAGGAACCGTGTTCCAAGGCCAGCTACAGGAAACACCGCTTTACGCACAGTCCGCATACCCGTCACTCCTATGTTCAGGGGGTCTTACTACCCATGACAGGAGGCGACAATACGGCAGACCTTTGGCCGCAACGGGTCTGTGCGAAAAATCAGAAGAGGCGTTCCTCCACCCGGATCACATCGCCGGGCAGAACGGCGGTATCCACGGCGGCTTCCATCCGGTCGCGCGCACCCTCTTCGCCCCGGCTGATCTCGATATCGTCTTCATCCGCGCGATAGGTGAATCCCCCCGCCAGCGCGGCGGCATTCAGCACCGTCAGACCGGCGCGATAGGGATAGGCACCGGGCTGGTTCACCTCACCGATGATGTAGAAGGGACGATAGGACAGCACCTCGACCGAAACCCGGGGGCGGATCAGCCAGCCATCGGCGAGCATATCCTCGATGGTCCGCTCCACCGATCGGGGCGACAGGCCCAATGCTGCCACCGCGCCAATCAGGGGCACCGGGAAGGTGCCGGTGCCATCCAGTTCGAATTCCCCGGACAGGTCCGGCTCATCGAACACCGTCACGCGCAGGCGGTCCCCCGCACCAAGTTGATAGCTGTTATCCGCCGCCGCCGTGAAGGCGAAGAGGCAGAGCACGAGCAGAGACAGAATGCGGATCATGGTGAGGCCTCTTGCAGGAGAAGAGAAGGGCGCGCAGGGCGAATCGTGATCTCGCCCCGGCTGAACCGATCAGGATTGCCGTTCAGCGTGTGATAATCGCCATCGGGCGCGAACCGCGCCGCACCACGCCATGCGATGCTGTCGGTCAGATCGGGCATGGCGAGCGCCGCCATCGCTGCGTGCGGATCATCGGTCAGCGCCTCATAGGCCAGCTTGTGAACCGGCGCATACCGCGCCAAAAGCCGTGCCGACAGAAACGCACGCGCACGGTCCGCCTGCACCGCTTTTCCCGCTATCTGCCGCATCGGCCCGCCCAGCGACGGATCATGCTTTTCAGCGCCCCAGGACGCGACAACCGCCCGTCTGTCACGCATCAGGTGGATGATGCGCGTGCCCGGAAGCCCGGCAAGCGCCCAGGCGCGCGGCCCGGCCTTGGAGCTGTCGATCACGAAGCGCGCACCGGTTTGCGTTGCCACCGCATCGAACAGATCACGCTGCATGGCCGTAAACCGCATGACCTTTTCGTCGCGATGAAACCGGGGCAGCGAAAACCCGGCGCGCGCGATCCGCAGATGGCGGATGCTGTCATGCTCCAGCACCGCGAGGTCCCGAAGCCGTGCATCGGTCAGCCCGGCAATGCGCCGCACATTGTCCCAGAACGCGCATTCGGGGCCGGGCGCACCACAAGAACAGCGCAGCGCGGCAAGCGGCAGCCGCCAGAGGCTGTGCACCTCACCCAGCGCGACCGCATCGGGCGCGGAGCCGAGCAATCGTTCCAGCAGCGTTGACCCGGACCGGCCCGCACCGGCGATATAGACGATCCGCATCACCGGAACGCCCCCGCCTCCGCCCGCCAGAGCGCGAGCGCGCCGGGCAGGTCGGTCGGAAAGCGGTAGCCGAGGCGCAGCATTTCCGCCGGGGCTATGCGGCTGGATGCGGTCAGCTTTGCCACCCGCGCGCGGTTGATGCCGGTGTCGAGGCCGAGGCACGCGAGCCGTTCCGCCATCGCGGCGATGCCATTCAGCAACCCGACCGGCACCGCCCCGACCGGGCGCGGCAGGCCCCCGATCCGATGAAACGCTTCGCAGATCGCCTCCACCGTATAAGGTTCGGGATAGGCGAAATTATAAAGCAATCGCCCCTGCCCCGCCGCCATCGCGAAGCTGAAACTGTCGATCAGATCGTCGACATAGCAGCAGCCTTTCACCACATCGCGCCGCCCCGGATAGGCAAAGAACCTGTGGCGGAGCGCGCGGGCGAGCCGGGTGAAATTACCCGCCTCGCCGGGGCCGAACACCACGGCAGGGCGTGCGATGACAAGCTGGCGACCGGGGTCGGCCTGCTGCCATTCAGTCAGAACCTGTTCCGCCAAAAGTTTTGACCGCCCATAAGCGGAGGCAGGCGCGGGCAAGGCGGATTCGTCCTTCGAAAGCTCATCCGGGCCATAAACCGCAATGGAGGATGTGAAGACGATCCGGCGCACCTGTCGCCGCGCCGCAAAGGCTGCGACATGGCGCGCGCCATCGACATTCGTGCAGAAATATTCCGCATCCGCGTGGCCCGGCGTGCGATGCACCGCCGCCAACAGATAGATCGTCGTATCGGGATCGGCAGGCAGGGCATCGGGCAGCGGCGTCCTGACATCGACAGGGACAGCTTCGGACATCCCCGCCGTCCTGCCCGGCAGCAGATCGGCCCGCAGCACCGGGACGTTGCGGCGCATCAGATGGCGGGAAAGCCGTGTGCCGATGAACCCGGCTCCCCCGATGATCAATGCCGTCTCCACCCTGCCGCCCTCCGCCTCGTGACAGGGCCAGACTGCTGCGGTCGTGGTAAACAAAGCGTTAAGCGGTGCCTCGGTTCAGGTCACGATCACGGCGTGGATGCCGGTGGCGGTGGTGCCCGTCGCCTTCACCCGGCGCACACCACAGGCGAGGAACCCGAAATCGGGAAGCTGCACCACCCGGTCCTGCCCGCGCTGGCTGACAAAGGCGACGGCACCGCCCGTTTCGACATAAAGCGCGACCGCCGTATCGGAAAAATCCACCAGATCGTCGGGCACGACCGGCACATAATCGGTGCCGGGACCGGACAACGAGGTGGAACGGGTTTCAAAAGGATTGGGCATTGACGCCTCCGTTACAATCAGGGGATCAGTCGGGATGGGAGCGGAGCGTCTAGCCGAACTGGATGAACTTTGCGCTAATTCGACGATAATCCGGGGGAACGCCGCATGACTTTCAGTGATCGCGATCTGTTGCGGGCGATGTTCGATGCGGCGGTCGCCGCCGCGCTGCCTGAAAGGCTGATCGCGGCGCATCTGCCGCCGCCGCCCAAGGGCCGCACCATCGTCATTGGCGCGGGCAAGGCATCTGCCGCAATGGCCGCCGCGTTCGAGGCGGCCTGGCCGCATGGCTGCGAGGGGTTGGTTGTCACCCGCTACGGCCATTCCGTGCCCTGCAAAAGGATCAAGATCGTCGAGGCGGCGCATCCGGTGCCCGATAAGGCCGGGCTGGATTCCGCGCGGCGGATTCTCGACCTCGCGCAAAGCGCGGGGCCGGATGATCTGGTCATCGCGCTGATTTCCGGCGGCGGATCGGCCTTGCTGACCCTGCCCGCCGAGGGGATCAGCTTTGCCGACAAACAGGCGCTGAACGCGGCGCTGCTCGCATCCGGCGCGCCCATCGACGAGATGAATGCAGTGCGCAAACATGTCTCCGCCATCAAGGGCGGGCGGCTGGCGGTCGCGGCGTATCCGGCGCGGGTGCTGACGCTGGCGATCTCGGACGTGCCGGGCGACGATCCGGCGATCATCGCCTCCGGCCCGACGGTGGCCGACCCGTCCAGCTTTGCCGATGCCCGCGCCATTCTGGCGCGGCGGGGGATCGATCCTGCCCCCGCGATCACCGCGCATCTGGCGGCGGCGCGTGACGAAACCCCGAAACCGGGTGACGGCCGCCTTGCGGCGACCGATTTGCGGATGATTGCAACGCCGCTGATGTCGCTGGAGGCCGCAGCCGCCGTCGCCCGCGCCCACGGCGTGACGCCGGTGATCCTTGGCGATGCGCTGGAGGGTGAGGCGCGCGACCTCGGCGCGGCGATGGCCCGCGATGCGCTGTCACGATCCGGCCCGATGGTCCTGCTGTCAGGTGGCGAAACGACGGTGACGCTGTCGCGGGGCGAGAAACCGAAG
>CAYGRU010000021.1:0-59838 GCA_964352385.1 uncultured Candidatus Planktophila sp.
CGCTCCGCCACCGATGCGGGCAACAGCGCCAGCGCCACCACCGTCAGGCCGACCGCCCAGACACCGGCGGTCATGTAAACCTCGGTCGGCAACAGCAGCACCAGCCCCATTTCCGACACATGCGCTTGCGCGATCCCCGCCGAAAGCAGGATCATTGCCAGCAAGGCCATCGGCTTGACGCAGGGGCGGCGGGTCCACATGGTCATCATGCTGACAGTGGATTGCGGGGAAGACAAATGCGAAATCGGGCTCTCGTCATCGGCATTGCCGCGCTTCTGCTGGCCGGAATCGCCGCCTTTGTCGGGCTGGGGCAAAAGCCGTCCGCCCTGCGGCTGAGCGATGCGGTCGCAGCGGTGCACGAGGTTGACGGCACCGCCGCCATCGCGATTTCCGTCACCATCGCGAATGATGGCGGGCCGGATCGGTTGCTGTCCGTCACATCACCCGAGGCGAAGCTGGCCATGCTGCATGGTGAGGAAGACCTGACCGGCCTGCCGATCCCCGCAGGCACCGGCGCGAGCCTGTCCGCCGATGGTGCCCATGTGATGCTGATGGGCATCCCCGGCGATCTGACGCCGGGGCGGCTGTTCCCGATCACGCTGACATTCGCGAATGCGGGCGCGATGGCAGTCAAGGCGACGCTGATCGAAGGGGCCGCTGCCATGACGATGGACCATTCCGGGCATGGCGCGATGGCGATGGATGCCGCGCCGGTCGCATTGCCCGCCGGGCAGGAACCGTCACTGACGCTGCGCGCCGAGCCGACCGAAACCGGCTGGCGCATCCTGTCGGAGGTGACCAATTTCCGCTTCGCCCCCGATGCGATGGACGGCGCGCATGTGCCGGGGGAGGGGCATGGGCACCTCTATATCGGAGGCATCAAGATCATGCGCGTCACCGCCCCGGAGGTGGAGGTCGGCGCGCTGCCCCAAGGCGAGCACAAAGTGCGGGTGGTGCTGAACACGAATGACCACAGGGCCTATCTGTCTGGTGGAAGGCCGATGTCTGCGGAAGTGGTGGTCACTGCGCGGTGACGGCCTTCGCGGCGGCAAGCGCGTCCTTAATCGCGCGGCCGTTCCATCTGCCACCGCAAATTGGCCTTCACCATCGGCCATTCGGGTGCGATCACGGAATAGACAACCGTGTCCCGAACTGTCCCGTTCGCGAGGATCATGTGTGACCGCAGCACCCCGTCCAGCTTGGCCCCCAGACGTTCAATCGCGCGTCGGCTCTGATGGTTCACGAAATGGGTGCGGAATTCGACGGCAATACAGTCCAGTTCCTCGAATGCATGGCGCAGCAGCAGGAATTTGCATTCGGTGTTCAGGGGCGACCGCTGCACCGATTGGCGATACCAGGTGGACCCGATTTCGACCCGGCGGTTGGCGGCGTCGATGTTCATGTAGGTGGTCATCCCGACCGCCCGGCCCGATGCGCGGTCGATGATCGCGAAGGGCAGCATCGTGCCCCTGGCCCGCAGGTCGAGCCGCCGCGCGATCTCCGCCCCGACCCCTGCGGGCGTGGGAATGGTCGTATACCAGAGCCGGTGCAGATCGCCATCCGCCGCCGCCTCGGTCAGATCGGTTTCATGTTCCGGCGACAGCGGCACAACAGCGACATGCTGCCCTTCGGCAGAAAATTCGGGTGGCCAGACGGGCATTGCAGGGTCCTCTTGAACGAAACGCTGACAAAACGCTTCGCAGCCGATTCAGTCTTTGACAAGTCGAATCGATTTTGTTTGCATACAAATGAATTCCAGAGGGAGGGCCGGATGGGTCAGATTGTCGGCGTGGACGTGGGCGGCACCTTCACCGACCTTGTGCTGCTCGAGCCGGGGAAGGGTGTGCGGCTGGCCAAGGTGGCGACAACGCTGGACAATCAGGCCTTCGGTGTGCTGAACGCCCTGCGCGCGGCGGGCGCGGACCTTGGCATCGTCGATCTGATCGTCCACGGCACGACCACCACCACCAATGCGGTGCTGGAGCGGAAATTCGCCCGCACCGGGCTGATCACCACGACAGGGTTCCGCGATATTCTGGAGCTGGGTCGCCGCACCCGGCCCAACGCCTATGGCATGACCGGCCAGTTCACCCCGATCATCCCCCGCGACCTCCGCCTTGAGGTGCCGGAGCGGATGGATGCGGCGGGGGACATCGTCATCCCGCTGGATGAGGATGCGGTGCGCCGCGCCGCCGAGGCGCTGAAGGCAAAAGGCTGCGAAAGCATCGTCATCCATTTCCTGCACGCCTATGCCAACCCGGTGCACGAGGCCCGCGCGGCGGTGATCATGGCCGAGGTCTGGGGCAATGCCTTCATCACCACCGGCCATTCGCTGCTGGCGGAAAGCCGGGAATATGAACGGGGCGTGACGGCGGCGGTGAACGCCTCCGTTCAGCCGCTGCTGCAACGTTATGTCGGGCGGTTGGTGGATGAACTTGAAACTGCCGGATATCGCGGCGATGTGCTGGTGATGAACGGCAATGGCGGCATGGTGTCCGCCCGCCATGTGACGCGGGAGGCGGCGAAGACGGTGATGTCCGGCCCGGCCTCCGGTGTCATCGCGGCGGCGCGCACCGGGCGCGCGGCGGGGATGGAAAACCTGCTGACCTATGACATGGGTGGCACGTCGACCGATGTGGCGCTGATCCGCAATGCGGAACCCGCCGTGTCGAGCGAGATCGACGTGGATTATGCCCTGCCGATCCATGTGCCGATGGTCGATGTGCGCACCGTGGGGGCGGGTGGCGGTTCCATCGCGTCGGTGAATGCGGCGGGGTTGTTGCAGGTCGGGCCGGAAAGCGCGGGCGCGACGCCGGGGCCGATCTGTTACGGGCGCGGCGGGCGGCTGCCGACGATTTCGGATGCAAACATGCTGCTCGGGCGGCTCGATACGTCGCGGCTGAATGCGGTGGAGGGGGGCGTATCGCTCGACGATATCAAGGCGATCTTTGCGGCGGAACTGGGTGGCAAGCTGGGCCTCGACCCGGTGGAGGCCGCCGCCGCCTTGATCCGTGTCGCCAATGCCAAGATGGCAGGGGCGGTCCGCATGGTGTCCGTCTCGCTGGGGGCCGATCCCCGCGATTTCGCGTTGTTTGCCTTTGGCGGTGCCGGGCCGCTTCATGCGGCGGCGCTGGCGCGGGAATTGGGCGTGCCCAAGGTGCTGGTGCCGGTGCGCCCCGGCGTGACCAACGCGCTCGGCTGTGTGCTGGCGGATTTGCGCCATGACTTCGTGAACACGCTGAACAAGCCGGTGGACAGCGTCGATGCGGGCCTCGTCGCGTCAGTCTTTGCCGACCAGATCGCGCGCGGCGATGCGTTGCTGGATCGCGAAACGGTCGAAATGGTCGGGCGTCGGCATCTTCATTCGGTGGATATGCAATTCGTCGGGCAGAGCCACATTCTGCGCGTGCCGCTGGATGCGCCCGTATCCGACGGTGCGGTCCTGCGCGAAGTGTTCGAAGCGGTCTACAAGGCCCGTTTCGGGATCGTTCTGCCGGGTATCCGCGCCAACCTCGTGAACGTGAATACCTCGGTGATCGGGGAACGCGCGCCGCTCGACATGTCGACCCTGATCGACCCGGCGGGGCGGAAGGCCGATCTGGCGGCGGCGCAGACAGGGACAAGGCCGGTCTATTTCGGCACTGGCTGGACCGATACGCCGATCTATCAGCGCGACCACCTGCCGCTTTCGTTCCACCTGAACGGCCCCGCGATCCTGAACCAGATGGACACCACAATCCTGATCGAACCCGGCGACACCGCCACCGGCGACGCGCAAGGCAATGTCATCATCGAGGTCGGCCATGATCATTGATCCCATCACCCTGTCGGTCATCCAGTCCGGCCTGCAACAGGTCTGCGACGAGATGGATCTGGCGTTCAGCCGCGCCGCCTTCTCGCCTGTGATTGCCGAGGCGAATGACCGCTCCGACGGCATCTACGCCGCGACCGACGGCGCGCTGATCGCGCAGGGCGCGGGCGGCCTGCCGGTGTTCGTCGGCACCATGCAGTATTCCACCCGCGTGCTGATCGAGATGATCGCGGCGGGCCAGGTCGGCGCGCCGGAGCCGGGCGATATCTACATCGTCAACGACCCTTATCTCGGCGGCACGCATCTGATGGATGTGCGCTTTGCCAAGCCATTCTATCGGAAGGGCGAGATTTTCTGCTGGCTGTCCAATACCGGTCACTGGCCCGATATCGGCGGGGCGGTGCCGGGTGGATTCTCCGCCTCCGCCACATCGGTCGAACAGGAAGGGCTGCGCCTGCCGCCGGTGAAACTGTTCAAGAAGGGCGAGATGGACCGCGAAATCTACGCCATCATCTGCTCCAACATCCGCGTGGCGGAGCAACGCATCGGCGATGTAAAGGCGCAGGCAGCGGCGCTGACAGTGGGGGAGGCACGGCTGAATGCGCTGATGGACCGCTATGGCGATGATGTTGTGCGCGGCTCCATCGACGAGTTGAACGTGCGGGCGGCGCAGCAGATGCGCGCCTGCATCGCGCCGTTGCCTGACGGGGTCTATCGGTCCACCGCCTATATCGACAGCGACGGCGTGGTGGATCAGCCGTTGGAGATTGCGCTGGCGGTCACCAAGGCAGGCGATGAACTGACCTTCGATTTCGCGGGGTCGTCGCCGCCCTGCATCGGGCCGATGAATTCGGTTCTGGCGACGACGCTGTCATCGGTCTACCTCGCCGTGCGCCACATCTTCCCCGAAGCGCCGCTGAGCGCCGGGGCATTCGAGCCTTTGAAGGTGATCCGCCCGGTGGGCACCTTCCTCGACGCGCACTACCCGCGCCCGGTATCGGGCTGCGCGGCGGAGGTCAGCCAGCGCATCGCGGAGGCGGTGTTTGCCGCGCTGGCGCAGGCCGCGCCGGACCGGGTGACGGCGTCACCGGCGGGGACAAGCGGCAATTTCGCACTCGGCGGCCATGACCCGGAGCGGGGGCGCGATTTCGTGATGTATCAGCTTTCGGGTGGTGGCTATGGCGGCGGGCCGGAGGGGGACGGGCTGACCAATGGCTGTTCCACCATCGGCATTTCCAAGGCCCCACCGGTGGAGATCATGGAACAGAACTTTCCCGTCCTTTACCGCCGGTATGCGTTGCGGGAGGGGTCGGGCGGCGCCGGGCAGGCGCGCGGCGGGTTCGGCCTCGACTATGAGCTCGTGCTGCGGCGCGGTGCGGCGCGGGCCAGTTTCGTGATGGATCATGGCCGGTTCGGCCCGCAAGGCGCGGCAGGCGGCCTGGATGGCGCGAAGAACGAGGTCGCAGTGACGCGCAGCGGCGTGGTGCATGTGCCGCTGCATCTGTCGAAGGAACAGGACATCCCGCTCGTGGCGGGCGACAGCGTGCGGGTCAAGACGCCCGGTGGCGGTGGCTATGGTGATCCACTGAAACGCGATCCCGCCAAGGTGGCAGAGGATGTGCGGCTCGGGCGGTATTCGGTGGCGGAGGCGAAGACGCTGTTCGGGGTGGTGATGGCGGGGGATTCGGTGGACGAAGCGGCGACGGCGGCATTGCGCGGCTAATGCGCCCGCCCCCTCCCATTGTCGTCCCCGCATTCGCGGGGATGACAAACCGATCAATACCAAGGGGGCGGCAAAGTCTCCCCCGTATTACCCCTGCAAATCTTCCCACATCTTCAGATCCCGCTCCGCCGTCCAGATGCGCGGGGTTTCGATTCCGCGGGCCTCGTCATAGGCGCGGGCGACGTTGAAGGGCAGGCAGTGTTCGTAGATCGCATAATCCTTGAACTTCGGATCGCAGGCTTCGCGCACTGCATCCCATGCGTCCTTCAATGTGCCGCCTTTCGCCGTGACGCGCGCCGCCGGGCGATAGGTGCTTTCGACGAAATCCAGCGTTGAGGCCAGCGCAGCATCGACCATGTCACGGCCCACAAGCGCATCGCCCCGGCCCGGCGCAATCGCGCGGGGGTCATAGGCCTTAACATTGTCCAGCGTCTCGCCCCATTCGTTGAAATGGCCGTCGCCGCAATAGCAGGCGGAGTGGTATTCAACGATGTCGCCGGTGAACATCACCTCCTCATCCGGCACCCAGACGACGGCATCGCCTGCGGTATGGGCGCGGCCCAGATGCATGATCTCCACCTTCCGCTTGCCGAGATAGACGGTCATGGAATCCGAAAATGTTGTGGTCGGATAGGTCAGGCCGGGGATGCTTTCATGGCCTTCGAACAGGCGTGGGAAGCGCTGAAACTCACTGTCCCAATCCTCTTGGCCCCGTTCCTCCACCATGCCGCGCGCCATGTCGGACATGATGATCTGGCTGGCGCCATAGGCGGAGGCGCCGAGGACACGGACCGCGTGATAATGGGTCAGCACCAGATGGGTGATCGGCTTGTCTGTTACCTCGCGGACCTTTTCGATCACCTTGTTGGCGAGGCGCGGTGTCGCCTGCGCCTCCACGATCATCACGCTGTCATCGCCGATGATGACGCCGGAATTCGGATCGCCCTCGGCGGTGAAGGCCCAGAGCCCCTCGCCGACCTCGGTAAAGCTGATCTTCTTTTCCGCCATGTCGCCTTGCGACGCGAAACCCTTGGCCATGTTCGTTTCCCTGTTATCTGATTATTTCGCCCAGTCGCGTTCAGCGACCGCAGGCAGGATCTTGCCGACACATTCGCCGAACCCGATGCGATAGCCTTCGCCCGCCGCATATCCGGTCAGGGTCAGCGTGTCGCCATCCTCGATGAAGTTGCGCACCTCGCCGGTATCCAGCGTGAAAGGCTCTTTCCCGCCCCACGAGATTTCGAGGAGCGAACCGCGATTTTCCTTTTCCGGCCCGGATATGGTGCCGGAGCCGAGCAGATCGCCCGTGTTCATCTCACATCCGCTGATCGCGTGATGGGCCAGTTGTTGCGCGGCGGAATAATACATCTCGTTGTAGTTGGTGCGCGCGATGGTCGTCGGTGCCGCCGCGCCCTCCGGCTGCATCAGGATTTCCAGCTTGATGTCGTAAAGCATCGGGCCGGGTTCGCGCAGATAGGGCAGCAGTTCGAATTCACGCGCAGGCGTCGAGCAGCGGAACGGCTCCAGCGCCGCCTTGGTCACGACCCAGGGTGAGATCGAGGTGGCAAAAGCCTTTGCCTGAAACGGGCCGAGCGGCTGATATTCCCAGGCCTGAATGTCGCGCGCCGACCAGTCGTTCAGCAGGACATAGCCGAAGATCATGTCGTCAGCTTCCTTCACCGTGATCGGCTGGCCCATTTCGGATGGCAGGCCGACGACCGCGCCCATTTCCAGCTCGATATCCAAACGACGGCACGGGCCGAAGATGTTGGTGTCACTGCCATGCGGTTTCATCTGGCCAAGCGGGCGATGAATTTCGGTGCCCGACACGACCACGGTGGAGGCGCGGCCATTATATCCGATGGGCATGTGCAGCCAGTTCGGCGGCAGTGCATTCTCCGCCCCCCGGAACATGGTGCCGACATTGGTGGCGTGGTGACGGCCCGCATAGAAGTCCGTGTATTCGGAAACGCCGAACGGCATCGGCATATTCACGCTGTCCATCGGCATCAGATGCGCCGCAATGGCATCCTGATTGTCGGCACCTTCGGAGAGCATCGCCGTCAGTTCCGCGCGCACCGCATCCCAGATCGCCTTGCCCTGGCCCATGAAATCATTGAGGTCGGGAAAGATGAACAGATCGAGGCCTTGGGTGGCGGTCAGCAGCCCTTCCTCCTCCAGCCCGCTCAGATCGAGGATCTGGTCGCCGATGGCGACGCAACAGCCGAGCACATCCTCGTTTTCCTTCGCCTGAAACGCGCCGTAGGGCAGGTTGTTCAGCGGGAAAGGGCAGGTCGCGTCATTGGCGCTGGTGATCCAGCTTTTCAGAAGGGGCATGTCGGCTCCGTTGTGTTCGGTTCTCTGAGGCTGTCATGCCCGGACTTGATCCGGGCATCCAGCAATTTGACGCGCAATCTGGATTGCCGGGTCAGGCCCGGCAATGACAGGCGCAGCCTACTTCAACCCCGGCGTGCCGTCGAATTTCCGCTCCAGCCCGTCCCAGCAATCAACGTAATCGTCCTGCAACGGTGCTTCCTTCGAGGCGAATTCCGTCAGGTGCTGCGGAAAGCGCGTCTCGAACATGAAGCTCATGGTGTTCTTCAGCTTCACCGGGTCCCAGCTTGCGGTCGTCGCCTTCTCGAATGCTTCGCGGTCCGGCCCGTGGGGCAACATGCAGTTGTGCAGGCTGATCCCGCCGGGGGCGAATCCGTTCGGCTTGGCATCATACTGGCCATAGATGTTGCCCATCAGCTCCGACATGATGTTCTTGTGATACCAGGGCGGGCGGAACGTATCCTCCTGTGGCAGCCAGCGTTCGGGGAAGATCACGAAGTCGATATTCGCGGTGCCTTCCTCCGCGGTGGGCGCGGTCAGGACGGTAAAGATCGACGGGTCCGGGTGGTCGAATGTGATCGACCCGACGGCGGCATAGGTCCGCAGATCGTATTTGTAGGGTGCGTAATTGCCGTGCCACGCGACCACGTCCAGCGGCGAATGGCCGATCGCTGTCTCATGGAACTGGCCGCACCATTTCACCATCACCCGGCACGGGGTTTCCTTGTCCTCGAAGGCGGCAATCGGCGTCTTGAAATCGCGCGGATTGGCGAGGCAGTTGGCCCCGATCGGCCCGCGCCCCGGCAGGGTGAATTTCGCGCCATAATTCTCACAGACGAAACCGCGCGCCTCACCATCCGGCAGGGCGACCTTGAACACCATGCCGCGCGGCAGGATGCAGATTTCCAGCGGCTCCAGGTCAATCTTGCCGAATTCGGTAAAGATCGAAAGCCGCCCATGCTGCGGCACCACCAGCAATTCGCTGTCGGCGGTATAGAAATAATCGTCCACCATATCCTGATTGGCGAGATAGACATGGGTGGCCATGCCGACCTGCGTGTTCACGTCGCCCGCCGTGGTGATGGTGCGCATCCCGGTGATGAAGGTATATGTCCCATCCGCAAAGGGCACCGGGTCCCAGCGATACTGACCGAGCGAGACAACATCCTCGATCACGTTCGGTGCGGTCTTCCAGTAGGGCATCGCGATCTTGCGAAAGCGCGAGACATGTTTCACCGAGGGGCGGATGCGATACATCCACGACCGTTCCAGCGTTGCGTGCGGCGCGGTGAAGGGGGAACCGGAAAGCTGTTCGGCATAAAGCCCGTAATTGACCCGCTGGGGCGAGTTGCGGCCCTGCGGAATGGCCCCTGGCAGAGCCTCGGTTTCGAAGTCGTTGCCAAAACCAGGCATGTAGCCGGGCGTGGTGCCATAGCGGCTGTCATGGATCGGATAGGTCTTCGGATCTGATTGCTTGTTCATCGGACGCGGCCTCTCTCGTGCACCACTCTTTTATCGTTGCATTTGCAACGATGTCAAGTCTGGGTCTGGCGAGGGTGGGTGATTGGGTTGGGCGGCAGCCGCGTTTCTCCACGGCCTCGAAAAGCGGCCTTCCAGTGGAAGGACGCCGAGGCCGGTCGGGTGGAGCGCAAGCGGAAGCCGAGTGTTCATCAAAACGAAACATCGATTCAAGATCGGGCTGTGGTCGTCGCGGCGAGCGCGGCAACGCGGTCGCCGGGGGGCGACGACCGCGGGTCGATCTGACGCGTGTCAGATCAACCGGGCGCTTTGTGAATGCAGTTCAGTCGAACTCAGTGCAGTGAACGCTCTGGTTTTACCCCGCGGCACAACCCAACCCGCTTGCAGATCGCGCCCCCGCGATGCTACGCTTCGAGCATACGGCGCAGGAGCTCGACATCCTCCGCGACCTGATTGTCCGTTTCTTTCAACGCTTCGACCCGCTTTACAGCATGCATCACGGTCGTGTGATCTCTGCCCCCGAACCGCCGCCCGATTTCCGGCAGGCTTTTCGAGGTCAGCGTCTTCGCCAGATACATTGCGATCTGCCTTGGGCGTGCCACGGCGCGGGCGCGTCGGGCCGATGTCATGTCTGAGAGGCGCAGATTGTGATGCTCCGCGACCTTTCGCATGATCTCGTCTATCGTCACCTTGCGGTCAGAGGCGCGCAGAAGATCGGCAAGGCATTCCTGCGCCATGTCGAGCGTGATGGCACGCCCGACCAGTGTCGCGAAGGCGAAAAGGCGCGTGAGCGCGCCCTCCAGCACCCGGACATTTGATGAAATGCGGTGCGCCAGCAATTCCAGCACCTTCGGATCGAACGATACCGACGGGTCCTTCGCGAGCGCTTGTTCTGCCTTGCTTTGCAGGATGCCAAGGCGCAATTCGTAATCGGTGGGGTGAATGTCGACGACGAGGCCCCATTGCAGGCGCGACTTGATCCGCTCCTCCAGGTCCTCGATATCGCCCGGTGCGCGGTCGGCGGAAATCACGATCTGCTTGCCGGAATCGATCAGTGCGTTGAACGTGTGAAAGAATTCCTCCTGCGTGGAATTCTTGCCCGCGATGAACTGCACATCGTCGATCATCAGCACATCGACAGACCGGAACTGTTCCTTGAAGTCGATGGTGTTGTCGCGCCTGATCGCCTGGATGAAGCGATACATGAACTGCTCTGCCGACAAATACAGCACCTTGCGGTCGGGCGACCGCTCGCCGATCCGCCATGAAATGGCGTTCATCAGATGGGTCTTGCCGAGGCCGACGCCGCCATGCAGGAAAACCGGATTGTAGATGACATTGTCATCTTCGGAAATGCGCCGTGCGGCGGCATGGGCCAGTTCGTTCGGGCGTCCGACCACAAAGGAATCGAAGGTCAGGCCCCGGTCCAGTGGTGCGGATTTCAGGACGATATCCGCAGGAACGGGTTCGGTGCCCTTCGCTGAGGGTGCGATGGCTTGCGTCGCAGCAGAGACGGAAACGGCAATTCGGCTGCACCGCCCACCGGCCTCGTTCAACGCATCGGTGATCTGCTTGGCATAGTGGCGGCCGACCCAATCGGCAGCGAATTCGGTCGCGGCGATCAGGCGCGCGCAGTCCGCGATGATGCCCTGAAACGACAGCGGCTTGATCCAGCGGCTCCATGCCGCCGGGCCGATCTCGAGTTTCAGAATACCCATCGCGTCGGCCCAGAGCCGCCCTTCCGAATTCTCCATCATCACTCCCTCATGGCCCGCAGACGCAACGATCGCCGCGTGCAGGCCTGTCCCTGTTGTCTTGCGTCAGTCTTGCCGCCAGGGCAAACCCTGCGCTTGCCAGCCGTTAATCCGCCCGCGCGTGCCCGTCGCGTCCGGATCCCCCTCAAACCCCCCGATTACGTTGATACACATACAGTCCCGGTCACCTTGAACCGCTTCCGCAGTCGCATAAGCCGCGTGGAGGGACCGGACCCCCGAGCGGCACAAGAAATAGACCTCGTCGGCATCTGCGGCGCGAATCGCGTCATGCGCCTGCGTGGCGAAATCCGGGTTAACCGCCATCGTCGGGAACATCTGCCATTCGATGAAAACGGTCTGCCTGCCGTTCGCAGAGGTCAGATCAGGCACGCCGATGCTCGCCCATTCCATCGTGGTCCGCACGTCGATCAGCAGAACCTTGCGGTCAGAACAGAGTGCCTGCCAGGCATCCGAAGGTTCGACCTGTGCGATACCCTGCTGTCCCATGAAGAATGCCTGCCCGAATCTGTTTGCGCGTTCGGATGAAACTAGGCGGAAGGTCGGGTTGCGTTCAACTTAAACTCGACTTGGTTATTCAGAAATCTGATAACGAATTGTATTCGCAATGACATTCATCACAGTTGTCGTTCTAGAGGTGTAATTCTGAACTTCGCGCACGAAAACAATATCGCACAGTTCGCGATTCTATACTTGAAATTATTTTTAAATCATCAGATTTCGCTTGGAATCTAGCACGTGAAACCATGCTGGAGTTGGCCGATTCCTTCAACCGGAGCAAACAGGGAACATTACGATTCAGCGACAAAAATATGAACGCGCGAACCATGAGGGCCGCGCGTCACAAATCTCCAGCGATGCCGTCTCGAAAAGACGTGTCAGACGGAGAGGGATTTGACCCGCGCTGCCAGGCGCGAAACCTTACGGCTCGCGGTGTTGGCATGCAGGATGCCCTTGGAGGCGCCGCGCATGATTTCCGGCTGTGCCAGACGCAGGGCTTCCTTGGCGTTCGCAGAATCACCGGAGGCGATTGCCTCCTCGACCTTGCGAAGGAACGTCTTGATGCGGCTCTTGCGAGCGGTATTCACAGCGGTGCGGCGCTCGATCTGGCGCGCACGCTTTTTTGCCTGAGGCGAATTGGCCATAGTTTTCTATCCGTTGTCTCATCTTCGAAACGAAGCGCGCATATACGCCCGGCATGCGGGGCAGTCAACCCGCTCCGCCCCGCCGGTCATCGCTGGCAGGACGCGCAGTAGAACGATGATCGCCCCGCCTGAACCAGCCGCCGCACCGCGCCGGTGCAGCCCGGCGTCACGCAGGCCTCGCCTTCGCGGCCATAGACCCGGAACCGGTGCTGGAAATAGCCGAGTTCCCCATCCGCCTGCCGGTAGTCCCGCAACGACGATCCCCCGGCGTCCAGCGCATCGGCAATCGTCGCATTCACATGCCCGACCAGCGCAGCGATTCGCCTGGCCGAGATCGACCCCGCCATCCGGCGCGGGGAAATCCCGGCCCTATGCAACGCCTCGCAGACATAGATGTTGCCAAGGCCCGCGATGATCTTCTGATCCAGTAGCGCCGATTTGATCGGGGTCATCCGGTTCGCGAGCTGGGGGGTCAGGTAATCGGCGTGAAAGGCGTTGCCCAATGGCTCCGGTCCGAGGTTGGCGAGCAATTTATGAGTGTGAATCGCCTCGGTCGGCCAAAGGTCCATCGCACCGAACCGGCGGGCATCGTTGAACACGACGCGGGCACCGCCCTCCATGTCGAGGACCACATGATCGTGTTTCGCATGTTCCCCGGCCGAATGGTGAAAGCTGCCCTGCGCGGTGCCGGATATCAGCATCCGCCCCGACATGCCAAGATGGATGATCAGCGTCTCGCCGCTGCTCAGGTCGGCGAGGATGTATTTCGACCGTCGCCCGAGGCGCAGCACCCGTTGCCCGGTCAAACGTTCGGCGAACCGGTCCGGCAGGGGCCAGCGCAGATCGGGCCGACGTTGGAGCGCGTGGGCGATCACGCGCCCCTCCATCGCGGGGGCGAGGCCCCGGCGCACGGTTTCGACTTCGGGTAGTTCCGGCATCGTGCCCCCCTGCGGCAGACGGCCCTGCCGATGAACGTGGCGGGCCGGATCATTCGGCGCTATGTAACGCGACATGAGTGACAAGCGCGATACCGCCCCCGCCGGAAATTCCGACCCCGCATCAGCCGCACCGGATGCGGCCACCACCCATTTCGGGTTCCGCGATGTGGCGGAGACCGACAAGGCCGGGCTGGTCCACGGCGTGTTCTCCTCTGTCGCGTCCAGCTATGACGTGATGAACGACGTGATGTCGTTGCGCATTCACCGCCTGTGGAAAGAGGCGCTGATCGACTGGATGGCACCGCGCCCCGGCATGAAACTGCTGGATGTCGCGGGCGGCACCGGGGACATTTCCTTTCGCGTCCTGAACCGGCTGAAAGGTCGGGGCACGGCCACGATTTGCGACATGACCGCGCCGATGCTGGTCGAGGGCCGCAAGCGGGCGGAGGCGGAAAGCCTGTCGCACGCACTCGATTGGGTGTGCGGCGATGCGATGAAGCTGCCCTTCCCTGACAATTCGTTCGACACTTACACAATCGCTTTCGGCATCCGGAACGTCACCCGCATCCCCGATGCAGTGCGCGAAGCCTACCGCGTGCTGAAACCCGGCGGCCGGTTCATGTGCCTCGAATTCAGCCATGTCGACCCGCCCCTGATGCAGAAGGCCTATGACCTTTATTCCTTCAACGTGATCCCCCGGATGGGGCAGATCATCGCCAAGGATCGTGACAGCTATCAGTACCTGGTCGAATCGATCCGCAAGTTTCCCGATCAGGAAACCTTTGCGGCGATGATCCGCGATGCCGGGTTCGGGCGGGTGCAGTTTCGCAACCAGACGCTCGGCATTGCCGCCATTCATTCCGGCTGGCGCCTCTGATGCTTCGGACCATCCCGAATCTGTGGCGGCTGGCGCGCGTGCTGGCGACGTTCCGGCGCACCGGGGCGATGTCGAACGTGCTGGATGCGTTCGATGCGCCGCGCCGGATGCGCATTCCGCTGATGATCGTCACCGCGCCGGGGCTGATCGTCGGCAAGCGGGGCGATGATTCGCTGCCGCCGGTTGCGCGGGCGATCAACGCGCTCGGCCCGGCCTATATCAAGTTCGGGCAGATCCTCTCGACCCGGCCCGACGTGATCGGCCCCGATCTCGCGCGCGATATGCGGACCTTGCAGGACAAGCTGCCGCCCTTTCCGATGGCGGAAGCGCGGCGCGCCGTGCGGCAGGCACTGGGCCGCGAGGTGGAGGAGTTGTTCACCGAATTCGAGCCGCCCATCGCCGCCGCATCCATTGCACAGGTCCATCCAGCCTATGACAAGCAGACGGGCCGCAAGGTCGCGGTCAAGATCCTTCGCCCCGGCATCGAGCGGCAGTTCCGCAAGGACATTTCCGCCTTCTACATGATCGCCCGGTTTCTGGAGATTGTGGCCCCGCAGGCCAAACGCCTGCGCCCCCGCGCCGTGGTCGAACATTTCGAAGGCGTCGTGACGGCGGAGCTGGATTTCCGGCTCGAAGCCTCCGGCGCGGCGGAGTTCGCCAATAATGTGAAGGACGATCCCGGCTTCAAGGTGCCGGAAATCATCTGGCCGCTCTGCGACCGGCGGGTGATGACGGCGACATGGGTCGACGGCCTGCCGATGGGCGACCCGGAGGCACTGGCGGCCGCAGGCCACGACCTGACCGATCTGGCGGAGCGGATCATCCAGACCTTTCTCAATCAGGCGCTGCGCGATGGTTACTGGCATGCCGACATGCATCAGGGGAACCTGAAGGTTGCGGCGAATGGCGATATTCTCGCGCTCGATTTCGGCATCATGGGCCGGATCGACCGGGTCACGCGGCGCTATTACGCCGAAATCCTGCTCGGGTTTCTGCGCAAGGATTACCGGCGCGTCGCCGAGGTGCATTTCGAGGCGGGCTATGTCCCGATGGACAAGGATGTGGACCAGTTCGCGCAGGCGCTCCGGTCCATCGGCGAGCCGATCTTCGGGCAGGATGCCTCGCGCATATCAATGGCCCGGCTGCTGGCGCATCTGTTCGAGGTGACGGAGCGGTTCGGCATGGTGACCCAGACGCAGTTGATCCTTCTGCAACGATCTATGGTCGTGGTCGAAGGCGTGGCGCGGTCGCTGGACCCGAATTCCAACATCTGGTCCGCCGCCGCACCGGTGGTGGAGCGGTGGATGCGCGACAATCTGGGGCCGAAGGCGGTGCTGCGCGACACGCGCGACACGCTGATCGCGCTCAGCCGGATCGGGCCGCGCCTGCCCGAACTGGCGGAGCGGCTGGTGCGGCTGGCAGACCGGCAGGATGCCGCGCCGGAACCAGAAAGGCGCAGCTTTGTCTGGGTCCTGTGGCTGTTGATCGGCGGCGCAGGCGGTGCCGCTGCGCTCTGGGCCGTTCAGACCTTCTAGGAAAGACCTTCATGTCCCAATTGTTCACGCCGCTTCGGATCGGAACGCTGGAAATTCCGAACCGGATCATCATCGCGCCGATGTGCCAATATGCGGTCGAGGACGGCAATGCCGCCGACTGGCACATGATGCATCTGGGGTCGCTGGCGGCCTCCGGGGCCGGGCTGCTGATCCTCGAGGTTGCCGCGATATCGCCTGAGGGGCGGATTTCGGCGCGCGACCTTGGCCTTTATTCCGACGACAATGAAACCGCGCTGGCGTCGGTGATGACCGCGATCCGGTCCTGGTCGTCGATGCCGGTGGCGATTCAATTAGGCCATGCCGGGCGCAAGGCATCCAGCCGGTCGCCCTTCGATGGTGGCACGCAGTTGCGCCCGGATCAGGATGGCGGCTGGCAGACGGTCGCACCCTCGGCGATCCCGCACGGGGCGGATGATGTGCCGCCGCTGGCGCTGGATCAGGCGGGGCTGGACCGGGTGAAGGCGGATTTCGCTGCTTCGGCGCAGCGGGCGGTCCGGGCCGGGTTTGACGGGATCGAGCTGCACATGGCGCATGGCTATCTGCTGCATCAATTCCTCTCCCCCCTCTCGAACCATCGCGACGATGCCTATGGCGGTTCCGCCGACAACCGGCGGCGGTTTCCGGTCGAGGTGTTCGAGGCGGTGCGCGACGCGGTGCCCGAAGGGTATCCGGTCTGGGTTCGTGTCTCTGCCACCGATTGGGTCGAGGATGGTCTCGACGTGCCGGAGATCGCCGCGCTCGGCCATGATCTGAAGGCGCTGGGCTGTGCTGCCATGCATGTGTCATCCGGCGGGCTGTCCACGGCGCAGGACATCCCCGTCGGCCCCGGATATCAGGTGCATCTGGCGACCGCGATGCAGGAAATCGGCCTTCCGGTGATCGCCGTCGGCCTGATCACCGAGCCTGAACAGGCGGAGGCGATCATCGCCGGCGGCGCAGCGGATGCGATCGCGATGGCGCGCGCTTTCCTCTGGAACCCGCGCTGGCCCTGGCACGCCGCAGCGGTGCTGGGAGCGGAGGTCGAGGCCCCGAAACAATACTGGCGATCCGCCCCCGCCGGAACAAAGCCCCCATTTGGTGGCTTTCGTCATGGTCAGCGATAGGCGGATCGCGCCGACACACGGCCCCCGTCATTGAAACGAAACGACAAAAGGGCAGCACGCCTGCCTTTTTGTCCCCCCTTGAATGCGGACCAAATCTGTTCTCTTATCTAGGCCGAGCCAGCGCACGACGTGCGGCTTCAACAAGATAGCCTCAATGGGAGAGGATTATGAAAAAGACACTTATCGCTGCTGCGGCAGCAACGCTCGCGCTGGCGGGTGCTGCGAACGCGGCCGGCCACGAAGTCAAGATCGGCGTCATTCTGGGCTTCACCGGCCCGCTCGAATCCATCACCCCCGACATGGGTGCAGGTGCCGAACTGGCGATGAAGGAAGTCACCGACGCCAAGGCGCTGATGGATGGCAAGGTTGTCACCCCGGTGCGCGGCGACAGCACCTGCATCGACGCTGCGGCGGCGACGGCGGCTGCTGAACGGCTCATCACCTCCGATGGCGTTTCGGCGATCATGGGGGCGGATTGCTCCGGCGTGACCACCGCGATTCTTCAGAACGTCGCGATGGCCAATGGCGTCGTGATGATTTCGCCCTCCGCCACATCCCCCGCGCTCAGCTCGATCGAGGATAATGGCCTTTTCTTCCGCACGGCACCGTCCGATGCCCGTCAGGGCCAGATCGTCACCGACATTCTGCGCGGCAAGGGCGTGAACGAGATTGCGATCTCCTACACCAACAACGACTACGGCAAGGGTCTGGCGGATTCGATCGAATCCAACTTCACCGCCGCTGGCGGCAAGGTGACGATCAACACCGCGCATGAAGACGGCAAGGCGGACTATTCCGCCGAAGTGGGCGCGCTCGCGGCTGCGGGCGGTGAAGTGCTCGTGGTTGCCGGCTACCTCGATCAGGGCGGCAAGGGCATCATTCAGGCCTCGCTCGACACCGGCGCGTTCGACACGTTCTATCTGCCGGATGGCATGATCGGCGACGCCCTGCCAGAGGCCATCGGCCCGGATCTGAACGGCTCCTACGGTGCTGTTCCCGGCACTGACAGCGAAGGCGCTGCGAAGTATCAGGCGATGGCGGCCGCAGCAGGCTTCAACGGCCAGGGACCATTCTCTGCCGAAAGCTATGACGCAGCCGCGCTCATCATGATGGCGATGCAGGCATCCGGTTCCACCAACAGCGCCGATTTCGCGGGCAAGATCATGGAAATCGCCAATGCACCGGGCGAGCCGATCCTGCCGGGCGAGTTGGCCAAGGCGATGAAGATCCTCGCCGAGGGTGGTGATGTCGATTATGTCGGCGCATCCGCGGTGGAGCTGATCGGGGTTGGCGAAAGCGCTGGCAACTATCGCGAAATCTCCGTCACCGATGGCAAGATCACCACGGTCGGCTTCCGCTGATCCGTCTGATCTGAACCAGTAGGACCAGCCCGGAGCCCTCCGCTTCGGGCTGGTTTGTTAAGGGGGGCTGTCATGATCCGCTGTGAGGATGTCCACAAGCACTTTGGCGGCGTGCGCGCCGTGAATGGCGCGACGCTGGAGATTGCCAAAGGGTCGATCACCGGGTTGATCGGGCCAAATGGCGCGGGCAAGACGACGCTTTTCAACTGTATCGCGGGCGCTTTCCCCCCGACATCGGGCAGGATATTCCTCGACGATCAGGACATTACCGGCCTCACCCCGCATGAATTGTTCGGCAAGGGCCTGCTGCGCACCTTTCAGATCGCGCATGAATTTTCCACGCTCACGGTGCGCGACAACCTGATGATGGTGCCGCCGAACCAGTCGGGTGAGCGGTTGTGGGACGCATGGTTTTCCCCCGCCAAGGTGCGGGCCGAGGAAGCCGCGATCCGCGAGAAGGCGGATGAGGTGATCGACTTCCTCGCCATCAGCCATGTCGCCGATGAACTGGCCGGGAACCTGTCCGGCGGGCAGAAGAAACTGCTGGAGTTGGGCCGCACCATGATGGTGGAGGCGAAGATCGTGTTCCTCGACGAAGTCGGCGCGGGGGTGAACCGCACCCTGCTGAACACCATCGGTGATGCGATCATCCGGCTGAATCAGGAACGCGGCTATACGTTCTGCATGATCGAACACGACATGGATTTCATCTCACGCCTCTGCGACCCGGTCATCGTGATGGCCGAGGGCGCGGTGCTGGTCGAAGGCACGGCGGAGCAGGTGAAATCCGACGAGCGGGTGATCGAGGCCTATCTCGGCACCGGGCTGAAGAACAAGGCGGAGGTTATGGGGTGAGGATATCCTGCCTGCTCAGGAACGCACCGAACGTCGGGTTGCGGCCGAACTTAGGGGAGGCGTTTCCGCCGTCCTTTCGGGCCGTGTCGGACGTGAACCGTATTAGGCGCGGGCTGGGCGTGGCGCATTGGGCTGGAGTTCTGACAGCGGTTTGTGTGGCAATTTTTTCCTTACCCTCCAACGCTTCTGTATGTGTTCCGCTAGACCTCGGTTTTCAGTTTTGCGACCCGAACGATGGCTGGAAGCCAACTGAATCAGACGATCCAAGTGTTTTTTCGTTCTTTTCGAACCAAAACGGCGAAAAAAATACGAGCCTGATATTCTCATTGGAAGACAGAAGCTGGGCATACCTTTCTGATCGTGAATGGGATTCAATTGTTGCAAGCGAGTTGAGTTACCTTGTCAGCGACTTCAGCCCGGATAGTGAAACGTATCCTGATGTTGGCCACAACCTGTTCAATTCATCATTGGTCACCTTAAAATTTGAGGCCAGATTGCGTAATAGAATAATTTTGGAGAACATTTCATTTGGCTTCTCACGAAGAGTTCTATTCGTGATGACAACGATCCAAGTGGCGCAGGGCGATGTAAGTTTCGCTGAAATGGACCATGATATGCACCGCCGTTTTGTCGCTGCAATCGGCTACAAAGACAACGGAGAGGTCAAATGACCGAACCCTATCTCATCGGCGATGCCATGACCGGCGGCTATGGCGGCGCGGATATCCTTCGGGGCTGCACCATCTCCGTCGCCAAGGGCGAGATTGCGGTCATTGTCGGGCCGAACGGCGCGGGCAAATCCACCGCCATGAAGGCTGTCTTCGGGATGCTGCCGCTGCGCGAGGGGTCTGTCCGCTTGGGCGGCAAGGACATCACCGCGCTGTCGCCGCAGGACCGGGTGCCGGAGGGGATGGCCTTCGTGCCCCAAACCTCCAACGTATTCACCGGCATGACGGTGCAGGAGAACCTCGAAATGGGGGCCTATCTGCGCCGCGACGATATTTCGGGCACGATGGCGCAGATCTTCGATCTGTTCCCGATCCTGAAGGAAAAGCGTCGCCAGAATGCGGGGGAGCTTTCGGGCGGCCAGCGCCAGCAGGTCGCCGTCGGGCGGGCATTGATGACCCGGCCCACCGTCCTGATGCTGGACGAACCGACGGCGGGCGTATCGCCCATCGTGATGGACGAATTGTTCGACCGGATCATCGAGATCCGCAATACCGGCATCGCCATCCTGATGGTGGAACAGAACGCCCGGCAGGCGCTGGCCATTGCCGACAAGGGCTTCGTTCTGGTCACAGGCGAGAATCGCTATACCGATACCGGTGCCGCGTTGTTGGCGGACCCTGATGTGCGAAAGAGTTTTCTGGGGGGATAAGATGCAGTCATATCGCCTTGCACGGATGCGCGCGCGCCCCTTGGGGATGACGGTCGCTGCTTTTGCGGTGCTGAACCTTTCACCAGCCCCGGCGGCGGCGGAGGAGATCCTCCTCAGATGCGTCTATGTCTATGATGACGTGTCGAAATGCGAAGACCTGACAACCTGCCCGCCGCAGGTCGGCGTCGTCGCGCTCGCCTTCGATAACGCGACCAAGGACCTGCCCCGCCCGGTCGGCGTCGATACGCCCGCCGACAAGGGGTTCATCGACCAGATCTATCGCACGGTGGAACGCAGCCGCGAGCGGATCGTCGTCGGCTGGCCCAATCAGGGCGCGGGCAACCGGCTCACGTTCAAGAACCCCGAAACCGACAAGACGGAAACCTATTCCACGAGCTATTTGTGTGAAGCGTACAAACCATGACAGATTTCCTTAACGCCTTCGTGATGCTCGCCAATTTCGTGCTGATCCCGGCTTCGTCCTATGGCGCGCAACTGGCGCTCGGCGCGCTTGGCATCACGCTGGTCTACAGTATCCTGCGGTTTTCCAACTTCGCCCACGGCGATACGATGGCCTTCGGTGCGATGGCGACGATCCTCGTCACCTGGCAATTGCAGGCATGGGGTGTCAGCCTGGGCCCGCTGCCGACCGCGCTTCTGGCACTGCCCTTCGGGATTCTCGTGACGGCGGCGCTGCTGCTGTTCAGCGACAAGTTCGTCTATAAATTCTATCGCAAACAGAAATCGAAACCGGTCATTTATGTGATCGTTTCGGTCGGCGTCATGTTCATCATGAACGGTCTCGTCCGGTTCATCATCGGGCCGGATGACCAGAATTTTGCCGATGGCGCGCGGTTCATCATCACGGCGGGCGATTTCAAGCGCGCAACCGGCCTCGATGAAGGCATGGCGATCAAGGCCTCCACCGCGCTGACGCTGGTCGTTGCGGCGGTGGCGGTGGCGCTGTTGTTCTGGTTCCTTCAGAAAACCCGCACCGGCAAGGCGATGCGCGCCTTTTCCGATAACGAGGATCTTGCGCTGTTGTCTGGGGTGAACCCGGAACGCGTGGTGATGGTCACATGGCTGATCGTCGCGGCGCTCGCCACCATTGCGGGCACGCTTTACGGCCTCGACAAAAGCTTCAAGCCCTTCACCTATTTCCAGCTTCTGCTGCCGATGTTCGCGGCGGCCATCGTCGGCGGCATCGGAAACCCGCTGGGGGCGATCATCGGCGGCTTCGTCATCGCGTTTTCCGAGGTGATGGTGACCTATGCCTACAAGAAGTTCTTCTACTACCTCATCCCCGGATGGGAGCCTGAAACGCTGGTGCAGCTTTTGGGCACCGAATACAAATTCGCGGTGTCGTTCGTCATTCTGGTGGTGGTCCTTCTGGTCCGACCTACGGGCATCCTGAGGGGGAAATCGGTATGAGCACCTCGATGCGCGGTCCCGTCTTTTTCGCCATCATGGCCGCTGCACTGGTCATGGTCGGGTTCTATCAAAGCTGGTCGCTGGCCTTCGCGATCCTCAACCTGTGCCTGATTTCGTCGATCATGGCGCTGGGGGTGAACATCCAGTGGGGTTATGCGGGCCTGTTCAATGTCGGCACGATGGGATTTGCCGCCATCGGCGGGGTTGCGGCGGTGATCGTGTCCGCCAGCCCGGTGGGCGAAGCGTGGAGCGTTGGCGGCGTCGGCCTTTTGCTGGCCCTTGCGTCCGTGGTGGCGACCATCGTCGCGATTCTGGTGATCCGCGCCAAACTGCCCAAGGGCCAGACGCGTAATCTGTCGGTCGCGGCGGCCATCGGCATCGGATATTTCTGCGCGCGCTGGTTCTTCGACCCGGCGGTCGATCGGATCGAGGCTGTTGATCCCGCCCTGTCAGGCTTTCTTGGTGGCCTCGGCCTGCCAATCCTTGTGGCATGGGTGGTTGGCGGCATCGCGGCGGCGGGGGTTGCCTGGGTGATCGGCAAGATCGCGCTAGGCCTCCGGTCTGATTACCTCGCCATCGCAACGCTCGGCATATCCGAGATCATCGTCTTCATCGCCAAGAACGAAGATTGGCTGACGCGCGGTGTGAAGAACGTCACCGGCCTGCCGCGACCCGTCCCCTATGAGGTCGAATTGCAACAGGCCCCGTGGTTTCTTGAATGGGCCGCGTGGTTCGGGGCGACCCCGGCAGAGGCGTCGTCGATTTATGTCAAACTGCTCTACGCGCTGCTGTTCGCGGCGGTGTTGCTGATCGTTCTCTGGCTGTCCGAACGCGCGCTCCGCTCCCCCTGGGGCCGGATGATGCGCGCCATCCGTGACCGCGAGAACGCGGCGGAGGCGATGGGCAAGGACGTGACCGGGCGGCATTTGCAGGTCTTCATCCTCGGCTCCGCCGTCTGCGGCATCGCGGGCGCGATGCTGACCACGCTGGACGGGCAGTTCACGCCGGGCACCTATAACCCGCTGCGGTTCACCTTCCTGATCTGGGTGATGGTCATCATCGGCGGGTCCGGTAACAACTGGGGGTCGGTGCTGGGCGGGTTCCTGATCTGGTTCGTCTGGATTCAGGCCGAACCGGCGGGCCGCTGGCTGATGGATGTCATCACCTCCGGCATGGCAGAGGATAACGGCCTGCGCCTGCACCTGATCGAAAGCGCGGCCTATATGCGGATGATCCTGATGGGCGCGCTGCTGCTGGTCGCGCTGCGATTCAGCCCGAAGGGGCTGTTGCCGGAAAAGGTGCGATAGGGGCGGGGCATCGGGCGGCTTGTCGGCCCGATGCCCCGCCGAACCGCGTTAGAGCGCTTTTCGATCAATCTGGTTCACCAGATTGATTGGAATGTGCAATTTGCCCAGTCCGATCTTGTCTTGGTTTTCGATCAATCTGTTCCAGATTGATCGAAAACCGCTCTAGAAGATGAAATCGTTTGCCTGAAAGTCGGCTGCGGTGAAATCGGCGATCCCGTCGCCATCGTTCAGGATGACGGAAAGGCCGCCGCCCTCCACCATCACCCGGCCCGGCGCGAGGTCGGTCAGGGTCAGATCGGCCAGTGAATTTGCGCCGGTCACGCGCACCTGCAAACGGTCCTCTGACAGGTCGAAATCGAGAACCTCGTCATTGCCATCTGTGGAAAACACGAACCGGTCCGCGCCCGCGCCGCCGATCAGCACATCCGCGCCTGTGCCGCCATTCAGGGCGTCGTTGCCCGCGCCAGCGGTCATCGTGTCATTGCCCGCGCCGCCATTCAGCACGTTCTGGCCATCGCCCGCCTGCAATTCATCGTTGCCGCCGCCGCCGGACAGGCGGTCATTGCCTGCCTCGTCGATCAGCACGTCATTGCCGCCATTGCCGTTCAGCGTGTCATTGCCCGCCCCACCGAACAGCAGATCGTTCTGCCCCTGCCCGTTCAGCAGGTCATTTCCATCGCCACCCATCAGCGTGTCGTCGCCATTGCCACCGCGAAGCTGATCTGCGCCGCCCGCGCCATTCAGCAGGTCGTCGCCGTCGCCGCCGCGCAGGTCATCGACACCCGCGCCGCCCAGCATATCCTCGTTCAGATAGGTGCCGTCCAGCCGCCCGCCCGCGCTCGACGCCACCATCGCGTTGCGGCCGATATCGTCGGCGGCGACACCGCCCGCCTGCAACTGCGCCGCAAGATCGCGGTATACATCGCTGATCGGGTCGATGGCATAGACGATGTTGCCCTCGGCATCGCGGAGGGGGCCGACCATGACCCCGGCAAGGTAATGGGTGCCGGTGCCATCGCCATCCACATCCAGCGACTGAAACACGCCCGACCCTTGCCAGCCGCCCTCGACGCCTTCCTCGACATTGGTTGTCACCCAGACATCATTCGCGCCGATCCGGTTCTTCAGCGTGACCGAAGCGACGCTGCCTGCGTCCAATGTCACCGCAACGGATTTGGGCGTCGCGCCATCGTCGAAGCGGCTGTATCCGGTGGCGACCATCGCCCCTGACGCCTCGTTCGGGTCGGCGAAAAACACCATGCCCATCAACGCGCCGGCGAGCGTATCTGTGGTGCGGACCAGCGCAATTTCGGATGCGGCACCATCGGTCGGCGTGGTGGCGGAGACGGAGACGGCACTGCCCGCCGGACCTTCACCATTGGTCAGGCCGACACCGCGCTGCACGCTGAGCGTCGCGGGGTCGATCGCGCCGCCATTGTCGGCGGTCAGGAACCGGCTGTCGGTAATCACCACGCCGTCGCCCAGCGTTACGCCGGATCGTTCTTTCAACTGATTGGCACCCGTGCCCTCGTTGCGCGGCGTCCCCAGCCGCGTTGTCGCGAATTCAAAGCTTTCCGTCGCCGTCGTGAATTCTGTCGCCATGATAGGTGCCCCTGAATGTCCCACGCGCGGGGAACTATAGGGGAAAATTGGCGAAAATGCGCCCTGATTTGATCGGTGTGGGGTGTCGCCCCGGACCTGATCCGGGGCCTCCTGTTTCAGGGCGTGGCGCTTCGGCTATCGAGGCCCCGGCGCAAGGCCGGGGCGACGGTTCTTGTCAGATCAAAGCGCCTCGTCGCAGCGCCCGCAGACGCCTTCATGGGCGTGGGTGCCCACATCCGGCAGCACCTTCCAGCAGCGGGCGCATTTCGCGCCCGTTGCCAGTGCCGGGATCACCGCGATGCCCTTCGTGTCGTCCAGCGTGAACGCCCCTTCGGGTGCGGCATCGCCGGAAACCGTCACGTCGGAGGTGATGCACAGATCGGCAAAATCGACCGAGGCCAGATGCGCGCGGGTCGCCGCGTCGGTGACATAGACGACCGGGGCAGCCTCCAGCGATGCGCCGATGCGTTTTTCGCGGCGCTCCACCTCCAGCGCGCCGGTGACGACGCGGCGGACCTTGCGGATCGCTTCCCATTTCGCAGCCAGCGCATCGTCGCGCCAGTCGGGGGTGACGGGAATGTCCTGAAGATGGACGGACTGGTCGTCGCCGGGAAAGCGTTCCAGCCAGACCTCCTCCATCGTGAAGACCAGCATCGGCGCAAGCCATGTGGTCAGCCGATGGAACAACAGGTCCAGCACCGTCCGCGCCGCGCGGCGGCGCAGCGATGTCGGCGCGTCGCAGTAAAGCGCATCCTTGCGGATGTCGAAATAGACCGCCGACAGATCGACCGTGCAGAACTGGAACAGTTGCTGGAACACGCTCTGAAAGGCGTAATCGGCGTAGCCCTTGCGCACCGCCACATCCAGTTCGGACAAGCGGTGCAGCACCCAGCGTTCAAGCTCAGGCATCTCCGCCGGATCGACCCGCTCCGCCTCGGTGAACCCGTCGAGATTGCCGAGGATGAACCGCAGCGCATTGCGCAGGCGGCGATAGCTGTCTGCGACGCCTTTCAGGATTTCATCGCCGATCCGCTGATCCGCCGTGTAATCCGTCTGCGCGACCCAGAGGCGGAGGATATCCGCCCCATATTGCTGCACGATCTTGTCCGGCGCGATGATATTGCCGAGCGATTTGGACATCTTCATGCCCTTCTCGTCCAGCGTGAACCCGTGGGTCAGCACCCCGCGATAGGGCGCGCGGCCCTTGGTGGCGCAGGCTTGCAGCAGGGACGAATGGAACCAGCCGCGATGCTGATCGGTGCCTTCGAGATACAGATCGGCGATGCCATCGGGCGTGCCATCGGCGCGGTCGCGCAGGGTGAAGGCATGGGTGGAGCCGCTGTCGAACCAGACATCGAGGATGTCTGTGACCTTTTCCCACTCCGCCGGGTTTACCCCGTCGATGCCGTTCAGGAACCGGTCCTTCGCACCATCCTCGAACCACGCATCCGCACCCTCGGCGCGGAAGGCGGCGACGATGCGGGCGTTGACCTCGGCATTCTGCAACACCTCGACCTGACCCGGCCCGACCTCGCGCCGGAAACAGGTCAGCGGCACGCCCCAGGCGCGCTGGCGCGACAGCACCCAGTCGGGCCGCGCCTCGATCATCGAATGGATGCGGTTGCGCCCGGTCTGCGGGGTCCATTTCACCAACTGGTCGATGGACGCGAGCGCGCGCTGGCGGATCGTGTCGCCATAGGTGCCCATGCCGTCTTCCAGCGTCTTGTCGATGGCGGCAAACCATTGCGGCGTGTTGCGGAAGATGAGCGGCGCCTTGGAGCGCCATGAATGCGGGTAGGAATGTTTCACCTGCCCCCGCGCGATCAGGCCGCCAACCTCCACCAGTTTGGCGATGACGCGGGTATTCGCGTCCTTTTCCTTGCCCTTGTGATCGAAGATCACCGCGCCGCCGAAGAACGGCAGATCGGCGCGGAATGACCCGTCTTCGAGGACGTTGTGGGTCATCTTCAGGCCGTGCTTTACACCGACGATGTAGTCGTCCGCGCCGTGGGATGGGGCAGTGTGGACAAAGCCCGTGCCCGCCTCGTCAGTGACGTGATCGCCGGGGAGCATGGGGACATCGTAATCCCATTCGCCCTTTGCGCCCTCGGCGGCGCGGAGGGGGTGGGCGCAAGTCAGCGCGGCAAGCTCATCTGTGGAAACCGAACGAACCTTTTCCCACGCACCGTCTTCGAGGCGCGCCTTGGCAAAGGTTTCCGCCGCCAGATTGTCGGCCAGCAGATAAAGGTCGCCAACCGATACCCAGCATTCATCCGGGGTCGCGTTCACACGATAGAGACCATAGGCGATTG
The DNA here is from genome assembly GCA_964352385.1 of uncultured Candidatus Planktophila sp. Lineage (GTDB taxonomy): Bacteria > Pseudomonadota > Alphaproteobacteria > Rhodobacterales > Rhodobacteraceae > Pikeienuella. Next base: position 26,985 of record CAYGRU010000021.1, read on the forward strand.
TCGGATTGAAACAGATCGCCCGGTTCTGCGGTATAGTCCAAGGCGTCGTCGTCCAGATAACTACTCTTGCGTTTGCAACATCGTCAGCAATAGGTGATTCAGAACCCTCATCTAGAAATCCTACAGCACCATTTACACGGAACGGCACCCAAACCGTATGGCTCTTGTGCTCGTGATATTCGACCTCCGCCTCGGCCAGTGCGGTTTTCTCCACCACCGACCACATCACGGGTTTCGACCCCTGATAGAGCGTGCCGTTCATCACGAACTGCATGAATTCTGAGGCGATGGTCGCCTCCGCCTCGTAATTCATCGTGAGGTAAGGATCATCCCAGTTGCCGGTAACGCCGAGGCGTTTGAATTCCTCGCGCTGGATATCGACCCAGCCTTCGGCGAACTTGCGGCATTCGCCCCGCAATTCGTTGATCGGCACATCGTCCTTGTTCTTGCCCTTGGCGCGGTAGGCTTCCTCGATCTTCCATTCGATCGGCAGGCCGTGGCAGTCCCAGCCAGGGACATAGCGACTGTCCTTGCCCAGCATCTGTTGCGAGCGGACGACGAAATCCTTCAGGATCTTGTTCAGCGCATGGCCGATATGCAGGTGCCCGTTGGCATAGGGCGGGCCATCATGCAGCGTGAACTGCTCCCGGCCCGTCTTGGCCCTGTTGCGGCCATAAACGTCCATCGCCGCCCACCGGGCGAGCCATTCGGGTTCGCGTTTCGGCAACCCGGCCCGCATCGGAAACTCGGTCTTGGGCAGGAACAAGGTGTCTTTGTATTCGGTTGCATCCGCAGCGGATGCAGGCGTATCGGCGCACATGGGCGTAACTCTCTGAATATCTTGTTGGATCGGTGACAGGGGCGGCGCGACAAACGCCAGTATCCCGGCGCGCCCTCAGCGGGCGGCCGGGCCGGTAATTCGAAATATCCGGGCGGTGCGATCCATGATCCGCCTCATAGCAGCCCCCCGCGCGCGGGTCCATCACGCATTGGTGTGGCGAAAGTGAGTGCGCAAAGCGACGGATGGCCCCCATCTGTCCGTTAAGCCTGCATGAACCACACAGGGAGGACGCGCATGTTCAGATCTTTGATGGCCGCCGTGGCGGCGCTGACGGTCGGCTTTGCCACCGTGCCGCAGCAGGCGAAGGCGGATGACAGCGACGTTGTCGCCGGTGTCATCTTCGGGGCGATCCTCGGCGGCACCATCGCGGTGCTGGCCGATGGCAATGACCGGAAAGATTATCGGCGGGATCGGGATTATGACCGGCGCGTCTATTACAAACCGGCACCGCGCCAGTATGGCCATCCGGTCTATGTTCGGCCCGGATATGGCAAGCCGGTCTATTATGACCGGAAACCGGACAGGTATTACCGCGATCATGACCGCTATCGTCATGATGACCGGCGGTATCATGATGACCGGCGTTACAAGAGCGACCATGATCGCCGTGTAGAGCGCAAGGTTGAACGGCGGGTAGAGCGCAGCGAGGATCGCAGGATTGACCGCAAGGTCGAGCGTCGGATCGACCGCGATGACGACCGCTACAAGCGCGAGCGTGACCGCGCTGGACAGCGTGACCCGCGCGTCGCCCGCGAGTTGGAGGCCCGCAACCGATATCTGGCTCTGATCAGCGGCCGCACCACCGGCAATGACAATGTCGGCGGCGGCGGGAACTGATCCGATCCTGCAATGTTGAACAGAAAGGCCCGCGCCGGGGATACCGGCGCGGGCCTTGTCGTTTGATCCGTCAATGGCGCAAGGGCCCGCCGCAAAACCTCAGGCAGCGGCGTCAAGCCCGCGTTGCTTCAGCAATGCATCCACCTCCGGCAGGCGTCCCCGGAAGGCGCGATAGGCATCCTCCGGGTCTTGTTTTCCGCCTGCGGCATAGATCGACCCGGCGAGCTTTGCCGCCGTGTCCTGATCGAAGATGTCGCCGGTTTCGCGAAATGCGGCGAAGGCGTCGGCGTCCATCACTTCGGACCACATGTAGCTGTAATAACCCGACGAATAGCCGTCGCCGGAAAACACATGGCTGAAATGCGGGGTGCGGTGGCGCATCACGATCTCGGACGGCATTCCGATCCCGTCGAGCACCTGCTTTTCGAACGCCGCCGGATCGAACCCTTCGGCATCGGTCACAAGGTGCATCTCCAGATCGACCAGCGCGGATGCGGTGTATTCGACCGAGGCGAAGCCCTGCCCGAAATTCCGCGCCGCTTTCAGCCGGTCGATCAGCGCCTCCGGCATCGGTGCGCCGGTCTGGTAATGGCGGGCAAAGCGCGACAGCACGTCCTTTTCGCCCAGCCAGTGTTCGTAAAGCTGGCTCGGCAATTCGACGAAATCGCGCGCGACGGATGTCCCGGAAATCGACGGATAGGTCACGTCCGACAACATGCCGTGCAGGGCATGGCCGAATTCGTGGAACAGCGTGCGCGCATCGTCGAAGGTCAGCAATGTGACCGGCGCGCCCTTGGCGAAGTTCATGACGTTGGAGATGACGGGCCGGATGCGGCCATCGAGGTTCTGCTGGCTGCGATAGGCCGACATCCACGCGCCGGACCGTTTCGGCCCCCGCGCGAAATAGTCGCCGATGAACACCGCGACATGCGCGCCGCCGCGTGTCACATCCCAGACCCGCGCATCCTTGTGTGGGCGCGGCGCGTCAGGCAGTTCGGTGAATGACAGGCCGAACAGGCGGCTGGCGCAGTCGAAGGCCGCGTCGATCATCGATTCCAGTGAAAGATAGGGTTTCAGTTCTGTCTCATCGAGGTCGTGTTCGGCCTTGCGCTGCTTTTCGGCATAGAACCGCCAATCCCAGGGCGCGATGTCGATATTCGCGCCCTCTGCGGCGGCCAGCGCCTGCATGTCGTCCCGTTCGCGCAGCGCCTGCGCACGCGCCGGGGTCCAGACCGCCATCAGAAGGTCGCGCACCCGATCCGGGGTCTTGGCCATCTGGTCGTTCAGCTTGAAATCTGCGAAGGTGCTGAAACCGAGCAGTTGCGCCCGCTCCGCCCGCAGGGTGACAGTTTCCGCGACCAGCGGCAGGTTGTTCGTCGCCGCCTGCATGTCGCCGCGCGCGGTCCAGGCGCGCCATGCGGTTTCGCGCAGGTCGCGATTGGCGGAAAACTGAAGGAAGGGCGCGACCAGCGACCGCGACAGGGTGATGATATGCCCGTCCATCCCCCGGTCCTTCGCCGCCTCGGCAGCGGAGGCGATCAGGAAATCGGGCAGCCCTGCCAGTGCTTCCTCCCCTTCCAGCGCCATGAACCAGTCGGATTCGTCCTTCAGCACATTCTGGCTGAAGGTCGCGCCCAGCGTCGCGAGGCGGCCCATGATCGCGGTCATCCGCGCCCGGTCGTCGCCTTTCAGGTTCGCGCCCGACCGGATGAAGCCCTTGTGGGTCAGGTCGAGCACGCGCTTCGATTCCGCGTCCAGCCCCAGATTGTCCATCTGCCGGTGCAGCTTGTCGATCCGGGCGAAAAGTTTCGCATTCATCACCGTCTCGGCGTGGTGGTTCGACAGGACCGGCGCGACCCATTGTTCGATCGCGCGCATCTCCTCATCCGAATTGACGCCGGTCAGGTTGAAGAAAACGCTGGCGACGCGGGTCAGGGTCTTGCCCGACCGTTCCAGCGCGATGATCGTGTTCTCGAATGTCGGGTCCGCCGGATTGTCGGCGATGGCATCGACATCGGCGCGATCCGCTTTCAGCGCTGCCTCGAAGGCGGGGCGGAAATGTTCCGCCTTGATCGCATCGAAGGGCGGCAGGTCGAATGGGGTGTTCCAGTCGGTCAAAAGCGGGTTGGTCATGGCAGCGCGGCTCCGGCAAGCATTGTTAAAAGAATCTATAGGCGAAGGCCGGATTCGAAACCATCGAAACTGCGGTATGGGGCTTCGCTTGGTTAACCCGGCGTTAAGGCTGTGTGCATAAAGTCTTAACGCCGGTCCTGTGCCGGAGGATGATACGAGGCGTGGCATGGCGATGGAACCGGAGACGGCGGATATCAGGCAGATCCTTGCCGCCATCTGGCGTGGCAAATGGCTGATCGGCGTCACGACGGCGCTGGCGGTTGCGGCCAGCTTTGCGGTCATGGCCCGCACCACGCCGGTTTACGAAGCGGCGGCGAAAGTGTTGCTCGACACCCGCGACCGCAAGATCGCGGGCATCCCCGGTGTGGTCGGGGCGCTTGATGTGGATAACGCGGCTGTCGCGTCGGAAATCGCGCTGATCCGGTCAGAGGCGGTGATCGGTGCCACCGTTGACCGCTTCGCGCTCGACAAGGTGCCCGCCTTCAGCGCGCCGCGTGTCGCGCTGCCTGACCGGGCGTTGCGCAAGATCGGCGTCCTTGCCCCGACATTGGCGGCCTATCTGCCTGTGCCGGACCTGCCCGAAATGACGCCTGCCGCCGCGCGGGACCGGGCACGCGCCCGGCTTCGCGATGCGCTGAACGTGTCGCAGGAAGGGCGATCCTTCGTCATCCGGATTGCGGTGCAGACGGAATCCCCCGACCTTGCCGCAGCCGTCGCGAACGGCGTCGCCGCGATCTATGTCGAACGGCAGATCGGCACCAAGACGGAGGCGACGACCCGCGCATCCAACCTTCTGAACATCCGCCTTGCCTCGCTGAAATCCGAGGTGGCGCAGGCGGATGAGGCGGTGGAGCGGCACAAGGCCGATCAGATGGCGGCATCGGCCCAAAGCGCGGCGATGACCGAACAGCAGATGGCGGAGATCAACCGGTCACTGGTCGCCGCCCGTGCCAGCCGGGCAGAGGCGGAGGCGCGCCACGGCCAGATCGCCAGCCTGATCGAGGCGAAAGGGCGCGGCGCGGCGGCGGATATCCTGTCATCCCCGCTCATCCTCACCCTGCGCCAGCAGCGGGCGGAGGTCGCGCGGCGCGAGGCAGAGCTTGCCACCCGATATGGCCCGAAACACCCGAAGATGCTGAACGTGGAGGCCGAGTTGCGCGACCTGTCCGCCGCGATTTCCGGCGAGGTGACGAAGCTGGTGGCGGGGTTGGAGAACGATGTCGGCGTGGCGCTGGCGCGCGAAGCGGCGCTGTCGGAGGCATTGTCGGAGCTGGAGGCCCGCGCGATGGGCCAGTCGCGCGATGCCGTTGGGCTGCGGCAACTGGAGCGGGAGGCAGATGCCAGCCGCCGCGTCTATGAAACCTTCCTCGCCCGCTGGAAGGAAACCACCGAGGGCGCGGGATTGCAGGACGCCGATGCGCGCATCATCTCGCCCGCGCCGCCCCCGGCGGTGCCGGTCGGCCCGGCGCGGCACATCATCGGCGCGCTGGCGGGCATCACCGGTATGCTGGCCGGGCTGGCCATCGTGTTTCTGGCGGAAATGACGAACACCGCCCTGCGCACCGGCGCGGCGGCGGAGCGGTTGACCGGGCTGCCGCTGATCGGCCGCCTGCCGCATCTGCGCCGCGCCCGTGACCGCCGCGCCGTCCTGTCGCATCTGCACCGCAACCCGAACGGGGCCTATGCGGAGGCGGTGCGCGGCCTGCGCACCGGCCTGATGCTGTCGCGATCCCCGGCGCGGGTGGTGATGATCACGTCATCCGTGCCGGGGGAGGGGAAGACGACAACCTGCATTGCGCTGGCCGACATGGCCGCGCGGGCTGGCAAGTCGGTTGTGGTCGTCGAATGCGATCTGCGCCGCCCAAGTCTGCTTGCCGCGCTGGGGCACGGGCGGGCGCGGCACCGCCATCCCGACCTGATCGCGGTTCTGGACGGCGAGGCGGATCTGGCGGATGCGCTGGTGCCCTGCGGCGCATCGGGGGCATTGCTTTTGCCGGTTGCGGCCCCGCTGCCTTCGGCTGCGGACGGGTTTTCGGCGGACAGGTTCCGCAATTTCATCGCCGATCTGGCACTGCGGTTCGATCTGGTGCTGCTGGACACGCCGCCGGTGCTGGCGGTCAGCGATGCGTTGATGATCGGCAGGGCGGCGGAGGGGTGCCTGTTCCTGATCCGCTGGAACCACACGCCGCGCCAGATGGTGGCGGAGGCGCTGGACCGCCTTCGGGCGCAGAATATCCCGCTGATCGGGGCGGCGATGTGCCGGGTGAACCCCCGACGCGAAGCGTCCTATGCCTATGGCGGGCGCTGGGCGGCGGTGGCGGATTACGCGCCCTATCATCAGGCGCTGCGCTGACCGGCGGTCAGAAAGCGTAGCGCGCGCCGAGCCAGACCTGGTTGGATCGGTGCCCCTCGCCCGCTGCGCTCGACCGTTCATGGACATGCAGGAACCCGGCCTCCAGCCGCGCGGCGCGGGTCACTTGCCACGCAGCACCGAGGCCGAGGCGGATCGTCCGGTCGGTCCGGCGGATGCCGCGAAACGCCTGACGCTCCACCCCTGCCTCCGCCGTCAGGTCGATGTGGCGGCGGATCGCCCAGACGCCGCGCAGATGCAGCACGGTCTCATCGACGGCAGCGGCCTGCAGGATGGTCGTCTCACTCACGCGCCGCGATGCGGTCAGGTCGAACGTGATGAGCCGACTGGGCGACCATGTCAGCGCCGCCTCGACCACCGGCCCCGATACATTGCGTAGCGCCGGATCATTCTGGCGGCGACGTTCGTATCCCGCCGCAATGCGCCCGGCGATCAACCGTGTCAGGTTCAGCCGCGCACCGCCCAGCACCCGAAGTGCCTGATTGTCCCGGTCAAACCCGCCGCGATCCACCGGGTCATGAAAATCGGTGTTGGTGAACCGGCCTTCGGCAAACAGTTCCGACCGCCCGACCAGCCGCCAGCCGACCAGAAGGCCGAGGCGGATCAGGTCGCGGTCGCGGTCATCCTGATCGCCGGTCAGGCCATTGCGCAGGGCGGTGTCCTGAAAATCCACCCGCTCCACCCCGATGCTGGGCTGAAGGCGTAGCCGCCCCGGATCATATTGCCCCGTCAGCTCGGCACCAAGGCGAAGGAGCCGCACCGGCGCGGCCAGCCCCAAAGGTGCATCATCGCTGCCGCGCGCTTCGTGCCCCCTGTCCAGCGTCAGGCGGAGCCGGGCGCGGGTGGCGCGGGTGACATCGACCACCCCCTCCGCCAGCAAACCCAGGTCAATGAAATCGTCATCCGGCGATGACAGGAACCGCCCTGCTGTCGCCCCCGCTATCAGGCTGAAACTGTGTCGCCGCCAGCCGGATCGGAGGGTGAGTTGCGGCGCGATGCGCTGGATCAGGCTGCTGGTGCCGCCTGTGGGTTCGCGAAAGATGTTGTCGTCATGGGTGCTCCGCACCTCGATGGCCGGTGCCAGATGGAACGCCCCGACCGACATGCCGCGTGGTCTTTCGGAGGGGTCAGTCCGGGTGAATTCTGCGGTATTGGCGACACTGGCTGCGGCGATGATCCAGACGGCCAGAAGCGCGGACAGATACCGCATTTGCCCGTAATCCCCGCCGTTCTGGCCCATCCGCGCGCCCTCCGCCCTGAGCCGCCATCACCCCATGAGTTCGGTTAAGAATTGATTAAGGTTGGCACGAAGGTGTTAACGATTTCGGCGGGTTTGCCCTCTGCCCGTCAGCCGTGAAGGAACACCGCCTTTGATGCCCGCAGCCCGCCCCTTTGAAACAGGCCGCGCGCGCCGCTGAACAGCAACCGCGCGTCGCGGCGTTGATCCGGCAGGCAGGCCGGGGCGATCACCGCTGCGAACAGCAGCGAAAACGTTGTCAGCGCCGCGATCCCCTCCGCGCGCGGCCAGAAGGAGATGAGCGCCAGCAGCGCGGCTTGCCCGATCAGCGCCGCCAACCGCGTCAGGACCAGCGCCCGCAACCACCCGGACAATGCCGCGCTGATCTCCGTCAGCCGCCAGATCGTGCCGAGTGCGACGAGCGGTGACATGATGACCAAGAGACCCTCTGCACCGCGTCCCGCCGCCCCATAGATCAGCGGCAGGATGATTGGCCCGATCAGTGCGGCGGCGGCAATCGCCCCGGCCCCGCACAGCGCCACCACCGCACCGCCCGCAAGCAAGGCCTGATCCTGCGCGGCCCCGCCCTGCGCAATCAACCCGACCAATGACTGACAAAGCGCATTCGGGATCAGCAACATGCCGGTGACGATCTGCATCGCGATGGCGATCTGCAACACCCCCTCCGGCACCAGAAACAGCGCCGCGATCAGGACCGGGGACCGCCAGAACAGGCTCGACAGCATCATCGCGGTGGCCAGCGGGGCCGCCTCGGTGATCATCGCGCGGGTCGGCATCCGGGCGGGGCGCCCGTGCAGGAACCCGGCACGGCGCGCGAGGATCAGGCCCCCGACCACCGGCTCCACCGCGAACAGAGCCGCCACGAGGCCCAGATCGCCGCCGGTCAGAAGGGTGCCGAGCCGCAGCGCGATGCCGAGACCGGATGCCGGGATCGTCACCGACAAGACCTGTCGCCAGCCATCCCGTGCGATCAGCGGCGCGGCGGCCAGCGCCAGCGGGGCGGCGGCGACATGGATCAGCATCAACGCCAGCACCGGCAGACCGGCGGCGAGGCAGGCCAGCATCACGGCACCCGTACCAATGACAGCGATCGTCAGCAGCATCCGCCAGAGACCGCGCGCCGCCGCCGGATCGCCGCCCTGCACCAGCCGGATCAGCAGGGGCTGGCAGGCATTGGCGAACAGTGGTTGCGCCAGTGCCGCGAGCGCATAGGCGGCGATGAAACTGGCGGCATCATCCGCCGGGGCGCTGCGCACCAGAATCGCGATCAGCGCGAGGCTGCCACCCTGCGCCAGCACCCGTTCCGCCAGAAACCAAGGTGCGCGTGCATTAAGGAATGCGGGCCGCATCGGTCAGAGGCCCACCGCGCGGTGCGGCGCGATCCGCCCGCGCAGCAGGTCGCGCAGCGCCGCGAGATTGCCGGACAGCCGCCCACGCCGGTCAATCCAGGGATTGGCCCGCACGCCGCATTGTTCGGCCAACGCACCCGCCATGTTGGCGGCAAGATTGCGCAGCATCAGCGCCAGCAGATACCGGACCGGGCGGCGGTCGCCGCGCATCAGATAGATCGGGTTGGCGATCTGCGCATAGCCGAACCCCCTTTGCCCGATCCGCGCCGCCCTGACACCGCGATGCACGCCGCCGAAATCGGTGCTGCGGATCACTGCGCCCCGCGCCGAAAGGCGCGCGCCGAAATCCAGATCCTCCTGCCAGCCATAAAGCGGCAATGCCTCGTCGAACCGAAGGCCGCGCGCGGCGGCGAGGCGCACCGCCATGTTGCACCCGTAAAGCCCGATCACGGGGCGGGGTGCTGCTGGCGTGGGGCTGTGTCCGGCGAGGATCGCGCGCGCCGTCGCATCGTCGATGGGCGTGCCCTTGATCCCGTCGGCCAGCACGGTGCCGGTCGCCCCGGCCAGCCCCGGCTGATTGCGGAACAAAGCCTCGATAGCGGCCAGCGTCGAGGTCGTGGGTGCGAAATCATCGTCGAGGAACACTGCAATATCTGCCGCATTGCCCAGCAGATCGAGCGCGCGGTTGCGCTGGGCTGCGATGCCGGGGCTGCCGAAAGTCCGCTCGCCGCCTATGACCCCGTTCAGGTCTTCGGGGCAAGTGGCGGACAGGATCAACCGGTCCGGCGCGCGGGTCTGTTCCGCGATATGCCTCATGCATTCGGCAACGATGGCAGCGCGCCCGCGCGTGACGATGATGACGGCGACGGTCAGGCGGCGCATGGGATTGTCCCTTTCGCATCCGGCAGGATGATCGACAGCAATGCCTCCGCCGCCCGGTCCCATGTGAACCGGCGCGCGCGATCTCGCCCCGCCTCGATGGCATTGTGGCGGAGCGTGGCGTCATCGGTCAGCGCCCGTATCGCCGCTGCCCATGCCGACGGATCATCCGGCGCGGCCCAGCGGGCGGCATTGCCCAGAACCTCCGGCAGTGCGCCACAAGGCGCGGCGATCACTGGCGCGCCCATCGCCATCGCCTCCACAGGAGGCAGGCCGAACCCCTCGGTCAGCGACGGGCAGGCATAGGCCCCGGCATCGGCCATCAGGCCGAACAAGGCGGCATCCGATATTCGGCCAAGCGCCACCACATTGCGCGGCACGTCCCGGCGGAACTGGGGCGGCAGCGCCCCGCCCACCAATGCCAATGTCAGACCATCGAGAGAAGGGGTGCGGAACGCACGGATCAGGACGCTGATGTTCTTGTGCACCTGCGCCGTGGCCAGCGCGAGGACATAGCGCCCCGGCACCAGCCCGAATGCCCGCGCCGCACCCCGGTCGGGGGCCACATGGTGCACATGGTCGACGCCATTGTGGATGACGCTGATCGCGGTCGCGGGCGCGACCCGATGATGGATCAGACGTTGGCGCGCATGGTCGGATACGGTCAGCACCGCCCGGTGGCGATGGCCGATCTGCGGCAGCAGGGCGCGATACCATGTGCGGAATTGCGGCGAATAGGATGCAGGGGCATCCCAGACCTGCGCGTCATGGATCATCGTGACGGCATCGCGCCGCGCAACCGGGCCAAGGTTACAGAGGTTGACCAAAAGGCCCGGCCCGGCGTGGCGCGGCAGGTCGATCTGTTCCCAGATCTGCCATGTGTGTGTGCCGATCACGCGGGGGCGGATCACCTGCAACGGCAGTGTGCGCGTTGCATCACGCGGTAACAGCACCGTCGCGGCAGGCCGGTGCTGCGGCGGCAGAGCCGCGAGGCGGGCGTCGGTCGCGCGGATCAACTCCTCCGCCACTCGGTGCACGCCGGTTGGTGCGGCGGACAGGAACTTGCCGTTAAACAGCAGCGGCTGCATGGCGCGGCACCTCCGTCAGCCTGCGCCGGATCGGGGCCTTCGCGCTGGCGGCCACACCGGCGGCGGCGATGGCGAACAGATAGCCGGGGTCGACCCGCCCTTCCGACAGCAGCGCGGCGAAGATCGCGGTCAGCAGCATCGCCCGTGCCGCCCGGTCAGCGCCGCGCCGCCGCAACAGCGACCAGAGGAACGCGGCCATCAGCACCGTCCCTGGCAGGCCGGTCTGGCCGAGCAGGGCGGTGGCCCAACCGCTCGCCTTTGCCGCACCAAGACCGGTGCCGAGGCCCTGTGTGTCCACCAGATTGCGCAGTGCCTGCGCGGCCCATGCCGCCCGCTCCACCCCGCTTTCCGAGGTCAGCTTGCCCCAGAACGCGGCCTCGCCAGCGGCGGCGATCCAGTCGCTGAACGGGCCGAGCAGGAGCCATCCGGCGATGGGCACGGCCAAGGTTCCGGCAAGGCAGAGGGCGGCGAGCGGTGCAAGGCTGCGCCTGTGCATGAACAGGGAGATTGCGAAAATACCCAGCACAATCGCGAGGGTCGCAAGCGCCGTGGACGACAGCGAGGCCACCGCCCCCACGATCAGCAGCATTGCAGCAAGACCGTGCCATGCGCGCGAACCGCCGCGCAACCGCCAGAGGTGCGAGGAAGCCAGCACGGCGGAGGTGGCACCGAATTGCGAAGGCTCCGACGCTGCGCCGGTCAGGCGGGTGAAGCCGGCCAGCACCTGATCCGGGGCGATCTGATAGGCGGCGGTGCGAAACAGCGCCATCCCCGGCCAGCCAAGCGCGTCGAGCGCGGCCAGCGCCAGATGCGCGCCGGTCGCGCCCCAGATCGTGTAGGCAATGATGCCCGGATCGGCCCGCGCGGCGGCGGTCATCGCGATGAAGACCGCAACGGTGGAGGCAAGCCACAGGCTTTGCGTGATCGCGGAGGCGCTCGGCCCAAGGGGCACGAGCGGGAGTTTCAGCGCCGCATCGGTCACCCCGCTTGCGGTGCGGTCAAGCGCGAAGACCTGAACCTGCCCGGCGAACACCGCAGGGAGCAGGAATGCCCCCGCGATGGCCAGCACCGCGAACAGGATGATGAACATCGTCGGGGCAGAGGGGCGGAGGGCACCGGCCCCGCCTGCTAGCAACACGCGCACCAGGCGCGGTGCGACAGCAACGCAAAACGCGATGGCCAGCAGGGCAGAGACGAGGATGCTCGCGCCGCCGCCGAACGGCAGCACGAAGGCAGCGGCGGCGGACAGCGGCACACCCGCGCCGAAAAGGACTGCCAGCGGGCGCAGCGGGCGGCGCAAGGGCAGGGCGGCGAGCAGCAGCGCCCCGCCCGCAAGCACGATCGCCGCGCCGCCGATCACCGTCATCCCCATCGCACCCTCCCGCCGTTAGGCAATTCTTAGGATTTCAATGTTTGGGTCATCATGCTTAAGGCGCGGTTAACGGAACCGGGCCGCACTGCCGGACCCGTCATGAAAGTCGCGATCATTCACTATTGGTTGGTCGGGATGCGCGGCGGAGAGCGGGTGCTGGAGGAGATTGCCGCGCTCTACCCCGAGGCGGATATCTTCACCCATGTAGCCGACCGCGCGCGCCTGTCCGATGCGCTCGCGGGGCGGCGGATATCCGAGACCTTTATCGCCCGCCTGCCCTTCGCGCGGCGGGCCTACAAGGCCTATCTCGGCCTGATGCCTGCGGCACTGGAGGCGGTTTCGCTGAAGGGGTATGACCTTGTGATCGCTTCGGAAAGCGGCCCGGCGCAGGGTGTCATCGCGCCGCCCTCTGCGCGGATGCTGACCTATTGCCACACGCCGATGCGTTATGTCTGGGACCATCAGGCGGACTATGCCGCGACGCTGCCTCGGCTGGCGCGCCCGGCCTTTTCGCATCTGGCGCGGCGCATGCGGGCCTATGATTTTCAGGCGGCGCAACGGCCTGACAGGATCGTCGCAAATTCCGCCTTCGTCGCGGCGCGTATCCGCCGGTTCTGGGGGCGCGAAGCGCAGGTGATCGCGCCGCCGGTCGATCTGACGCGGTTCGCGGGTGCGGATCGGGTGCCGCGGGACGGGTATCTCTTCGTCTCGGAATTGACCGGATACAAGCGTGCCGATCTGGCGGTCGCCGCATTTCGCGGGCTGGACCGTCAGGTGACCATCATCGGTGACGGGCCGGACCGGGCGCGGCTGATGCGCGGCGCGCCGCCCAATGTCCGCTTTACCGGTCGCCTGTCAGACACGGCGCTGGCCAAGGCATATGCCAGCGCGCAGGCGTTGATCTTTCCGGCGGAGGAGGATTTCGGGCTGGTGCCGGTGGAGGCGATGGCGAGCGGTTGCCCCGTCATCGCCTATCGCAGCGGCGGCGCGACGGAGAGCGTTGAGGATGGCGCGACCGGCCTCTTTTTCAACGACCAGAACCCCGACAGCCTGCGCGGCGCGATTGCGGCATTCGAGGCGGGGGACCACGGCATCACGGCGGTGCGGTGTCGCGCGCGGGCGGCGTTGTTCGGCGTGGACCGGTTCCGCGCCGCGTTCAGCGCGGCAGTGGACGATCTGATGGCGGCCCCGCCAGAGGCGCAGCGGCGATGACACGTCTGCCCGATCCGCCGGGATTCGTCTCCACTTTGGAGATGTTGCGCGCGGTGGCGGCGTGGATGGTGGTGCTGCATCATCTGCGCCCGACGCTCGGCGGCCTCTGGTCGCCGCTCGGCAGCACAGTGGTTCTGGCATCCGGCGTCGATCTTTTTTTCGTGCTGTCGGGGGTCGTGATGGTCATCGTCGCGCGGGGCGGGATCGGCCCGGTGCGGTTCCTCGCGCATCGCGCGGCGCGGATTCTGCCGTTGTACTGGCTGGTCACGGCGGCCCTGGTCGCGGCCCTGATGCTGGGTCTGCATCCGGTCGGCATCGCGGGGTGGAGCAGGGCGGATGTGCTCGCCTCCGTCCTTCTCTGGCCCGCGATCCGCGTGGACGGGCAGGCAGGGCCATTGCTGGCGGTCGGCTGGACGCTGCTGTTCGAGGCGGTGTTCTATCTGATCGTCGCGGCGGGGCTGGTGGTGCGTCGCCGGGTCAGCGTGGCGGCCTTTGCCATTTTCGCATTGATCTGCGCGGTCGCGATGGGATGGTTGATCGCGCTGGACTATCTGCCCCTTCGGACGTGGACCGCACCGATCCTGCTGGAATTCCTGTTCGGGATTGGCCTTGGTGTCTGGTGGTGCCGCCGCCCTGTCGGCGGCGCGTCGCGGTATTTGGCGGGGGCCTGTTTCGCGCTCGGCATTTGTGCACTCGCCCTTGGGGCCTCGTGGATCGGGACGGTGGCGGAGGGGGCGCTGATCCCGCCCTTTGGTGCGGCGTCGGCGCAGCGCGTGCTCGCCTTTGGCCTGCCGATGGCGGCGGTCGTGCTCGCCGCACTGTTGGCGGAGCGGGCAGGGCTGCGCGCGGGCACTGTCTGGCGCAACCTCGGCGCGGGCAGTTATGCGGTCTACCTCTTGCACCTGCCGGTCATTCAGATTCTGGGGAAGGTCACGGGGGACGGCCCCTTGCTGTTGATCGCGCTTCCGCTCATCGCGCTAGTGGCGCATCAGGTTCATCACCGGGTGGAACGCCCGCTGACGGTCGCCGCCCGCAGATATTTGTCCGGTCAGACCCGCCCGAAATCGTCGTCCAGCCGGATGATGTCGTCCTCTTCAAGATAGGACCCGGTCTGCACCTCGATCAGGCGCACCGCGATCTTGCCGGGATTGGCGAGCCGGTGGACCGCGCCGCAGGGGATATAGACGCTTTCATTCTCGTTCACGATCTTCATCTCGGCATCCACCGTCACCTCCGCCGTGCCAGAGACGACGACCCAGTGTTCCGACCGGTGATGATGCTTTTGCAGCGACAATTGCCTGCCCGGCAGCACCTCGATGTGTTTCACGCGAAAACGGGCGCCGAGGTCGATGGTCTGATACGATCCCCAGGGGCGATAGACCTTCAGATGTTCCGTCGCCTCGCGCCGCCCCGCACCGAGCAGGGCAGTGACCAGTCCCTTCACCTCCTGTGCCCGTGCCAGCGGGGCCACCAGAACGGCATCCGGTGTATCGACAATCGCCAAATCCTCCACCCCGAGCGCACAGATCAGTCGGTCGGAGCCGCGCAGATAGCTGTTCTGGCTGTCGACAGCGATCACGTCGCCCTCCGTGGCGACGCCGTTCGCGTCCTTTGCCGATACCGCCCATAACTCCTGCCAGTCGCCGATATCCGACCAGGCGAAATCGGCCTTCAAGACGACGGCGCGGCGCGTCTTTTCCATTACCGCGTAATCGAAAGAGGTCTTTTCTGTCTGGCGGAATGCATCGCCGAGCAATTCCGCCCCCAGATCGTCGCGCGCTGTTGCCAGCGCCTTGTCCACGGCCGCCATCGTGGCGGGGGCGTTCAACGTGATCTCCGCACGGCCGATATCGGCCCGGAAGCAGAACATCCCGGCATTCCAGAGGCCGCCTTCCGCGATCAGCCGTTCCGCCCCCGCACGGTCCGGTTTTTCGACGAAAGCCTCCACCGGTGCCACCCCGTCCGAGGCTGCGCCGGGCCGGATGTAACCGAAATTCGTGGCCGGATGGGTGGGTGTAACCCCGATGATCGCGATGTGGCCCTCCGCCGCCGCGTGGCCTGCGGCGTGGCAGATGGCGGTAAAGGCCGCCACATCGGAAATCAGATGATCAGAGGACAGGACGATGACAATCGCCTCGCCGCCGCGCCGTGAGGCGACGGCTGCGGCGGCGGCGATGGCCGCGAGGCTGTCGCGCCCCTCCGGCTCCAATATGATTTCCGGGTCGGCCCCGACTGCGCGCGCCTGATCGGCGACCATGAATCGCGCGCCATGTCCGGTGATGACGACGGGCCGTTCAAAGACCGCCTTGTCCGCCACCCGCTCCAACGTGCGTTGAAAGGTCGATGCACCACCGAAAAGCGGTGTGTGCTGCTTGGCGAAGCCTTGCCGCGACACCGGCCACAACCTTGTGCCGGAACCGCCGCTGAGGATTACAGGAATGAGTTTCATCGTCGGCTGCGCCTTTGACCTCGTGACCAGATCATGAAGATACGTGGAAAATTGTTAACGTATTCTTCCTGAAACCGGGTTAGGCGCGATGTGCGCCCATGCGGCGTCACAGGTTCGCGGGCTGCGCCATGCCGGTCACGTGATATCCGCCATCGACGAAGATCAGATCGCCTGTCGTGCCCCGCCCGAGATCGGACAGCAGATAGAGCGCGGCACCGCCAACATCGTCCAGCGTCGCATTGCGGCGCAAGGGCGCGTTTTCCTCCGTCTGTTTGTAGACCTTGCGCGCGCCGCCGATGGCCGAACCCGCGAGGGTGCGCATCGGGCCGGGGCTGACCGCGTTGACGCGGATCCCGAGGGGGCCGAAATCATTGGCGAGGTATCGCACCGATGCCTCCAGCGCTGCCTTGGCGACGCCCATCACATTGTAATTCGGCATCACCCGCTGCGCGCCAAGATAGGTCATTGTGATGATCGACCCGCCCGATTTCATCATCGGGGCCGCCCGCCGCGCCACATCGACCAGCGAATAGCAGGAGATATCCATCGAGCGCAGAAAATTGGCCCGTGTCGTATCGGCATAACGGCCCGAAAGTTCGTTCTTATCGGAATAGGCGATGGCATGAACGACGAAATCCAGCGTGCCCCATTCAGAAGCCAGCTTGTCGAAGGCCGCATCCATTGACGCCTCGTCGGTGACATCGACGTCGAGCATCAGGGTCGATCCGACGCTTTCCGCCAAGGGCGCGACGCGGCGGCCGAACGCCTCCCCCTGATAGGAAAACGCAAGGTCTGCCCCTTCGTTCGCCAGCATCCGGGCGATGCCCCAGGCAATCGAATGATCGTTCGCGACGCCCATGACCAGGCCGCGCTTGCCCTTCATCAGATCAGCCATGATAGCGGCTCATCGCAAGGGTGGCGTTGGTGCCGCCAAAACCGAAACTGTTCGAAAGCACTGTATCCAGCCCTGCATTGTCCACCCGGCTCGTCGCGATCTCCTCCGGCTTCAACGCCGGGTCAAGTTCTGTGACATTGGCCGATCCGGCGATGAAATCATTGTTCAGCATCATCAGGCAATAGATCGCCTCCTGCACCCCCGTTGCGCCCAGCGAGTGGCCGGTGAGCGATTTGGTGGAACTGATGACGGGCTGCTTCTTGCCCGCGAACACGCGGCGCACGGCCTCCACCTCCGTCACGTCGCCCGCTGGGGTCGAGGTGCCGTGGGCGTTGATATAGTCGACCGTCCGGTCGCCGAGTGTGGACATTGCAAGCTTCATGCACCGCTCCGCCCCTTCGCCCGATGGCGCGACCATGTCATGGCCATCGGATGTCGCGGCATAGCCGGTCACCTCGCCATAGATTTTCGCGCCGCGCGCCTTGGCGTGCTCCAGTTCTTCCAGCACCACGACGCCGCCACCGCCTGCGATCACGAACCCGTCGCGGGTCGCATCGAAGGCGCGGCTGGCCGATTCCGGGCTGTCGTTGTATTTCGAAGACATCGCCCCCATCGCGTCGAACAGGCAGGACAGGGTCCAGTCGAGCTCTTCGCCGCCGCCCGCGAACACGATGTCCTGCTTGCCGAACTGGATCTGTTCCACCCCGTTGCCGATGCAATGGGCGGAGGTCGAACAGGCGGAGGTGATGGAGTAATTCACGCCCTTGATCCTGAACGGTGTCGCGAGGCAGGCGGAATTGGTCGAGGACATGCCGCGCGTCACCATGAACGGCCCCATGCGTTTGGGTGACCCTTTCTCGATGACGATCTGATGCGCGTTGAACAGGTTCTTGGTCGAAGGCCCGCCGGACCCCATCACCAGCCCGGTCCGTTCGTTCGACACATCGCTGTCGTCCAGCCCGCTGTCGGCGATGGCCTGCTGCATGGCGAGAAAGTTATAGGCCGCACCGTCGCCCATGAACCGGAACTGACGCTTGTCGATGGATTCAGCGAGGTCGATCTGCGGTTTCCCGTGGACCCGGCTGCGAAATCCGTGTTCGGCATAATCTTCGGCAAAGGAAATGCCGGATTTGCCTTCGCGCAGCGCGGCATGCACCTCCTGTGCGCTGTTCCCGATGGACGATATGATACCGATGCCTGTGACCACAACGCGGCGCATGTGGTGCCTCCCTTGCCTCGCCGCCGATCAGGCGGCGGGTTCATCCTGAAACAGGCCGACACGCATGTCGGCGGTGGTGTAGATGACCTCGCCATCGGCCTCCATCGTGCCGTTGGCGATGCCGAGCTTCAATTTCCGGTCGATGATCCGTTTGAAATCGACCGTATAGCGGATCAGCTTCACCGATGGCGTGACCATGCCGGAAAACTTCACCTCGCCCACACCTAATGCGCGGCCACGGCCTTGCAGACCCTTCCAGCCAAGGAAAAAGCCGGTAAGTTGCCAAAGTGCATCAAGGCCGAGGCAGCCGGGCATCACCGGGTCGCCGAGGAAATGGCATTGAAAGAACCAGTTGTCGGGTTTCACGTCGAACTCTGCAACGATCCGGCCCTTGCCATGCTCGCCGCCCTCTTCCTCGATGGATGTGACGCGATCCATCATCAGCATCGGCGGCGCGGGAAGCTGGGCATTGCCCGGCCCGAACAGCTCGCCCCGCGCACAGCGCATCAGACCTTCGAAATCATAGCTTGTCGCGCGTTCGGCCACGTCGGTCTCCCCTACTGAACTATCCGTCGCGTCGGCGCGGACGCTTTCCATCGTGACTATCACCGCCTTTGTCGAAGGCGCAAGGCGGTTGGATTTTTTCGTTCTGTCGCAGGCTATGGTAAAACGCGCCGAATTATGCGATTTCTCTGGGGAAAGTGTAGCGCAAGCCGGTGCTTGCGGCGAAACATTGAAACGAGGAGCCGGGACACAGTGAGCGACAGCACGATGCGCAAGACCTCACCGCTGGACGCGGACAATCAGGCGGAAACCTGGTTGTCTAAGGCGGGGCTGCGCCCGACGCGGCAGCGCCGGGCCTTGGCCGCGCTGCTGGTCGGCGATGGTCGCCACCGGCATGTGACTGCCGAGCGGCTGTTCGAATCCGCGCAGACCGCCGGGGCCGCCGTATCGCTGGCCACCGTCTACAACACGCTGAAATGCTTTACCGAGGCCGGCTTGCTGACCGAGATCGCGGTCGATGGTGCGCGCAGCTATTTTGACACCCGCACCGAACAGCATCCGCATTTCTATTGGGAAGATGAGGGTCGTCTGACAGACGCGCCGGCGAGTTCGGTCGAATTCGCAACCCTTCCTGAAATTCCCGAAGGCATGGAAGTCAGCAAGATCGACGTGGTCATCCGCCTCCGCCGCGCCTGACGCAACCCCGCCTTCCCCACCACAAGAACTGGATACAAGATGAAAACCGTCCGCCTTGGCCGTACCGGTGCCACTGTCTCCGAATTGTGTTTCGGCACGATGTCTTTCGGGGGCGACGCGGACGAGCCGACATCGGGCGCGATCTATGCCGCCTGCCGCGATGCCGGGATCACCTTTTTCGACTGCGCCGATGCCTATGCGGGCGGAAAGTCGGAGGAGATTCTGGGGAGGCTCATCAAGGGCCACCGGGACGAGGTCTTCATCACCTCGAAATGCGCGATGGGGCAGCACAAGGGCGCGTCGCGCCGGTCGATCCGCCTGTCCTGTGAGGCGAGCCTGAGGCGGCTGGATGTGGATCGCATCGACCTCTATTTCATGCACCGCTGGGATCCGGCAACGCCGATCGAGGAGACGATGCGCGCGCTGGAGGATCTGCGCGCCAGCGGCAAGGTCGCCCATATCGGCTGTTCCAACTATGCCGCGTGGCAGATCGCCAAGGCCAACGGCATCGCCGCGATGCAGGGCTGGGCACCGTTCGAGGTGATCCAGCCGATGTACAACCTCATCAAGCGGCAGTCGGAGGTGGAGATTCTGCCACTGGCGGCCAGCGAGGACCTCGCGGTCATCTCCTACGGGCCGGGGGCAGGCGGTTTGCTGACGGGGAAATATGCGGGCGGGGCGACGGGCCGGTTTTCGGTGAATACCGAATATCAGAAACGCTATGACGATGCCTATTTCCACGAAGTGTCGGCGAAGTTCGCGGCCTTCGCTTTGGACAAGGGCGTGCATCCGATGACGCTCGCGGTGGCCTGGGCCAAGGCCCATCCTGCGATCACCTGCCCGATTATCGGCGCGCGGTCTGTCGCGCAGCTCGGCGCCTCTCTCGCAGCTGCATCGTTCGAGATGACGGCGGCGCTTCATGCGGAGATGACGGCCCTGTCGCGGACCCCGCCCCCCGCGACGGATCGGTTGGAAGAACAGCGCTGACCCCCGGCACCGCCGCGTCCTGCGGCGGTGCGCCGGTTCCGGGTGGTGTCGCGAAGGACCAGAACCGGTCGGCGACCTCCGCCTCCGTACCGAGCGCGAGGCGCTGGCGCGCCTCGTCGAACCGGCTGAAGAACGTGTCGCTGTAACGCACCCGCATCATCAGCTTTTCAAGGATCGGCCCGACCACCGGTGTTCGCAGGGCATGATCGTAGACAAAGGCATTCAGATTGATGAGGTGGTTGCTCGTCCCCAATTCGAAGGCGGGGGAGCCGTTCAGGCCAAATCGCTGATGGTCGGGGCTGGTGCGGCTGATTTCGGGGTCGGTGCTGTCATCCCAGTAACAACGTTCCGTCTCCGCGCTGACGATCAGGGCGCCATAGGCATAGCCGAGCGCGCCGCATGTCCGCTCCGCCTCCGTCCGGCCATGATCGGCGAAGGTCATCAGGGTGGAGATGATCCAGCGAGTCGACATCTCGTCGATCAGATCGGGGCCTTTCTCATCCCAGATGCGAAAGAACAGCGCCTTCGCGTGGTCGGCATGTCGGGTCTTGCGGCGCAGATAGGATATCGCGATGGCATTGTGCAATTCGATCTCGCGCCGTCCGGCGAGGCGGTTGCGCAGGTTTTCAAGATGCTGGTCGAAATCCCGGCGTTCGCCATTGTCCTGCCAGCGCCGATCAGCGGTCGGGAGGATGCGTGTGCAAGCCTGATCCAGATCAACCGTCACCGGGGGCAGGACATTCACCGCGTCGCGGTTGCGGGGGTGCCGTCCTCTGGCCGCATCGGCGAGCGCGCCCATCCGGGGCGGGATCGCTTCGTCCAGCGTTCGGACCGGCCCCTGTGCAGCGACCATTCGCTTCACCCGGATCAGCCGCACTGTCAGATAGACGACGACGGTGGCGTTGATCAGGGCCACGGCGAGAAGAAGTGAGGCCATCGTGCCTTCCAAATGGGTCCTAGCGGCGGTGCGACTGCCGGTGCGGTAGCCCGAATTGAATAGCGAAAGATGAAAGAAAAGTCACAGCCTACTGACGAAACCGGTGGAACACCCGCCTAAAGCGGATCACTGCACCCGCTTCTTGCCTTCCTCGACGCCGCGAAAATAGCCATCGACATCGGCGCGCACGCCATGCCCGCTACAGGAATTGCTGAGGTAATTGAACCGCGATGGTTGTTCGTGCCCGACCGCACCATCGTTCAGCCCGACCCTGAACCAGTCGATCCGGCTGCAATCCAGCCGTGAGACCGAGCCGACAATGGTTTGCCCGCCCACATCATTCGGCGCAGCACCACCGTTGCAGGAGGCGAGCACGAATGCCGCAAGGGCCAGAGGAAGGAACTGTCTCATGACCCTCAGATAGCGGACGCAGGGCGTCGGTCAACTGCGCTGGTGGGGCATCTTGACCGGATGCATGCATCTGCAATGATCGACACATGCCTGATTTCGACCTTGATCAGTTTCTGCCCTATCAGCTTGCCGTGCTGGCGGGTCGCGTCAGCCGTGGGCTGGCGGAACATTACCGTTCGGAATTCGGCCTTTCGATCCCGGAATGGCGGGTTCTGGTGCATCTGAATCAGGCGGGAACCTTGTCGATCAGGGATCTGCACCTGCGCGCCGATCTGGAAAAATCGAAAGCCTCGCGCGCGGCCTCGCGGCTGGAATCCGCCGGGCTGATCGCGAAGCGTGACGATCCGCAGGATCGGCGGCTGGTGGCATTGATGCTGACCGATGAAGGCCGCGCGCTGATGGCGAAGCTGATCCCGCTGGCGCGTGATTACGAGACGAAGCTGCGCAGACAGATGACGGCGGTGGATCAGGCGGCCTTCGACCGTCTCATCGCCGATCTGCTGCGCCAGACACAACCGGCCCCTGCGGGCAAGTGAGAGGCATCATGTTCGGCGGATTGTTCGGAGGTCGAAAAGGCGCGGCAGATGCGGCAGCGCCCGTGCCCAAAACCGGCCCGGCGCAGGTCGGCTGGTTGCTGGCGGAGGACAAGGCCGCCGTCGTCTATTTCGCGCCTGAACGGGTGCGGTCGGCGGCGGTCAACAAGAACCACGCGAAATCGGCCTCGCGCTGCCCGGCCATCATCAACATGGAAAGCCGGTATTTCGTCATCCGCTGCCCGTTCGACCTGCATCTGCGCTTTGCCCGGAACAAGGAGGGCAAGGCGGGGTTGCGCAACGTGCTGGGCGACGCCAGCCCGGTGCGTCCGGCCAAGCTGAATAACATCGTGCATGTGACGAACGAGGCGGAATGGCGCTATCCCGACCGCCCGACCATCCAGATCAGCCTGCCTTACATCTTTGTCGCCGACGAGCCGGTGCATATGACCCAGGTCGGCGCATTCATGGATTACCGCCCGACACCGCTGCCGGGCACGATCTTTGGCGGGCGGTTTCCGATTGATGTCTGGCCGCGCCCGCTGATGTGGGCCTTTGAATGGCACGATATCGAAAGGGACCTGATCCTGAAACGGGGGGAGCCGTGGTTCTATGTCACCTTCGAAACCGGCAATCCCGACCGGTCGGTGCAGATGGTCGAAGCACAGCGCACAGCCGAACTGAGCCTTTATATCGAACAGATCGGCGGGGCGGTGAACTTCGTCAATCAGACGTTTTCGCTGTTCAAGGAAGCGGCGAAACTGCGGCCTGAGCGGTTGCTCGTCCCGGTCAGGCGGCAGGGGGAGCCGGGGGGCGAATAGGCCCCCCTTCAGGATCAGTGGACGCTGACCGGCATCAGTTCGTGCTGGCGCGCGGCAATGAAGGCAAGTTCACGCTCCGGTGCCATGCCGATGCGGTTGCCAGCCTCGTCATGAATGGCAAAGAGCGCCTCGTTGCCGATATCGGACGGCAGCTCGTCCGGGCGCATCTGGCGCACATAGACGAGGGGTAGCGATTGATTATGTCTTGGAATGGTCATTGAACTCTCCTCTACTGAGCAAGATGGGGTGATGCCGGGGTCAGTCCCGCGCACCGATCTGAATTTTCCGAATGATGGTTTCGGGTTCCGCACGCACCAGATCGACATGCAGCAGACCGTTTTCGAGATCGGCGCCGGCAACCTCCACCCCGTCGGCCAGCACGAAACTGCGCTGGAACTGGCGGGCGGCGATGCCGCGATGCAGGAACACGCGGTCCTGATCGTCGCCGCTGGTCCGGCCCCGGATCACAAGCTGGCTGTCCTCGATGGTGATCGCCAGATCGGCCTCGGCAAAGCCCGCAACGGCGAGCGTGATGCGATAGGCCGTCTCGCCGCGCTGTTCGATGTTATAGGGCGGGTAGCTGTCTGACCCGGCCTTCTGCGTCCGCTCCACCAGACGGTCGAGCTGTTCGAAACCGAGCAGAAACGGGTGGGAGGCAAAGGAAACGCGGCTCATCTTATTGTCCTTGGCTAAAGCGACATCTGGCGCGGCCCCATCATTAGGCGACCGCTTGTGGTGGAAATATGCGCATCATGCGGGCGATGCGCAAGTTTTGCGCTGGCGGCAGGAACCGAAACTTGTAATTTCGCGCAATGTTGACCCTCCGCCCCTATCGCAGCACTGACGCGGACGCCCTCTGGGCGATGCTGGAACCCGTGATCCGTGCGGGTGAGACGTATACCCTGCCGCGCGAAATGGGGCGGGCCGAGGCCATCGCGTTCTGGACCGACCCGGCAAAAGACGTTCTGGTGGCGGAGGATGCAGGGGCGGTATCGGGCACCTATTACCTCCGCCCCAATCAGCTTGGCGGCGGTGATCATGTCTGCAATGCGGGATATGTCACGCTGCCAGCGGCGCAGGGGAAGGGGATTGCCCGCGCCATGCTGGATCATTCGCTGCTGCGGGCAAAGGCGGCGGGATATGCCGCGATGCAGTTCAACTTTGTGGTCGCGAGCAACGACCGTGCGGTTGCGACATGGGCAGCCGCCGGATTCGATACAGTGGGCCGCCTGCCCGGCGCGTTTCGTCACCCCCACCTTGGCGAGGTCGATGCGCTGGTGATGTTTCGGCGGTTATGACCCGATGCGGCGCGCGATGGCGACCCCGCCTGCCGCCGTCAGCCCGGTCAGTGCCGCACCCCAGACCATGTCAACCGCCACCATCGGCCAGGCCCAGCCTGCCAGTGTCGCCATATTGGTCAATTCATAGGTGCCATAGGCGAAGATGCCGAGCAGCGCGCCGTTACCGAACACCTGCGCCAGCGCTGCCCCGCTCCGCAAGCCAGGGGCGGAGGCGAACCAGACGATCCCGGCGATATACATGAAATAGAAGATCGCCGCCGCGACGAAATTCGGGTCATCGGCCAGCAATTGCGGCGCGTAGGCCTCGAATGTCGGCTTCAGGATGAAGGTCAGGCCGACGACGTCGATGGCGAGGAACACCAGTGCACTGATGCCATAAAGGAGGAAAAAGGATCGCATCGCGGTCATTCGTCCGAAGGATCGACAACGGCGTCATCGGCTGCGGCGGATTTCTTTCGCGCGGTGGTTTTCTTCGCTGCGGCCGTTTTGGGGGCGGCCTTTTTCGTAGCCGGCTTCTTCGCCGGGGCCTTCTTCTTTGCCGCCGCCGCCGTCTTCTTCTTCGGGGCCTTACCTGCCTTTTCGGCGATCAGCGCCAGCGCCGTCTCCAGATCGAGGTCTTCCGGCTTCACGTCCTTCGGCAGGGTCGCGTTGATCTTGCCCCATTTCACATAAGGGCCGAACCGCCCCTCCATCACGTTCACCGGGCCGCCATCGGGATGCTCGCCGCACTCCTTCAACGCCTTGGCGGCGGTGCGCCCGCGCCCCGGATTGGCGATCTTTTCCGCGATCAACTCGACCGCCATGTTCATGCCGATGGTGAACACATCCTCCGCGTCCTTCAGGTTCGCGTAGGTCTTGTTCCATTTCACATAGGGGCCGAACCGGCCGATCGCGGCCTCAATTGGTGCGCCGTCTTCCGGGTGGGCACCCACGATGCGCGGCAGCGACAACAATTCCAGCGCCTTCGGCAGGCCGATGGCTTCGGGTGCCATGCCTTTCGGGATCGACGCGCGCTTCGGCTTTTCGGCGCTGTCGGGCATCTGTTCGCCAAGCTGCACATAGGGGCCGAAGCGACCATTCTTCAGCCAGACATCGGTGCCGAATTCATCCTGCCCCAGCACGGTATCCTGAATGCCGCCTTCCTCCTCGCCGCCCATCGGGCGGGTGTAGCGGCAATCGGGATAGTTCGAACAACCGATGAACGCACCGCCGGACCGTGCGGTCTTCAGCGAAAGCCGCCCCATCCCGCAGGCCTTGCACATGCGCGGGTCCGTGCCGTCGCCGGTGTCCGGAAAGATGTGCGGCGCGAGGACGTCATTGATCGTCTCCAGCACCTCGGTGATGCGCAGGTCCTTGGTTTCCTCAAGGTCCGCCGCGAAATCCTTCCACCAGTTGGCCAGCAATACCTTCCAGTCGGCCCGCCCGCCGGACACATCGTCGAGCGATTCCTCAAGCGAGGCGGTGAAGTCGTAATCCATGATCCGCTTGAAATAGTTTTCAAGGAACGCCGTCACCAGCCGCCCCTTATCCTCCGGGATCAGGCGGTTCTTGTCCTTGCGGACATATTCGCGGTCCTGAATCACCGTGATGATGGACGCATAGGTGGACGGGCGTCCGATGCCCAGTTCTTCCATCCGCTTTACCAGCGTCGCCTCGGTATAGCGGGGCGGGGGCTGGGTGAAATGCTGGTTCGGGGTCACGGCGGTCTTGCGCAGGGCCTCGCCCTGATTGATTTCCGGCAAGAGGCCGCCTTCGTCCTCGTCCCCCGAAACCACATCGTCGCGGCCTTCCTCATAGACCTTGAGGAAGCCGTCGAACTTGATCACCTGTCCGGTGGCGCGAAGGCCGACCTTCGTGTCGGCACTGGCGATTTCCACCGTGGTGCGCTCCAGCCGCGCCGCCTCCATCTGGCTGGCGAGCGCGCGTTTCCAGATCAGATCGTACAGCCGCGCCTGATCCGGCTCCAGCCCGCTCAGATCGGCGGGGGCGGCGGACATCACGGTGGGGCGGATGCATTCATGCGCTTCCTGCGCATTCTTGGCCTTGTTCTTGTAAACGCGGGCCTCGCGCGGGACATAGCTCGCGCCATAGCGCGCCTTGATCGCATCGCGCGCGGCGGTCACCGCCTCTGGTGCCATGTCGATGCCATCGGTCCGCATATAGGTGATGTGCCCGGCCTCATAAAGCCGCTGCGCCGCCCGCATCGTCGCCTGTGCGCCAAAGCCCAACTTGCGCGACGCCTCCTGCTGCAAGGTCGATGTCATGAAGGGGGGCGAGGGGTTGCGCGTTGCGGGCTTGGCTTCGACGCTGGTCACTTTCAGATCGCGCGCGGTGATCGCGGCGACGGCCTTCGTCGCGGCGGCCTCGTCCGCGAGGTCGAACTTGTCGAGCTTTTGCCCCTCCAGCACCGTCAGGCGAGCCTCGAACTCCTCGCCGCGCGGGGTTTCGAGCACGGCTTTCACGGTCCAGTATTCGCGGGCGCGGAAGGCCTCGACCTCCATCTCCCGCTGCACGATCAGGCGCAGGGCGACCGACTGGACCCGGCCCGCCGATTTCGCGCCCGGCAACTTGCGCCACAGGACCGGGGAGAGGCGAAAGCCGACCAGATAGTCGAGCGCGCGGCGCGCGAGATAGGCCTGCACCAGTTCCATGTCGATGGCGCGCGGCTGGCGCATCGCCTCCGTCACCGCCGATTTGGTGATGGCGTTGAACACGACGCGCTGCACCGGCGCATCCTTTTTCAGGGACTTGCGCTTGCGCAACGCCTCCAGCAGGTGCCACGAAATCGCTTCGCCCTCGCGGTCAGGGTCGGTCGCGAGGATCAGCGACTGATCGTCCTTCAGCGCGTCGGCGATGGCCTTCAGGTGCTTGGTGGATTTCGCATCCACCTCCCACAGCATTTCGAATTCGTTGTCGGGATCCACCGATCCGTCTTTCGGCGGCAGGTCGCGCACATGGCCGAAACTGGCGAGCACCGTGAAGTCGGAGCCGAGATATTTATTGATCGTTTTGGCTTTCGCAGGGCTCTCAACAACAACAACCGGCATGGGTGGCAAGGCTCCGCTTTGATCTCCGTCCAAGGCCGCGGAACATGGGAGGGAGGCGGAGCGATGTCAACGCACCCCATCGTGACCGCGCGGAATGGGCGCGGTGCGGTGCAGAGGTCAACCTTGGTCAGCCAGCGCGACCTGACCACCCGCCCGACGTTCCGCCACGCTGGCCAGTTCGAGTTCAAGCAGCGCCGCCGCCAGATGCGCGGCGGACACGCCGAGGTCGCGGGCGAGGGTGTCGGTATCGACCGGTGTGGGCGACAAAAGCGCGGCGGTGCGGGCCACGAGATCGCCACCCGCCTCCCCCAGCGCGGCGTCAAAGCAGAACCCGCTGGCGGCATCGTCGAATTGCAGCGTCCTTGGGGCGGCCAACGCCTCCTCCACATCATCGGCGTTGCGGATCAGAGCCGCGCCCTGCCGGATCAGGTCATTGCAGCCGGTGGTGCGGGGATCGAGCGGCGCGCCGGGCACCGCCATCGCCTCCCGCCCCTGTTCAAGCGCGAAGCGCGCGGTGATGAGCGAGCCTGACCGTTGCGCCGCCTCGATCAGCACCACACCGTCCGAGAGGCCCGAGACGATGCGATTGCGGCGCGGGAAATGCCGCCCCTGCGGCTCCAGCCCCATTGGGGCCTCGGACAGGATCAGCCCTTCGGTGCGGATACGGTCGTAAAGCGCGGCGTTTTCCTTTGGGTAGACATGATCGGCCCCGCCCGCAAAGACTGCGACCGTGCCGGTTGGCAGCGCGACCTCATGCGCCGCCGCGTCGATGCCGCGCGCGAAGCCGGATGTGATGACATGCCCCCGCTCGCCCAGTTCCCCCGCCAGATGCCGCGCCATGCGCAGGCCAAGCGAGGAGGCGTTGCGCGCGCCGACAATGGCCACCGAAGCGCGGGCCGCCAATGCGATTTGTCCGATGGCCCAGAGGAAAGGCGGCGGATCGGCGATTTCTGGCAGGCGTGGCGGATAGCCGGGATGGCCAAGGCGCAGCATGACCGCCCCCGCCGCCGTCGCCCGCTCCACTTCCTCCACCGCCTGCCGCACGGAACAGGCCTGATAGGCCTGCGCGCCGCCGCGCGCCGCCATGTCCGGCAGGGCCGCGAGCGCCTTCGCCGCCGTGCCGAACCGCGCGAGAAGCTGGCGAAAGCTGACCGAACCGACATTGCGGCTGCGCGCGAGGCGCAGCCAGTCGAGGCGGTCATCATCCGTGCACGGATCGCGGGGGGAGGGTGCATCCAACATGCAGATCACTCCACCGGGATTCGGCCTAATTTTGAGTTAACTTTTCCCGATCTTCGGTTCGGTCCCGGCAAGGATGCGGCCAATATTGTCGCCATGCTTTTGCCAGATCAGCACCACCAGCAGCACCGCCGCCCAGATCGCGCCCCGCTCGCCCATCAGCCAGAGCCAGACCGGCGCGGACAGCGACATCAGAAGCGCCGCCAGCGACGACATGCGAAAGATCACCGCGACCACAAGCCATGCCGCGCAGCACAGCAACCCGGCATAAAGGTTCAGCCCCAGCACGATGCCAAGAAAAACCGCGACACCCTTGCCGCCCCGGAACCCGAGCCAGACCGGGAACAGATGGCCGAGAAACGCACCGATCCCGGCGATCTGCGCCGTCAGATCGCCCCACATCAGCAAAAACACGGCGACCGGGATCCAGCCTTTTGCCATGTCGCAGGCCAGCGTCAGGGCGGCGGCGGTCTTGTTGCCTGTCCGCAGCACGTTGGTTGCACCGATATTGCCCGACCCGATCTTGCGCAGATCGCCCAGATTCATCACCCGCGCGATGATGACCCCGAACGGGATGGAGCCGGAAAGATAGCCGCAGACCAGCGCCGTCAGCAGATAGGGCCAGCTTCGATCCCAGCTCATCACCTGCGGCAGGAAGGTTGACAGATGTTCGGCCCAGGTCATCGCGCAAAAACCTCCCGCCCGCCGACCCATGTCCGCAGGGCGCGGCCCGTCATCAGGCGGCGGTCAAAGGGCGTGTTCTTGGATTTCGATTTCAGCTCATAACGGTCGAGAACATAGGGAAGGTTCGGATCGAACAGCACCAGATCGGCAGGCGCGCCTTTGGTCAGCGATCCACCGGGAAGGCCCAGCAGGCGCGCCGGGGTCAGGCTGAGACGTTCGAACAGCGCCGGCAGGCCGATCAGCCCGTCATGCCACAGCTTCAGCGCGCCGGGCAGCAACGTCTCCAGCCCGACCGCGCCGACAGCAGCAACCTCGAAGGGCTGGCGCTTTGATTCCTCGTCCTGCGGGCGGTGCGACGAGGTGATGATGTCGATGATCCCCTCTGCCACCGCCTCCGCCACCGCCTGCCGGTCGTCTTCCTCGCGCAAGGGCGGGTCGAGTTTGAAGAAGGTCGGGTAATCCTCCAGATCGAACTCGTTCAGGCAGAAATGGTGATGCGAGACGCCGCAGGATACCGACAGCCCCTTGTCCTTGGCGCGGCGGATTACGTCGATGGCCTGCCGCGTGGTGATCTGGTCGGCATGGTAGCGGGCATTGGTAATCTCCACCAACGCCATGTCGCGCGCCAGCATCATCCGCTCCGCCATCGGATGCGCGCCGGGCAGGCCCAGCTTCGATGCGAAATGGCTTTCCGTCACGCAGCCCTCCGCCGTCATCAGCGGGTCTTGCGGGTGATGCACGACCAGCGCGCCGAGCGAATGGGCATAGTCGAGGCAGTTGCGCATCACCGTCGGGTCGGCGACGGGGTGGGAGGCATCGGTGAAGGCGATGGCCCCGGCATCGAGCAGAAAGCCGTATTCCGCCATCTCGCGCCCCTTGAGGCCCTTGGTCAATGCCGCCATCGGTGCAACGTTGACGGCGGACACCTCCGCGCGCTTGCGGGCAAATTCAAGCCATGCCGGGTCGTCCAATGCCGGGTCGGTATCGGGCTGGACGACAATCGTGGTCACCCCGCCCGCCGCCGCCGATTCCCCGGCGGAGCGATAGCTTTCCTTGTGCCGCTCACCCGGCTCCCCCACAAAGACGCGCATGTCGATGATGCCGGGCGCAAGCGGTTTGCCGTTGCAGTCGATGACGGTCGCGCCTTCGGGTGCGTTTGGGGATGCGCCGCGGGCGACGTCAGCGATCAGACCATCTTCGATGCGGATCGCACCGGGACCGTCATAACCGGTGGCGGGGTCGATGAGGCGGGCGTTGGAGAGGATGGTGGTCATTGGCTCGCCCCCGCTTCAGCCACATTCCGCGCCAGCAAATCCAGCACCGCCATCCTGACAGCAACCCCCATTTCCACCTGTTCCTGAATGACCGACCGGTTGATGTCGTCGGCGACATTTGGGTCGATCTCCACCCCCCGGTTCATCGGGCCGGGATGCATCACGATGGCATCGGGCTTGGCGAAGGACAGCTTTTCCATGTCCAGCCCGAAGCGGTGGTAATATTCGCGGGTGGAGGGGACGAAGGCCCCGGTCATCCGTTCCTGTTGCAGCCGGAGCATCATCACCACGTCGACCCCTTCGAGGCCCTTGCGCATGTCATCGAACGGCTCGACCCCCATCTTCTCGATCCCGTTGGGCATCAGGGTCGGCGGGGCGATGACGCGGACGCGGTTTTCCATCTTGTTCAGAAGGATGATGTTGGATCGCGCGACGCGCGAATGGTTGATGTCGCCGCAGATTGCGATGGTCAGCCGGTGCAGCCGCCCCTTGTGCCGCCGGATGGTCAGCGCATCCAGCAGCGCCTGCGTCGGATGTTCGTGCCGCCCGTCACCCGCGTTGATGACCGAACAGTTCACCTTTTTGGCCAGCAGCGCGACCGCGCCCGAATTCTGGTGCCGCACGATCAGCAGATCGGGATGCATCGCGTTCAGCGTGACCGCCGTGTCGATCAGCGTCTCGCCCTTGGCGATGGAGGATGATTTCAGCGACATGTTCATCACATCCGCGCCGAGCCGTTTGCCCGCCAGTTCGAAGCTCGCCTGCGTGCGGGTCGAGTTTTCGAAGAAGATGTTGATCTGCGTCAGCCCCTTCAGCACCGCGCGCTTCTTGTCGCGCTGGCGCGACAGGGCGACGTAATCCTCGGCGAGGTCCAGAATGGTGGTGATATCGGTCTGGCTGAGGGCTTCGATACCCAGAAGATGACGATGAGGGAACAAGGCAGCCTCCGCGTGATTTTTGCGGTTATACGGGGGCAGCGGAGGCTGGACAAGCGGGCGGGCGGCCCCAATTCGCGCAGGATGAGCAAAGACCTGATCCTGATCCTCGGCGACCAGTTGTCGCCTGACCTGTCATCGCTGACCGCCGCGCCTCATGCGCCGGTGCTGATGGTGGAGGTGATGGCGGAGGCGACCTATGTGCGCCACCACGTCAAGAAGATCGCCTTCCTCTTCGCCGCGATGCGCCATTTCGCCGAAGACCTGCGCGCGGCGGGGCGGGTGGTGGATTACGTCACGCTGGACGCGGGCGGCAACACCGGCAGCTTTTCCGGCGAGATCGGGCGCGCGATGCAGCGGCACGGCGCGACACGGCTGATCGTGACGGAACCGGGCGAACATCGCGTGCTGGCATCGCTGCGCGGCTGCGCGGGCGGGTTCGGGATCGGGGTGGAGATTCTGCCCGATGACCGCTTCATCGCCACGCATCAGGAATTCGACGACTGGGCGGAGGGGCGCAAGGCGCTGCGCATGGAGTATTTCTATCGCGACATGCGCCGCAAGACCGGCCTGTTGATGGAAGGCGGCAGCCCGGCGGGCGGGCAGTGGAATTACGATTCCGAGAACCGCAAACCCGCGAAGGGCGATCTTTTCATGCCTCAGCCGCTGCGGGTGGAACCGGATGCGATCACCGAGGCGGTGCTGAACCTTGTCGAGGACCGGTTTTCCGGCCATTTCGGCACGCTCCGCCCGTTCTGGTTCGCCGTCACCGCGAAGGATGCCGAGGCGGCGCTGGATCATTTCATCGAGGCGGCGCTGCCGCAATTCGGTGACTATCAGGACGCAATGCTGGAGGGGGAGCCGTTCCTTTATCACTCCCTCCTCAGCTTTTACATCAATGCCGGGTTGCTGAACCCGCTGGATGTCTGCCGCCGCGTCGAGACGGCTTACCTGTCCGGCCACGCCCCGCTGAATGCCGCCGAGGGCTATATCCGGCAGATCATCGGCTGGCGGGAATACATGCGCGGCATCTACTGGCGCGAGGGGCCGGATTACATGGAGCGGAACTTCTTTGGCGCGGTCCGTGATCTGCCGGAATTCTATTGGACCGGCGAGACCGACATGGCCTGCCTGAAGGCCGCGATCACCCAGACCCGCGACCATGCCTATGCCCACCACATCCAGCGCCTGATGGTCACCGGCAATTTCGCGATGCTGGCCGGGATCGACCCGCATCAGGTGCATGAATGGTATCTGGCGGTCTATGCCGACGCCTATGAATGGGTGGAGGCCCCGAACACCATCGGGATGAGCCAGTTCGCCGATGGCGGCCTGCTGGGATCAAAGCCCTATGCCGCGTCCGGTGCCTATATCAACCGGATGTCGGATTACTGTGGCGGGTGCCGGTATGCGGTGACGAAGAAAACCGGCGAGGGGGCCTGCCCGTTCAACGCGCTCTATTGGGATTTTCTGGCGCGGAACGAGGGGAAGCTGAGGGGGAATCCGAGGCTGGGGCAGATATATGCGACATGGGACCGGATGGGGGAGGGGAAGCAGGCGGAATATCGGGAGAGTGCGGAGG